>DYGU01000010.1 GCA_020724525.1 Dehalococcoides mccartyi
GGTAAAAAATAAAAAGGGTGCGCAGGCTTGACAAAACTGTGCGCTCATGGGAGGCTATAATTAAGGGGATGAAGGAGATGAGAGGAAGTAACGGCGTTATTGAAGCGCTCTTATATGACAGGTTAGAAGGTAACAAAATCAGGTGTGGTCTTTGCCCCCGTCGCTGCGTTATTGAAGATGGAAAGCGGGGTTACTGCCTCACCCGGCATAACCAGGATGGTAAGCTTTATTCCCTTATCTACGGTCAGGTTGCTTCTATGTCTATAAATCCAATAGAGAAAAAGCCGGTATTCCATTTCTATCCGGGTAGTCGCTGGCTGTCTCTGGGTAGCTTGGGTTGTAATTTTCGTTGTCCTGGGTGTCAGAACTGGCAAATTTCCCATGCTGAACCCGGGAAAGGTATCAGACAGACAAATTATCTTTCCCCTGAGGAGCTAATAGCTTTGGCAAAAAAGCATAACTGCCTCGGCATTTCCTGGACTTTCAATGAGCCGGCATTGTGGCTGGAATATACCCTGGATGGAGCCGAATTGGCTAAAGAGCAAGGGTTATATACTAATTATGTCACCAATGGTTGTATGACCCAGGAAGCTCTTGATGCTATTGGTCCCTATCTGGATGTTTTCCGGGTTGATATAAAGGGCTTTTCAGCTGATTCGTATAATAGAATAGGTCATATTACTGACTTTTCTCCCATTCTTGAGGCTACCAAAAGAGCCAAAGAGAAATGGCAGATGCATGTGGAAATTGTGACCAATATTATTTCCGGCTTTAATGATGATGAAGCTGAGTTAGAGGGAATTGCTGACTGGATATATACTGAACTGGGTACGACTACTCCATGGCATCTGACGCGATTCTTCCCGCATCTGGAGCTATTGCAAGTCAGCCCAACTCCAATAGCCACTTTAGAAAAAGCCCGGAAAATGGCTTATGAGAGGGGGCTAAAATATGTTTACATCGGGAATGTCCCCGGTCATTCTGGAGAAAATACTTATTGCCATCAGTGCCGGCAGCTCCTTGTGGAAAGACGTGTTTTTGATGTTGTTAAGTATAAGATCAGGGAAGGTTACTGCCCTTCTTGCGGGGTAGCCATACCAGGAAGGTTCATTTAAATATTTTTATGCCCGCGTGAACAATGTGGGCAAATGTTAGGTGAATGGGAATTGGTATATAGGCTGAAATTGCAAAGTTAGTCTACTTTAGAGAGCAAAACCGCCCCTTCAAGAGCAACTCGCCGCTATAGCTTGGAGCAACCACAACGACCGCAAATGATTTAAAGAAGCAAAGAGTTATAGGTTTCTTGGAGAAGTAGGGCGTCTTCTTCCAGATTGGGGCTCTCGGCAATGACAAGTCCTTTGACCTGGTAATCACGCAGGGCTTTAATTAGGTCAACATAATTAAAATCAGATTCTTTCAGGTTTAAGTGTTTGCTTTCTCCTTGCTTACCATAGGCTATCCCCGAGACATGGATATGCATGTTATCCATGGTTAGTCTGCCTAATTCCTTTCTAACTTGCTGTAAGATGGCTATGAATTCTCTGTAGGAATTATACCTGCCGGTGCGAGCATACCAATGGGCAAAATCCAAACAGGGAGCTACGCCAGCTATTTCGGCGCTGAGGTCAATTATTTCTTTCAGAGTACCAAACTGACTGCTTTTACCGGTGATTTCAGGTCTTATCCAGACATAATTGTTTTCAGCCCTGAGTTCACTGACTACTTCCTGGAGGCATTTCTTAACCCGGCTGTAGACTACATCGGGGGGGTCTCCCAGGTAGAAGGCAGTATGGAAGATGACACTCTTTGCCAGGCAAAGGTGGGCTATGCGAGCTGTTTGCAGGATTCTTTGCTGGCTGGCGATTATCTTTTCTGGCTCTTTAGCGTTAAGGTTTATGAAATAAGGAGCGTGGGCACTCAGGATTATTCCTTTTTCTTTGGCTAATTTACCAACTAAAAGGGCACTGGCTTCGCTCATTTTCACACCCTGGACGAATTCCAGCTCCATACAGCCCAATCCTAACTCAGCCACCCGCTCAATGCCGGCGGTAGTCGAGGTGCCTTTGGCGCTTAAAGGAACACCAGCAGGTCCAAAAAGCAACTTTTCCATGGTTGTTATTTTAAAACATTGTTGATGACAATACCATAGGGTGAGGCTAAAACACCCCACAAAATCGAAGATTTCAATGGATGCTCTAAGGCCTCGCACTGCATAAATATGATACAATCGTGAAACAGGAGTCAAAGAGGGGACAAATTCTGGAAGCGATAGAGATAGCTCGGCGAGCTGTGGAAGCTGCTTCTGAGAAGCAAGCGGCTGATATTATTCTGCTGGATACCCGTCAGGTCTGTTCTTTTGCTGACTATTTGGTTATTTGCAGTGGCGATAGCGATCGTCAGATTGAAGCCATCTGGCAGGAAGTTGACAGGATGCTGCGGGAGCAAAAAGTTGTTCCCCACCATAGCGAAGGCACTGCCAGTTCAGGATGGATTCTTCTTGATTTTGGTGATGTTATCGTCCATGTTTTTGGTTCCGCCGAGAGGGAGTATTACCAATTAGACCGACTGTGGGATAAAGCTATTCCGGTAGTCAGGATTCAGTAGTCAAAGATTTCCTCGGGGGTGAAGAAAAGGCTTATCTCTTTTTTAGCAGTTTCTGATGAGTCTGAGCCGTGGACGAGATTGTGCTGGATATTGAGTCCGAAGTCACCCCTTATGGTACCGGATTTGGCTTTAGCCGGGTCGGTGGCTCCCATAGTTTGCCGGACTGTTTCAATAGCCCTGTCGCCTTCAAAAATAATGGCAATTATGGGGCTGGAAGTAATAAACTTAACTAAATCGTTAAAAAAGGGTTTATCCCAGTGGATGGCGTAATGGCGTTGGGCTAAAGCTTTATCCAGATGAAGCATTTTCATGGCTACAACCTTCAACCCTTGCCTTTCAAAACGGGAGATAATAGTGCCAGCCAGCCCCCTTTGCACCGCATCCGGTTTAATAAGTACTAAACTCTGCTCCATTGGCAACTCCTTTACCAGAGAGTGTTTATTTTGTCACCCTCACCTACCCTCTCCCTTGAAGGGAGAGGGTAGGTGAGGGTTTCTCCACCTTGTTCAGGGTGGTGGATAAGCATTGGTAAACAACCTCTTACTGTAGAGAATGTTTAATATCATTGCGAGGCTTGTCCCGAGCGCAGCGAGGAACTTGGCGGAGCAATCCTAAAAATAGGCGTGAGATTGCTTCGCTCGCAATCTATCATGTCTCTTATCACTGACACCACGATGTATGAAAACGCCTATTTTCATAACTAACAATGACAGAACAGAATTGGTAAACACTCTCATTTTTACGGATTCTGGAGTAGTTTTTCTATCATACTTATATCTACTTGCTCCAAACTGTCTACCACAAGGTCAGCCTGGCTTAAACTTTCTCTGGGATGGGTATTGGTGACGGCGATGCTTTTCATGTGGGCGGTTTTAGCGGCTTGAACACCGGCAATAGCATCTTCAATAACCACACAATTTTGGGGAGTTACTTTTAGCCTTTCGGAAGCTAATAGAAAAAGCTGTGGGCTCGGTTTTCCCTCTGTTACTTCTTTGTCCGAAACTATAGCGTCAAAATAGCCATCTATTCGCAGATTAAAGGTGAGCAGATTCAGGTTTTCCTTTGGGGCTGAGGAGGCTAAAGCCATTTTAAACCCGGCTTCTTTTAGGGCTTTAAGTAGTTTAGTAACTCCAGGTAAAGGTTGTAAAGAGGGGGACAAAAGCCGGCGAAAAGTGGCTTCCTTCTCCTGGGTGATAGCTTCCACGTCTTCGGGGGATACCTTATTTCCTAAAATCTTTCGGATAATGGAATCATTTCTTAAACCAAAAGTCTGGTCAAAGTCCTCTTTAGTGAATTTTACCCCCCTTTTGCCGAAAGTCTCCTGCCAGGCCTGGAAGTGGAAGGGTCCGGTGTTAGCAATAACCCCGTCCATATCCCAGAGGATGCCTCGGGGTGATGGCTGCTGAGCGAAGATATACATTAGAGCACTGCCTTCGGCTATTTCTGTCCCATCCTTAAGGGTAACGATGCTTTTAGCTTCCAGGAGCTTGCGGGTCTTCTTAACAGTGGTGGCTGAAATTAGCAAGGGCTCGTGGAGAAAGGCAGCTCGTTTGAACCTCACCTCACTCCTGGCTGTAACCGAATTTAGCCCCTGAAAATAAGTCACATAGGTCATAGCTTCATCGAGGAAAGTAAAGATAATGCCTCCGTGGACGATGTTATTCCATCCCTGATGAAGTTCGGTGGGGGTGAATTCAGCCCTGGCTGTTGTCCCGTCCCAGGTAAACTTTAACTTCAGTCCTATAGGGTTATCTGGACCGCAGGCAAAACATTGGGTAAGACTTTTAGTATCAATGATGGATAAGCTCTTTGGCAGCATTTTGGTCTCCTGTTTTAAACCCCATTATGGACAGCCTCTCCCTTCTACCTATGTCTGCAGCAATAAGCCATAATGGGGACACCATAACAGCTTATTGCTGCCGGCAATAGTCTTAAATTAGACGATATCTGTCATGGGGATTTTTCTACCTCCTTTTTTTGGCTGAGTGATGGGTGGTTGACGCAAGTATAAAGGTTGGAGAGTTGCCGGATTATCGTAATCACTATTTTGGTAGCGCTGCCATCCCAGAGCGGCTAAGTAAGCCGCCCGTCGTTGTCGAACCATTGCCTCGGGGATTATAGCTTGTTTACCTAACTCCTGCTGCAACTGGGGGACGACTTCGGATGGAATCTCGCCACAAAACAGGGTCGGTTCTTTAATTTGTCTGATTAAAGCGTCTACGGTGGTAATATGTTCAGCTATGAGGCAGTGCCATCCCTGTTTCTGTTGGTAGATAGCGGCAACAATTTCGCCACGTCCGGCATTATGGATTGGGCATAAAGGTAGACCAGTATAGGCAAAGGGGAAAGCCTCTATTTCCAGAGTACTTATACTTATCAAGGGGAGGTTTAAGGCAAAGGCTAACCCTTTAGCCGTGCTCATTCCGACTCTTAATCCGTTGTAGCTGCCCGGACCTCTGGCAATAAAGATTGCCGAGAGGGAGGAGAGAGTTGTTTTGGTCTGTTTAAGTAAGGAAACCAGGTTTGGCATTAGCTCTACAGTATGGTTTTGTCTGGAGTGCCAGCTCAGTTCAGCTACAGCTTCACCCTCTTGGGATAAAACTAAACTAACAATATTGGTAGAGGTATCTATGGATAGTTCCATTAGCGCTGTTTGCTCCCAAATCCGCTTTTGATTGATACAGCCAGCTTTTCCAGTAATTCTGAGTAGCGCTTACCTTTCGCCTCCAGATGAAGCCCCCGTTCTATATCCGATATGTAGTCTAAGGTAATGAGCAAGTTCTCTGGGGGTAATATCTGCAGTCCCTTTTCTGCCCATTCCACAACACAGACACCATTCCCATAAAAGTATTCATCTAACCCTAAATCTACTATTTCCTCTATATGGTCGAGGCGATAAAAATCAATATGGTATAAAGACAGCCTGCCAGAGTATTCTCGGAGGATGACGAAGGACGGACTGAAGGCATATTCCTTGACCTCAAGCCCCCGGGCAATGCCCTGAGTAAGGCAAGTCTTACCTGCCCCCAGGTTACCTACCAGAAGGAAAACGTCTCCTGTCCGGGCTAATTTACCTAAGATAGCTCCTAAATGTTGAGTCTCTTCTGGACTATGGGAGATTAGTTTCAAAGATTCCATTTTGTTGCTTTGCTTGCCTTTGTGGGTGAAGTTTCGACTTTGCCTTACATTTGTGCTCGGTGTATAGGATGGGATTTGAAATGCTCCCAGCCTCTTTGGTGCCACGGGACAATCTTATCTTGCTCATCAACTACTATCACCTGTCCTATCTCTTCTCTGGTTATCTCGCCAATAACTGTTACCGGACAGGTCAGGACTTTCTTAACCCGCTCAATAATGCCCGGGGGAGCAGTAAACAGCAATTCATATTCTTCTCCGCCAGACAAAGCCAGCTCCTGCCAGTTATTGCCCAGAGCCGTCCGAACTAAGGGATGGACGGGTAAAGAACCAAGTTTTATCCGGGCACCAACCTGGCTCATTTTACAAATTTGAGTAAGATCGCTAATTAACCCGTCGCTAATATCTATGGCTGCTTTCACCCCCGACCTGAGGAGCATTTGTCCTTCTCTTACTTTAGGTATAGGGCGAAGATGGGCTTGTTTTACCAGGATGGCTGTTTCCTCATCCCAGTTCAGTCCCTCGCTGAGCATCTTCAGCCCGGCGGCTGATGTCCCCAGATATCCGGTAACTGCTATTTGGTCTTCTTGCTTAGCTGATGAGCGGGTTAGGGGTATATTACGCCCACCTAAGCTACCGAAAACAGTAACCGTGATAATGATATTGAGGGAACTGGTAACATCCCCACCAGCTATAACGACGCCAAATTCTTGAGTTAAATCGACCATACCCTGGTAAAGCTCACAGACCCTTTCTATTTCGAGGTCACCAGGCAAAGCTAACGAGACTAAGGCATATTTGGGTATGCCACCCATAGCGGCAATGTCACTCAAATTTACGGCTAAGGCTTTCCAGCCCAGTTCCTCCCAGGTAATAACATTCAGGTTAAAGTGTATATCCTGGACTAAAGCATCTGTGGTGGCTAACTGGATGGAGCTGTCACCCTGCCAGGCCGCAGCATCATCACCGATACCGATGATGAGATTACGCCATGAGGCATTTTTCTGGTCTTTTGATTTAGCCACAGTGCTGGCTAAAAGCTCAATTAAGCCAAATTCCCCCAGTTCTGAAACCTTCATTTTTTGGAATTATAGCATAAAGGGGCTGGTCACCCTCACCTTATTCCTCTCCCTTCAAGGCCTATTGTCTAAAGGAAATACAGGTTATATAATGCTTTAAAAAGGGAGGTGAAACAAGATGAAGTCTTTTAGTATTGGGCTTGCCTTACTAGTTGGTGGCTTTGCTTCCTACTTTCTGACCACTGCTTTGAAAAAAGCTGCTGATGCCATTGAGACTATAGGCAAATTTTTGCAATTCTTAGCTGGAGCTGGAATTCTTCCTGAGAGCGTAACCCTTCCTGAAGAGTTTAAACCAGAGATGGTATCAGCCGTAATAGGCATCCCTCAAAGCCTGATAAATATTGCTCCTTATATCTGTATCGGGATTATGGCTTTTGGTGTTGGCTGGTTCTGGATAATCGAGCCTCTGCTTTATCTGGCAGCCCCTCCGAAGAAAGAGGTGAGGCGAGAAGCTGCAGTCACCCCCTCAGCTGCTCCAGTGCGGGAAGTAGAACCCGGAGTTCCAACTGGTAAAGACCTCAAATAATTGGTCAGTGAAGCCATCGAGGAATGGGTTAGGGATGCCATCCGTGAGAAAATAGAGCGGGAGAGGGACAGGTAGAAATCAGGACTAAGCCAAGTTCCCCCGAGTTTTTACCATTGCTTGGTTCCTTCTGTAAATATGAGTCTGTACCCTTGTTATAGTAGACCTCTTTACTCGAAAACTCGACAGGACAACAAAGTACAGATAGGCTCTTGCTCGTTTTAAACAAAACGTCAGAATGTGTAATGCATGCTCAAAAACCAAAGCTCCTAGGCAAAGGTAAACATTCCTTGCTTCACTTTTTGAGATACTTCTTTTCGCCTTTAACCCATCCAAAGTACAAATCAATTCCAGCGATATTCTTGGCGAGTGAGAGAAAGTTCTGTCTGCCTTTAATACCAAATAGCTTCAAGAACTGGCGGTAATCTTGAAAAGCTTCATCCTCTTCTTGTCTCAGTTGGCTGAATGAGTGAACCAACATTAAGGTATTCTCCGCCTTAAACGTCTTTGCCAGGATGACAGCGGACGCGGTTCTGTGCAAAATTTGCCGATGTCTCTTTCGCTGTTCACTAACTCAATTATACAAAAAAGAAGTTATCCCAACAATACGTTGTTTCAGTTAGGTTAGGCCGCGAACACCAGAGTTATTAAAATTTAGACAAGGGCGAAGGTTGTCCTGAAAGTTTTATGTGCTGAGCAACTCGGAGTGCAATTTCGACAATACGAAAAATACCAAGGTACCGTCTTAATAGAGTGGCATTGGCTAAGAAGGCATTGAGACGTCCTTTTTCTTTGGCTACCTGAAGATATAGGTCTCTGAATTTTTTGGGTGGTTCAGTGCTGTCAGCTTTGCGGCGAAGGGTAATAGCCTCGGTGGGGCAAGCTGAAGCACATAGGCCACAGCCAAGGCAAAGGTTTGTGTCTACAATAGCTGTGTCGTTTACAGTAATAGCTTCTACCGGGCATCTGTCCTCACAAATACGGCAGCCGTTGCAGCTTTCAGCATAAATAGTAGAATAAAAGTTGGACACTGGCTTGGAAGCAGTACCCTTAAGGCGGGTAGCGGCACCGAGAATGCCACAACAGCAGGGGCAGCAATTGCAAATATATTCAAGCCTGTCCAGAGTGTTGGAGGTGCAATGGACGAGTCCAGCTTCTTCGGCTTGTTTCAGTATTTTAAAGGCTTCTTCCTTGGTGATAAGGCGTGCCATCTTCCGTTCGGTTAAGAATTGGGCAGTTCGGCCAAAACCGAGGCAAACTTCTATGGGATTGTGACATTTTTTCTGGGAAAGGCGGCAAGGACAGTCAGCAATAGAAATATACTCGGCGGCATTGATGTAATGGGAAGCCTGTTCAAAGGGAAGGATGTTTAGGATGAAAGGAATAGCCTTCTTTACCGGGATGACCCGGGACATATTGGTCTGACTGCCGTGAAGTTCATGTCCCCAGCCAGTGTCATAATATTGCTGCCATAATTGCCCCAGACGCTCAAAATCGAGATTAAGGTGTTTGTGCTTCATTAAGGGAAACTCAAAGATGCCTGGGGCGGTGGGTAAAAGCATATAGAGCCTTTTTCCCCGGGCATCAAGAGCAAAAACCAAGCCTTTATCAGTTAAATGCTCGCACTTGGTAGTTACTTCTTCTACAGGGCGTTTGAGTTTATTGGCGATGTCTGTTACAGGCTGGGGAGCCAGGGGGAGTTGAACAGCAAAGGCAGCTTCTTCAGGGGTAAACAGGATCTGGAGGATTTCCAGAATTTCAGGGCGGTCGGGCGCTCCGAAGGGGTGGGTGTTTAGCTTTTCCCGAAGTTGCTGATAAATGTCGATATGAGCCTATCCTTTTAAACTAAAGTAGCCAGGTGTTTGATCCTCTTTAGCATATTAGGGTGAGTGGTAAAAAGTTCGGCTATTTTCTCAGCTCCAGTCAATCTTACCTTTTTAGACCTCAGGGCTAAAAGTTCATTTTGGTCAATAGTGCCACTAAAATCCCGGTCAATCGCTTTCAGTTCCTGGATTTCATCCCAGGCTCGACCAACATCATTAAGGAAGAAAGCTCTTATTCCTTCTACTCTATGCAATTCTTCTTCACCCCGGGCACTTCGGCGAAGCTGGGCTGAACCGTAGACAAGTTTATAAAGGGCTGAAGCTAAATGGTGAGGAGGATTTCCTAATTTCACGCTTCTCCCATCAGCGTAATATTCCCTAATCCGAGAGCCAGCCAGGACAAGGAGATTGGTAACAAAATAAGCTAACATGGCACCAAAACCAATTAAGACAGTATACCCTCCGCCTCTCCTGGCGAAACCCCCACCCCATATCAGACTCAAAGCAATCCAGTAGCAGATTAAGGGGATAACCGAAAGCAGGGTAATAACCAGCATATCTCTATGTTTGAGATGAGCAATCTCATGACCTATTACTGCCTTTAATTCATCTTTATTCAGGAGTCCCCGGATTCCCTGGGTGAGGCAAACTCTGCCATCTTTCTGGCTTCGACCAAAGGCAAAAGCATTGGGGAGAGAAAGCTGGGAGATTCCCACTTTTGGCTTAGGAATTCCAGCCTTTTTGGCTAATTCGGCTACCTGACGGTGAAGTTCCGGTTCTTCTTTTTCGGAAACCCATTTTACTTGCATCATCATAGAAACCAGGGAAGGACCAATTAGGTATTGGAAACCCATAAACAAAACCGCCAGAATAATATAACTACCGGCACTCCCTACTCCCAGATAGTTGCCGACACCGGTAATAACCCCATAAAGGATGCCAAACATTAGCGCTACCAATAACCACATTTTTGTCTGAAGACCCATAATTTATCCCTCCTTCTTTCGTTTACTTTTCATTATTAGAATAAGGGTTAGTACATATAAAGTAGCATAAATCCCTATTATTGTCCATATTTCCCAGGTAACCATGTTCACCTCCTATCCGCCGAAGACATTTACTTTGTCACTGTCTATTCCTCTTCAGTCATCTCATCTTTAATTACAAAACCTATTTTCCACCAGCCTTTCCAGTGCTGCTCCAATCTGTCTTTTTAGTCCAGTCGCCTAAATCTATTGGGAGTGGATAGGGCTCCGAGTTTGTTTTGGCTATGTCTCCTTTCGTGTCTGTGTCAAAAGTTCAGGTGTTAGTACCCAGTTTATAACCCAGCCGGTGTCAATTTTGCTAAGGCAGACCATGCCTCCCATCCTAAATTTGACTATTTCTGGCTGCGGAGTGCCGAAAACAAGCAGGGAAGTTAAGCGACTTAAGTAGGGAAGGTGCCCCACTATCATCAGGGGTGCCTGGGCTTGATCTATTACAGACTTGGCTGCCGAAGGATCGTCTAAGGGGGCAAGGCTGCCTGTTTCTCTGGTCATGCCGGGCGGAGACAGAAACTGAGCTAAAATTTCGGCTGTTTCTCTGGCTCTGAGCTTATCAGAATGCAGGATTTCACTGGCCTTTATCCCCAGGGAAGCGGCATAATGCGCTATTAGTCTTACCTCAGCTTTGCCTTTGTCGCTGAGAGCTCGCCTCGGGTCTTCTGTCTCCGATTTGGCTTCACCATGCTGGACGAGATAAACTTCCATAGTTACTAACTCCTGTCAAGCAGATTTCTTCGTCAGCAAATTTATTTTATCATCGTAGCCTGACAGTGTCACCTGTCCGCCTCACCTTATTCCTCTCCCTTTAAGGGAGAGGAATAAGGTGAGGGTTTCTCCGCTTATTATGATTTAACAAATTATGAGGTGGCGTGGTATAGTAAGCCGTCGGATGCGATACGCTATTTTAGGGGATATCCACGGTAATCTGGCTGCTTTTAAAGCCGTGTTCAGGGATATGGAATTGAAGGGTGGCTGGGACAAGGTATGGTGTTTAGGGGATATAGTGGGTTATGGTCCAGAACCTCGGGAGTGTATTGAGCTGCTGCGCCAGTATGACCACCTGTGTGTTGCCGGTAATCACGATTGGGGAGCTATAGGTAAGATTGACACTTCGGATTTCAACCCGGTGGCGGCTCGAGCTTGTCTCTGGACAGCACAACAGTTGACTGAACATGACATAAAATATCTGGAAAGCCTCCCGGTCAGCTTAGGTCAGGATGATTTCACTTTGGTTCACGGCAGCCCCCGGCACCCTATCTGGGAATATTTATTGTCTACCAGTGCTGCCCGAGAAAGTTTTAGCTATTTCAAGACGAGTTACTGTCTGATTGGTCACTCTCATGTTCCTCTAATATTTGAGTTTCAGGACAAAGCTGGTACTTGTAAGGTAAAGAAATTTCCTGATGGAGCCAGATTAGAATTAAGTAAGCAGCGGTTGATTATTAATCCTGGGGGAGTGGGGCAGCCCCGGGATGGTGACCCGAGAGCCAGTTACGGGATTTATGATAGTGAAGCCCGGGTCATTTATCATTACCGGGTGGAATATGATGTTACAGTTACCCAGAGAAAAATGACAGCCGTGGGTCTGCCCTTGCCTTTGATTTCTCGTTTGAGCTATGGGATGTAGGCTTGAAGGGTTTGCTTATTTTAGTTTAATATAGACAGGGTCGTGCTAAGCGGGGAGCTAGCGGTGCCCTGTACCCGAGAACCGCTATAGCGGGGCTGAAGTCCGGCTCGAGGTTTGTGTCTTTTGGGACTGTTCCTGTTGGGGCGGCGATGAAGGCTGGGTCTTGCGCGGCGGGGGGCTACAAATCCCGTCAGGTCCGGGAGGAAGCAGCGGTAAGTAGTTGTTTCCGGGCGCCGCAAGGTTACCTGGTCGGAGCTGATTTAACCGGAACAAGCCATGGGGGACAGAATCGACAGCCGGTGCACGACCCCTAATAATATAAAGAGGAGAATAAATGGCAGAAAAGAAACGGTATGGTCTACTGGAAATGGATGAAGAAACAAAGAGGAGATTAGACAGGGAAATAAGGCGGGAGCCCTTTCATCGGGTAATCCCGGAGATAAAAGAGATACTAAAAGAAGTAAGGAAAGGCATGCCTAGGATTATAGATGTCCACTGCCATCCTTACACCAAAGAAGGCTGGAGAAGCCTGGGAAAGTTTCGGACGCATCTGGAAACATACCTTTACGGAAAGAAAGGAGTCACGCCAGAAAGTGTAACTGCAGAATCACCTACCGATGAAGAATGGGTTTTGCCATTCAGAGAACTTGGGGTTGCTTGTATACCCACTGCCTGGATGGCTGATACCAGCCAGGGGCTTGGTCCGCCTTATGGTCCTGACCCCTCTTATAAATCGAATACCAACGATGAGTTAGCCAGCTTGAGAAACAGGTTCCCAGATGTGGTTATAGCTGCCTGGGGCTCCGTTGACCCGTGGCAGCGTCAGAAAGCCCTGGAAGAGGTGGAGAGGTGCTATAAGGAACTAAAACTGTTGGGGATCAAGTTCCAGCAAGGCGGTCAAGCTTTCTCGGTAGCTGATAAGGAAATAGCCTATCCTATTTGGGATCTGTGTCAAGATCTGGGAATGCCGGTGAAATTTCATACCGGCTTTACCGGGATGGGGAGTGGTGCCCCCGGCGCCCTAGGTCTTAAGTTAAAGTACACCATGAACCTCATCCCTGACTTTGATGATGTCGCGGCTGATTTTCCTAAGCTCAAGATAATTTTCTTGCATCATGCTGAAGGGCGGGATGAAGACGCCTGCTTGATATGCCGACACAAGGGTAATGTTTATCGGGAAGTTTCTGGTATGTGGCCTGAGTACTATGAGATAAATGTGCCCCGGATGTGGTATGAGATGAACCGCCGCCAGCAGGACAAGTATATGTTTGGTTCGGAATATAACTTGTTCCCCCTTGATGGCATTCTTTACCAGCATTTGCGGAAGGACTACAGAGAGGGCATATTAGAGAAGCTTTTCTGGAAGAATGCCATACACATTTTGGGTGAGGACCTGGAGAGAGTGGGAGTTAATCGCAAGGAGTGGAAGGAAAAACTTGAGGAAGTATAAAAAAGATAGGGGAGGTAGTCATGAGAGAAGAACTACAAAAGCTGGAAGAATTAGAGAAAATAGCCAAAAGGGGGGAATCTCAGGAGGCTATTGATAAGCAGCATGCTGCTGGCAAGTTAACCGCCCGGGAAAGGCTAAATTTGCTCCTTGATGAGGGTACTTTTGTGGAGACGGGTCTTTTTGCCCAGCATGAATGCTACGATTTTGGTATGGAGAAGAGACGCCCTTACGGAGACGGAGTGGTAACCGGATATGGGAAGATAGATGGTAGGTTGGTTTATGTTTATGCTCAAGACTTTACTGTGATAGGGGGTACTGTGGGACATACCCATTCCGAAAAGATGTGCAATGTTATGAGGTTAGCCCGTGGGGCAAAAGCACCCATCATTGGTTTAATAGACTCGGCTGGTGCCAGAATTCAAGAAGGGGTCAGCACTTATGGTCCTATCTTTGCTGAGAATGTGTTAGCTTCTGGAGTAGTCCCCCAAATATCAGCCATTATGGGGAACTGTGCTGGAGGTGGGGTATATTCTCCAGCCCTTACCGATTTCACTTTTATGGTGGATGGGACAAGCTATATGTTTATTACCGGTCCGGAGGTGATTAAGCGGGTAACCGGCGAGGAAATTACCATGGGAGACCTGGGAGGTGCCAAAGCCCAGAGCGAAGTTTCAGGAAATGCTGACTTTACCGCCAAGGATGATAAAGACTGTCTGCAACAGATTAGAAGGTTATTGACTTTCCTACCCTCCAGTTACGCTGAGCCTCCTCCAGTAGTTAATACTGGTGATGACCCAAATCGTTGTGATGAAGGGTTAATAGATATTGTCCCCACTGACCCGAGGCGACCTTTTGATATGCATCAGATAATCTACAAGATAGTGGACAATGGTGGTTTTATGGAGGTAAAAGCCCGGTTTGCCCGAAATATAATAACGGGCTTTGGTCGTCTAAATGGCTACCCCGTTGGTATTGTAGCCAACCAACCCTCTGTGGCGGCTGGGTCTCTGGATTGTGATGCCTGTGATAAAGCGGCGCGTTTCTATCGGCTTTGTGATTGCTTTAATATTCCTATAATTTGTTTGGTGGATGTTCCGGGGTATTTACCAGGTGTAGCTGAAGAGCGGAAAGGTATAATCAGGCATGGGGCTAAGATGCTTTACGGACTTCGGGAAGCCACTGTGCCTAAGATAAGTGTGGTCATCCGCAAAGCCTATGGAGGTGCTTATGTAGCTATGGGTTCCAAGTCTATCGGTATGGATATGGCTTTTGCCTGGCCTACGGCTGAAATTGCTATTATGGGGGCTGAGGGAGCCATAGCCATTCTTTACCGAAAGGAAATTGAACAAGCCGAAGATAAAGAACAAGTTAGAAAAGAAAAGATTACCGAATATAAAGAGAAATTCAGCACCCCTTATTATGCTGCCTCCCGGCAGTATGTGGATGCTGTTATCAGACCTCAGGAGACAAGACCACAGCTTATAAAGGCTTTGGATCTGCTAAGAAGTAAAACTGAACCGGGGGTTTTGAGAAAGCACGGGAATATTCCTTTATAAAAATGCCCGGGATTTTGAAGCCGGGTTGGGGGATGGGGTGAAGGATAAATATGAGACGTCTTTGCTCCGGGTTAAAAAGCTGCTTCACCAGTTTGACCTAAAAGTTAAAAAGAGACTCGGACAACATTTCCTTATTGATGAAGCCGTTTTAGAGCAAATAATTTTAGCTGCCGAGCTTAATCCCGAAGACGTTGTAATTGAAGTAGGTCCGGGGTTGGGGGTTTTAACCCGGGAGCTGGCTAAAAAGGCGGCTAAAGTCATTGCTGTGGAACTGGATTCTCAACTTGTTGTTGCGTTACACAAAACCTTAGTCGCCTTTCCTAATGTGGTTATTGTCAACGCTGACATACTTCAGGTGGTTCCATCCCAGTTGGTGGGAAGCTATTTGAAGCAAGATAGCTACAAAGTTGTAGCGAATCTCCCCTACTATATTACCTCACCGGTACTACGACATTTTCTGGAAGCTTCCCTCAAACCTCAGCTAATGGTGGTCATGATGCAAAAGGAGGTGGGCGAGGCAATAGTAGCTTCTTCGGGGAAGATGAGTCTCTTTAGCCTTAGTGTTCAATTTTATGCCAAGCCTGGGATACTAATCCATGTCCCAGCCCGAAGTTTTTACCCACCACCAAAGGTAGATTCAGTTGTTCTGCGTCTTGACCTTTTGCCCTTGCCGGCGGTTGTGGTGAGTGATGTTGATAGTTTCTTTGATATAATGAGTAAGGGCTTTAGTTCTCCCCGGAAACAATTGCGTAATTCCTTAGCCCATGGTTTAGGAGTCCCAGCCTCCGAGATAGCTTCAATATTAGAATCACTGGGGATAGAACCCCAGCGGCGGGCAGAAACGTTGACTCTGGAGGAGTGGGCTAAGGTATGGCGGGAAGTGAATCTATTGAAGAAAAGATGAGGGCATGCTAACGGTTTTAGCGCCAGCTAAAGTTAACCTTGTTCTTGAAGTTTTGGGCAAACGCAAAGATGGCTATCACGAGATTCGCAGCCTTATTCAAAGTATTAATTTATGTGACGTCCTCTCTTTTGAACTTGACAGGGATATTTCTTTTGACTGCAATAACCTGGAGCTGGGGGGAGAAGATAATTTGGTATTTCGGGCAGCCTGGCTATTGAAGAAGATTAGTGGCTACCGTGGGGGGGTGAAAATAAGACTGGAGAAGCGAATTCCCTATGGGGTTGGTCTGGGTGGGGGCAGTAGTGATGCCGCAGCTACATTGATGGTTCTTGATCACTTGTGGGAACTGGGATTATCTATGCGCCAGATGGTAAGGTTAGCCGCTCAGCTTGGTTCTGATGTCCCCTTTTTTCTTTACCGCGGTGCCGCGATGGTCAAGGGTAAGGGGGAAAAGCTAAAACCTCTGGTGGCTCTGGCTATGCCCCAGTTTGTGATTGTGGTACCGCCTTTGCCTCGTATTTCGGGCAAGACACAGTATGTTTATAGCTGTCTGCCCCCGGAGCACTATACAAAGGGTGAATTTACTCGCAACGCTGTTAAAGTCCTGTCCCGAGGCAAGGGTTTCTCGCCATCTCTCTTATTTAATGTCTTTGACAGGGTTGCTTTGGCTGTTTTCCCCAGTCTTGGAGAATATCGGGAACGTTTCATAGAAGCTGGTGCGACTAATGTTTGTCTGGCGGGCTCGGGTCCGGCTCTGTTTAGCCTGATTGAGGGGAAGGCTATAGCTAAAGAATTGTATAGCCGTCTTTACAGTCAGGGGCTGGAATGTTATTTAGTATCGGCTTTTTTCCGGGAATCGGCTGGGTTAGGATGGACATAAAGCACTCAGTAATCTCTCGAAGACGACCACTGCTTATAGTTGTCTGGGTAGCTGGCATTATTGTTTTCAGCGGTGGTCTTGTTTACTTGCTGCGTTTCCTTGAAGTCTTTCTAGAAAGCCCTTTAGCCGGTCTGGCTCCCTTCGCCTATGGAGTTGTCTTTGTGGCTACTCTGTTAGGTGCTGCTACTATATTTTTCCCAATGCCATCTGTTGCTTTAGTAGCTGCTGCCGCTGCCAAGTGGGATCCGATGATAGTAGCTTTGGTAGCCAGCATTGGGGCAACATTAGGTGAACTATTTAGTTATTATGCCGGCCATCTGGGCAGAAGGGTCATTATTAAAGAAGATGGAGAAAGATTTCAGAAAGTAATGGAATTAACGAACCGTTATGGCGTCTGGGCTGTTTTCTTTATTGCCTTAATCCCGGTAGTTCTTTTTGATATAGTGGGGCTGGTGGCTGGGGCACTGAGATTGCCGGTCTGGAAGTTCTTGTTAGCCTGCTGGGGTGGGCGCTTGCCCCGAGCTTTCTTCGAAGCTTATCTGGCAGCCGGCTTGTTACGGTTCATTTTATCTTGATGAACAGTTATGAACTAATTTCTCTTCGTCAGTTCGTGTTCTTACCTTACCATTAAGTTTGGCTTGGCGGAGGGCTTTAAGAATCTCTCCCAGTTGAGGTCCTGGGGGGATGCCCATTCTCACTAAGTCAGTGCCGTCTAATAGCGGTTTGACATAACGCAATTTGTAAAGAAATAGCTCTAAACGCTGGCGTATCTTGGAGGTATCTGAGGCTATAGCATTGGCTTGAATAGCCGTGGGGGAGTACTCATAAAGGAGATGGTAGATACGGCTGGGCTTTAAGGCTGGTTTGGTCAGTTCCGGAAGGTGTCTTTTAAGGTGCAGGGTATCGCGTAATAGCTGGGTCAATTTTTTAGGCGGATTGATACGCAAGAGAAATTGTTCATTTTCTGTTTCGGTCAAGGAATAGACCAGGAGAGAGAAGTAAAGAGGCGGAAGAGGAACTTTCTTACTTAGCTGGCGTGCCTGTTCAAACTTCTGGGCAAGCCAGCCGTTGCCTTTTAGGGAAGGGTGTAGTTTCTGGAGGACTCCTAACTGATAAGCCTGGTTTAGAATTTTTTCTGGAGCTTCTTCCTTTAAGATCATTTCCAGGTCGTATCGTATTCGCTCGCTGCTTACAGTGTCCAGCATAGGTATGTCATGTTGAAGTAATTGTAGTGTCCTGGGCTCCAGGGAGAAACCGAGTCTTTGCTCATAACGGAGTGCCCGGAGAATTCGCGTCGCATCTTCCTTAAAGCTCTGGTCGTGAAGGACTCGAATCAGACCACGTTCAAGGTCATCCTTACCTTTATAGGGGTCACAGAGTTCCCCGTAGTACTCGGGGGTGAGGCAGATAGCCATAGCATTGATGGAGAAGTCGCGGCGGAAGAGGTCGTCAATTATTGTACCTGGTTCTATCACCGGCAAGGCTCCAGGTCTGGGATAAACTTCGCGGCGAGCCGTGGTTATATCAAGGCTGAAGTCTTTATAGTCAAGTCTGGCTGTGCTAAAGTGGGGATGGATTGTTAACTTAGTTTGGCTAACTCGGGCTAATTCTCGCGCCAGTTGGACGGCATCTCCTTCAACAGCAAGGTCAAGGTCAAAATTGGGGCGACCCAAAAAGAGGTCTCTGACTACACCCCCAACAAGATACAGCTTTTGTCCTAATTCAGTAGCTTTTTTTCCGACAGTATTGACCGCTTGCCACAGTTGCCGGGGCAGGTATTCTTGAATTTGTGAGGCAAGATTAATTGTCTGGTTCACTCTTTCCTTTAATTATAGGATTTAATAAGAATCTGGTAAAGAGGCATTTCCGTTCAGTGCCCCGTCAAGAGTAACTCGCTCTGTTAACAAAAGAAATACTCTATGGTAGTATATAGTAGGTATCAACACAGGAAAGAACTGAGGCAGATGTCGAATAAAACTAAGAAACTAAAGAAGACAAACCTTCAGATTGCGGGTATGACTTGCGCCTCCTGCGTAGCTCACAGTGAGAAAGCACTGGGTAATTTGCCTGGGGTGGAGAAGGTGGTGGTGAACCTGGCTACAAGCAAGGCGGCTGTGGAATATGACCCCAGCCGGGTAACGTTAGGCGAGATGAGAAAGGTGGTAGCCGATATAGGCTATGAAATTGTGTTAGACAGTGCCCATCTTCAGATTACAGGTATGACCTGTGGATCATGTGTCATCAACATTGGGAAGGCTGTAAGGGACCTGCCTGGAGTGGGGAAGGTGATGGTGAACTTAGCTATGGGGAGCGCTCGCGTTGAATATACTCCAGACATCACCTCCTTAGCCGAGATAAGAAAGACCATTCAGGAACTCGGCTACGGAGTTGTGGAAAGGACCGAAGGGCAGGAAGCTTTGGATAGGGAAAGAGAAGCTCGACAGCGAGAAATACGCCGCCAGCTTATCAATCTGATTATCGCCAGCTCCTTGGGTTTTCTGGTAATACTGGGCACGTTTCAGCTTTGCTGGTTTCTACCTGAGATTATCCCGGCGTGGATGAATAATAAGGTCCTTCTGTTTTTCCTGACGACACCTGTTGTCTTCGGTCCTGGTAGACAGTTCTTCGTCAATAGTTGGAACGGTCTACGCCGAGGTATTACCGACATGAACCTCCTGTATGCTACAGGTATTGGTGCCGCTTACCTTATTGCGGTCATTAATACTTTCTGGCCCGATGCTGGCTTTGGTGGGCTTTGGTGGTAGAGAAGCTACTTTCTATGAAGCCGCTGCCCTGCTTACCGCTTTTATTATCTTAGGCAGATACCTTGAGGCGGTAACTCGTGGTCGTACCTCTGAAGCCATTCGCCCTGGCGAGGCTATTCCTGTGGATGGGATAGTTACGGAGGGATACTCCTCTGTAGACTAATCCATGATTACCGGGGAGAGTATTCCGGTGGAGAAGAAGGCTGGGGATGAGGTTATTGGTGGGATTGTAAACAAAACCGGTGCCTTTAAGTTCTGTGCTACCAGAGTGGGTAAAGATACCGCCTTATCTCAGATTATCAAGCTGGTGGAAGAGGCTCAGACGATAAAGGTGCCTATCCAGAAGATTGCTGATTTGGTGGCGGGTCGTTTCATCCTGGGGGGGCATATTCTGGCACTGGCGACATTCTTATTTTGGTTTTTTATCGGCTTTTCTCTCTGGTTCACTCCTGAGAGTCGCCTCATGTTAACCCCTTACCCTCTGACTCTGGTAGGTGCCTTCGGCTTCTCTGTCCTTATTTAAGTAACAGTTCTGGTTATTTCCTGTCCCTGCGCCGTAGGCTTAGCTACCCCCAGTGATATTATGGCTGGGACTGGCAAGGAAGCAGAGCATGGCATTCTTTTTAAGGGTGCTGATGCCATGGAGGCAGCGGCAAAGCTGCGGGTGGTGATCTTTGAAAAAACCGGCACCTTGACTAGAGGTGACCCCTCGGTAACGGATGTGATCGCCTTGACCGGAAACGAGGTGGAGGTATTGCATTTAGCCGCAGTGGCTGAGAAAAACTCAGAACACCCTCTTGGGGCAGCAATTGTCACTGGCGCTCGTGCCTGAGGTATCACCCTTGAGGATGCTGATGTCTTTGAGGCAATACCTGGACACGGTATAGTAGCTCGGCTTAACCAGCAAAACATATTACTGGGCAATCGCCGGCTCATGGCAGAGAGAGAGGTATCTTTAGATGGGCTAATGCCCGAGGCAGAGCGCCTGGAGAAAGAAGGTAAGACAGTCATGTTTGTCGCCGTGGACAGCACCGCTGTTGGAATTGTGGCTGATACTCTTAAAGAAACCTCACCTCTGGCGGTAGAAG
This sequence comes from Dehalococcoides mccartyi, assembly GCA_020724525.1. GTDB lineage: Bacteria > Chloroflexota > Dehalococcoidia > GIF9 > DYGU01 > DYGU01. The sequence goes on from DYGU01000010.1 coordinate 20,478, forward strand.
AGTTGCATCGGATGGGAATCCAGGTAGCCATGATTACCGGGGACAACCGGTGCACTGCTGAGGCTATTGCTCGTCAGGTGGGCATCACCCGGGTACTTTCCGAGGTCTTGCCTCAGGACAAGGCTGGCGAAATAAAGAAGCTCCAGGAAGAAGGGAAGATAGTAGCTATGGTGGGGGGATGGCATCAATGATGCCCCGGCTCTGGTGCAGGCTGATGTGGGGATTGCCATCGGCTCCGGTACCGATATTGCCAAAGAGACAGGACATGTCATCCTGATGAAGGACGATCTCTTGGATGTGGTCGCTGGCATTCAGGTGGCGTGGGCTACTATACGCAAGGTGAAGGAAAATCTGTTGTGGGCTTTTGGCTACAACACATTGGCAATCCCCTTTGGGATGGGCGTTATTTATCCCTTCTTTGCCCAGCTGGCGAGTCCAGAACTGGCAGCTCTCCTTATGGCTACCAGTTCCCTTTCGGTTACTCTAAATACTCTGCGGATGCGTGGCTATATACCGCCGATACGGCGCCAAGGCTATGTCAGGTTATCGCCAATAGCACCAACTGCTATGATAAAGAGCAGCTAATATCTTTCACGGAGGAATTATTATGAGGAATGTAGGTTTCATAAGCGCCGTCATTTATACTGGTATATCTCTGATTGTGGCTGGTCTTTTTTTAGCTGTTACCTTAGCTGGTGAATATAACGCAGTGGAGCGCATTGGCGGTACAATCTGGGTATTCTTACTCTCCATAATTATCCTGATGCCTATAATTATTCCGCAGGTGAAGAAGAAAATACAGTAAACTGCCCCTCAGGGCTGGATAGCGCCTCAGCTAATCTTTTCATGTTCTTTCTTCATACACCTGTCCATGACTACTTCAAGTCCGGCTTGCCTGGCTTTATAGGCTGCTGCGTTGTTGATTACCCCTTCCTGCATCCAGATTACTTTAGCTCCTATTTTTATGGCCTGGTCTACAATGGGAGGCACATCTTCAGAATGGCGGAAAATGTTAACCACATCTACAGGCTGGGGAATGGACAGGAGGTCTGGATGGCTGGTCTCGCCCAGCACCTGTCTAATCTGGGGATTTACCGGGATAATTCGGTAGCCGTGTTCTTTCAAATATTTAGCCACTATATGGCTGGGACGCCCCGGATTGTCCGAAAGTCCAACCACAGCCACAGTAAAGCTTTGTTTTAGTATTTCTTCAATGGTCATTTTTTGTTCCTTTAGTCCTTTGTTTTGACGGAAGCTGATTTGGGAGCCCCACACACCGGGCATTCGTCACGGGGTTCATCTTTAGCTCAACGGTTCGCCACATTTAGGGCAATGGGTAGCTTCCTTGTCCAGCACTGTTAGCTCACACTTATGACAGTAAGGAAACACTATATTACAAGGCTGACAGACAGGATTAAAAGAGATTATAATTTCTTCTTCACAATAGGGGCAGACACATTTTTCTTCACTCTTCTCCTTCATCTTCTTCTCCTTTCAGTTCTAACCCTTTGATGGTTATACCTTTCTTTTGGGCATAATCCCGGATTGCTTTGCCGAGAGCTTGGGCACCTAAATTGGAGCAGTGGTATTTGTTCTTAGGCAACCCTCCTAGTTCCTGGGCTACCAGAGTGGGGGTGATGGTCAGGGCTTCTTCCAAAGTTTTTCCCTTAGCCATCTCACTGACCATACTGGAAACGGCAATAGCGGCACCGCAGCCAAAGGTCTGGAATTTGACATCTTCAAGATGGTCGTCTTTCACTTTAATATAAAACGTCATCACATCACCGCAGACTGAGTTGCCCACCTCCCCAACGCCATCTGGATCTTCTATCTGCCCCACATTCCGGGGATTCATAAAATGTTCCATCACTGTTTGGCTGTACATTGGCATTTCATCACCCCCATTCTTTAATAAATTTAGTAGTGTAAGCTAAACTATACAACCTTTAAACCTCAGGATTGTTGACTATTTTAGTCAACTTTATTTTAAGCGAAAGGAGATTTCCGGTCAATAATGACAAGAACGTTAAGAGACTCATTGCCACAGTTTATGAATAAAGCTGATGCCTCGAGATAACGCTGGGCTTGCTAATGTTTGGGGGCAGGGCGGAGAAACTATTTGGATTTAGGTTTGGCTTCAGTTTGCTCAGCCTTAGTTTGAGCTCCTCCGGCTTTAATTTGGATTTTCTTGGGCTTTACTTCCTCAGCTTTAGGCAGGCTAATTTCGAGGATGCCATTTTCGTAGGTGGCATCTACTTTAGCGGCATTGATGGTGGCAGGTAAAGTAATGGAGCGGGAAAATTTTCCGTAGCAAAACTCACACCGCTGGTATTCTTCATCTTTGACTTCCGCGGTAGTTTTGCGTTCTCCGGTTATGGTGAGGCTATCACCAACGATATGAATATCAATTTCTTCTTTTTTCATGCCCGGTAGTTCGGCACGAACCACAAACTTGTTGGGCTTTTCGTACATTTCCAATGCCGGCATCCAGGCGACCTCTCCTGCTGGCACTCGCCACCAAATCGAGGGAGTAAAGCGGCGGAAAACTTCATCCATCCACCGCTCCATCTCTTCCATTTCCCGGAAGGGTCGCCAGACTCTTGGTGCCCAGGGTCGCCATCTCTCCATTGTCATATTCCTTCACCTCCTTTCTGTTGTGGATAGGGTTATTAAAAAAGCCCTGCCCTCTCTTGATAAACGCCTTATAGGTATGGAAATTCCGGAGAAATTTGCTATTAGCTCGTGGTTAACTTCTTTATCAGTTCTCCGCTACTGTTGTAGATGTTTACGGTTAAGGGCATGTCCTCAGCCAGCCGACCTTCGCAAAACTTTTCAAAGCCCCTTAGTTCCGGAACCTGGAAGTAGCTATTTTCAACCTCAGCAGCATCGTTGAGGAAGATTTCTATTTTGACATGACCTTCTAAGCCAGTAATTGGATCTATAGTTATCTTTTTCATTTTATTCTTTCAGAATGATATCGTAAGCCTTACTGTTCATTTCAGCCGTCTGTTTAAGGACCTCATAGATTACACTCGGCGTTGGCTCAATTCCAAATTTCTTGAAATAGGCATGGAATATTAGTGATGAAACGGCAGCTACCATAGGAACTGAATAACTGTTTCCATCCGCCCAGTAAGGGTATATATCTTCTACTCCTTGCTTGCCTTTACTTTTGAAATTTAATACTTCTATATCAAACATTGGAGCAACAAAATCAAGTCTGTCATTGTAAGTTGATCCTGCTGAATATTCGTATCCTCCACGCTTTTCGTAGGGGACTCCCGTATACTTTCTAATTTCAGAATGTATGGCCCTGTGCCCCGAGTATTCCACATTAAACTGTTTAGTCTTGAAGAGTTCTTTTGTAAGCAGGATTTTGTACGACCATGGAAAGAAGATCCGACAGGGTTTTCTCTAATCGATAAAAAGCTTGAAGAACACCATCAATATTATGGTGAGAATAAACCACCAGTAATTGGATACGAAAAGGGTGCCAGAAGGTATAAGGAATTGTACAATACCTTGATTGCAGCAGGAGTAAATCCCGATAAAGAGTAGCTGTATGTTTACTTTTTTAATTTTATCCTTATCCACTCCCCTCTCTTTATCTCATATTCTTTAAATTTGGTTTCACTTAAAATTTTCTCTAGTTCTCCTGTGCTATAAGTTCTTGGTGGAGTTCTGTTAGCATATTCTTTGAATAAAGCTAGCTCCTCACCTTCTAATCTTTCATACCATATTTTGATCTTTTCTCTTGGAACGATTAAGGCAGGATCGTATACCAATGCTTCCCTACCTGACTTCAAAACTCTATACCACTCGTTTAACGCTTTAGCAGGATTAGCTAAATCGTGTATCACGCCTGTGCTGATAACTGTATCAAAACTCTCATCCTCAAATCTTAGGTGGTAAGCAGAGCCAACTTCAAAGTTCACACTCACGCCTGCTATTTTAGCATTCTCCTTTGCTATATCTATCAGCTCTGGAGTTAGATCAACAGCATATATTTCAACATTTGGTTTAAGCTTTGCTAGCTCTACTCGATAAGCTTCTTAAACAGAGCTAAACAAACTGCTTTCAGCCCAGCTTCCAAGTCTTTCCTAATATTCAGGTCAGGCGACGACGATATTCAATTGTTGGTTTAGTGTAACTCCAAAGGTACCCGATTGTCAAGACTCAAGGCGCAATATTTAACCTTTAGTAATCAAGATTGTGTTATAATAAAGCAAACCCAGCTAGCGGATTTGGAGAGGGCAATGGCGGAGATTCCTACAAAGTGTCGTGAGTTAAAAGTGGCAAAATGGCTGCCTTGGTGGTGCCGGTGGGTTTGCACCAAGACAGGCACCAAGCTATGCTATTGGTTTTGTAAGGCCATAGGAGCGTGTGAGTAATCACTGCCGCAGATTCAAAATTGCCGAAAAACAGTTCTTCACCAACTTCGGACGGGATATTACTCACACAACCTCCTAGGAGCCTACCTGTTAATCCAGTCTATCCGTATGGTTTGAGCTCATGGGACTGCTGGTGCGGGATATACAAGAGCAAAAAGGAATATCAAAAGCTAAAAGAGGTCTATCCCGAATTTTTTCAGAAGTTGGTCGAGCTTGAAAGCCAAATGAGAAGCGGTTATGCGTATGCTTTTTACCAAGGGAAACCCCTTTATTTGCGAGACCTTTAAAACAGCTTCTAAGCAGGCGATGCTCTAGATTGGTGACATAAAAGACAGGTATAGTAAAAACCCTGGTTGCAAGCTGATGATGGCAAGCTGTAGCTAGGGTGGCGACTTAGAGTGACCGCCCCGTAGCACTCTTCTAATCGCCAAATACCTTCTCAAAAGTTGCTCTATCTGAGCAAAGCTGAACTTCCGAAAAGGACTGAATGCTATATTTGGGCGTAGCAAGCTCTATTTAGGGTAGCTTCACGTTCCAGGGTTGTGATTACATTCTGACACATAGACTTACTACTTAGAAAGGTTACCTACAAGCGTAAATAACACTTCTTTGTGCGTTTTGATTAACGATTGTCTTGCTCTCCGTAGTAGTGGGTCAGGTAGGCTATACCGATAGAAAGTGCCTACTGGGTCGGGAATGCTGTCAATTATCTTTTGAATCTCATCGGGATCGTTAGAATCAATGATAGAAGCTACGGCACTCAGGAAGTGAGCTCCCTGGTCAGTGACTTCTTCCACCAATTAAGGCTTCCAAAGCCATCCAGGTTGTCTTTTCTTTGGGCGGACAGCCGGGGATAGTATAGTCTACATCTACGGTCTGGAGTAAACTGCTGACAGTATCATAGAACTCAGGGATGGCGAGTTCACCTTCGGGCACTTGATACTTTGGTTGGGGAGTAACCCTATTAGGATTATCCGTAGAAGGTATTTCAAAGTAGACTCGCTCAAAAATCTTCTCCCGGTTGAACAAGTTTCCTAACCCGGGAACACCACCTTCGTAGGCACAGGCACCATAAGCAATCATCACTTTGGACTTGTTTATGTTCCTGCTCTGAAGTTCTAATACCTCCATTGAAGAGGCAGACATCTATACTTTTGCTGGGCATAGCTTCCACATCTTTGTACTTCACATCAATGGCTACGGGCCAGAAGACAATATCGGCTACTTCAGCCAGTTTAAGGATTTTATCGCCAATCTGGAGCTGAGCAATTTCACAACCGCCACAACTGGCTGCCCAGTAGAGGGCTAATTTCAATTTTGCCATAATTTTCTCCTTCTCTCCTTATGTTTTAGGCTAACCAAAGTCAACGGTAATACATTGGGCAGGTTTTGATGTCAATAGGTTGAAGCTGGAGGGTATTTATTTTTCACCCTCACTACCCTCTCCCTTTAAGTAGGACCGTGCAAAACTACAAATCGCTCTATTTTTTGCTTCCAAGAATATCGGTCTCAAATCCTTGACTCCCTTCCCAAACTCGCACTGTCAGCCTATCCTGACCTAGTTGCTGTGCTATATCTTTAGGTAGCTCAAACACTAACGATACCTGAATATTGAAAGTGGATTTCTCACCTTGGCGGATATGCGATACAAACCACCTGTCCATGAGGCGGGTCTCAAGCACCACGGTTGTGCTGACATCATTCTTCGAATTAGGAGCAAAGAGATAATTTGTCCCACTTTCTCCCGAAGCCAGTGCTATCGCATTCATATCGACCTTGTATTCTACCTTGGGCACAACAAGCGGATAAGGGTTTTCGTTACGGATAGTAGCTAAAAGGTTGACTTGGGTAGTTTCTGGTGTTACTGTTCCTCATTTCCCTGACAGGGACTCCAGAGTAATCTTAAAGATGGTCTTTTCACCTACTAAGGGAATCTTGACCTTTTTCTTCACCGGGATTGGACCAACCTTTTTCAAGGCGGACAGCAGGTCAGTCTCGATTGGTCGCTTGAGCCTATACGGAAAGGCGAAATCCCTAACTAGTAGGTCAAAGGTAGTATTGATGTCTATTAGTGTCTCACTTCGCTCATTGCGCTTTAGATGCTCAGCCCAAAAACTGGGAATCTTAGTATTGTCAATCTTAGCCGATATTTTAATCGGGAACTCGGCATTCTTCTCTATTTTTAAGTCTATAGTTTCTGCACTACCCATCCTGATACCATTCATGGTAATAACACAGAAAACTTTTTTGACAGGTAATGAGACTGGGTTGGGATTATATACCTGGATAGTTGCCAGAACCTCGGTAATTGCTGGGGTAACTTCACCCCATTTAAGCGTGATTGCCCGTATCTCAGGCTTCATAGCTTCTGCTTTTTCCTTGACCTTGGCACATCCCATGATTGGCGACAGCAAAATGACTAAGCTCAAGATGACGCTCGTAAATAGCATTTTGTTTTTCATCTCTTCCTCCAAAATATTCGGTTGGCGCCCCTCAGTCTTTATATAAGGTTTCGCACGCTCCTGCTTTAAGGGAGAGGAATAAGGTGAGGGTTTGGTCGCAACTTGATATTTAGCCTTGCCTTCTTGGTAAAGGTCACCTCCGTAAATATCATTGACCACAATAGCCGGGAAGTTTTCTACTTCCAGGCGCCGGATGGCTTCAGGCACCAGATCTTCATAAGCTACTGTTTCTACTTTTTTGATAGTTTTGGAAATAAGAGCTCCGGCGCCGCCCACAGCCGCAAAATAAATAGCCTTGTACTTTCTGATAGCCTCTTTTACAGCTTGGGAGCGAGCCCCTTTGCCAATCATACCTTTAACTCCATAAGCCAGCAATTTTGGGGTATAGATGTCCATACGACCGCTGGTAGTTGGTCCAGCAGAGCCAATGACATACCAGGGGCGAGCTGGAGTTGGTCCCATATAGTAGATAGTCTGACCGTCAAGGTCTAATGGTGGTTTTTCGCCTTTATCTAAAGCTGCCACGAGTCGCTGGTGGGCTGCATCTCGAGCGGTATAAATAGTGCCTGTGATAAGAACCTGGTCACCAGCTTTTAGCTTTTCAATAACTTCTGGGTCGAGGGGTGAGGTGATATTTATGGGTTTCATAAGTCAGGTCTCCTTTGAGGGACGGTAAATTCCGGGATGGTGATTTTGAGTTTTACCTCGTTGGGGGGTGGGACTTTTGGGGCGGGTTGTGGTTTTCTTCCCAGTCCTAAAGCATTGGCGACTAAAAGTCTTTTGAGTAACTGAATACCTAAAGCTGGGTCAACCCCTTTGGGATAGGCTTCAGAACAAGCCCCAGCCAGGTGGCAGTGCCATAGCCCATGGTCGGTATTCACTACTGGGAATCTATCTTGACTGCCAGCATCCCGACTATCAGCACAGTAGCGGTAACATTGGACTGAAGCTTGATGACCAAGGAAAAGCTTATCACTGGCTGAAGTGGGGCAGGCAGAAACGCAAATGCCACACTTTATACAGTAGCTGAATTGGAGATAACTTTCCAGTTGCCCCGGTGCTTGCATATATTCAGCAGTGGGCTTTTCCATTTCCTGACTGTCGGAGCGAATAATGTAGGGCTTTATAGAGGTATGTTTGTGGAGTAGACGGAAATTGTCCGGGATGAGGTCTTTGATGACGGGGAAATTGGGCAGGGACCTAATTTCCAGGATGTCAGCTTTGAGTTCCTCAATGTAGATGAGACCATCTAAGACGGTCATACCCCGGCTAACTGGGACTAAAAACTCCTGAAGATAGGGCGCTTTATCCCCCTCGGGATTATATCTCTGGACTTTGAATTTAATTTTGGTAATCTTTCTAGGGGGCATATTTTTAACTCCGGAAGAGGGCTACTGGCACATAACTGCCTAAAGCGAAGGTGATGAGCCCCAGAATTATGATGAGCCCGGTAATTACTCGCTTGGTTCTGGAAGACGGGGACAGCTCCAGAATTATACCTCGCAGTCCGTTAAGAGCATGGTACAGAGCAAAAGCCAGGAAAAGAATATAGAAGACCAACAAGAAGTTTTCTTGTGCCCTCTTCATCATGGACTCCCAGGAAGTCGGCTTGTGGATTTCGATACCAAAAAAACCGAGGATTTTTGGCAGGTGCATTATCACCATATGGGTGCCTAAGAAGAAAGCTATAAGAGCCCCGGTGGCTAATTGCAAAAACCGCAGATAAGTATGGAACATTCAAGAACCTCCAGCGACGAAAGCAAATAAGACAATCAGGGAGAAAACGAAGACAAAGGCTATCATAGCCAAAACAATAGGGCGCTTCCGGCGCAATGAATCCTTATAAGGGTAAACATGGAGTTTTGGTTTGCCTAAAATGAATCCCAATTCCTGAAGGATGAGGCGTAAACCGTTTAGACCGTGAAAAATAAAGGCAGCAAAAACGAGATATTCCCCGGTCTTAAAGGGGTGGTCGAAAAAGTTCATCATCGCTTTATAGATTTCCTCTCCTAACAGCCCCCTGATAACAATCATAACACACATGTGGAGACTGCCATAAAGTATCAGTCCTAAGCCAGTGATACGATGGAGGGAGTAAAGGTAGCGCTCAAGATGGTATCTTCCCGCCCATACCTATCCTTTCATCCCCAGATAATTTTCAGGCAATGGTTTCAATCTTAATACTTCCTTTGCGGGTTGCCACATGGTAATGGTTACCGGGATGTAATCAAGGCGTGGTCCTTCTGGAGTATAGTAAGCCAGGGTATGTTTGAGCCAGTTTATATCGTCCCGCTGGGGGAAGTCACGGCGGGCGTGAGCGCCCCGGGACTCGGTGCGGGTTAAAGCTCCGGTAACGATAACTTCAGCTAAATCAAGCAGGTTGTCTGTTTCTAAAACTGATAGGAGGTCAGTGTTGTATATCCGGCCTCGGTCTTTGACCGAAACTTGGCTTAAGCGTTGCTTAATTTCCCTTATTTTACTTAGAGCTGATTTTAACTCAGAGCCGGTGCGGAAAACAGCTACCTGGGTATCCATAGTCTTTTCCAGTTCGGCGCGCAGTTGATAGAGGTTTTCTGAGCCATTGCTTGAGAATCTACCGAAAATTCGGGTTTCCTCTTCTTTTACTACTTGTTCTTCGGGTTCTGGAGGTAAAGCTTTCTGTTTAGCGACGTAGTTAGCCGCTTTTTCGCCGCTGATTTTGCCCCAGACAAGACATTCGGTGGTCGAGTTAGCACCGAGGCGATTAGCCCCGTGAAGGGAGACACAGGCAGCTTCACCGGCAGTCCAGATACCTTCGACTGGGGCGGCACCGTTAATGTCGGTGTGGACACCACCCATAAAATAGTGGGCGGCTGGGCGAACCGGGATAGGCTGGTAAATGGGGTCAATTAAGTTAAACTTTATGGCAATTTCTCGAATCATGGGCAGGCGCTCATTAATTTTCTGGGCACCTAAGTGGCGCAGGTCAAGGTGGACATAATCAAGACCATCAGGTCCGGGAAAGCCTTTACCCTGTTCAATTTCGGTCACCTGAGAGTGGCAGACAATATCTCTGGTGTCTACTTCCATTTTGGTCGGGGGCATATTTTGCCATAAACCTTTCCCCATGGTTATTGAGCAAGTAGCTCCCCTCCCCACGAGCCGCTTCGGTTATTAAAATACCTGAAGGTACCAGCCCGGTGGGATGAAACTGAACAAATTCCATATCTTTAAGGGAAAGACCAGCTCGGTAAGCCATAGCCAGACCATCTCCGGTAGCTGTTAGGGAATAAGTAGTGAAGCCATACATACGGCAAGCCCCACCGGTAGTGATGATTAGAGCTTCGCCCCGGAGGAGGAAAAAGTCACCGGTGGTTAGATTCCATACCGTAAGACCACAGAAGCAGCCATCGTTAATGATAATGGAAGTGGCATAACACTCGTCATACCGGCTTACCTGAGTGTATTTCTGGAGAGTGTCGTAAAGAGTTTGCATCTCAAAGAAGCCAGTCTCGTCAGCGGCAAAGCAAGCTCGGTCAAAGCTATGACCACCGAAGGCGCGCTGGGCAATTCTGCCATCGGGACGGCGTGACCAGGGGATACCCCCAGTGCTCGAGGAAGAGCATTTCCTTAGGGGCTTCTTCTACAAAGAGCTTTATGGCGTCCTGGTCAGCCAAGAAATCGCTGCCCCTGACTGTCTCCGGCTTCTGGTTGCATTACCGCTGCGGTGCCACCTTCGGCGCAAACGGAATGGAAGCGCATAAGCTGGACTTTGGAAACAATGGCAATGTCGATGTCACTGGTGCGGGCAGCTTCTATAGCGGCTCGGAGTCCGGTTATACCGGAGCCGAGGATTATAAGGTCATGACTTTTGGTCATCACAGGACAGCTTCTTTCCAGCGAGCTGCATTACATTGTATATTTATGGCTACTGGCAAACTGGCAATATGGCAAGGAAAGGTCTCTATATGCACTGCTAAAGCAGTAACTTTCCCGCCAAAGCCCTCAGGACCGATACCCAAGTTGTTGACTTTGTTTAGAATTTCCTTTTCCAGGTCAGCTACTTCCGGGTCAGGGTTAGGCTGTCCTACTTTTCGGAGTAAGGATTTTTTGGCTAAAAGCATAGCTTTTTCAGCAGTGCCGCCAATACCAATGCCAACAATGACTGGCGGACACGGGTTACTACCAGCTTCGTCTATGGCTCGAATAGCGGAGTCAATGATTCTTTGCCGCCCCTGAGCAGGCTCTAACATAAAGAGGCGGCTCATATTTTCACTGCCACCGCCTTTGGTCATAACTATTATCTTGAGCTGGTCACCGGGGATAATATCGGTGTGAATTATGGCTGGGGTATTGTCTTTAGTGTTAATCCGGCTGGAGAAAGGTTGACGGACTATGGACTTACGCAAATAACCTTCACCATAACCCTGGCGGACGCCTTCTTCAATGGCTTCATATAAATTGCTACCACTGATATGGACATCCTGCCCTATTTCCAGAAAGACTACCGCCGTGCCTGTATCCTGACACAGGGGTAGTTGCTCAATCTGAGCCAGGCGAGCATTTTGTATAAGCTGGTCAAGAGTTTGCTTACCTAAAGGGGAATCTTCTTTGTCTCTGGCTTCGGTCAATGCTTGAAGGACATCGTCGGGAAGAAAGAAATTAGCTTCCTGACACAGACGGGCTACTGTCTGGGTAATGAGACTGGCATCGATGTCTCTCAACTTATTACTCCCATAGTCGATACGTGGCGGACTATTCTGATATTAGTTTATTGAATTCTTCTATCGTCAAATTTGCGTTTCGCAGAAGTTTTCTCAATAATCCCGGTTTGAGTTCCTTATGGAGAGGAATTGACAACGGCTTCAGCTTCCAAATCTTCCAAGCAGAGCAGAATAGCCTCTCTCATGTTTTCTAAGGCATCTTCTATACTCTTTCCCTGACTATAGCAGCCAGGTAGAGAAGGACAGGATACCACAAATCCGCCAATTTCATCTGGCTCTAAAATAACTTTAAAATCGTAAACCTTCATATAGCTCTCCTTACTCCAGCTTCATTATCTTGACCAGTTCCATAACGGCTTCAGCCGATTTTTTGAGGGCGGCGCCTTCTTCGGGAGTAAGCTTTAGTTCAATTATCTGCTCAATGCCATTTCTACCCAGCTTGACGGGAACGCCAACAACAGTGCCTTTAATTCCATATTCTCCATCTAAGTATGTGGCGCAGGGAAGAATTTCTTTTTTATCAAAGAGAATAGCTTCAACCATTTGCTCTGTGGCTGCGGCAGGAGCGTAGTAGGCACTGCCCGTTTTCAGTAAAGTTACTATTTCCCCTCCCCCTTTAATGGTCCTGTCTACAATTCTGTCAATGGTTTCTTTAGAGAGGAGTTCGGTTATGGGGATACCGCCTACGGTTGTTAATCTCGGGATAGGCACCATAGTGTCACCATGTCCACCGAGGACACAGGCATAAACATCCTTTACCGAGACATTTAACTCCTGGGCTAAGAAAGTGCCGAAACGAGCTGAATCCAGAATACCTGACTGTCCAAAGACGCGGTTTCGGGGGAATTGGCTTACTTTGAGAGCTAACTGGGTCATGGCGTCGAGGGGGTTAGTGACCATGATAATAATACAGTTGGGGGAGTATTTTACCACCTGTTCGGTAACCGGCTTGACAATGTTCATGTTAGTTAATACCAGGTCATCACGGCTCATCCCTGGTTTTCGGGGGACACCGGAGGTGATAACCACAATATCTGAATTAGCTGTCTCTTCATAGGTGTTAGTACCAATAATACGGGCGTCAGAATCAACTATAGGTCCGCACTGAAGCATATCGAGACTCTTGCTCTGGGGCAGACCTTCAATGATATCTACCAGCACTACATCAGCATAGCCCTTTTCCACAATGCGCTGGGCTAAAGTGCCACCGACCATCCCAGCACCAATGACAGTTACTTTATTACGCATCACCCACCTCCATTAGTTTTTCAATTACGGCGTCGGCTACTTGACTGGTGCCAACGGCTTTGCCGTTACCCGGATTAGGTTTAAGGTCATGGGTGACATTCTTGCCTTCAATAATGACTGTGGCTATAGCTTTTTCTAATCTATCGGCGGCTTTTTTCTCTCCGAGGTGGTGGAGCATCATCACCCCTGAGAGCATCATTGCCATAGGGTTGACTTTATTTAACCCGGCATATTTAGGAGCGCTGCCGTGAGTCGGCTCGAAGACAGCCACATCATCACCCAAATTAGCTCCTGGGGCGACTCCCAAGCCCCCAACCAGTCCAGCGCAAAGTTCGGAAACAAAATCTCCATAAAGATTGGGTAGGACAATAACATCAAATTGCTGCGGATTTCGCACCAATCGCATGCACAAAGTGTCGATAACTATATCTTCAAACTCTATATCAGGGTAATCTTTAGCTAAGTCGCGGGCTACAGCTAAGAACAAGCCATCAGAGAATTTGAGGATATTAGCCTTATGGGCACAAGACACCTTTTTTCTCTTATTTGCCCGGGCGTATTCAAAGGCAAACTTGGTAACTCTTCGGGCACCGGTTTCGGAAATCATTTTTACACTGAAGCCCGAGTCTTTCCTCACCTTTTCTTCGGTAGTATCAAAAATGAAATCAATAAATCTGGTAGCTTCTGGTGTACCCTTGGCGAATTCAATACCACAGTAAAGGTCTTCGGTATTTTCTCTAACAACTACTATATCTACATTCTGGTAAACTGTGGGGACTCCGGGATAGGTTTTGCAAGGGCGGAGGCAGACATAAAGGTCAAGTATTTTACGCAAAGCTACATTAACGCTTCTGAAACCAGTGCCTACCGGTGTTGTCACCGGACCTTTGAGAGCGACTTTATTTCTTTTAATAGACTTGATGACATAATCAGGGAGGGGAGTACTAAACATATCCTGAGCACTATCACCAATTATGGCTAAGTCCCATTGGAATTGGGCTCCGGTTGCTTCCAGAACCCTTTTGGTTGCTTTGGTAACTTCAGGACCGATGCCATCACCGGGAATAAGAGTTACTTTGTGAAGAGCCGCCATATTTTTGTCACCTTGCCTTTTATTCACAGTTTGAAATCGCCGTACTTTTTTATATAAGGGATAAGCCCACCTTCATTTAGTATAGCCAGCATTACCGGCGGGATTTTACCGAAGGTCAACTGGGCACCATTGGTCAGGTCTTTAATTGTACCGGCAGCTAAGTTTACCTCTAATTCATCCCTATCGTCAATCCTATCCGTATTACAGATGAGGGCGGGTAGTCCTTGGTTTATAGCGTTCCGGTAAAAGATGCGAGCTACTGATTTTGCCAGGATGGCAGCAATGCCTGACATTTTGATTATTAAAGGGGCATGTTCCCGGCTGGAGCCAAGCCCAAAGTTGTTTCCAGCTACAATAAAGTCACCGGGTCTGACTCTGGTAGTGAACGAAGCGTCGGCATCTTCCATAGTATGTTTGGCTAATTCGGGGAGATTACTTCTGAGGTAAGCGTACCTCCCCGGTATAATAAGGTCGGTAGAAATATTATCGCCGAATTTAAAAGCTTTGCCTTTCAGTATGGCTTCTCTCGTCATGGTATTTCTCTTGGGTCGGTAATTTTACCGGTTAGAGCTGTAGCTGCTGCTATAGCCGGGCTGGCTAAGTATATGTAGGCTTTCGGGTTACCCATCCGCCCCTTAAAATTACGGTTAGATGTAGACAAGCAGACTTCCTCATCTCCCAGAACTCCCTGGTGAAGACCGAGGCAGGCAGCGCAGCCTGGCGGTAACAAAACAGCCCCGGCTTCGATTAAGGTTTGAATATAACCAGCCTTTAGGGCTTGTTTTAAAACATTTCTGGATGCTGGTGTTACGAGGAGGCGGGTCTTGGGGTGGACTTTTTTGTTCTTAAGAATTTCGGCAACAATAGCTAAATCCTCAAGACGTCCATTAGTGCAGGTGCCAATAAATACCTGGTGAACTTTGGTGTTCTTTAGCTGGTGCACGGGCGCTACATTGTCTACAGAGTGAGGTAAAGCTACCATAGGCTCAAGCTGGTTAACATTTATAGGAATAATTTTTTCATAAGTAGCATTGGTATCAGGTTGAAGAGGCTTGTATTTGTGACCGCGTCCCTGAGATTGGAGATAGGTTAGGGTAACTTCATCGCTGGGGAAAAGTCCAACTTTAGCTCCAGCTTCTATTGCCATATTGGCTATGGTCAGACGCTGGGACAGACTCATAGAGGAGATGGTTTCGCCGCCGAATTCCAGGGCTTTGTAATTGGCACCGTCAGCACCAATTTTACCAATAAGGTAAAGGACAAGGTCTTTAGCCCCGACTTTTTCCGGGAAGTTACCCGTTAATAAGATTTGGAAAGTTTCCGGCACCCGGAACCAGGTCTTACCTAAAGCTAAAGCTATTGCTACATCACTTGACCCCATACCGGTAGCAAAGGCTGCTAGAGCGCCAGTGGTCACAGTATGGGAGTCAGCCCCGACAATAATATCCCCGGGATTAGCAAAGTTTTCGGCGACTATCTGATGGCAAACTCCTTCGCCAACTTCAGAAATAAAGCAGCCAGTTTCATCAGCAAAGTGGCGGAGTAAAAGATGGTCATTAGATAATTCCAGGCTGGGGCTGGGGGTAGCATGGTCAAGGAAGATGGCACATTTCTCAGGGACTGCCACACTTTTGAAATTGCTTTCTTGAAATTGTTTTATGGTTAAGGGACCGGTAGTATCTTGAACGAAGACTAAATCTAAAGGAGCGATAACGATATCTTTAGCTTTGGCTTCAACTCCTGATTTCTGGCTGAGAATTTTTTCACTTAAGGTCTGGCCCATTTTAAGTGATTATGGCGATGATATCTCCGGCAGCTACTTTGTCGCCGAGCTTAAAGTTAAGGGATTGGACTTTACCTTTTATTGGGGTCAAGATGTCATTTTCCATTTTCATAGCTTCAAGAACGGCAATTCTGTCACCAGCCTTGACCTCATCACCTTCTTTTACTAAATAGCGGGTGATTATCCCGGGTAATGGCGCTGCTATTGGCGTCCCGGCAATAATCCTGAGGGCTGGTGGAGCTTGAGCCTCTGCCTTAGCTTCGGGTCTGGGCGGTGCCGCCACTTTTTCTGTGGGTTTTGGCGGTATTTCTATTTTAGGTGGTGGCGGGGAGACAGGAGGGCTCACTGAGGCTGCCCCCCCTACCGGTTCCACTTCTACCTGGTAATATTCGTCGCCGATGAAGACGTTGAAGATTCTAAGGCCTGGTCCTTTAGCTGGTGCCTTGAATTCAATTTTTTCCACCAGCTTGCCGGCTTTAGCCTTAGCCATGAGTTCGTCTTCTCTTTTAATATCTTCCAAAGTTTTTGGTTTTTCCACTGTTTTGGGTGGTGGCTCAAGCCCGTATTTAGCTTTGAGGAAAGCCATACCAGTAGTAGGATAAAGGGCATAAATAAGCACATCCCCAATATCTTTAGCAATGCCTTTGGTAGCTTCTTTGGCTTTTTCCAATTCCGGTTCCAGGATATCAGCAGCGCGGCAGGTGATTGGTTTTTCCCCACGCTCATACCCTTTAAGGACTATTTTCTGAACTTCCGAGTCAATGGGTGCTGGCGGTTTGCCATAAAGACCATAGACATAATCTTTTACTTCTTTAGCTACCATTTTATATCTGCCATAAAGGACATTGAGGACAGCCTGGACACCGACAATCTGACTGGTGGGAGTAACTAAAGGGGGATAGCCAAGTTCTTTCCTGGTTTTGGGGAGTTCGGCATAAACTTCGTGAAGCCGGTGGAGGGCATTAGCTTCTTTGAGCTGGGCGACCATGTTGGTGAACATACCGCCGGGAATCTGGTGCCATAGGACACCGGTATCAATTATCGATGTCTTGGTGGTATCTAGGAAGTCCCGATATTTGGGGGCTATAGACTCAAAGTATTCGTTCAGTTTAAGGAGGTGTTGTAAACTGAGTCCGGTATCTCTGGGGGTGCCTTGCAGGGCTACCACCGTGGGCTCAATGGCAGGATGGGCAGTTCGGAAGCTAAAAGGAGCAATGCAAGTATCAATAAAGTCTACTCCGGCTTCAGTGGCTTTCAAGTAGCTCATCATAGCCATGCCACTGGTGAAGTGGCCGTGCAGGTCAACCGGGATTTTTAAGGCTTGTTTTAAAGCTTTGATTAGATTGTAGGCATCATCGGGGGCAATGACTCCTCCCATATCTTTGATGCAAAGACTATCAGCTCCCATGTCCTGGATGATCAAAGCTTTTTTGACATAATAATCAATATTGTATACGGGACCACCCAGCTTTGGTTCGGTAAGGGAATAGCACAGAGTTCCTTGAATATGCTTACCTTTGTCTTTAATAGCCTTAAAGGCAGTGATGAAATTGCGTTCGTCATTTACAGCATCAAAAACACGGAAAACATCAATGCCACAGTCAGCGGTATGGTGGACAAAAGCGGTGACCACATCGTCAGCATAATTACGATAACCTACCAGGTTCTGTCCCCGAAGTAGCATTTGAAGCCGGGTATTGGGCATTAGTTTTTTCAAAATCCGGATTCTCTCCCAGGGGTCTTCATTCAAAAATCGAGTCATAACATCAAAGGTAGCCCCACCCCATACTTCCATAGACCAGAACCCGACTTTATCCATCTCCGGGGCAATAGGTATCATGTCTTCAGTGCGCATTCGGGTGGCAAAGATGGATTGGTGCCCATCGCGAAAAGTAAGGTCAACAATTTTAACCGGGTTTTTGTCGCTCTCTTTTTTAGCTGGACTCATATTTAGCCTTCTTTATTCTTGTCAGCGGCGCATCTGGCGGCGCCAGTGGCTTCTAATTCTCATTGATTCCTGGCGTCCATAAAGACGCCACGGGCTGATTTCAAAGGTAGGTTGAAATTGGGGAATAGCTACTTTAGCTTGTTGCTCCTGCTCCAGAATGGATTGGTGCCCATCGCGAAAAGTAAGGTCAACAATTTTAACCGGGTTTTTGTCGCTCTCTTTTTTAGCTGGACTCATATTTAGCCTTCTTTATTCTTGTCAGCGGCGCATCTGGCGGCGCCAGTGGCTTCTAATTCTCATTGATTCCTGGCGTCCATAAAGACGCCACGGGCTGATTTCAAAGGTAGGTTGAAATTGGGGAATAGCTACTTTAGCTTGTTGCTCCTGCTCCAGATAGGCAGTGACTGCTGCTGTTATCGCTGCTATTACCGTTTCCTTTTGCTTCACCATTAGAATATTTCTTTCAGTAGCATTCCTAACATCAGCCCGCCCAAAGTGACCCACATGGTAATGATAATGACCAAGAGATGGTTGAATCTTGTTTCCACCCTGTTTTCAAAACGATTGAACCTGTTTTCAAGATGATTGAACCTATTTTCAAGATGATTGAACCTGTTTTCAAAATGATTGAACCTCTCTTCCAGGCGATTAAGCCTTTCGCTCATCTGCCTTATGGTGCCCAGTATTTCTCCAATCTCTCTTTCCAGCATAACTTCCCTTATAATGGGATATTACCATGCTTCTTAGGTGGGTTGGTATCAGCTTTATTCTGAAGCATATCCAGAGCCTTTATTAGTTTAGGGCGGGTAAAGGCAGGGTCAATGACATCATCAATGTAGCCTTTAGCTGCTGCTATATAAGGGTTGGCAAATTTATCCCGGTATTCTTGAATTAGTCTTTGGCGTGTTTCTTCCGGGTTCTCGGACTTGGCAATAGTGTCCCGGAAGACAATGTTTACTGCTCCTTCTGGTCCCATTACGGCAATCTCGGCTGTGGGCCAGGCGTAGTTAATATCGCCTCGTAAACTTTTACTGCTCATAACTATAAAAGCTCCCCCGTAGGCTTTTCGGGTGATGACACAGATTTTGGGAACGGTAGCTTCGGCGTAAGCATAGAGGAATTTAGCCCCGTGCCTGATAATGCCTCTATATTCCTGGTCAGTGCCGGGCATATATCCGGGAACATCAACAAAGGTGATGAGGGGGATATTAAAGCAGTCACAGAAACAAACAAACCGGGCACCTTTATCCGAGGCATCGACATCAATGACACCAGCGAAAAATCGGGGTTGCTGGGCAACAATTCCGATGCTTCGCCCACCTAATCGAGCAAAGCCGACGATAAGATTAGGGGCAAATTTTTGGTGAACCTCCATAAATTCGCCGTTATCTACCGTCTTGGTGATAATCTGTTTCATATCATAAGATTTAGCCGGGTCTGTGGGAACGATGTAACGGAGTTCTTCGTCAGTGCGGTTAGGGTCATCAGCAGTATCTATTACTGGGGAGTCTTCCATATTATTCTGAGGCAGAAAAGTGAGTAAGCGTCGCACCATCTCAAGACACTCCGGCTCGGTATCGGCAACAAAGTGACAATTACCGCTCTTAGTGGCATGGGTCATAGCCCCACCTAACTGTTCCAGGGTAACCTCTTCACCGGTGACGGCTTTAATTACCTCGGGTCCGGTGATATACATTTGCCCGGTGCCTTTGACCATAAATATGAAGTCGGTAATAGCCGGGGAGTAGACAGCACCTCCGGCACACGGTCCCAGGACAACTGAAATTTGGGGGATGACTCCAGAATAAAGGGTATTCCGGGTAAAAATATCTCCATAACCCACAAGGCTGTCCACCCCTTCTTGAATACGGGCACCCCCGGAGTCGAGAAGACCTATAACCGGAGCCCCATTTTTAGCAGCTAAGTCCATTGCCTTACAGATCTTTTCTGAGGCTACTTTGGAAAGGGAACCACCGAAGATGGTAAAATCCTGGGCGAAAATGAAAGCTTTGCGACCCTTTATGTTGCCGTAGCCGGTAACTACGGAGTCCCCTAAGAATTGCTGCTCCGCCAGACCAAAATCGGTACAGCGATGCATAACAAAGGAGTCAATTTCTTCAAAGGTGCCCGGGTCAAGGAGGAGGTCAATTCTTTCCCGGGCGGTTAGTTTGCCTTTAGCATGTTGGGCTTCAATTCGTTTGGTGCCACCACCGGCTTTGGCTTGCTCCCGAAGTTTGTTCAGTTCTGTTATCTTGTCTTCAATCGCCATCTACTTTTGTTAAGCCAGTAAGTTTGTCTGACTTTACCTCCTTTCATGTTACCTTTCTACGAGGACTTATTTTGGCAATCAACATTATTATATCATAATTGGGTCAACTTCTTATCCTATTGTCAGACGAGGTTGTTTACCAATGCTTATTCACCATCCTGAGAGGTCACCCTCCCTCTGACTCCCTCCCGTCAAGGGAGGGAGTATCATTCTCGCCTACCCTCTCCCCTGAAGGGAGAGGAATAAGGTGAGGGTGACAAAATAAACACCCTCATGATGATAAGGAGAGGGTGTGGAATAGCTGAAACTGGTAAAATAGCTGTTAAGGAGGGTTAATGGCTAAGACTGTACCATTAAGCAGTACCAGGTGTGGTCCAACTACTTTTCACTGGGGGGAGAGGACTTATATTATGGGGATTGTTAATGTTTCCCCGGATTCTTTCTCCGGGGATGGAATTAGCGATGTAAATGTGGCAGTGTCTCGAGCTAAGGACTTTGTAGGTCAAGGTGCCGACATAATAGATGTGGGTGGTGAGTCCACCCGTCCCGGTTTCGTGCCCATATCTGTAGATGAAGAGCTACGCCGGGTAGTGCCAGTTGTAGAGCGGTTAGTTAGAGAATTGCCAGTTCCGATAAGCATTGATACTTATAAACTGGAAGTAGCTCGAAAGGCTCTGGATGTCGGGGCCCATATGATAAATGATATTTGGGGACTACAAAAGGAACCGAGATTGGCTAATTTAGCAGCAGAGAAGGGAGTGCCCCTGATTGTGATGAGTAATCAGAGGGAGCAACCCTGTCGTCGAATTGTGCCGGCAGTATTGTCGGACTTGAGGCGAGCCATAAAATTGGCTTTAGAGGCAGGAGTTGTCTGGGAAAATATTATCATTGACCCGGGAATTGGCTTTGGCAAGACAGCAGAGCAGAATCTGGAACTTATCCGGCGTCTTTCTGAATTAAAGGTGTTAGGGAGACCTATATTATTGGGAACTTCTCGAAAATTTATGCTGGATTTACCTCCAGACCAGCGATTGGAGGCTACTGCAGCTACTGTAGCTATTGGTATTGCTAAGGGGGCTGATATAGTGCGGGTTCACGATGTTCAAGAAATGGTACTAGTCTCGAGGATGAGTGATGCTATTGTTAAGAAAAGGTGGCGACAGAAGTAAAATTGGCAATTGTTTATCTTGGTCTTGGTTCTAATTTAGGTGACCGTCAGCAAAATTTAAAGCGAGCTTTAGAGTTGCTGTCTTCCTGGGTCAAAATAGACAAGTTGTCGTGCTTATATGAAACAAAGCCAGCGGGCTACAACGAGCAGTCTCTTTTTCTCAATATTGTTTGCTCTGGTTCTACTAGCTTATCTCCGAGGCAACTTCTCTATTTGATTAAAGATATTGAGCACCAGTTAGGCAGGAGACCGAGCTTCTCCAACGCCCCTCGCCCCATTGATATAGATGTTCTTTTTTATAATGCTGAGATTGTTAAGACGAAGGAGTTGACTATCCCTCATCCACGTTTATCTGAGCGAGCTTTTGTTCTGGTGCCATTAGCCGAAATTTCCCCGGATTTGGTTCATCCGGAATCTGGTAAGACTGTCCTTGAGCTATTAGATAACCTCAGGACGCTGGGAGAAGTCTGGAGGTGGTCTCAACCTATAGACATTATAACCGGGAAATAGGGAGTGCTATGTATCAAATATCGGTAGAGGAGCATTTTGATGCTGCTCATTATCTCAGGAACTATGGTGGCAAATGTGAGAATTTACACGGACATCGGTTTAAGGTTGTGGTCACGGTTGTGGCTTCAAAGCTGAATGAAATCGGTTTAGCCTATGATTTTGTGGAGTTAAGACGTCATTTGAGGGAGATTTTGAATACCTTTGACCATACCTGTCTTAATGATGTTCCTCCTTTTGATAAACTCAACCCCTCTTCTGAAAATATAGCTATGACTATTTATGACTGGCTTAAGCCACACTTTCTTTCGGGAGGTGTCTCGCTAATCTCAGTAGAAGTCTGGGAATCACCCCAGAGTCGGGTCTGTTATCAACCACAAGGATAACTAAAATTATTCCTTACGTTCCGGGGGCAATAAGTTGGGTATCGTATCAACAATAGGGTAGGAATAGTCGCACTTTTGGCAGTAAAGAGAACCAGAAATAATTTCCTCCTTTTCTTCAGTTACATTTAGTTGTAGTCCTCCCTTGCAAACCGGGCAGACTAAGATTTCCATAAGTTCCCTTTTCATAATCTCCACTCCTGTTCACAGAGGATGTTTATTTTGTCACCCTCGCCTTATTCCTCTCCCTTCAAGGGAGAGGTTAGGTGAGGGTTTATCTCAAGGTGCTGGTCGAGCATCTAAGATAAGAGTTACCTTCATTTCTTTTCCGTCTCGGATTATAGTCAGGACTGCTATTTGCCCCGGACTTTTGTGCAGGGCAAGGTAGCTCAGCAGGTCATCCAAATCTTCAACTGGCAGTTCGTCGATACCTATGATAATATCACCACCGATAGGTATCTTTTTCCCGTCAATTTCAATAGACCTATCACCGGCTCTGAGCCCGGCTAAAGCTGCTGGACTTCCCGTTTTGACCTCAATGATAAGGAGACCGCGAGCTCGGGTTAAATTCATAGCTTCCGCTATTTTGGAAGTAACATTGGTCACGCCAATTCCTATGTAAGGGTGCTGATAGCTACCTTTCTCTATAAGGGCTGAAGCTACTCTTTTAGCTAAGTTAGAAGAAATGGCAAAACCAAGCCCCACGGCGGCTCTTTCTGCAGTTCGGAGGAGCTCTATCCGGGCTGAAATTATCCCAACAACTTCGCCTTTGGAATTTAGCAGTGGTCCTCCTGAGTTACCCGGGTTTACGGCAGCATCAAGCTGGATGATATCGGGTATGGAAAAGCCACCAGGACCGGGCAAAAGTCTTCCCTTCTGGCTAACAATCCCGGAAGTTACTGTACCCTCTAAACCGAAGGGATTGCCGATAGCTATAACATTGTCCCCGATGTTGACTTTGTCCGAATCCCCTAAGGTGAGCATTGGTCCTGAATATTGAGATAGTCTCAGGACGGCAATATCCGAATAGGCATCGGAGCCAACTACTGTGGCTTTTTGAATTATCCCGTTATGGAAAGCAACTTCAATTTCTCGTGCCCGTTCAATCACATGATGATTAGTTATTAAATATCCACAATTATCAAAAATAAAACCAGAACCGGATACCTTTTGCCCATCGGTCTTATAGTTTGTAACCTGGACTATACCTTCCTTGACCCGGTTATAAAGATTAGGAATATTTATTACTAACCTTGAAGTTTCGGTGACTACGCTATCGAGCTTATTAGATAGGGTGTCAAGTTTACTGGAAGCGGCAGATAGCTCTGACCGTAAATTGGTTATGTCTTTGGTTAAAGCTAATTGCTGGCTGGACAGTGTAGCCAGTTCCTGGGTTAGGTTGTAGGAATACCAGCCTAAAAATAGAAAACCAAACACTAATAAAATAATTACAACAATAAGTCCCTTGTTCGTATACACTTCACAGGCCTTTCATTAAATTCATTGCTAATTATAGCAGAATTTCCCTGTTCAATCTTCACCATGACAAATTAGCCCCAGTATGTTAACATTTCTCTGTCTTTGACTTTCTGGGAGAATTGTTTTGGGCGAATATAGCTATGAAGGCTTTGGTTTCTAAGAGTCCGTCATCTCCGCGACAGCGAAGCGTGGAAGTTGTCCACTCCTATCTGGAAAAAGGACGAGGAGTTACTCGTTCCGTCTGGGTCAAAATAAGCCCAAGAAATCCAGTGTTGAAGCTGATACTAACGCCGCCCCTATTAGTGTCCCTAGGGCTGGTGTTCCTTTTAATATTGCTGATTCTTGGTTTGACTCTTCTGACACTGGTCTTATTTTCGGCACTATTGAAACAGTCGGGAAGAGAGAAACAGCAATTCTGATAGCGGTGGTCTTGGTGTAGTCTAAGGACACAACTAAAAAGAGCTGGACGTAACTATCAGGTCAATCCAGCTCTTTTACATTTCTTGGTAGCGGGGGTTGGATTTGAACCAACGGCCTTCGGGTTATGAGCCCGACGAGCTACCACTGCTCCACCCCGCGGCAAACACCCGCAAAAATCGTAGATTTTTGTGGGAACTCGTTTGGAGGTTTTGTGCTCAGCCTGATGTAGGTCAAAGCCTCGACCATTAGTACGGCTTAGCTCAACAGGTTACCCTGCTTACACTTGCCGCCTATCAAGCAAGTAGTCTTCTTGCGGTCTTACCCCTTCCCTTGCGGGAAGGGTGGGAGATCTCATCTTGGGGTGGGCTTCGCACTTAGATGCTTTCAGCGCTTATCCCGTCCAGACTTGGCTACCCAGCACTGCCATTGGCACGACAACTGGCACACCAGAGGTCTGTCCCTCCTGGTCCTCTCGTACTGAGGAGAGCTCCCCTCAAATCTCCGGCGCCCACGACGGATAGAGACCGACCTGTCTCACGACGGTCTGAACCCAGCTCACGTACCGCTTTAACCGGCGAACAGCCGGACCCTTGGGACCTGCTTCAGCCCCAGGATGCGATGAGCCGACATCGAGGTGCCAAACCTTGCCGTCGATGTGAACTCTTGGGCAAGATCAGCCTGTTATCCCCGGGGTAGCTTTTATCCGATAAGCTACGGTCCTTCCACACAGTACCGTAGGATCACTTTGCCCAACTTTCGTCCCTGTTTGACTTGTTGGTCTCGCAGTCAAGCCCCCTTATGCCAATACACTCAAGGCACGATTTCCATCCGTGCTGAGGGGACCTTTGGGCGCCTCCGTTACCTTTTAGGAGGCGACCGCCCCAGTCAAACTACCCACCTGGCACTGTCCTCGCCCGAAGGCAAGTTAGAACCAAAACCAAACAAGAGTGGTATTTCACCGTTGGCTCCACCGAAGCTGGCGCTCCGGCTTCATAGCCTCCCACCTATCCTACACATGCTCGGCTCAAGTCCAGTGCCAAGATGTAGTAAAGCTCCACGGGGTCTTTTAGTCCGGTCGCGGGTAAAGGGCATCTTCACCCCTAATTCAATTTCACCGAGTCCCTCGTTGAGACAGCGCCCAGGTCGTTACACCTTTCGTGCGGGTCGGAACTTACCCGACAAGGGATTTCGCTACCTTAGGACCGTTAGAGTTACGGCCGCCGTTCACCGGGGCTTCGGTTCAAGGCTTTGAGTTTTGACCCTAACCTCTCCCCTTAACCTTCCGGCACCGGGCAGGTATCAGCCCCTATACTTTGGCTTTCACCTTAGCAGAGACCTGTGCTTTTGTTAAACAGTCGCCTGGGCCGATTTCGTGCCCCCGCTTTATCAGCGGGTCCCCTTCTTCCGAAGTTACGGGGTAATTTTGCCGAGTTCCTTAACGAGGGTTGTCTCGACCACCTTGGGACTTTTATCCCCACCTACCTGTGGCGGTTTGCGGTACGGGCACCTGACCCTTTAGCAACGAGGCTTTTCTTGACAGTATAGGCTCAACTGAGTCATTTCGGGTCGCCCCTCCATTTCCCCCGCCCCTCAGCTTAAAGTCAATGCGGATTTGCCAACATTGATACGCCTAAGGTTGGGGACGCACCATGTCCGTTAGGTACGCTCAGCCTACCTTCCTGTGTCCCCCCTTTGCCTTAAAACAAGAATCAGATGGTATGGGAATATTAACCCATTGTCCATCGCCTACCCCCTCAGGGTTCGGCTTAGGCCCGACTAACCCTACGCGGATTAACCTTGCATAGGAAACCTCAGGTTTACGGTGGACGTGTTTCTCACACGCCTTTACGCTACTCATGCCGGCATTCTCTCTTGCTATCACTCCACTCCAGCTCGCACTGGAGCTTCACTGCTGATAGCAATGCTCCCCTACCATCGCCCGAAGGCGATCCATAGCTTCGGTGGTGGACTTAAGCCCCGTTGAATTGTCAGTGCAGTATCGCTCGACCAGTGAGCTGTTACGCACTCTTTAAAGGGTGGCTGCTTCTAAGCCAACCTCCTGGCTGTTTTAGCGATATTACTTCCTTTACCACTTAGCCCACGCTTAGGGACCTTAGCTGATGGTCTGGGCTGTTTCCCTCTTGACTATGGGGCTTAGCCCCCACAGTCTCACTCCCGGGCTAAAAACTTGTGGCATTCGTGGTTTGGTTGAGTTTGGTAACCATATGGCCCCTAATTCATCCAGAGCCCTACCTCCGCAAGTTAACCCACCCACAAAAATCTCCGATTTTTGCGGGAACCCGGATGGGTCCCCGTGAGATCGAAGATTTCACGGGTGTTTACCCGAGGCTGCACCTCAATGCATTTCGGGGAGAACCAGCTATTACCGAGTTCGTTTGGCATTTCACCTCTACCCACAGTTCATCTCAGAGCTTTGCCACGCTCACGAGTTCGAGCCTCCACTCAAGGTTAGTTGAGTTTCACTCTGACCATGGGTAGCTCACCCGGTTTCGGGTCTACTCCCAGCGACCCGTCCTCACTATCCAGCCAAATTTTCAATTTCGCTGGATGGTTGAGGACAACGCCCTATTCGGACTCGCTTTCGCTATGGCTCCGTCACGTTAGTGACTTAACCAAGCCACTGAGAGTAACTCGCCGGCTCATTCTTCAATAGGCACGCCATCATCCTTCCGGAGAAGGACTCTGACTGCTTGTAGGCACAGGGTTTCAGGTTCTATTTCACTCCCCTCCCGGGGTTCTTTTCATCTTTCCCTCACGGTACTGGTTCACTATCGGTCATCAACAGTATTTAGCCTTGGAGTGTGGTCACCCCAGCTTCCCACAGGATTTCCCGTGTCCCGTGGTACTCAAGGACACAAGCAGAGGCTTTTTCTTTTCGCCTACGGGACTATCACCCTCTATGATTGCTCTTTCCAGAGACCTTCGGCTAAGGAAAAGCTTTTTGACTCTGGGACAGTCCTTGGGAACTGTCTCTTGTGCCTTACAACCTTCGGACAGCATAGGACCCAAGTCCACTAAGCTACCCGAGTTTGGGCTCTTCCCCTTTCGTTCGCCACTACTTAGGGAATCTCGGTGATTTCTTTTCCTCGGGGTACTGAGATGTTTCACTTCCCCCGGTTCCTCCTCGCCTTAAGGCGAGTGCCTGGGTTTTGCCCAGGCGGGTTTTCCCATTAGGGTATCCCCGGATAGGCTTGCTCGACAGCTCACCGGGGCTTTTCGCAGTCTTGCCACGCCCGTCTTCGGCTGTTGATGCCAAGGCATCCACCCTGCGCCCTTACTCCTTTGACCTACATCAGGCAGAACACAAAACCTATTCATTTTTTAAAGAGCCAAAACGGCTTGGTGTACACCAAGCCGTCAAAGTATACACCAAGATAAGGCTCAGGTCAAGTCAAATTGTGAAGGTGCTTCCTTGTCATCTGATAATAAATTATACATTAATCAGGGCATTACTGTCAATAACAGAGGGCAGAGATTGTTTACTAATGTTTATCCATCACCTTGAGGGGTCACCCCTCCCTCTGACTCCCTCCCGTCAAGGGAGTGAGTATTATTCCCAATTACCCTCTCCCTTGAAGGGAGAGGGTGGGTGAGGGTGACAAAATAAACACTCTTTACTAAACTAATCCAGTTGACAGGAAAAGAAATTAGGTGTAAGATGATATCGGTAACCGTTATTATGCTCGACAGGGAATTCTTTCTGGGTTTTATCAAAATCCACATTCTTTTCCACGCTTCCCAGGCGCCGATCTCGGGCAAAGAGATTGCTGAAGAATTGAGTCGACATGGCTACATTCTGAGTCCGGGCACTCTCTATCCTACCTTGCACCGTCTATCAGAACAGGGCTACTTACAGAGAACCTCAAAAGTGGTTGGAGGGAAGGTGAGGAAGTACTATACGGTTACTGAAGCCGGAAAGAAAGCGCTGAAAGAAGCAAAAGAAAAAATTAAGATACTTGTAGAAGAGGTTATGGAGTAGACAAAGACCATGGAACGAAAACAGCTTTTTGGTGTTGGTCCTAATGTGTTTTTCCTGGGGGTGGTCAGCTTTCTTACTGATGTTAGCAGTGAGATTATCTTCACCCTGCTGCCGTTATTTCTGGCTAATGTTCTTCGTGTAATTACTCCTATTATTGGTCTTATTGAGGGGATTGCCGAGAGCACAGCCTCTTTAGTCAGGGTTGGCAGCGGCTGGCTCAGTGACCGATTGGGAAAACGGAAGCTTTTAGCCTTCTCAGGTTACTTTTTATCGACCGTTGCTAAGCCTTTTATGTATATAGCTTCTACCTGGGGAATTGTCCTTGGAGTCAGGTTTGCTGACAGGCTGGGTAAGGGTATCCGCACTGCCCCCAGGGATGCCTTGATAGCTGATTCGGTGACTGTTGAAGACAGGGGGAGGGGCTTTGGGTTTCATAGAGCCCTGGATACCTATGGGGCGGCTCTGGGGTTGATGGTGGCAGCAGTTGTTGTCTATTGGGCACAAAGGGGCAATCTGGAACTTATCAGAGATACCTACCAGCAGTTAGTAGTAGTAGGGGTTATTCCGGCAGTATTGGCTTTGTTTGGGTTTTTATTTGTGCGTGAGGTTAAAGGTGGGTCAAGGCAGCCGGTTTGTTCTTTTCCTGAAGCGGACCCTTTATATCCCCGAGAGAGTGGCAATGGCTCAAAAACCGGCTTTGATATTCGTTTCAAACTTTTTCTGGTGATTATCTTCCTGTTTACTTTGGGCAATTCCAGTGATGCCTTTCTTATTCTTCGAGCTCAAAATTTGGGTAATCCAGTGATGAATATTTTATTAATGCTTGTAGTGTTCAATGTTGTTTATGCTTCGGTAGCAACGCCGGCAGGGATATTATCAGATAAGTTGGGGCGGAAACGGGTTTTGGTTTTAGGCTGGCTTGTTTATGCTCTGGTCTACTTCGGCTTTGCTGCGGCTTCAGCCTCCTGGCAGGTTTGGTTTCTTTTTGGAATTTACGGGCTGTATTATGGATTAGTCGAAGGGGTAGCTCGAGCTTTTGTGGCTGATTCAGTGCCCCCGGAGAAATATGGCACTGCCTACGGACTTTATCACACTGTAGTTGGGATAACCCTCTTCCCGGCGAGTATCATTGCTGGCTGGCTATGGTATGTTGTAGCCCCATCAGCCCCTTTCTATTTCGGTGCCGGGATGGCTTTTGTGGCTATGCTGGGACTGCTGGCATTAGTTAGATAGTGATTTTCCGGCAAGTCATTTTCGATTTTTTACCCTTGACCAAATCTCGAAATAAGAATTTATTGAAAGTGAAATTAAAATAAAGTAAAATTTAATATGACAAAGGGAGATGAGGAGGGTTTTAAATATGTTAAAACAGAAAGCTAAGTCAAAATATTTCGGCTTTATGATTTTGGTATTAGCAATTGTTGGGATTATTCTTACAAATGGCTGTGTTCCCTCTAAAGAAGTGGATATAAAGCTGAATCAAATCGATGCGATAGTAAAAGTAATGAATGAAAGACTCGTCAAGTTAGATACGGAATTAGAGAAAGAAAAGCCAGATTATAGTCAAGCCAAAGTCCTAATAAGTGGCATAAAATCTGATGTGGATGAGATTAAAAAGATTTTAGCTGGTATAAACTTGAAAATAGCTACCGAAACCCAAAAAAGAATTATGAAAGCCAGACAATTAAATACAGAAGCTGCTCTCCTGTCGGTCGCTGCCACAGAATCTGTGATAGAAGGGCAACTTGCTATAGAAGTTTGGGGAGCGCTTTTGACCGTTCCGGATTTCAAAAAAATAAATTTTGCTGAAGCTAAAAAGGAATTAAAGAAAGCCGAAATAGCTTTCAATACTACTGCCAAGCATACCAAAGCAGCATTAGAAAAAACTAAACAAATTGACCTTGAAGTTCTTTCACCGGAAGCAAAATCACAAATAGCTCAAATCAAAACCCTTCTCCAAGAGGATGTTGATGCGATACCATATTTCTCCCCCTTGATTTTAGGCTGTAAAACTTTCACAGATGGTTTCCAAGCTTTGGTTAAAGGTTTAATAGCTTTAGAAGAGCTGGGAGACTTAACACGAGCGAAAGCCGAATCTAAAGTAGCCGAAAGGAAATTTTTAGAAAGTGCTTTTGCCTTTAAACTTGTACGAGATAAGGGACCCATAGAGTGGAAGCCAATGATGATAGGTTTATCGGCTGAGGTAGATATCCTGTCTACAGTAATAGGGCATTTGGTGAAGGGAATTGAATATGCTGAGCAAGGGAATATAGAAGCAGCAGAAAAAGAGTTTGCTGAAGCTGACAAATTATTAGCCACATTGCCTTGATAACCTGAAAAGGTTTGGAGGAGGAATAAATGGAAATTTTTGGAATTGCTATTACGTTGCTTTCAATTGTGATTGCAGTGCAGACCTGGTTGAATGGGAGATGGGTTAAAGAAAATGGAAATTGGATGAGAGAAATGCTCAAGACAATTCACGAGGAAGGGGAAAAAAGGCATGGGGAGGTAATAAGTTGGTTTCAGAGAATGGACGGAAGGTTTGAGAAAATGGACGAGAGATTTGAGAAAATACTTGAGAGAATGGACGGAAGGTTTGAGAAAATGGACGAGAGATTTGAGAAAATACTTGAGAGGATGGATGATAGGACTGCCAAAATTGCTGAACTGATTGAAACAACTTCAGAAAAGATGACAAAGATTGTTTTAAACATGGGCCGAAAGAATGAAGAGTCGTCTGAGTAATGTACAAGTCAAAGCTGATTGGGCATCAAAATGTTTTCTTTCAAATAGGACTGAGGATTATCCAGGCAGATTCTTTACTTTGATCGTAAATTTGGCAAGTCATTCAAGTTTTATATTATCTATAAGTCGAGTCTTACCTATCCTGACAGCTAAGGAAGCTAAAGCTGGTCGGTCTATAATTGACAGTTCTTCTAAAGTTTCTGTATCAGCGATGCTAACATAGTCAATCTTAGCCAGAGGTTCTTTTTCAATCAGGGAAATCATTTCCTGGCGCAAGGACTTGGCATTTGTTTCACCCTGATGCCAGCGTTCTCTGGCTAAGAGGAGGGCTTTAAAGAGGATGGTGGCGGCACGCCGCTCCTCGGGGTTAAGGTAGGTGTTACGACTGCTCATAGCCAGCCCATCCTTTTCCCGGACTGTAGGCAGAACCACGATCTCCAGGTTCATATTGAGGTCAGCCACCATTTTTTTAATAACCAGGGCTTGTTGAGCATCTTTCTGTCCGAAGTAGGCTCGGGTTGGCTCTACAATATAGAAAAGTTTAGCGACTACTGTGGTCACCCCTTTGAAGTGGCCGGGGCGACAGGCTCCTTCAAGTCGGTCAGTTATTCCTTTAACTTCTACCCAGCTATTGAACCCTTTAGGGTACATTTCATCTGTTGATGGTATGAAGGCTATGTCCGTTTTTTCCTTTTCCAGCAGGGCTAAGTCGTGCTCCGGGTCACGGGGGTAAGTAGCATAGTCTTCAGTGGGACCGAACTGAGTGGGATTAACAAAGATACTGACCACAGTTGTCTTGTTTTCGGCTCTGGCTTGTTTGACCAAGGAGAGATGACCTTCGTGGAGATAACCCATAGTCGGTACAAATCCTACTGAGCCGGTAAGGCTTCGCCTTAGGGTTTTCATTTCAGCGATGGTCCTGGCTATTTTCATGAAGCAGCTAATTCCTGGAGCAGACTTTCATCTATAGAATAGCTGTGTTTTATAGTGGGGAAAGTGCCTTCCTTGACCTCAGTGATATAGTCAGTGATGGCATTCTTGATTATCTCAGCCAGTTTGACATATTGCTTGGCATGTCTGGGAACAAAGTCAGTGAACAGACCTAAGAGGTCGCTGATTACTTGTACCTGCCCATCGCAGTCGGGACCAGCACCAATACCGATGGTGGGTATACTTATTCTTTGAGTAATTAATTTGGCTAAGGGTGCCGGCACTGATTCCAGAACAATGGCGAAGGCGCCAGCTTCCTCTAAGGCACGGGCATCTCTAAGCAAACGGGCTGCGGCTTCTGGTGTTTTCCCCTGGACTTTAAAGCCACTTAATTGGTGAATGGACTGGGGGGTGAGCCCGATGTGTCCCATCACCGGGATGCCGCAGTTGACAATCCTTCTTACAGTTTCGGCTACCACTTCACCACCTTCCAATTTTACGGCTTGAGCGCCTCCTTGCTGAATAAAGCGAGCTGCGTTGTGCAGAGTATCAGAAATGGCAGTATGATAGGTCATAAAGGGCATATCACCGATGACTAAAGCATGCTTTGTGGCTCGGACAACAGCCCGGGTATGATGGAGCATCTCCTCCATGGTTACTGGGATGGTGGATTCATAGCCTAGAACTACCATCCCCAGACTATCCCCCACCAGTATTAAAGGTATCCCAGCTTCGTCAGCTATTTTAGCGGTGGCATAATCATAAGCCGTGAGCATGGGTATTTTTTCCTGTCTTTGTTTTTTTTCCTTTATTTCAGCAATAGTAATACGCATTGTTTAACCTCCAAATCTTTTGCTTTGTACCTCCAGCTCCTTTTTAGGGAGAACCCTGTTTGCCAAATCCACAAAAACAATCTTTGGCGTAATAGTATTTGCTTCACTTTCTGTGACCTGGCAATAAGTCAGGATGATTATTAGGTCATCTTTAGCCACGAGGCGGGCGGTGGCACCATTAAGGCAAATCACCCCCGAACCGGCTTCGTCCGGAATGGCATAGGTATCGAAGCGAGTGCCATTATTAATATTAAGGACTTCGACTCTCTCGTAGGGGAGGATATCAGCCGCTTCCATAAGCAACCGGTCAATGGTGATGCTGCCTTCATAGTCAATGTTGGCTCCGGTAACTCGGGCGCGGTGGATTTTGCTTTTTAACATTGTTCTCATGACCTACCTCCATCCTTTAAGTAAGGCCTCTAATTCTTTTGCCTTTTCTTGATTAATTCTTCCTTTAGCTAAGGCTACAGGTATTGTCTTGAGCCCCAATTCAATATAGGTAGAAACAAGGGCTGGAGCCGCTATTTCCAAAGCTTTTAAATGTTTTCTTATGGTGCCTGAATCACCCCGGGCAATGGGTCCGGTAAGGCAGTGAGGTAAACCAATGTTACCAATATTGTTCACAGTCCCTTGTAGGAGGGGGAGGAGAGCTTTGGTGGCTTTATCGGCTGGTATGCCGAAGATTTGCCATAGGTCTGTAGCCAGTTTGGTTAAGGTGACTGCATAATTACAGGCAAAGACAGCCGCAGTGTGATACAGCACCTTGTCTCCAGCTTTGAGGACAATCCAGCTTCCTTCCAGAGCTTCTGCCATCTCTTTTAATTGGCTCAGCAAAGGGTCGTCAGCTTCAAGAGCAAAAGTGGAACCGGGCAGGTTATTTATGGCTTGAGTGACACCGGCAAAAGTCTGGAGGGGGTGGAAAGAGCCGATAGCAGCGCCAGCTTGTCTGGCTGGTTCTAAGATATCAAGGGAGTAAGCCCCGCTGCAATGGACTACATTATGACCATTATGCCACTCAATTTCCGAGACTATTCTGGGAATAACATCATCGGGGGTGGTAATAAAGACAAAATTAGCCGCCTTAGCTACTTCTTGGGCAGTTTCATAAACCCGGCAGTTACCTACTATTTGGGCTACTCTCCGGGCTGAGGCTAAAGTGCGGCTGGAAACAGCCACTACCGGGTAGCCTTTCTGCGACAGTCTTAGAGCTAAGGCTGTGCCTACGGTACCAGCACCGATAAAGCCAATTTCTAACACTTTACCCCCCGAGGTCTTTTGCTGAAGGTATTCCAGCCAGAGTTTCTGCCTGGAGCACGGCTCTGACTATGGCAGTGGCAACTACTTCGGCGGCTACTGCCCCAAGGAGGCTGATGTCACTTACCTTTCCCCCCAAGGACAGGGTAAAGAGGACATCACCATCATACATAGTATGGCTTGGAGAGATAGTCCGGGCTACTCCGGCTTGCGCCATCTGGGCTAATTTATTTACCTGCTCCTTGGTCAGGCGGGCGTTAGTGGCTACCACCCCGATGGTAGTGTTGTGGGTTAGGGGATGCCGTCTCTGATAACCTTGCTTAAGAAGTTCCACTGTGCTCAGGGTCCCTTTCTTTTCTGGGTCTCGGGGTCCAGCTAAAATTTTGCCGTTCTTCGGGTTAATAACATCTCCGAAGGCATTAACAGCTACCAAAGCTCCGATGATAACACCATTGGCTATTTTCTGGCTGGCGGTGCCCAATCCACTTTTGGTGGCTTGGTCCATCCCCAAAAGCTTGCCGACAGTAGCCCCGGTTCCAGCCCCGACACTACCCTCAGCTACTTCTTTATCGGTAGCCGCCAAACAGGCTTTGTAGCCCTCTTCAGCGCCCGGTCTGACTTGGGGATTGCCTATAGCCAGGTCGAAGAGGATAGCCGCGGGGACAATAGGCACTTTGGCTACTGTGGTCTGGTGACCGAAACCCCTCTCCTCGAGATATCGGACTACACCGCTGGCAGCATCCAGACCAAAGGCACTGCCACCGCTAAGGAGAATTGCCTGGACTTTTTCGACCAAATTCATTGGTCGGAGCAAGTCGGTTTCTCTGGTCCCTGGCGCTGAACCTCTGACATCAACACCTCCTACTGCCCCTTCCTCACACAGGATAACGGTGCATCCAGTAGCCGCTTCCCGGTTGGTGTAATGCCCGACCTTTATCCCGGGGACATCAGTTATCGCGTTATACATAGTCTCTCAGCCCAAAATTAAAGCCTTTCCGGCAACACCGGAAAGGCTTTAATTTTCTGTTAGACCTTACCCGTCTCGGTCGTTGCCGATCCAAGCGAGCCTTAGTTTTTTTTAATGAAAGCTCACCGCCCTTTTGGTCGATGGCAATGCTAATAATAGCTAGATTTAGGTGAGATTGTCAAGAGCCGATACCCCCTCTTGCCATAATTCTGGCATAGATTTCCTGTAGTCAAGAAGCTAAAATAATACCTTTTATCTTGAAGCAAGAATAATACCT
>DYGU01000011.1 GCA_020724525.1 Dehalococcoides mccartyi
GGGTAAAAAATAAAAAGGGTGCGCAGGCTTGACAAAACTGTGCGCTCATGGGAGACAATATGGGTAAAATAAATGTAGCTCTTATAGGTATAGGCAACTGTGCCTCCTCTTTAGTTCAGGGTGTTTATTATTACAGGGAAGCTAAAGAAGGAGAGTTCATACCCGGACTAATGCACATTAATCTTGGTGGGTATCACATAAAGGACATTAATTTTGTGGCTGCTTTTGATGTCGACAAAAACAAGGTAGGAAAGGAACTATCAGAGGCTATTTTTACTCCGCCTAACAATACCATCAAATTCTGCCAGGCACCTAACACTGGTGTTAAAGTGGAGCGGGGGATGACTCATGATGGTTTAGGGAAGTATTTAGCTCAAATTATTACCAAAGCCCCTGGACCTACCGCTAACATTGTTAATATTTTGAAAGAGACTGGAACTCACGTAGTAGTTAATTTTTTACCTGTAGGCAGTGAAGAGGCAACTAAATGGTATATAGAGCAGGTATTGACTGCTGGCTGTGGCTTTGTCAACTGCATTCCAGTTTTTATTGCCAGGGAGCCTTACTGGCAAAATCGTTTTGCTGAGAGGGGGTTACCTGTTATCGGCGATGATATCAAATCCCAGGTCGGTGCTACCATCGTCCATAGGGTGTTGACCAGGCTTTTCCGTGACCGGGGTGTCAAGTTGGAACGTACTTACCAGTTAAATTTTGGAGGTAATACAGATTTTTATAATATGTTGGAGCGGGAGCGTCTGGAATCAAAGAAGATTTCTAAGACTAATGCTGTCACCTCTCAACTGGACTATGAACTTGAGCCTAGTAATATTCACGTTGGTCCCAGTGACTATGTCCCCTGGTTGGCTGACCGTAAATTCTGCCATATTAGAATGGAGGGACGTACCTTTGGCGATGTTCCTTTGAATTTAGAGTTAAAGTTGGAGGTGTGGGATAGCCCCAATTCAGCTGGGGTGGTTATTGATGCTGTAAGGTGTTGCAAATTGGCTTTAGACCGGGGACTCAAAGGGACTATAGTAGCACCGTCAGCTTACTTTATGAAATCCCCACCTATCCAATATTCTGATGACGAAGCTCGTGACCGACTGGAAGAGTTTATTACCGGGAAAGAAGAACGGGAGCCAGTTTCTTTACCTGATTAAAGCTGAGACCAATAACAAAGTCAGGAAAATCCTCACGGTTTAATTTAAACTTAAATGAAGATCGGGCTTGTTTCCCCTTATGATTATGCTTCCCCTGGGGGGGTTGTTGTCCATATTTCTAACTTAATTCGCCACTTTATGATAATGGGGCACAAGGTGAAAGTCCTAGCTTCTTGTTCAAAAAAGGGTGTTTCTTATTTTGGTGAGGAAGTAATTTGTATAGGCAAGCCTTTTCCTATCCCTAGTGCCGGCTCCATAGCCCGGGTCGCTTTATCTCCCTGGTTACCTGCCCAAGTCAGGAAGGTCTTAAGTGAAGAAAAGTTCGATATTCTTCATATTCACGAGCCCTTTGGTTCTGTGCTTTCTTTATGGGCGCTTATTGAATCTAATACTATTAATGTTGGTACTTTCCATGCCTATCATACTAAACCTCGTGGCTATTGGTTAGGCAAGTCAATTCTTAGAAGGTTGCTACCTAAATTACAGGCTAAAATAGCTGTTTCCAAATCAGCTCTGAAATTTATTAGCCGTCATCTCCCCGGTGATTACCAGATTATCCCCAATGGGGTTGATATTGAGCGGTTTTGCCCTGAGGGTCCAGTGGTAGATGGATTTGCTGATGGTAAATTGAACATTCTCTTTACTGGTCGGCTTGAGAAACGTAAAGGTCTGGATTATTTGCTGGGGACTTATGGGAAGGTCAAAGAGCGGTTCACTGATGTTCGGCTTATTGTCGTTGGTCCGGGAACAAGACTACGCCGCAGATATGAAAAGATGGTCAGGGACAATGGCTTGACCGATGTAGTTTTTATTGGCTTTGTCCCCGGTATTGATTTGCCGAAGTATTATCGAACTGCTCACATTTTTTGCTCCCCGGCAACTGGGGGTGAGAGCTTTGGTATTACTTTGTTAGAAGCTATGGCAAGTGGCAAACCAGTAGTAGCATCTAATATTGAAGGTTATGCCAATGTAGTAAGCCATAAAGAAGACGGATTGCTGGTTTCACCAAAGGATGAGGAAGCCATAGCCGAAGCTTTATTATCTCTCCTGATTGATGAGTCCTTGCGCTATGAGATGGGCTTGAAAGGAAGAGTTAAAGCAGAGCAATATAGTTGGGCAAATATTGCTCTTAAAGTGATGGACTGCTATACTAACTTGCTTGGGGGTCTTAGTTTAAAGAAATCTCTGTAATTTCCCTTTTCAAATTCAGGTAATAAAAGATTTCTACTAAATAGAAGCAGTCCTGTGATAAGTTTGGGCGGAATTCGAGACACTTTAGCTGGCTGGATTATCAAACCACTGGCACCTGTTTTAAGTAAAAGCCGGCTCACACCTAACAGTTTAACCGTGATTGGTCTGGCAGTAAACGGATTTGCTGCTGGTGCTATTGCTACCAGACACCTTCTTCTTGGCGGCTTTCTTATCCTTTTTTCCGGATTGTTTGACCTGCTTGATGGTGCCTTAGCCCGCCTTACTAAGCAAGCTACCTCTTTCGGTGCCCTTTTAGATTCTACTGCCGACCGTGTTTCCGAAGCTGTATTATTTTTTGGACTTTTGTTCCTGTTTGTGAAGGAGTCATCGGTTTTAGGAGTTTTCCTGGTTTTTTTAGCTATGGTTGGCTCCTTTCTCATTAGCTATATAAGGGCTCGAGCTGAAGGTTTGGGAATTGCCTGCCAGGTTGGTTTATTCACCAGAGCCGAGAGAGTAATACTACTGGCGCTGGGGCTTATTTTTAAACAGATCCTGGTTGCTTTGCTAATTCTGGTGGTAATTGCTTTTATTACTGTGGGACAACGATTGCTCTATGTATGGCACCAAGCTAATAGAATATGATAAAAATAAAGGAGATAAGCTTAAATGAGCGACACTACTTTTGAACGAAGTCTTATAGTCCTGAGTTGTCTAGTTTTAGCCTGGATAGTAGCTGGGATAGTCTTGAATTTACTTAGTATTGCCTGGGTGATAATTATTGGTTTGGTGGTTGAAATTATTGGCGGTGGTACTTTGCTCTATTACTACTGGGGCAAGAGTTATATGTCTCGCACCTAATCTTGCGTTTGTAGAACTGAATAAGGAGACAGGGAGTGGTTATTGCTGTTATTGGTGGTCAGTGGGGGGATGAAGGCAAAGGAAAGATAGTCGACCTATTAGCTGAGAAAGCTAAAGTAGTGGTTCGTTTTTCCGGGGGGGATAATGCCGGACATACGGTGATAAATCCCTATGGGGAATTCCGACTACATTTGGTTCCATCAGGCATTTTCTATCCGCAGGTAACCTGCATTATTGGTAATGGTGTTGTCATCAATCCGGCAGTGCTTCTTGAGGAAATTAGAGAGCTTCAGAGTAAGGGGGTGAATACAAGTCGTCTTTTCATTAGTGACCGGGCTCACTTGATTATGCCCTATCATATTCTTCTTGATGGTCTTGAGGAGGAGAGGCGGGGGAGGGGGGCAATAGGTACCACACGGAAGGGGATTGGTCCTGCCTTCGCTGACAAGATAGCGCGTCTTGGAATTCGAGTTGGTGATTTGCTTGACCGGGATACTTTTTTAACCCGACTTAGTTCAGTCTTGGAACTTAAAAATGATATTCTGACCAAAGTATATGGGTCACCCCTCCTATCGCTGGAAGAGGTTTATGAGCAGTATTGCCGTTATGGGGGGCAATTGTCTCCTTTCATCCGGGAGACCGGCTTCATGCTTCAAGAAGCCCTCTTGCGGAAGGAACCGATTTTGTTAGAAGGCGCCCAGGGCACTTTACTTGACCCTGATTTTGGTACCTATCCCTATGTCACCTCCTCTTCGCCATTAGCTGGTGGCGGCTCCATTGGTGCTGGTTTGAGCCCAGTGAAAATTGACCACATTATTGGTGTCTTCAAAGCTTATATTACCAGGGTGGGGGGTGGTCCGATGCCGACTGAATTAAAAGATGAGACGGGGCAGCTTATCCGGGAGCGGGCTCACGAGTATGGCACGACTACTGGTAGGCCCCGTCGCTGTGGTTGGTTTGATGCTGTATCTGGTCGCTTTAGCGTCGGAATTAATGGTTTTACCATGATAGCTCTTACCCGTCTTGATATTTTGGATGCTTTCCCGGTAGTGAAAATATGCACCAGCTACAAGGTTAACGGACAGACTTTGGACCGTTTTCCGAGCAGCACAGCTGTATTGGAAAAATGTCAGCCTGTTTATGAGGAACTACCGGGCTGGCAAACACCTACCACTGAAATACGCGATTTTAAGAAACTACCCCACCAAGCTCGCCGCTACGTCAAGAGGGTAGAAGAACTTCTCTCCTGTCCTGTAGTTATTGTCTCTGTCGGTGCCCGACGGGAGCAGACGATAAAGGTTAGGTCGGTAATATAATTTGGGGCAAGATAATTGGGGTGGAGGAGTTTCCGAAGTTTTAGTTTTTGGGGTTGTCTTGGCGAATAGCGAAGTTGTTTTGCTCAAGCCTGAACGAGAAGTCCCCTTAGGCTGTAAGGTTGGCTGAGTGAGGTAGAAGCTTTGCCTTATAACCTGGGGATGCTACTACTATTTGTCAAATCGGTGCATACTCTTATTTGGAAAGTAAAAACTGTGGTGGAGATGTCATATGAAGTGGTAAGGGGATGAGAATGATAAAAAACTTGGAAGTTAGAAACTTTAAATCTCTAAAGCATCTAAAATTGGATTGTCAAAAAATCAATATCTTTATAGGTAAGCCGAATACAGGTAAGTCAAATATCCTTGAAAGCATAGGTATTTTGTCTTTTCCATATCTCTCTTTTGGATCAGAGATTAAAAGGATAATTAGAGTAGAAAACTCAATTAACTTATTTTATGACCAGGATTTAAGCCAAAAAATACAAATAATTGGTGATAGTGTAGATTGCCAGATAGTGTTTGAACAGGGGGATTTTAAGGGTTCCGGGCATCTCAGGAAAGAACAACAGAGCTTTCCTTTTAGCTTTAGATTGAGCTATGATATTGTCATAAGTTATTCGTTTCCCGCTTCACCTTGGCCTTTCAAATTTTACAGGTTTGCTACAATGGAAAGTTTTTTAGAAAAGGAGTCTGATTTTCTCATACCCCCGGCGGGAGCCAATCTCCTATCAATTCTTCTTGTTAATAAGGATTTGAGAAAAGTAGTATCAGATATATTTAGTGAATATGGTCTGAGGGTTGTTTTAAAGCCTCTCGAAAGTAAAATAGAAGTCCAGAAAGAGACGGAAGGTATAATAGTTTCTTACCCTTATTTTGTAGTTTCTGACACCTTACAGAGGCTCCTTTTTCATCTTTCATCTTGCTGCTGTTGAAACAAACAAGGACTCGGTGATTATTTTCGAAGAGCCAGAAGCCCATGCTTTCCCTTATTACACTAAATTTCTTGCTGAGAGAATTGCTCTGGATAAAACTAATCAATATTTTGTTTCCACCCATAATCCTTATTTCCTTCTCTCAGTGTTAGAAAAGGCGCCAAAAGAGGATGTTGGCATTTTCATCACCTATTTTGAAGACCATCAAACTAAGGTTAAACCATTAAGTGAAAAGGAAATGGAAGAGGTATTGGACTTAAATGCCAGCATTTTCTTTAACCTGGACCAATTTCTGGAGTAACAGTGATATTTGTCGAATGCGAGTCTGATAAGGTCCTACTAAAGGCCTTAGGCATTCCAAGCAAAGAAGTAAAACACGCTTACGGAAAGGGAAATATCTGTAACAAATTAGAAAGAAGTAGAAATTTTAAAGGATTAGTAGACGAGGATCCCTACAGTATACAGCCCAGTTATATGAGAAATTTGCAACTACACCTCAATGAGAATGACATAAAAGTCTTATATAATGAAACAAATCAAAATACCTTAAATTTATTATGTCCGAATTTAGAAAAGTGGTTTTTAAAGGCAGTTAAAGAAGAGAACGTAGATATTAAGAAATACGGCTTACCTGATGATGTTGATAAGTTACATAAGGCTATAAATACAAAGGTCATTAACTTTGAGAATTTAATAAAAGATATCATGGGGAGAAGTAAGGAGTTTAAAACTTTAAAGAAAGTTATAAAGGAAAATTAAGCCAAAAATAAAATCTACAAAAGTCTTTAAAGTTCAAAAGCCAGGGTTGACGAGCCTATTTTACTTAGAAAGAGGAGGGTAACAGAATGCAAGTACTCCGCATTATGAATGTGGGAACTAATTATCAATATAAATGGCCATCGGGAGACACTGAGATTTATAAGCATTGGGTGGAATATGTTGCTTTGGATAAAAGAGGGGAGCATTCTGTGAGAATAGGGTTTGGCAGAAGGCCAGCCTACGGCAAAGAGCGTGTCAGGGTAGTGGTTTGGATAGATGATTACCCACAGGCTGAGTTTATAGGTGCGGATGATTCTGAAACTTCTGGTGAAGTTTTGTCAGAGATAAAGGTGCCAGGGGAAAGAGGGGAGCGTATCTGTCGCTATCCTGACGAACCAATTCCCGAGCGTTATATCATGTTTAATGTCGTAGGGCTACCACTTCGGGTTCAGGCTAAAGGCGTTCACAATGCTTGGGCCGTCAGTGTCAATATTGCGGACCATAAGACCATGGTAGCGGTGGCTGGGTTGAGATGTCTCGAATGGTGGATAGGGCAGCAAGTTTAGAGACTTGCTGTGAGGGATGACCTATTTTGGTAACGGACTAATCTTGCACTCTGGCAGCTATGGGCAGGTCAATTTTGTAGTTTTTCAGGGCTGCTTTAATAAGGGCGGCTGATTTTTTATCAGCCTCAGTGAGAGGCAGGCGGGGCTTACCTACCGGAAAGCCGATATAGTTCAGGGCATATTTTATGGGAATAGGGTTAGAAATAATGAAAAGGGCGTTTATCAAGGGTAATAGCTGGCGGTGAATAGCCGAAGCTTCTGTGATTTTGCCATTGACAAAATTCTGAATCATTTGCTGAATCTGTTTGCCAACCAGGTGAGAAGCCACACTAATTACTCCATAGCCACCTAAAGTTAAAATGGGTAAAGTGTCACCATCGTTGCCGCTGTAGACCAGAAACTCTTCTCTGGTGCCCTGAACAATTTTGGCAATCTGGTCGAAGTTACTGCTGGCTTCTTTAACACCAATAATGTTATCAATGTGACTGAGTTTGATTACCGTCTCGGCAGCCAGGTTAATCACGGTTCGCGACGGAACATTATAGAGAATGCAGGGTAAGTTTGTAGCTTGGGCGATAGTTTTGAAATGCTCAAATAACCCTTCCTGGGTGGGACGGTTATAATAAGGGACTACCAGAAGAAAGGCGTCGACACCAGTTTTCTCGGCTTCTTTGGTTAGCTGACAACTTTCAGCGGTGTTATAACTTCCGGTACCAGCGATAACTATACCTTGTTCGTCTACTACTGATTTGACTTCGGCAAAGAGACGGAGTTTTTCTTCATGACTTAGAGTCGGGGATTCTCCGGTAGTCCCCGAGACTAAAATGCCATCGCTACCGGAATCAAGCAAAGCTTGGGCCAGTTTCCTGGCTTGCGTGTAGTCAACCTTCCCCTCCGTATCAAAGGGAGTTACCATTGCGGTTAGTAAACGACCAAATTTCGCCATCTGCCCCATCTAGTTTCAGGATGAGATGAAGTTACTTATAGCCATCCCCTTCGTATAGCTTCTTCAGCAATCTGGACAGCATTGACAGCAGCTCCTTTGCGAAGGTTATCTGCTACCACCCACATAACTAACCCGTTGGGACGGGAAGCATCAGCCCGAATTCGACCAACGAAAACATCGTCTGAGCCAGCGACAGACCATGGTTGGGGATAAAGGCTGACACTGGGGTCATCAAGCACTTTGACTCCGGGGGCATAAACCAGTATACGCCTGGCTTCCTCAGGAGTCATAGGGCGAGTGAATTCCACATTTATGGATTCACTGTGTCCAATAAAGACAGGTACTCGAACACAAGTTGCTGATATGGCTATATCAGGAGCATGCATTATTTTCTGTGTTTCCTCCGCCATTTTCCATTCTTCTTTAGTGTAACCGTTGTCCAGGAAGACATCTATCTCCGGGAGTAGATTGAAAGCTATCTGGTGAGGGTAAACATGGGGCACAACGCTCTGCCCTTCCAGAACCAGTTTAGTTTGGGTGGTTAACTCCTCCATAGCCGCGGCTCCAGTACCAGAAACGGACTGGTAAGTGGTGACGACGATGCGCTTAATCGGATTAACCTTGTGTAATGGATAGAGAGCTACCACCATCTGGATGGTAGAGCAGTTAGGGTTAGCAATAATTCCTTGATGCTCCTTTATGTCTTGGGGATTTACCTCAGGGACGACCAATGGGACTTTAGGTTCCATCCTAAAGGCGGCACTATTGTCTATGACCACAGTACCCTTTTGAGCAGCTATTGGAGAAAAATAGCGGCTAGTCTCGCTACCGGCAGAGAACAGGGCAATATCTATATGGTTGAAGGAGCTGTGACTTGTTTCCTTGACCTCAACCTCCCG
The DNA here is from genome assembly GCA_020724525.1 of Dehalococcoides mccartyi. Classification (GTDB taxonomy): domain Bacteria; phylum Chloroflexota; class Dehalococcoidia; order GIF9; family DYGU01; genus DYGU01. The sequence continues at coordinate 8,628 of DYGU01000011.1, forward strand.
ATGTCCGACGAAAAGCTTCTTGCCTGCAGAGCGGTCGGAAGCAAAAAGGTGAACTGAAGCCATAGGAAAATTTCGCTGCTCCAGAACTTTAATAAATTCTCTGCCCACAAGTCCAGTAGCGCCAACTATGGCTACAATATATTTCTTCACGGTTTTTCCTTCAGCTCAAGCAAAGTGTCTAACCCGTAAACTAATCCTTTACATTCTACTACTTTTTTAATAGCTAAGACGATTCCGGGCAGGTAGCAATCTCGGCTTATAGTGTCGTGGCGGAGACTTAGCGTTTGCCCGAGTCCGCCCAGGATAACCTCCTGGCTTGCCATAATTCCGGGAAGGCGTATGCTATGAATAGTCACCCCGTCTATTTGACCACCACGAGTGCCACCGAGGCTTTCCTTTTTGGTTACTGGATAGGAGAAAGGTTTCCCCCGGCCCTCTACCATAGCTTTAGCTGTAGCCAGAGCTGTGCCCGAAGGAGCATCGGCTTTTTCATGGTGGTGAAGTTCGATAATTTCAGCGTGATCAAAAAACCGAGCCGCAATTCTGGCTAAATGAAGAAGGACCACGGCACCTAAAGCAAAATTAGGGACAACTACGGCACCGACATTGTTAGCTTTTGTCAGTTGCTCAATTTCTGAGAGATCCTGGCTGGAAAGTCCGGTGGTGCCAATAACTAAGTTGACCTTATGTTTGGTGGCAATGCGGGCGGCTGCCATAGAAGCTTCGGCGATGGTGAAGTCTACCAGCACTTCGGGGTGGTAGCGAGTCAGAAGGGTTTCCAGATTAGAAGAAAAGGGTACTGTTTTGGAGCCATCGGGTAGCTGGAGATAGTCCTGGGTTACTTCTTTTTCTACGGCGCCGACTATTTCCAGTTCCGAGTGACGACACAGTCCGGCAGTGACCGTCCGTCCTATCTTGCCTAAAGCTCCGTGAATGACTACTTTTATCGGCTTCACTTCTTCGCTCTCATTTTAAGAAATGGCAACCTTTTTACTATTCAACTTGCTTATTGCTTATAAAAACGACGATAACGAGTGTCCTTGTTTGGTGGTCGAGGGAGAGAACGCTCCCTGGGGCTTTGTTTTACCGGACGGTGACCTCTCAGGGAATCACTAACCCTTGCTCCAGGTACCCGAGATAGATCCTCAAACACTGCCCGCCGGGATAGGTTTATCCTACCCAGATGGTCAATTTCAATAACCTTAACCATAATTTCATCGCCAACTTTGACTACCTCCTGCACCTTGCTGACATGGTAGTCAGCAAGTTCACTAATGTGAACCAGTCCTTCTTTACCCGGCACGATTTCAACCATAGCTCCAAAAGGTAATAGGCGGGTTACTTTTCCAGTGTAAATTTCTCCGGCTTCTACCTCTTGTGTCAGCCCCTGGATAATTTTGATTGCTTTTTGGGCTGCTTCTTCACTTGTTGAGCCAATGTATACTGTGCCATCATTTTCAATATCTATAGTCACTTTAGTCTCATCTATGATGGACCTTATGACTCTGCCTCCAGGACCGATAACACTGCCAATTTTGCTTGGGTCAATGGTGATTTTGTATATTCTTGGGGCGTATCGGCTTAATTCGGGTCGACTGGAGCTAATGACCTGCCGCATTTCATCCAAGATCTTGAGGCGGGCCTCCCGGGCTTGGCTTAAAGCTTGCCCTAATATTTCCTGACTGATACCGGGTATCTTGATATCAAGCTGGAGAGCTGTAATCCCGGTAGCTGTCCCGGCAATCTTAAAGTCCATATCTCCATAGGCATCTTCCAAGCCTTCAATATCGGTTAAGATGACATAGTCACCATCTTCTCCGGTAACCAGTCCCATAGCTACTCCAGCAACTGGAGCTTTAATAGGAACACCGGCATCCATTAAAGAAAGGCTGGAGCCACAGACACTTGCCATAGAAGTGCTACCATTGGAACTAAGGACTTCGGAAACCAGGCGAATAGTATAGGGGAAATCTTCTTCGGGGGGTAATACCGGGGCAATAGCCCTTTCGACAAGGGCTCCGTGCCCAATTTCTCGTCTTCCCGGACCCCCCATCCGCTTTACCTCTCCGGTGGCGAAGGAAGGGAAATTATAATGATGCATAAAGCGCTTGCTTTCCTCCAGTCCCAAGCCATCAAGGAGTTGTTCTTGTCCTAAGGAGCCGAGGGTAGTTATAGTCAATACCTGGGTTTGCCCTCGGGTAAATAGTCCTGAACCATGGGTTCGGGGCAAGAGCCCGACTTCACCATGGATGGAGCGAAGCTCCTCAGGTAATCGACCGTCAAGATGTTGCTTTTTCTGCAGAATAATCCTTCTTATGGCATTTTTCAGTTGAACTTCAAAAGCTGCTACAATTTCAACTTCAGGAAAGGTATCTTTCAATTTTTCAATGGCTTCCTGTCGCAGAGGTGTTGTTGCCTCCTCCCCTTTGAGCTTTTCCGTTTGCCTCCGAGCCGAGGAAAGTCTATCTTCGATAAGGGGCAGCAGAGCTGCCCGCAGGTCTGGGTTAATCTCTAATGGCGCAACCATTTTCTTGGGTTTACCGTAAGTTTGCTGGAGTCTTTCTTGGAGACTAATAATTTCTTGATTTGCCTGGTGCCCAATTTGAATAGCTTCCAGCACCAAACTTTCCGAGACTTCTTTAGCTTCAGCCTCAATCATTACTACCGCTTCTTTGGTACTCGCCACAACCAGGTCAAGCAAACTATTGGTTAATTGGGGCAGGGTTGGGTTTAATATTAGGTTCCCGTTAAGGTAACCGATACGGACAGCTGATAGGGGACCATTAAAGGGGATATCGGAGATGGTCAGACTTGCTGAAGCCCCGATGATTCCCAGGATATCAGGGGCATTTTCCTGGTCAGCCGAGAGAACGGTGATAACAATTTGGGTATCGTTTCTCCAACTCTTGGGGAAGAGGGGACGGATTGGTCGGTCAGTGAGTCGGCTTGATAATGTGGCTTCTTCACTGGGGCGACCTTCTCGCCGGATAAAGCTGCCGGGGATTTTACCGGCGGCATAAAGTCTCTCTTCATAATCTACCGTGAGCGGGATAAAATCATTGTCCTTTCGGATTTCGTCGCTGGCGCAGGCAGTAACCAGCACTATACTATTTCCGTAACGAACCGTAACGGCACCGTTGGCTTGCCGGGCAACTTTGCCCGTTTCAATACCGAGGAGCCTACCACCAACAGTAGTTTCAAAGATCAATGACATATTTATTTCCGCAAGCCCAGCCTTGAAATCAGAATGCGATAGCGACTGGGGTCTCTTTTTCCCAAGTAAGCCAGCAAGCGTCTTCGTTGACCTATTAACATAAGAAGCCCGCGTCGGGAGTGATGGTCGTGAGCCTGTGTCTTTAAATGTTCACTCAGCCGATTTATTCTCTCCGTAAGCAGGGCTACCTGGACGTCTGCAGAGCCAGTATCATTCTCCTTAAGTCCAAACTCTTTAATCATAGTTTCTTTCCGCTCTTTATCCAAAACTTAACTCCTTAAGTCTACTTATAGACAAAAATTATACCATAGGGCAAAAAAACTGTATAGGATAATGGTAAAGGGGTAACTGTCCTTGACTTGCCTTTAATTAAGGAGTATAGTAGCAGTGTAGGGGAAGCCTTGGTTTGCTGCCGTTTTCTGACTGGCGCGGGGGTCTTGAGCCGCAGAGACTGCAATAGAAACTGGGCTAATTATCTATTAAGAAGGGAGGTATTGCATGGCTCTTGCGGATAAGACCTTAACTTGTCGGGACTGTGGTGCCCGCTTTACGTTTACTGCTGGTGAGCAGGAGTTCTACCGCTCCCGAGGGTTGCGGAATGAGCCGAGTCGGTGTCCTGATTGTCGGGCAAGCCGGCGCCAAAGTCGCTATGGACGCCGGGATTATCCACGGGTCATGTACTCGGTAGTCTGCGCCTCGTGCGGAGTTGAGACAGAAGTGCCCTTTGAACCGAGACAGGACCGGCCAGTTTACTGTAGTGAGTGTTATGCCAAGATGAGGAAAGCTTAATAAGCAGAAACAAACTAAGAGGAGCCCTTAGCACCCCCGGCTGAGGGTTTACCTTTTAAGTTTATTTGATTATCCAGTCTGGTGAACGTTGGTGTTTTGCAAGTAAAGCTTCACTTTCCAGAAAACCGGTCGCTTAAGGATAAGCGCCGAGTAGTGAAGTCTATCCTTGCTCGCCTTCAGAATCAATTTAATATTTCCGTGGCTGAAGTTGATGCCCATGATTTGTGGCAGATAGCAATCCTGGGCATAGCCTGCGTCAGTAACCATAACCAGCACGCTAATGAGACTTTGTCCCGGGTTATAAATTTCATTATCAGTAACTATCCGGAACTGGAAGTCGTAGACCAGGAGCTGGAAGTCTTTCCTGTTTTTTAAACTGTAGCACTACCCTTAGGGTCGCTTTTTCCTTTGAGATTGTTTCGTCATTTCATCCCTCGCAATGACCTGGAGGAGTAGGGATGGACGGGGCAAGTTTTATTCATTATTTGACCACTCTACCTGAATATAGACGGCAAATTGTCCACATCGAGCACCTCCCTTACCGTAATGCCCGCTTTGGCAAATTAGACCAGCCTTTGCCCCCGGCGCTCCAAAAGCACCTTGAGCCTCTGGGGATTTCAGCCTTTTATCGCCATCAAGCCCAGGCAATAAATAGTGCCCGGGCTGGAAAAAATGTTATGGTAGCCACGCCCAGCGCCAGTGGCAAGACATTATGCTATAACCTGCCCGTATTGGAAGTCCTTTTAAAAGATAGAACCAGTCGAGCTCTCTACCTCTTTCCGACTAAAGCTTTAGCCCAGGACCAGCTTCGCAGCTTGAAGGAATTAGCTGGCACTGAGATATCTGGATTAGATTGCGCTACTTTTGATGGTGATACTCCCTGGGAGGAACGGGCTGAAATCAAAAGGCGGGCGCGATTAATACTGTCTAACCCGGATATGCTCCATCTGGGCATTTTGCCCAATCATCAAGCCTGGTCAAGATGGCTCCGTGGGCTTAAATACGTGGTGATAGACGAAGCCCACAGTTATCGGGGAGTCTTTGGTTCCCAGGTTGCCAATGTTTTGCGTCGCCTCAGACGTCTATGTTCTTTTTACGGGTCTAATCCCCGGTTTATTTGTTGCTCGGCTACTATTGCCAACCCTGAAGAGCATGCCCGGAAGCTGGTTGGCTTGCCTTTTGAAGTGATTAAGGATGATGGTTCCCCCCATGGTGAAAAGTTTTTTATCTTCTGGAATCCCCCGATTGTTGACGAAACCAAATTCTCTCGGCGTAGCCCTAATACAGAGGCTGCCTTCCTGTTTATGGAACTTACTCAGAAAAGGATCCGCAGTCTGGTCTTTGCCCGGACCCGGAAGCTGACCGAACTTATCTACCTTTATACTCGGCAACAATTAGGCTCCCCTTTAGCTCAGAAGATTAAGCCGTATCGGGCTGGCTATCTTCCAGAGGACCGACGTCAGATTGAGCGGGAGCTTTTTGAAGGTGAGTTACTGGGTGTGGTAGCGACCACAGCTTTAGAACTGGGGATTGACATTGGCGATTTGGAAGCCACAGTATTAACTGGATATCCCGGGAGTATTGCCAGTACCTGGCAACAGGCTGGTCGGAGTGGTCGGGGGGAGGGGAGTTCTTTAAGTATTCTCATTGCCAGGAAAATCCCCTTGACCAGTATTTTATGCGCCACCCCGTTTTTTTCTTTAGTAGAAATTTTGAAAATGCCTTAATCAATCCAGATAACCCTCATATTTTGAAGCCCCACCTCTTGTGTGCTGCCTGGGAAAAGCCATTAACTGAAGAGGATGCCCATTTCTTTGGTGATACCTTTAGCCAGGAGGTTGCTGAACTGGAAAAGGAAGGAAAGCTTAAGAGGCGGGGAGAGCACTGGTATTTATCTCCAGGGGTAACTTATCCGGCTCAGGGCATTAATATCAGGTCTACCTCAACCAAAAACTTTGCCCTCATTGATACTTCTCAGGGTTACGAATTGCTGGAGACCATTGAAAGCAGTTTTGCCTTTTCCCAGGTCCACCCCGGAGCCATTTATCTGCATCAAGGTGAGTCTTATTTAATTATTGGTCTGGACCTGGAAAGGCGGGTGGCTTTAGCTTCACCAACTGATGCACCTTATTATACTCAGGCTAAGGAAATAACGGATATTCGAATTATTAGAGCAAATCAGGAGAAGGTCTGCTCTGGAGTGAGGGTTTACTTTGGGGAAGCCGAGGTCACTACCACGGTTATTGGCTTTAAGAAGAAAATGCAGTTTACTGAGGAGGTTATTGGTGAGGAACGTTTAGACCTGCCTACCCAGCGTTTTCTAACTCAAGCCTTATGGTGTGACATACCTCAAAAGGCTGTTGACCGTATTGCTGAAGTCGGGCTTGACTTTGCCGGTGGACTTCATGCTGCCGAGCATGCCGCAATAAGCATGCTTCCCCTTTTTGCTTTGTGTGACCGCAATGACATTGGTGGTGTTTCCGCGCCTTTTCATATCGACACAGGTAAAGCCCAAATTTTCATTTATGACGCCTATCCCGGTGGGATTGGCATAGCTGAAAAAGGCTTTGAAATGATAGCTGAACTATGGCGAGCTACCTTAAAGACCATTGAGGGCTGTCCTTGCCGGGATGGTTGCCCCGGCTGTGTCCACTCGCCCAAATGTGGCAACAACAACGAGCCCCTGGACAAAAAAGCCGCCTTAATCCTCCTCCAGGAGCTCCAGCCATTAGAAATTGCTCGGAAGCAGAAAAGAATGACCAAATAGGGCATGCTTCTCAATCTTGCACTGTATCCGACCATGGACTATAGTATTCACGACCAAGCTAAAGCAATTCGCACCTAATGCTCGGAGAGTAATATGCCCTTCAAAATTGGATTAGCCCAGAAACGCAAGAGTTTATTAGAGGAAGAACTAAACAGGATTATCGCGGGGATTAAGGAACGTGGGGTAGAAAAAGTCTTCCTTTTTGGTTCTTTGGCCTCTGACAAAGTTCACAGGTCCAGTGACCTTGATATTATCGTTGTTCAGAAAACAGCAAAAAGCTTTCTTGATAGATTAGATGAATTTTATCAATATTTAAACCCCCGCCTTGGGATAGACATACTTGTTTATACCCCGGAGGAGTTTGAGGAAATGAAAAAGACAAATCAATTTATAAAATCGGCTATAAAAAACGGAAGAGTTATTTATGAGAGATAAAACACCAGAGTCAAAAAGATGGTTTTGGCAAGCAGTTCAAGATTTAGACGATGCTAAATTCAACCTCTCCGGTAAAAGATATAATGTTGCCTGCTTCCTGGCGCAACAATCAGCGGAGAAGGCTCTAAAGGCCTATCTTCTCCAGAAAGGGGCTGAGGAAGTTTGGGGACATTCTACCTCAGAATTATGCAAGGACGCCGAAAGTTTTGATGAAGCCTTTAAGACCATAGCATCAGAAGCCAGCTCACTTGACAAATACTACATTCCTACCCGTTACCCCAATGCCTTACCTGGAGGGATACCATCCACCGCCTTTGATGAAAGTGACGCCAACAGAGCTATTTCCTTAGCTGAAAAAGTAATAGACTTTATAAAATCTAAGTTAGGGGAATTATAAAGGTTGGACCTTCACCAAAAAGTGTTCCTCCTCACCTACAACCTAATAGTTAATCATTAACAGCTTACAAATGCTTTAATTCTCTCGGTGAGCTTGCCAAAGAAACTATGAGGCTGTGTGAGTAATCACTGCCGCAGATTCAAAATTGCCGAAAACCAGTCCTTCACCAGATTCGGACGGGATATTACTCACACAGCCTCCTAGGGAAATCTCCCTCAGTAGAAGCTCAATCAAGGGAGGGCATTGACCTCAATTGGCTCATTTCATCTCATCATTCACAGTAAAAGACAAGACCTTTGGCGAAGACCGTTGCCCTATTGTAATAAAGCGACCGTCTGGCTATTAGAATCGCCTCGTGAGCCAAAATAATTCTTATTGTTTACCTTGCTGGGTGATGCCCTGCTGATGCCTCGTCAACCCATTTCCTGCTTTGCTGCCCTATCAGGTAACCTCATTTTCCTTCACTCTAAACAGATTAGCCATTATACAAAATAGCGTTTTGTGTCTCTTGACCATAAACCACTCGGCTCAAAGCAAGTGCGAGGAAAATTGGAGTTAGACAGCACCTACCAAAGCACGAGAATTGATATGTGAGTCAACACTAAATTGAGGTTAATCGCTTCGGACATTGCAGGAAGGACGCACCTTATTGATAATATTTTTCTCAAGTCGCCGGCGGTTAACGATCCCCGGTGCTGGGAAGAATTCAATCTTTTTAGGGTGCCCAATGCATTGCCCATGCTTTTTGAGGACCTGGGGGATTCTTTTGTACACGTCGGTTGACTGACCAACCCGCGTTCCTTTAGTACCCCGGATTACATACACTCCTGCTTTTTTTCACTTTACGGTTTCCTTTGAAATATCCCTTGGTTGGCAATTTTAGCACATTCATGAGCGCGACTCAAAAACCAATTAATTTAGTCTCCATATACAATGGAAGTCAAGTTTATGTTATATTATCATCCAAAATTGAATTCATTATAGGAAAAATGAGTCTTGATCTCCCAGCGCGACGCATAATTTATTGCCAGAATATATTGAGATAACGGAAGACAGGAATGGACCAACAGTATGCCGAATTAATCTTTGATAGGCCTGTCCATAGATTTCTTCAGAGATTCTTCTTGTCAAATACAGCAATGCAAAGCCTTATTCTAATTTCACCGATTATGACCACCTTGGAAGGAACAAGATTTAGCTTAGCCCGAGTATGCCACAAGATTAACCACGACCGAATACCAACCTATGTCATCACCAGAGAACCGGAAGAGGATTTCCACGAAGAAGCAGTAAAGCTACTCCACACTTCCGATTTTACCGAAGTTAGATTTAATCCATCGCTTCATGCTAAACTGTATATATGTAAACAAGAGAACGGCGGCTTCGCTCTATTAGGTTCAGGGAACCTTACTCGCAGCTCGATAGAGCGAAATATTGAGATTGGAATTATTATTCGTGACCGGGGTCAGGGGAGGGAGCTCTTTCACGAATTATTCTATTGGGGTGTAGTGAGACTTAGAACACTTGCTGAAAGCAAGTTGGTCAAAAGAATGACTTATGTTAGGAGGATGTAAAATGGAATTTAAGGAATGGTTTTGCTTAAAGAATAGAGAAAGCTTTATTATTGACGCCAAGGTTAATCCCACTGATGCCAGATTTTATTTTGGCAGAGATGAGATAAAGAGAAGGATTCAGAATCAATTAAAGAGGTCTTTTATTGAACCGGGCATCCCCAAAATGATCGTCTATGGTAGCTATGGCTCAGGCAAGACCCAGACGCTTTACTACATGCAACACTTTCTCCAAAAGGAGATGCCGGGTGAAAAAGCTTTTACTATTTGTCCTGTTCATGTAGACCTGGAAATGAGGAGTAAATCTGATCACTACCATTGGCATCTTCAACTCATGGAGAAGCTTGGCAGAGAAACGGTGACCAAGTGGATTGAAAATTTGATTAAGCGTAGCTTACATATTAATGAAGAAGTTAAGGCAATTTTTGGCGATTTGAACCTGGTTGAAGCAGTTCCCCGCATCCGGGAAGGAGGTGACATTGGCTTCGCTGCTTGGCGTTGGCTTTGTGGGCAACCACTCCCTACGAGGGAATTGGAGCAACTGAAGGTAACCCGAAACTTAGGACAAACCGGCTCTGGTGATTTAGTCAATGCTATGGTAGGAATAGGTAAGCTTGCCGAAGTTAATAGCGAGAAGATTGTTTTTTTCATGGACGAGGCAGAACAATTCCACAATGTGACTGCACACGATGCAGTCCAATACCTCCATGATTACGTGAGGAAGCTATCTGAAAGGGCAAACTCTACCGTAGGCTTTGTCATTTCCAGCTATGGATTGACTGTCGACGATATGCCATCGGTCTTATCCAGACCAGACATAAGGCAAAGAATTAAAGAAATCAACATTATTCATCTTCCCCCTTTGCCCTCGATTAAAGATGTCCAAATATTTCTGAAAGAACTGCTTTCTGAACTAGTTGATAGACCAAAAGCGGAAGCTAAGATACATAATGAAGGATTAGGTGTAGCTCTTGATACCTATCCTCTTAATAGTGCCGCCTTTGACCGGCTGTGCGATTATGCCTTGGCTGACCCGGCAAAATGTCTTCCACGCAATATTATTAACGCCCTTAATGAAAGCTGCATTACTGCCTGGGACGAGGGAAAGGCTATTGTTGATGAGAATATTATCGATGAGATTGCTCCTCTTGTATTTGGTTAGGCTATAAATGAAGAGGTTTTCAATTAAACCGCGCTGCCCACAAGCAAAGGAAATATTGATTGGACTGACCAAGGATATATCTTCAGAGAGGGTGTTTCTGGGGCGATTGACTGAAGCCGGCCCAGTTGTTTTGGCTAACTTCGACCTCTCTTCGGAGCATGTTATCGCCATCTTTGGGAAAAGAGGCTCCGGAAAGTCATTTACATTAGGGAGTATCTTAGAGGGACTGTGCACTCAGCAAAATAATTCATCTATATCACAAATTTCCAAAACTAAAGGCATTCTTCTTTTTGACACTTTAGGCATATTTCAGTGGACAAATATATCTCTTTCTCCAGACTCAAGCCAGAAGATAGTTCGTGAACAGCTATCTCAGCACAAAGGCTGGAATATTCATCCTGAGCCTTTGGATGTCCTTATTTGGGTGCCTGAAGACGGCAATGTGAATGTGGTTACTGGAATAGCTAAGAAGTTTACAGTAAATACCTCAGGCCTTGATGCCTCCGACTGGGGATATTTGCTTGGGCTGGATATTTTCCAGGACCGTATGGGGCAGCTCCTTAGCGATGCCTACATAAAAGTTGTATGGGAAGGGTGGCACGATACCAGTAAATTACATCCTCCAAAAGCAGATTATTCTTTAGATGACCTCATAAACTGTGTTAAGCGGGACGCGGAGCTCCAAGAAAGCTATCAATCAGAGACCCGCCGAGCTATTATGCAGCAGCTTGCCACCTATCAGCGCAACCCGCCTTTTCAGACTTCGGGGACAAAGCTGGCTGAGCTTCTTCGCCCAGGACACTTAAGTGTATTGGTAATGAATAAGATGTCCGATGAGCTAAGGTTTGTTCTCCTAACTGCCTTAACCAGGAAAATTATTCAGGCACGAATTGAAGCCTCCGAAATTGAAAAACAACTCCAGATTTTACCAACCCTTTCACCACAAGAAAAACAATTATTAGAGAATAAGCTAGCCAATTCTATCCCACCCTCTTGGATAGCCATTGATGAAGCACAAAACGCCTTACCTGCAGAACGACGAACCACCGCCTCAGACATTTTGGTTAAATTGGTTCGCGAGGGCAGGAACTACGGTTTATCTTTTGTATTTACCACCCAACAACCTTCGGCTATAGACCAACGCATCCTAGCCCAGGTAGATACCATTATTGCCCATAAACTTACAGTGCAGAGCGATATTGACTATGTCAGAAAAAACCTGAAGTCAAGCCTGCCCGAAGAAGTCATGTATGGCAATAGTGTTCTTTCTTTTGATAGTCTGTTGAGGGCTTTAGACATTGGTCAAGCCCTCGTTTCCAATACTGAAAGCGAAAGAGCTTTTATTTTGGATATTCGCCCTAGAGTGAGTGTTCACGGAGGCTTCTAACTAATGATCGTAATCAGAGCTTTGGAGAATACTAACCGCTCCATGCAACGCCTGGGGTTCTTAAAATACCTAGCCTCCAGATGTGCCGCTAGAGATACTTCAAATCTGACAGTTTTGGGGCAGGAATTGATTAGCACTGTAACTCAGAAAGTGAAGTTGTCAGTAAAACCGGAGATTTTGCGCTATATTGAAAGGAGGCTTACCGACCGAGCTTATCAAGAACTAAGGAAAATCGCCTCCAAAAATCCAGAATTTCTTACTCTGGAAATCCAGGATGTTTATCTTTCCTCAACAGAACTACCTTCGCGAACCGGGAAATTGGTTCATGATGACTGGAGAAAGTTCCCTTACTTTCTCTCTTCCCTGGGCTTAATGCGTAAGGGACTTTACTCTTTAGTGGTTCGAGGTTATGCATTATTGAAACTGGTCTCCCCACAGGAAATTACCGCTTTTAAGGAATATTCATCTCATTTCAACCCCTTTAAACTGGACTTGAAACAAAAAATGCTGTTTTTGTTTCAACTTCTTGAGCACGACGGGGACATTCTGCAGCCTCTATATTCCCAAATTCTAGCTGAAAATGGCTCTTTTAGCGACCGTGATGCTGGCGACCTTCTCCCCGATATTTTCCGAGGACTGGAGAAAAGGCTAAGAACCAGGGTGATAAGTGGCAGTGATATACTTCGCCTCCAACGCCTGCTTAGCACTGCATCAAATGTTGAAAAATGGAAAGGAAAACCCTATACTGGCAAAGGTGCCAGGGAAGAATCTATTACAGTCAGACTTGAACCTTTGGTAGATATTGGGCTTCTGGAAAAGAAAGACCCTTGTGCTTATAAATATCACCTTTCCCTACCCGGCAAAGCTTTCTTCCATTTCTTTACTGCTTCCGACGATATAGATAGCTTTTTAGGCAAATATTTCTTTCATAGCCTCAATTCAAGTTTTAAATTGGGTGCAAAGACCACTACTAATAGTAACTTCATTCTAAACCAGCTCTACCAAAGCTATGACAGCCTTAAAAGCCCCTGGGGCTACGCCCCTCTGACTGATGTTGCCCTTCTTGCTGGCATTAACAGCCTGGCAGATAAAAAAGTTTACTTTGAGATTAATGATGCCATTGCTCTCTTGAAGACTTTTCAGAAACAGCAACCCGAGGCAATAAGGTTCAATATTAACCGCATGGGGAAACTGGCTTATGTCGAATTCATTATCCCTCCTACTAACACACAAATTCAGCCTGCCTTAAGGAACAAATAATAATGAAAAAGAACAGGGCTCAACCCCAATCCAGACATCTTCATCAGATAGAAATAGATGCTAAATTTTTTGTCCACAGGCTGACTCAGGCTGTGGAGAAGCTGAGAAAGCCAATAAGGCAATCTCTACAGACAACCATCAGCCGTGACCCCACTTTTAAGAAAGGGCTTGAGGCTTGGGCAAAAAAGCAGGGGATTGCCAACTTCGCCGATGAAGCCTTCTATAATGCTACTGCTCGACAGCTTGTTTACCGCATCCTGGGCAAAATCCTCTTCTATCAAAGCTTGCAAGGGCATAAAAAGGAGCTTGACCCAATAGACTTCTCTGGTCTGGATATTGCCTTGGTAATCCCCCGGCTTTGGGAATGTTTTGAAAAAGCTCGTCAGATTGACTATCAAGCCGTGTTTGGAACCGATATCTGCGAACAGATCCCCTTCCCCGAGCCGGCAGTTCAAGAATTGTGCCAACTCATAAGCGACCTTAATAATTACAACTTTTCCACTATGCCCCATGATGTGATGGGACAGGTCTTTGAACAACTTATTCCACCTGAGGAACGACATTCTTTAGGGTAATACTTCACCCCTGAGGATTTGGTTGACTTTATTAATGCCTTCTGCATCCGAAGCAAGGATTATAATGTTATTGACCCTACTTGTGGCAGCGGCACCTTTCTGCTTCGGGCATATGATAGATTGAACTTCTTTGGGCAGCGAAATCATGGAGAGCTTCTCAATCAGCTTTGGGGAGTGGATATTGCTCATTTCCCTGCTGAACTGGCGACGATAAACCTCTATCGTCAGAATTTAGCTGACGTGGCTAACTTCCCTCGCATAGTTCGCAAAGACTTCTTTGAGGTAAAAGCAGGCGATATATTTGACTTTCCTGCTCCAGAGCCAGAAACTGACCTATTAGTCTCTGAAAAGCTTCCTGTGTTTGATGCTGCTGTAGGTAATTTCCCTTATATCAGGCAAGAACTTATTGAAAGGAGTGTCAAAGGTTATAAGCAAAATTTGGAGCGAGTTCTGGCTGAGGATTGGCTTAATGATTATCCAGAGTTTTTTGAAAAGGGCGGGATCCCTCGGCTCTCAGGTCAAGCCGATATTTATGCCTATTTGTTTTTCCACACCGTCCGCTTCATAAGGGAAGGTGGAAGGATGGGCTTTATTACCTCTAATGCCTGGCTTGATGTCGCCTATGGGTATGAGCTACAAAAATTCTTCCTTAAGAACTTCAAAATCATAGCCATTTTGGAATCCCGGTATGAGCCTTGGTTTGAGCAATCGGCGGTTAACACTGTGGTTACTATCCTTGAGCGTTGCTCCGATAAAGAGGAGCGGGACCAGCATCTGGTCAAGTTTGTCAAAGTAAAAAGGAAACTCCGTGAGCTTATCCCCAGGGATATGAAGCTTGATGCCATGAACCGCTGGTCGGGAATAGACAGGCTTGTTGCCAAAATAGAAAATGCCGGTGGTGAGTATTGGCAAATTATAGGTGACAAGTCAGTCAATATCCTCAAAGGGCATAAGACCTACGAAGATATGGATTTCCGCATCAGGGTGAAAAGACAGGTTGAACTGCTTAACGAATTGGAAAAAGCAGGCAAAATGGTGAAGTGGGGAGTTTATCTCAGAGCGCCGGAAGTTTACTTTGAGATTCTGGAGAAATGCAAAGATAAGCTCGTGCCCTTAAATAACAGGACAAAGATTATTGGTGGAATTATAACAGGCGATAATAATTTCTTCTATTTAAGCAAGGAGAAACTTAGCCATCATGAGATCGAGGATGAGTTTCTAGTGGATGTAGTGAAGACCCCGCGGGAAATAAAAACTATTTCTTTTTCTTCAAAGGGTACTAAGTACAAATTATTGAATGTTCAACTGCCTAAATCAGAGCTTTATGGGAAAAAAGTAAAAAGATATATCGAAGAAGGAGAAAACCGAAAAATCGATGGAAAATCTTCTTTCAAAGACAAAGAAACTTGGTATAGATTGAGAATAAAGCGAGCACCTTTATTATGGCCAGACTTGAGAAACGATATTCATATATGTCATATCAATAAAGATTTGATTCCCTTTGAGCACAATTTTTATGGAATAATACCTATTAAAAAAGAAGACGAAGAAATATTGTGTTCCTTTTTAAATTCTTCAATTTTATGGAATTTTCTAGAAGTAGAAGGCAGAGTTGCTTTAGGTGAGGGTGCAATAAGATTGGTAAAGGAGGATCTAGAGAAAATCCCAATAATAGCCCCAGATCTGATTTGCGAGCCTGGAAAACAAGAAATCATCCAAGCCTTCTCAAACCTCCTAAAGCGCCCCATTAAGTCTATCTTTGAAGAGGTGAAGATGGCTGACCGGCAAAAGCTGGATAGCCTGATTTTAGAAGCTATTGGGCTTGACTCCAACAAATACCTTCAACCGCTTTATGAAGGGTTAACCCAACTGGTGCGAGAAAGGCTAGAACTTGGGAGAATGAGAGGAAGGATAAAAAAGGCAAAGTCGGAGAGAAACCTGGAGAGAATAAAAGAACAAGTGATAGCAGAGTTATTACCCAATGGCGTCAAAAAATTCCCGGAGGATTTTCGTGAGCCTTCAAAAGCTGGCTTCTTTGAACTGGATATCCCTACTGAGCCTCTCAAACTTGAACCACCTTTCTTCGGTAAGCAAAAAGTAATCTCTGACAGTGGTTGGTGTCATGAGGCTAAGAGCCCAGCTGAAGCCAAATTCATTATCTATGCTCAAGCAGGCGGTCATACCAGAGTAGCTATTCCTAAAGATGGTGTAGTCCTTCTCAAAATGGTGTCTAATTACGAAAGATATCTGAAGGAACTCAAAGAAAACCTTTTCAATGCCTTTTCAATTCGTATTTTTGACTATAAACAAGCTCAAGCTCTCACAGGGATAGTCTTTAAGGAATTAGGATTACCAGAATCTGTGGAAAAGGAATAGAGGATTGGCGTGGAGAGATTAAAGGAGCAAGGACATTCTTAAGCCCGCTTTATACCTTTGCACTTTATAGCGTTCTGTTCAATTTGGCTGCATCCTCTTTGCCTACCGGGAAAAGCAAAGATAATTTATTAAAACCCCTGAAAAACTTCGTTTTTCAGGGGGCCCGAATTTGGAGACGGGTTAAGCACAGGTTTACTTTGAGAAAGACATAAGGACTTTTTCAGCAATCTCTTATTGCTTTGGCTTAATGTAATAATGTTGCATTTAAAATAAGAACTTGTTAAAATGGTTTTACTATGTCCCAAATTGGGGATTCGCTGCAGTTCTTGCGCTCTCGGGGCTATAAAGTAACGGCACCCCGGAAGCAGGTGCTGGAAGTCCTGAGGCGGTCGTCTAAGCCATTATCGGCTTACCAGATTCAAAAATCGCTGCCAATAAAGGGTAAACCTTTAAACGCGGTCACTATTTATCGCATTCTCAACTTGTTTTGCTCTCTTAATTTAGCCCATAGGGTGTTGTCTTCCGGGGGTTTTGTGATATGCACCTTGAGCGAAGGGGAAGGCTGTCACCGGTTTGTGGTCTGTCGGCATTGTGGTAGTCTTCAAGAATTTGCCAGTGAAACATTGTGTCAGGAAGAAAGCCAAATTACCCAAGATTTAGGCTTTCAGGCGGAATATCACTTGTCGGAAGTCTCAGGTTTGTGCTTGAAATGTCGAGGAGGTCAAAGGTGAAGGTGGGGCTTGGTTTAATAGTCACCGTTAGTTTACTTTTGGCTTTAGCTGGCTGCCAGGTGCTGCCTGTGGAAGCAAAACTTAAGGTGGTCGCCAGTATTTTTCCTCTGGCTGACTTTGTCAGTAATATAGGGGGAGAAAAAGTAGAGGTAATTACTCTCCTGCCTACAGGAGCCAGCCCCCATACTTATGAGCCAAAGCCGAGACAGGTAAAAGAGATAGCCAGGGCTAAAGTCTTTGTTAAGAACGGTCTGGGGCTGGAATTCTGGGCAGAGAAGGTGGTCAGGGCTGCTGCCAATCCCAATTTGATGATAATTGATGCTTCCGAAGGAATATCTCCTATAGGTGATGAGCACCATGGTGGGGCTAATCCCCATGTCTGGCTTGACCCTGTTTTAGCTCGGCAACAGGTGAAAAATATCACTCAGGCTCTTATTCAGGCTGACCCGGTAAATAAAGAGTTTTATGAAAAGAATGCGGCACAGTACTTAGCAAGCTTGGAAGCTTTAGACAAGAAAATCAGGGAGACGGTGACTAATTTTTCTATCCGGGAATTTATTGCTTTTCATCCAGCGTGGACTTATTTTGCCCAGCGTTATGGGCTGGTGGAAGCAGCTACAATTGAAGAAGCACCGGGGAAGGAAGCATCTCCGGCGCATATAAAAAATGTTATTGATACGGCGAAAAAGTTAGGTGTTAAGGCTATTTTTGCCGAGCCCCAGTTTAATCCTAAAGCTGCCAAAAGGATTGCTGAAGAAGTAAGTGCTCAGGTTCTTTTTCTTGACCCTTTAGGGGGACCTGAGTTAAAGGACAGGAATAGCTACCTGAAGCTGATGAGTTATAACTTAGAGCAGATGAATGAGGCTATGGGTAAGTAGTATGGACATAGTAAAAGTTGAAAGCGTTTGGGTCTATTGTCGGGATAATTTAGTATTGAAGGATGTCAGCTTAAATATTGGGACCGGGGAGTTTCTGGGTCTTATTGGACCTAATGGGGGTGGGAAGACGACTCTGGTAAAAGTCATTTTGGGCTTGGTTAGACCTGATAAGGGGAGGGTGGAAGTTTTTGGCAGTTCTCCGGAAAGATTAGGTAAGAAACGACCCTTAATTGGTTACCTGCCGCAAAGAAATCTTATTGACTGGGAATTCCCGGCTTCAGTCCTGGATGTGGTTATGATGGGGAGGTACGGACAGATAGGGGTCTTGAAGCCACCATCCCGTGAAGACAGGGAAAAGGCTCTTCAGGTTCTGGAGCGGGTAGGTATGGTGGACCTGGCACAGCGTCAGATTGGGCAACTTTCTGCAGGACAACAACAACGAGTATTTATTGCCCGAGCTCTGGTTACTTCCCCCAAACTCTTGCTTTTGGATGAGCCTGTAGCCGGGGTAGATGCTGCCACTCAAGATAAGTTTTATCAATTTCTGGGAGAGCTTAAAGAGGAATTAGGATTGACTATTGTTATGGTTTCTCATGACTTAGCCGTAATCTCCAACTATGTGGAAAAGTTAGCTTGCTTGAACCAGAATCTTCACATACATGCGCCTCCAGAGGAGGTCTTCGCCAGTGGTAGCTTGAAGAAAGTCTATGGCTGCGAGGTGGAATTATTAACTCACGGATTGGTGCCACACCGGGTGGTGGAGAAACATAAAGGAGGGTCATAGGCATTTGTCATTGCTTCGCTACGCTCGCAATGACGGAGGAAAGCAGGGAGTATGGATATTTTTCAATATGTTTTTATGCAGCGGGCTTTAGTGACCGCGGTTCTGGTGGGGGGACTGTGTGCTGTGGTGGGTGTTTATATAGTGCTGAAGAGGATGGCTTTTATTGGGGCTGGAATTTCCCATTCAGCTTTTGGTGGGGTAACTCTGGGTTTTTTATTGGGACTAAATCCGGTGGCAGTGGCTATCCCCTTTTGTCTGGCTGTTGCTCTGGCTATTGGTTGGGTGAGTCAGCGGGGACGAATACCAGAGGATACTGCCATCGGTATTTTCTTTGCCAGCACTATGGCTCTGGGGGTTATTTTTGTGGGAATTAGCCGTGGTTACAATGTGGACCTTTTTGGCTACCTTTTCGGCTCTATCCTGTCTGTTTCCAGCTCCGACCTGTGGCTGATTCTGGGCTTAGGTTTAGGAGTAATAGGGATAATAGTCCTTTTTTTTAAGGAACTTTTTTTTCTTAGCTTTGATGAAGAGATGGCAAAGGTCAGTGGTCTGCCGGTTACTGGGTTTTATTATTTATTGCTGACCCTGATAGCTTTAACTATAATCCTTTCCATTAAAATTGTGGGCATCATTCTGGTTTCGGCTCTGCTGGTTATCCCGGCGGCGGCTGCCTTTCAGTTTACTCATAATTTCAGGACAATGATGCTCCTATCTGTCTTAATAGGTATAGTCTCGGGCGTAGCTGGACTACTCCTCTCTTATCAACTGGACTTAGCTTCCGGAGCCACTATTGTTCTGGTAGCCACAGTTATTTTTGGTCTGTGCTTTGCTTTTTCTCCGAAACGGCGACGGTGGTGGGTGAGAGCAGTTCAATGAAGAGGGAATTATTACTTAAGACCGAGCCAGCCTTAAAAAAGAGTCGGGAAAGCTGGTTTAGCAAAATAGGACGTCTCTTTAACCGTTATCGGGTGGAGGAGGAGTTGTGGGAGGGTTTAGAAGAGCTTTTAATTTTAGCTGATGTTGGTGTCGCCACTACCGAGAAACTTATCCAGAACGTCCGGAAACGAGCAAGAGAGGAAAGGCTAAGCCAGGGCTCTGAGATACGGTTGGCTTTAAAGAAAGAGATGGTTCAGATGTTAACTGTCAACTCTGATAGGGGGGTTAGCCGGACGGGAGAGCGGCGAGTCATTCTGGTGGTAGGGGTAAATGGTTCCGGGAAAACTACCAGCATCGCCAAGCTGGCTTATAGTTTCAAGAAAGAGGGTAAGCCAGTAATATTAGCGGCTGCTGATACTTTCCGAGCTGCGGCTATTGACCAGCTTAAGCTCTGGGGGAAGCGAGCCGGGGCTGAAGTTATTGCCTATAAACCAGGCGGTGACCCCGGGGCGGTAGTATTTGATACCCTTCAAGCTGCCCAATCAAGGCATGTTCCCATAGTTATAGTGGATACGGCGGGTCGCCTCCATACTAAATTTAACCTTATGGAGGAGCTTAAGAAGATAAAGCGGGTGGTTTCCCGATGGCAAGATGTCTTTGAGGAAGAAGTTTTGCTGGTTATGGATGCGACTACAGGACAAAACGGGTTGGCTCAAGCGAGATATTTTACTGAAGCTATAGGTGTGTCGGGCATTTTCTTAGCTAAGCTGGATGGTACCGCTAAAGGTGGCATTGTCTTAGCTATTTGTGACCAGCTCAAAATACCAATTACTTATATTGGGACAGGGGAGAGGCTGGAGGATATAGCCCTTTTTGCCCCTGAGACCTTTGTTGAAGCAATTTTCACCTGATTTCACAAAAGTTGAATTTTTTAAAAATTCGGCTATCCTTTTCACCAAGAAAGGTTTCGAAAGATTGAGTAAGGGGGCGGTATCATGTGAAGTAGTAATGAAAGCCAGTGAAGACCAAAAATTTAACGGAGGTGAACTTGATGAAAAAGAAAGGGTTATTACTGCTAACTGTTGCTATATTAATAGGCAGTATTTTTGCTGGTGCCTGTGCACCTAAACCGGCACCACCAGCCCCACCTATCATAATAGGCGCCCCCTTGTCTACAGCTTACGTGTATGGCTGGGCAGCCCACAGAGGAATGGTCTTGGCTATTGAAGAAATTAATGCTAAAGGTGGTGTTTCTATTGGTGGTGTAATGCGTCCCTTCAAGCTTGAAGTAATAGATACCCGAGATTTAGAGCCTGGAGTACCCGTGGCTGAAGCACTTTTGGCAATGGAGAAACTAATTTTGGAGAAAAAAGCCGATGTAATCCTGGGTGGTCCGCTTCGGTCAGAAGCAGCCCTGGCAGCTCAGGACTTACTTACTAAATATAAGAAGGTATCTATTTTAAGTGCCGGAGTCTTAAGCCCGGCTTACCATGCCAAAATCGCTAGGGAATATGATAAATACAAATATGCCTTCAGGATAACCAGCGAAGTTATCTGGCTAAGCAAAGAAGCCACTGATATTTTTGAATCTTTAAGGAAAGATTATGGATTTGACAGGACTTTCATTATGGTTCAGGATGTGGCGCATGCCCGGGCTATAGGTAAGATCATGGAGGACGGGCTTACCAAAAAGGGTTTCAAAGTCCTGGGGCATGAAGTCTACCCAACTGGTGCTATAGACTATTCCATAGGGTTGGCTAAAGCCAAAGCTGGTGGCGCTCAGATGCTCTTTATCTGGATGGACCATCCGGAGACAGGCATTTTAGCTAAACAGTGGTATGATATGAAGGTGGAGGCTTTGCCTATCAGCGGCATCTGCTCGGCTATAGAGCAACCCGGTGCCTGGGCTGGGACTGAAGGCAAAGTTAATTATTGGTTTGCTTCTCCATGCAATGCCGGTAACGCCCCATCTACCGCTACTGAATGGACTATGAAGTTCTACGACGCCTATAAAGCTAGGTGGCTAATAGAGCCGGAAGCATATGGAGTTTCAAGCAGCTATATGGCTGTTTATGTGTTAGCCGATGCTATTACTCGTGCTGGCTCTCTGGAAGCTGATGCTCTAATAGCGGCGCTGGAAAAGACAGATATGATGGGGATCTATGGAAGGATAAGGTTTGACCCGAAAAGCCATCAAATTATCCCCAGCTATGACCCTAAGGAGGGTGCTGTAGGCACCTGGTTCCAGTGGCAGGATGGGAAGAGAGTAGTGGTCTGGCCACCGACAATAGCTATGGGGACTATCAAGCTTCCGCCGTGCCTAAAGCCAGTTAAGTAGACCAGTTTTAATTATAAAGTCAATAAGGGTGTGGGGGTAGACCCCCACACCCTTAGATTATGAGAGGAAAATAGTTTATGTTGGAAAATGTGCTCATTTATGGGCTCATAAACGGTATGGTATTGGCATTATTAGCCATAGGGTTTGCTTTGACCTTCGGAATTAGTGGGATAGCCAATTTTGCCCATGGAGCCTTGTATATTCTGACTGGATACACAGTCTGGGTTTTTCTCCATACCTTAGGGACACCTTACTTATTAGCTATCTTTCTGGCTATGGCCATCACCGCCTTAATCGGAGCCGCTATATATAATGTTATCCTTCTGCGGATAAGGGGGATGAGGTCTTCTGAAATCATTGCTACCTTCGCCTTAGCCCTGGCGATTCTGGAAGCCTTCCGTTTTTTTGGCTTTGTGGGCGCCAAGTATACCTTACCCACGTTTGTTGAGGGCAGTGTTTCTGTAGCCGGTGTCATTGTCGACTACCAGCGTCTCATCCTTATTGGTGTCGGAGCTGGACTGGTCGGACTCCTCTGGTTTTTTACTCATTATACTAAGACGGGGCTGGCATTCAGGGCGATAGCCCAGGTTGAGCGCACAGCGCTGACCCTCGGTATAGATTCTGACAGGATGGCAACCTTGAGTTTAGCCTTTGGGGCAGCTTTAGCTGCACTGGCAGCTATAGTATTATTACCTTTAGGTCAGATAACAGTGGAGACAGGACTTAACGTTTTGCTTAATGCTTTGGCGATATGTATTTTGGGGGGTTTAGGTAGTGTTACCGGCATTGTTGCTGCCAGCCTGCTCTTGGGCTATGCTCAAATAATCACCGTTACCTATATAGCTCCTCACTGGTTAATGGTAGTGACTTTAGTGGCTATTTTTGTAGTGCTTTTAGTCAAGCCTTCAGGTCTTTTTGGCAAGCAGAAGGAGCTTGAGGAAAGGGTATAAATGGTTTCCCGGCGCCGGGAAAGGCTGGAACGGGGTATAAAAGTGCGGACCGATGATGTCTATGCCCTTTGTTCCACCAAGGAAATGCTCTACTTAGTAGCACCGAGGTTAATACCCATATTGGTGTTACTTCTGCTCCCCTTGATTTTGCCCACCTACTGGCAAAAAGTTGTCATTTTTACCGGTGTTTTTGCGCTGCTCAGTATAAGCTGGGACTTTTTGTATAGTTTTACCGGTTTGGTCTCTCTGGGGCAGGCTTTATTTTTTGGGGTTGGCGCCTATCTGGCGGGTAGTTTAAACCACTATTTTGACATATCCCCGGGATTGACTATTCCTATTAGCACTATTGCTGGAGCTACCTTATGCACTCTTTTTTTGTTGCCCGCCTTGCGGTTGCGGGGCATTTACTTTGCTATGATAACCCTGGTTCTGCCCCTGATATTTCTGAGGATTATAGAAGCCACCGCTATTCTGGGAGGTACTGATGGTTTAACTGCTCTAGCTCCCCTCCCCGGTATATGGATTGAACTATATCTCATACTGGGTATAATGCTGGTAGCTCTCTTCGCTTTGAGGCGGTTAGTGAATAGCGATTTTGGGCTGGTGCTGAGGGGAATACATGATAATGACCAGGCTGTCAAGGGGGCAGGTATCAATATATACTGGTACAAAGCTCAAGCCTTATTCATTGCTGCCCTTCTGGGAAGTTTTGCCGGGGCTTATCTTACCCATGTTTATATGTTTGTCGGCTTATCTGCTTTCGCCTTAGATTTCACTGTAGTTCCCATTGCCGCTACTGTAGTTGGTGGCATGGGCACTTTAGGTGGCTCCGTGTTGGGGGCTTTTATATTAGTGCCTTTGTCTGAAGTGTTACGCGCTTTCGGTCCGCTGAGAATTGTTTTTTACGCTCTTCTGATAGTGGTCTTTATTATTTTGAAACCCGAAGGATTGTTTAACTATCTTCAAAGGAAATATCGTGAGTTTGAAAGGTGGGTAGAAGTATGAAGGAAGTTCCCCTCCTTCAGGTCGTCAACATTAGCAAACAGTTTGGTGGAGTTCGGGCAGTAGATGGTGTAAGCTTTGAATTGTGTCAAGGTGAAATCCTGGGCATCGTCGGTCCTAATGGCTCCGGGAAAACTACTTTAGTCAATCTCCTTACTGGCTTCATAAAACCGGCTTCGGGCAAAGTTTTCTATAAGGGCAGGGATATTACCGCATTGGCAGCTCACGAGATTGCTGGCCTCGGGATTGCCCGAACATTCCAGATGGTAAGACCCTTCTACCATCTCCCGGCATTCAAAAACCTGATTGTACCGTTGTACTCTCCCAGGGTTAAGCGACTATCTGGAGGTAAGTTTGGGGATAGAGATGCCGTAGCTATAGACCTTTTAGAGGAGGTGGGATTTGAACGGGATTCCTTTGTTCCTTACAAACCAGCAAGTGCCCTCCCCCATGGCTATCTCAAGCGGCTTGAGCTGGCTCGATGTCTGGCTTTAAGACCTGCTTTACTTATTTTAGATGAACTTTTTTCCGGCTTAAGCATGGCTGAGGTAGCCAGCACGCTTCCCGTTCTGGAGAAATTGCAGATAGAGGGCATCACCCTTATTATGGTGGAGCACAGGTTAAGGGAGCTTTTCCGACTGGCTAACCGGGTGATTGTGCTCAACTTTGGTGCCAAGCTGGCTGAAGGCACTCCTCAAGAAATTATAAATAATGAAGAGGTTAAGGAAGCTTACCTGGGAAGCGAGGCGGTGTAGTCCGATGCTTGAGATTAATAATCTTATGGTATTTTATGAAAATGCTCTGGCTATAAACAATCTCAGCATGCAAGTAAACGAGGCTGAAATTGTTGGGCTTTTAGGTTCTAATGGTGCCGGTAAGTCCACGCTAATGCATACTATCTCAGGGCTAACCCTGGATATGAAGATAAAGGAAGATAGGAGGGGTGGGGAGAGGATAACCATACTTGGGGAGATGAAATTTAGGGGGAAAGATATAATGAATACTAAACCCAGTGACAGAGTGAAGATGGGGATTGTGCTCTGTGCTGAAAGACATCCGGTTTTTCCTGAAAGTAATGTAATAGAAAACCTGAAAACGGGTGGTTACCTAAGGAAACAGTCTGAAGTAAAAGAAATGCTGGAGTATGTATTTAACCTTTTCCCGGCGCTGGTAGAGCTAAAGAAGCGAGAAGCGGGCTTCTTGAGTGGGGGTGAACAGCAGATGCTTTCTATAGGGACAGCGCTAATAGCTAAACCATCCTTGCTCCTGTTAGACGAGCCGTTACTGGGACTAAGTCACGCCATACAACCAAAACTGGTCGAGGCAATCAAGAGAATCAGAGACGAAACCGGTATTGCCATATTAGTTGCCGAACAATACGCCAGACCATTGCTACGGATACTTGACCAGGGCTATGTGATTGAAAATGGCTCGCTTACCTTCTCCGGGACTGGTAAGGAACTCATTGATAATCCCGATGTAAAGGCAGCTTATTTTGGAGTATAACTTTTGAAAGTTAAAAATCCAGGGCAAAGGGAAATGAATTTATTTACTCCCTTGGAATTAATGTGCCAGAAATATCCTGATAAACCGGCGGTGATTTATTTAGGTACCCAATTCTCATATTCTAAGTTAAAAGAGCTGATTGAAAGGTTTGCCACTGCCCTATATGACCTGGGGATTGGTGGGGGGGACAGGGTTATGATTTATTTGCCGAATTGTCCCCAATGGTTTATCTCCTACTTTGGAGCCCAAAAGATTGGCGCCATATGTGTGCCCATTACCCCCATTTATGTGGTTGACGATGTTGAGTATATAGCTAATGACGCCGAAGCCAAAGCTATAGTTTGTGCCGATACTAATTTTGGCTATGTTAAACAGGTTTTACCTAAGACTGCGCTGAGAAAAGTAATTGTTACTAATCTGGTGGATTTATTACCCTGGTATAAAAGGGCTTTTGGCAAGATTTTGGATAGGGTTCCGGAGGGACATGTTTCGAGGGATAAGGATACTTATTTCTTCAGGGAATTAATAGGGAGATACCCGCCCCAACCACCATCTATTGAGGTTACCGGAGACCAGTTAGCCTATTTACTTTATACTGGTGGCACTACTGGATTTCCAAAGGGGGTGCCCGGTACTCATCGCTTTTTCCTGAATAGTATTCTTGACATGATGGAAATGCATCAAGACTACATAAGGGAAGGTGAGCATAAACTGGCTCAAATGGTACCCCTTTTCCACATTATGGGACAGTTAATAGCTTTAGCTACCAGTTTATATAAAGGTAATCCTTTAGTATTATTACCCAGGGTTAATTTGGATGGCTTATTTGAGGCTATACAAAGGTATATATTGACGCTTATGATCGGTGTTCCCACTCTTTATCGGATGATTCTGGAGCACGACCGTGTGGACTTATATGACTTGAGCTCCCTTAAATATTGCTTTTGCGGTGGTGATGTCTTGCCCTTTGAGGTGTATAAACGGTGGCAACAGAAATTCAAAATACCTATATACCAAATTTATGGTTCAACAGAAGTTAGCACTGTATCATTATCTCCCCTAGATAGAGAACCACCATCGGGAAGCATAGGAAAATTGTTACCCAGTCAAAGGACTATGATTATAGACCCGGATACTTTAGAGCCGGTGCCGCTGAATGAGGTTGGTGAGCTGCTGGTCACTACTGATTATATGATGGACGGTTATTGGAAAAAACCGGAAGAAACTGCCCAATCCTTTATTAAGGCGGATGACCGGGTGTGGTACCGAATGGGAGATTTGGTCCGAATGGACGAGGAGGGGCAAATATATTTTGAAGACAGGAAAGTGGATATGATAAAAACTAAAGGTTACCGGGTAGCTGCGGCTGAGGTAGAGAGGGTATTACAGGACCACCCGGCAGTGATTGCCACCTGTGCTGTTGGGGTTCCACACCCTGTAGTTGGGGAGCGCATTAAAGCCTTCGTCGTCCTTAAAGAAGATGCCAGAGGGGTTACTGCCCACGACTTAATCCGATGGTGTCGGGAACGGCTGGCTGCCTACAAAGTTCCGGACTATATAGAATTTAGGGATATGCTACCCAAGTCTAAGGTGGGAAAGCTTTTGAGGCGTGAGATGAGAGACGAGGAGCGGAGACGGGTAGCGAAATAAGCATTCTCTCTTAAGTTGTTTTTTTAAAACAAGTCTGCTATTCTTATCCAACAGGGAAAGTCTTCGGAGGCAGTTCCAAAACTAAAATTTAGAGGTTTAAAGTGGTAAAGACTTCTTTGAAATGGCTGAGCCATGCTGGATTTCAAATCACTTCACCTGAAAGAAAGATAGTTATCATTGACCCCTGGATTGTAGACAATCCCTTGTCTCCGGTTAAACTTGATGAGATTACAGCCGCTGACATAGTATTGCTTACCCACGACCATTTTGACCACACGGGAAATGTTGCTGACATTGTTAAGAAGACAGGCGCAACTTTAGTGGCTGTCCCGGAAACCGCTGGTAAATTCCAGTCCTAGCTGGGGATTCCGGCCAAGAATGTAATATTCGGCGGGTATGGTATGAATATCGGAGGAAGTGCCAAAGTAAAAGGGGTCACGGTGACGATGACCCAAGCCTTTCATTCTTCAGAGACAGGTTGCCCGGTCGGATACATTTTGAAAATGGAAGATGGGGTTCTTATTTACCATGCTGGAGACACTGGCATCTTCGATTCTATGAGACTGCTGGGGGAGCTCTACAAGCTTGATGTGGCCTTAATTCCTATAGGCGGTGTGTTTACTATGGACCAGTTCAAGCCTCAAAAGCACTGACACTTCTTAAATCTAAGGTGACCATCCCGATGCATTACAAAACATTCCCTATTCTGGAACAGGATGCCAACCGATTTGTTGATTTAGCTAAGAAAGAGACTCCGGAAGTAAAAGTTGTAGTGTTAGAGCCCGGTCAAGAGTACGTTCTGGAATAAAGCAGCTACCAGTACTATTAACATCCAGATTGAAGCAGGAAAGACAAAGAGGATAAATGATTATTATTGGCATTGACCCAGTATTATTAAAAATTGGTGGTTTTGAATTGAGATGGTATGCGGTTATGGTGGTTCTGGCTATTGTAGCCGTTATTTTTACTGCCTCTCGGGAAGCTAGAAGAGTAGGTATGTCTCCACAAGTTATCTATTCAGTAGCCTTGTGGGCAGTCCTTGCCGGCATAATAGGGTCACGGCTTTTCCATATTATTGATGAGTGGGACTATTATATTGCCAATCCTCGGCAGATTATTGGTTTTGAAGGGCAGACCATTTATGGAGCCGTTCTTGGTGCTATGGTAGGAGCATTGATTTATTCCTGGGTTAATAAACTTTCTTTCTGGCAATTAAGCGATGTTATTGCTCCCGGGGCAGTCCTGGGACAGGCTATCGGTAGAGTTGGCTGCATCATAAACGGGTGTTGTTACGGGTTGCCCACTTCTTTACCCTGGGCAGTGACTTATACTCATCCCGGGAGTTATGCACCGTTGGGAGTGGCGATGCACCCGGCGGTAGTTTACCAGTTAATATGGAATTTACTGGTCTTTGCTATCCTGTGGAAATTGCGGGGACGCCTTAAGCCTGAAGGTTGTCTTTTACTCCTTTACTTAGCTTTATATTCAGTAGGTGATTTTGGGATAAGGTTTTTCCGAGAAAGCACTCCATTTCTTTTTGGGCTTCCCCAGGCTCAGGTCATTGGACTGGCAGTTTTGGTGGTGACAGTGCCATGGCTGGTTATCAGGATTCGCCGGGAAAAAGCTGTAGTAAGTCCGCTTGAAGGAATTAAGCTGAAGGAGCAAAATCAAGGAGATTAAGGCGGAGGACTTCTTGAGCGCTCCACCGGTCTATTTCCAGGTTGTAAACGATGTCCAGATAAGGGGTAATTTCTGAGGCTAAATTACCTAACTTAAAGCCAACGGCTTGCCAGGTGATGTCTCCTTGTCTGAGCTTAAACCCCAGGTGCTCTCCTTGATTGCCTAAGTTGCGGATCTCCACTACTTTGACCTGGTGGCTCAGGAAAGTGGGCGTGGGGTTACTGCAACCAAAGGGCGCCAGTTGCTGTATAGACTGGTAAGTGTCCCCACTGAAAATAGACAAAGGCACTTTGGCATCAATAAGGAGGTGAGGGCGGAGGTCAACTTCAGCCAGTTTTTCTTTAGCTAATTGGAGCAGTCGTTGTTCAAAATGGCTCAAATTTTCCGCGGGTAAAGTGAAACCGGCAGCCATAGAATGCCCCCCAAAACGGAAAAGAAGGTCACGGCATTTGTGGAAAGCAGCGACCAGGTCAAATTCAGGAATACTCCGAGCACTACCTCGGCAAATCTCTTCACCGAGTTTAACTAAAACTACTGGACGGTAGAATTCTTCTGATAGTTTGCTGGCAACAATGCCGATAACCCCTGGAGGATAGTTTTCACCTTTGCTCATGAGTAAAGGAGATTCAGTTCCGTTAGCCACTAATTTTTGTCTTACTCCTTGAAGGACCTCGTTGGTTATTCTTTGACGCTCACTATTCTTTTCTTCTAACTCCAGAGCCAGGCGTTTAGCTTCTTCTGGCATTTGGGTTAGAAGCAGTCGGTAGGCGGAGATAGCATGGTCAATTCTACCAGCGGCATTAAGGCGAGGTCCTAATATCCAGGAGATGTCGTCTGTTTCAAGATTGCCTGGTTTTAGACGAGCACACTGAATCATTTCAGCAAGTCCAAGACGAGGTGAGCGGTTTAGAAGTTTTAGCCCTGACTTTACCAAATACCTATTCTCACCGAGAAGTGGTGCAATATCGGCAACTGTGCCCACAACTACTAAATCCAGCAAGCTGGCTAATAGTTCTTCTCTGCCACTGCGCCAGAGAAGGGCTTGAAGGAGTTTAAAAGCCACCCCGACACCGGCGAGCTCAGTGAATGGATAGGCGGAGTCTTCCCGTTTTGGGTCAACCACGGCTAAAGCTGGGGGTAAGGGTGTTGTCGGCAGGTGATGGTCGGTAATTATAATATCCAGGCCAAGTTTTTGGGCTCCTTTTACTTCGTTGATAGCCGAGATACCGCAATCAACGGTGACTACGAGGGTAACTCCTTGTTTGCGAAGCCTTTCTAAGGCGGTCAGTTTCAAGCCGTAGCCTTCGTGAAAGCGGTGAGGGATGTAAGGAATGGCTCGACCACCTAAGGCTGACAACCCCTGGACCAGAAGAGCGGTGGCGGTAATACCATCAGCATCAAAGTCACCATAGATGGCTATCTTTTCTCCAGAGAGGAGAGCTTTATAAATCCGGCTTACCGCCTGAGGCATATCGGGAAGAAGGAAGGGGTCACTCTGGAGACGGTCATCACCACTGAGAAAGGTTTCAAATTGAGACTGATTGGTGATCCCTCGGTTGTAAAGGAGCTGGACAATTAATGGGTGGAAAGAGACAGAGGCAAGTTGCTCTGGAGATAAGAATGGTAATAATTTCCAGTGTTTCCGGCTCAAGCCTCAGCCCCAGTATATTTTTGGAAGATTAAGACCGAGTTATGACCGCCGAAGCCAAAAGAATTAGACATAGCTGTCTTAACCTCAACTTGGCGAGCTCTATTAGGCACATAGTCCAAGTCACACTCAGGGTCGGGGTGGGTCAAGTTTATAGTAGGCGAGATTATCCCATGCTGAACAGTTAGAAGACAGGCTATAGCTTCAATGGCTCCGGCTGCCCCGAGGAGATGTCCAATCATGGACTTGGTGGAACTTATAGGTATGCGATAGGCATATTCCCCAAAAACAGTCTTTATGGCTAAGGTCTCGGTCTTATCATTGAGGGGGGTAGAGGTGCCGTGGGCGTTGATGTAATCAATGTCAGAGGGCTTGAGGTTAGCTTTCTTTAAAGCTCGAGCCATAGCCCTGGCAGCCCCTTCTCCGTTTTCATCAGGCTGGGTGATATGATAGGCATCGCTGGTGGCTCCATAACCAACAATTTCACCGAGGATGGGCACTCCTCTTTCTAGGGCTGAAGCAAGGTGTTCCAGAACCAGAGCTGCGGCTCCTTCCCCGATAACGAAGCCGTCGCGCTCGGCATCAAAGGGGCGGGAAGCTGCCTTTGGTTCATCATTTCTGGTAGATAGAGCCCGGGCGGCATTGAAAGCAGCTATGGCAAAAGGATTTATTGCTGCTTCAGCTCCCCCAGTAATCATAATTTTAGCATCCCCCCGCTTTATGATTTCATGGGCTTCTCCAATAGCATCGGAGCTACTGGAGCAAGCCGAAGTGGAGGTGAAATTCGGTCCCTTAGCTCCTAAAATTATGGAAATTTGTCCGGGAGCAGCGTCGCTAATCATCATTGGTGCCGTAAATGGGCTGACCCTGCCCGGACCTTTCTCCAGGAGGACTTTGATCTGGTCATACATAGTCATTAAGCCGCCAATGCCACTGCCGAAGAGGACGCCAATCTCATCTTCGTTTTTGTGGTCAATTTTGAGTTTAGCCTGCTCTACTGCCTGGAGGGTAGCGGCTAAAGCAAACTGGGTGAAGCGGTCCATGCGCCGGGCTTCCTTACGGTCGACATAATTTGTTGGCTCAAAACCTTTCACTTCTGCGGCAAACCTGGTGTCAAAAGCGGTGGCATCAAACAGGGTAATATAATCAACCCCCGATTTTCCTGAGATTAGTCCTTCCCATAGCTCTGAGACGGTCAAACCAAGAGGGCTGATGGCTCCCATTCCGGTGATAACGACACGACTTTCCATATTTTCGTTACTCCCTTTAAGATTTTAATGCTGACCATAACTATTCCGATGCAGGACATCGGCTAATTTTCTTTTCGGTACATGAAGAGTGTTCATTTCATCCTTCCAGTATTTGATAGAATTGGTAAATTCTTCGGCAATCGGGCTTTCCTTAGGATAGCCTAAGGCTACTACCAGGGTGATGGAATGAGTATCAGGAATGTTTAATATCTGCTTTAGCCTGTCTCTATTCACGTTTGCCAGAGGGCAAGCGCCAACCCCCTGCTCTAAGGCGGTCAGGATTATGTTTTCCACTGCCATCCCGATATCATACTCAAGCCATTTGGAGTCTATATTTCTATTAGCCAGTATGGCAATATAAGCTTTTGGTTCCTCCCCCGGGGGTGGGTTACCTCTGGGCTCAATATAGCTTGCCCAGCCTAAAGTGCTAAACACCTGCCTTAGTAAATCTTCTCTATCCACAATAACAAACTCCCAGGGCTGGAGATTTTTGCCTGAAGGGGCTAATCGGGCGGCATTAACACATTTTTCCAGAATTTCGTAAGCGACTTCTATATTTTTGAAACGCCGGATAGAGCGGCGGCGGAGAATTGTCTCGTAAACGCCCATCTTTTGACTCTCCTCTAATTTTTCAATTTATACCATAGTTTGGAGGTAGTGGCAAGATGGGAAGCTTGACTTTTATAATCCGGATTCTTTACATTATGGCTCAGTTTATTTGACCTCAAACAACGCGGCTAAAAGGGTATTGGAACAAGGGTGTATGGGTTATATTCTATCAGGATTTGTACCGTGGCTATTTCGCTCACTGGATAGCTTAGTTTCCAAGTTTCTTGGCGCAGAACCACTCAGGAAAGACAAAATTGGCACCGTAAAGATTAAGCTTCGGCGATATCGGGGGCATCCGGTTAAGCTTGATGATGGCTGCAGAGTCCAAACCGGTGCCCCGGTGATAGAACTCCATCTGAACAATACCTGGTTTCTTTACAAAAGAAGAACGACAAATTTTGCTACAGTGGTAGGCTGGGAGTTCGCCTCGGCTTTTTATGACGACCTGAAGTATTTGGCTCAACAAATAATGGAAGGAAAGTGGGGCGATGGAATCAAGGCTATCTATGGTGTAACTTTGCTTCACTCTTGGACCCGGCGCCTTGGTTTTACAGTCGTGGAACTCCCCAATAGTTTATGGGAGTACCTGGTCCGGTTCTACCTCTACGGTTTAATGCAGGCTTATGGTTTTCGAAGGGAGGGGAAGCCGGCTACAAGGGTAAAGCCCTATATTGCCAGGGAAATATGGATGTCCCGTCATAAGCTCTTGAGAAAATATGGTTCCCGGGAACCCCAAGCCTGTTCGCGGCTATAATGTCGTTACCTTCTTTAATACGGGAAGAAGTATGACTAAAACCGAGCCTAGTAGCCGGATGCAAAAGAAGCCTTTTATTTCGGTAGTTGTCCCTGCTTATAATGAAGAAAGGTTCTTGTCTGCCTGCCTGGCATCATTAAAAGCCCAGGACTATGCTGGCGGCTACGAGATTATTGTGGTTGATAACGCCAGCACTGATAGAACAGCAGAGATTGCCTCTAACCTTGGGGCGAGGGTGGTTATTGAAAAGAGGCGGAGTCCGGCTTGGGCACGCCAGCGTGGTCTGTTCGAAGCCAGGGGGGAGATTGTAGCCTTTGTTGATGCTGATACTATAGTGCCTCGGAGATGGCTGAGCACTATAGCCTGGCGCTTTGGTCGTACTTCCCGGTTAGTAGCGGTGAGCGGACCCTGTGCTTACTTTGATGGTGGAGTTCTCGCCCGAATTGCTTCCACAATTATGAATTTTATCGTCATTATTTTTGACCATACCTTACGCCGGCTTACCAAGAAGGGTGGTGCCCTGTGGGGCTCAAATTTTGCTGTCCGGAGAGAAATACTGCTTGAGGTCGGTGGCTTTGACACAGGTAAAAAGTTCCTTGGGGAGGATATTGAGCTGTCCCTGCGCCTGAAGACACGGGGGAAGATGAGCCTAATCTCCTATTTGTTTGTGCTTACTTCTGCCCGCCGTCTAAAAGCCCTCGGCACCTGGAATGCTTTTTGGAATTACGTCGTAAGTTATTTCTTGGAACTTTTGTTTCGCCGACCCCTCCCTGAAAGGTTGGCAGACTTACCGGGGAAGCTCAACAAGATTGTCCGGACTAAGTTACATTTGGTGCTGAAATGGGGCAATGGAGTAGGTTATGTGGTGGTTATTATCTCTCTTATAAGTATCTTAGTCTGGCTAAATAATAAATCCCCGGTAAGTCAGAATTATAAGCTGTTTTACTCTTCCCTTGTGGCTTTTGTCTACTTAGGGACCCGTGTCTGGGTAAGGCACTTCCGTCGGGTAATTGCTCATGGCGACCGTCGCTATCGGCAGATTGCGTTAACTTTTGATGACGGACCTAATGAGCCCTTTACTTCTCAGGTCTTAGATATCCTGGGACAATATGATGTTAAAGCTACTTTTCTTGTGATTGGACAAAATGTGGAGCGCTGGCCCAATGTTACCCAAAAGATAGTGAAAGAAGGTCACACCATTGGCAATCATTCCTATTTTCATTCTCCCTGGCTGGCTCTTCGGAAAGGGGAAGAAATTGTTAGGGAGCTGAAGCTGGCTCAGGAGACTATTTGTAGAGTTAGCGGGGTGAGTCCTAAACTCTTCCGGCCTCCTTATGGTTTCTGGACACCGTGGTTATTGAAGGCATCAGAGGGCAACGGTCTTTCTGTCATTACCTGGGACAACATGACGAGCGACTGGAATTCGAGGTGGCGAGTGGAACAGATTGCCAGAGCCATTCTGAGGAAGGCAAAGCCCGGGGGCATTATTGTTCTCCATGATGGTCGAGGTATACGGCAGAATTTCTCGCCAAACTCGTTAGTCGGAGCTCTTCCCATTATTCTGGCAGGATTGAAGCGACAGGGGTATCAGTTTGTTACTGTGCCAGAGCTATTAAATCAGAGACAGGGTTAAGCGAATTTAACCAATTTTTAAGCTTGACTAATTGAGTCACAATCCTCTTGATACTGTCTCGGTTTGACAATTTTGTACCAATCGTTATAGCAGTAAGTACCCTGAAAAACTAAGCCACCTAAAAAGCCGTAGAAAATTTCCGGGGATACAAAATAGATACCTTTTACGGCGCTAATAACTCCGATGACAAGAGAAATAAACCAATGATGCAAATGGAGCTCATATTTTCGCAAAGGAATAACAATTGATTTTAACCTCCCAGGCTTGCCCTCTGTTTTGCCGCCTAAATATTTGGCTATGGCAAAACCTATTAGCCAGGTTATGTAGTGGAGATAACCAAGAGTGATACCGGTGGAAAGCAACGAAACAATGGCAAATTTTCTTCGCATTTAGTTAGTCTACGGGGAAAATGTTCCAAAGTCAATAGTTTTTGCCCGTTAACGGGCTAAAAAAGGTAAATTTTCTTAATCGTGGTGAGTGGGCAGCCATGTGGCTGTGTCACGTTACCCGGTCTGTGGCGGCATAAACATTCATCCGTTTGCCGCGGACAAAGCCGATGACGGTTAGCCTGAGCTTTTGGGCTAAACCTGTGGTTAAGTCGGTGGGGGCAGAGGGGGAGATGATAATGGGTACCTGTCGTTTGGCGGTCTTAATTAGAATCTCGGAAGTTATTCGACCGCTGGTCAAAAGGATTTTATCCTGAGTGAGGATATCCTGAAGCAGGCATTCCCCAAAGACTTTGTCTACAGCATTATGCCGGCCGATGTCCTCGGCGAAAACTTTAATTTTTTCGGGTGTAGCCAAGGCACAGGAGTGGACTCCCCCCGTCTCTCGGTAAAGGGAAGACTTTTGCTGGAACTCCTTCATTAAGGTGAGGACTTGTTCTCGAGACATTTGTAATGGGGAGTCTATTGGGGTAGTTTCTCGGGCGTCTACGCTCCGGTAAAAAGAAGTGACGCCAGCACAGCCGGAGCTTATCAGTCTGCCTGGAGATAAGGCTTGCTGATGGGTAGCCCCTTCATTCACACTTACCTGGATATACCAGCCTTTTTCATTCAAGACCATTCGCTTTATGTCTTCCTTTTTGTGAATTAGCCCTTCAGAAAGCAAAAAGCCAGCTGCCAGGTGGTTTAAGCCTGATGGGGTGCACAGCAGTGTGGCTAACTCTTTTCCGTTAAGGAAGATAGTAAAGGGCACTTCACGGACTACTGGCTCTTTCCTTCTGGCCTTTCCTTCGGGGTCGAGGCGGTCAATGGTTATTTCGGTTGTTTCTTCCATCTGACAAAATAAGCAATCTCATTATAGCAGTTTAACGCCTACCAGGTTAATTTACGACAGCGTTTATTTTGTCACCCTCACCTTATTCCTCTCCCTTCAAGGGAGAGGGTAGGTGAGGGTTTCTTCACTTTGTTCACGATGGGGGATAAGCATTAGTAAACAATCTCACGTGACAGCTGTTTGACCCCATTAGGGGGGACAGATATAATTTATTCTATTATGGCGTTTAAGACTGGTCCAAAGCTGGTAGTAGCTCTCCATACATTAGGTTGTAAGCTCAATCAAGCCGAAACGGAACTTCTGGCTCACAAGCTGGCTAAAGCTGGATATTTAGTTACCGGTGGGGAGAAGGCTGACATTTGTATCCTTAACACCTGCAGTGTTACTCACATTGCTGACCGGAAGGCGCGGCACTGGCTCAGGCTGATGCGGCGAAAGAATCCTGAAGCTTTTGTCATGGCTATTGGCTGCTATGCAGAAAGGGCGCCTGATGAGGTAAAGCAGGTTGGTGGTATTGATTTGGTGTTAGGCAATGGAGGGAAGCGTCGACTCTTAGAGATAATACAGACGCAGATACCTTTGAAATCTGGCTCCGGTGGCAGTCAGGTGTTTTGGAGTAATAGTCGAGTCCGGACGCTGGTGAAGGTTCAGGATGGCTGCAATGATTTTTGCACTTATTGTGTTGTTCCTCAGGTGCGGGGGCGGGAATATTCATTACCGCCCGAAGAAATAATCAGGGAAATCAAGGGTAGGGTAGCTGCTGGCTATCAGGAGGTTATCATTACTGGGACTAAGGTTGGGTCTTACCGGTATGATGGGATTGGTCTCAGGGAATTAATACAAAATATCCTGAGGGAGACCGGCTTGAGTCGGCTTCGGCTTTCTTCTCTTCAGCCGGATGAAATTTCCCCGGAGCTTTTATCTTTATGGCAGGACAGATGCTTGTGCCGTCATTTCCATATAGCTCTCCAGAGTGGCAGCGATAGTGTTCTGAGGCGGATGGGGCGACGCTATTCGGTGGCGGATTACCGGGAAGCAGTGGCTTTGATTCGACAAAGGATGCCTGATGCTGCTATCACCACCGATGTTATGGTTAGCTTTCCAGGGGAGACGGAAGAAGAATTTAATAACACTTACCGGGTGTGTCGGGAGACAGGTTTTGCCCGAATTCATGTTTTTCCCTACTCACCTCGGCCGGGAACTGCAGCAGCCAGAA
Organism: Dehalococcoides mccartyi; assembly: GCA_020724525.1. GTDB lineage: Bacteria > Chloroflexota > Dehalococcoidia > GIF9 > DYGU01 > DYGU01. Next base: position 45,344 of record DYGU01000011.1, read on the forward strand.
TGTTGAAACCAGTACCAGAGGCACCAAAAAGGGAGCGTGTTGAAATAATGGTTGAGTTAGCTTGCTTAAGCGCTCAAAGGTTTCGAGAGAAGTTCTTGGGGCAGACTGTGGAAGTCCTCTGGGAGAAAGAGACTACTCCGGGTAGTGGTATTTATTCCGGACTGACCGATAACTATCTTCGGGTATTTACCCGGAGCCAAGAGCCTTTAACTAATAAACTCGTTTCGGTGCAGTTAATGGGGCTGTGGGGGGATGGAATGCAGGGGAGATAGGTAGATGAGGCATCCCAAAGTTGTTTTTCGGTTTACCAGGCAGAGTTTAATCTGGTCGTTATTCCCTTTGGTCTGGGTAATGGTCCGGATTTTGCGCCAGTTTTCTCTGGAAGCTCGGTTTAGAGTTATTCGGACTATGGCAAGGTTTGTTTACTGGCTCTGGATAGGGAGGAGAGCTATGACTAGACGAAATCTGGCTCTACTTCGTCCTGATTTAACGGAAAGTAGGATAACCGAAGGTAGCTGGCGGGTAGTAGAAACTGTCGCCCGGTCTTGGGCAGCACTCCTGGGGGATGAGGGCACCAGTGCCGAGGCAATAATGCAAAAGCTTGAGGTCAGGGGGAGTGAAGGGTTACTCGAGTATCATTGTGGTGGTAAGAAAATCATTGCCGTGGCTGACCATGTAGGTCCCTTTGATGAGATGATTGGAATAATTCCCAGTCTTGGTTTGCGAGTCTATGTTCCCATTGAGCCGCTTAAGCCGGAGTGGTTTTTGAACTTAATGATGCGGCTCTACGACTGGGCTCTGGTGGTGATATTGTTTTTGAACCAGTAAAGAAAGGGCAAACCCTGTCTCGGTCGGCTCACCAATTAGCCGCGGGGCGGATAGTTGTGTTAATGGTGGATGTGGCAGGGCATGATAGCACTGGTGTTCGGTGTCGGATTGGTGGGGCTCAAGCCAGATTTCCAGTGGGTGCAGTAAAGTTGGCTTTAGAGCAGGGGGCTACTATTTTCCCAATCTTCCCATCCTGGGGGCAAAAGAGGAAACTGAGGGTAATAGTTGGTCCGCCCTTTGAGCTAATTAAGACCGGCGATAGCAAGCGGGATATTGAGACTGACACCCGCCGCTTGATTGAGGAGTTATATGCGCCTCATATCCAGGAGAATTGGGATAGCTGGATAAGGGCATTATGGAGTAAGTTGGAACCAGTCAGGCTGTCTTGTGGGAAATAGCTATTTGTTCGAAGGTCATTCAGCTTCGCCTTCAAGGGCTTCAAGGAAGGCTTTGGGGATTCTGGGGACTTTTCTATCTACCCATTTTTGGAGGCAGGTGAAGGAGCAGAAGTCATAGCGGTCAATGGCTTCAAAGCCTTGCCACTGGGAGACAGTGAGCCAGCCTTTAAGGGCAGCGCATTTGGGGTCCTCCGGTAAAGCTTCTACCTCGGAGCATTCGGTATAGGCTATCCTCTTGCCGCAGGTCTCACAAACAGAATATTTCTTTCCCATCTCTGTTTAACTATATTTTAGAGTTATCTGACTGAATTATCAACGACCTCAAATTATAATCGTTTCCTGAATTAGCTTCCCTTTATGGTGATTTCTTGGTTCAATTCAGCCCCAGATAACTTTCTTGGTCCAGGCGGCGACAAAGGTGAGGTACACCGCTATGAGCAAGAGAATAAATAAAGTATAAAGTAAACCTGGCAAGAAGCCACCGAGGGGCAGAGCCAGAAGAACAAAGGAGACAGCAGTCCTTAATACGGCAACTAAAGTGGCACAAAGCATAGTGGCTACAAGAACTCCCACCAGAGTCAACCCCTTGCTCCAGGTAAATTTCAGGTTAGTCAAGATAGCCACAATAACAATCCCGGCTAACAAGGCAATACCCATACCTAAGAAGACAGTAACTGCTATTTCAGCTTCGCCAGCAATAAACTGTAAAGTGTCGGCGATTGTGCCTAACGGTCGTATAACGGTTTTGGTAAGCAACCCTTTGCCTTCGGAAAAATTATCGTCCCCAATATGGCTATTAGAAAGCTTATTCCTAATTTTTTCACCTTTCTATTCCCTCCTTTTCTAACTTTCAAGGTAATAGGCTAAAGGGTAATAAACTAAAAGTCAATAGATTTCCGGTCATAAGCATAGCTAAATAGCTTTTAAAACTCTTCAGTGGTAGGGATGCGAGCTGAAGTCACAGTTTGGGAGTCCCTCTCGGCGTTGGATACCAATTTGGGTAGAGATTTTTCAAAATCATCACGGGAAATACCCAGGTCTTTGATGCTTAGTGGTTGGTGAATCGAAATATAGTTAAGGCACTGCACCTCGCTATAAAGCAGTATCCTCTCTATGCCGCTCCTTCTTTAGAAAGTCCTCTATTTCTTTAATGATTTTGTCGGCACCTTCTAAAATCTCTCTGGGAGCAGCACCTTCAATGTGATAGCGTTCTTCTAATTTATGGACATAGAGGCGCAGTTCCTCATTTTCAGAAAGAAGCTGGTCAAGAGCCCGTTGCATGGAGCTGGCAACCTGTCGCATTTCCTTAAGGTCAACCTCTATCTCAAGTAGCTCCAGTAACTTTTGCAAAAGCCCGAGACAGACCACAGGATTAGCTTCTGCCCGAATGTAGAAGGGAGCATGCCCCCATAGGCTGATAGCTTCTATGAATTCCTGTTTACACCCAGCTAAGAGGGCACTATGGATACTACCTGGTCCCTGGTAGTTTATAAGTTCGATACTGTGTTTTCTTAATAGCTGAGTCAAACGAGGCTCGGAGACAACACCACTCACTCTTGGTTCTCGGGTATGAGGAATCCGGTCGTAAAGCTCACCCAGGGTATAAATTCTAACAACCCTTAGCTTCCTGGCTAAATCAAGAATTACCTTTATATACTTTTGCCAGTTTAGTTCCGGTTCGACACCGCGGGAAAGGATAAGGTCATGACCGCCAATTTCTTTTTGCCAGTAAAAGAAGTTGGTGCCTGGGTATTGCACTCCGGTGACGGCACCACGCTCAATAGTTATTTCGGGACGGAAAGAGGTAGAGGTATAAAAGTCTTCAGGCTTGAGTTCAGCAAATCTTCTGGTTTTCAGTTTCCTTATTAAATAGGTGATAGCTCCAGTGGCTGTCTGGGCAGCGTCAGGCCAGCCGGCGAGAGCCGTTATCAAGTAAGGGTCCTGAAGTTCGGGTAATTCGTAAAAGATTGTACTTTAGATCTTCATTGGAGGGCTGTCTCTCTTCTAGTTTAACACAACTGAAGCAATTAAAGAAAAAGATGTCTATTAGTGCCGGTCGAGGGCAAAGCCCGAGGGTATTTGGTAATCCTTGCCGTCATTGTAAAGGGCGAGGTGGGAAAATAATGTATCTCAAGAAATCCGAGTTCTACTCGGGAACTGTGTCTACCTGCCCTTAAAATGAGGCTGTCTTTTTTCCAGTATGGCTTTAGGGCCTTCTTCAGCGTCATCAGTAGTCCGGGTGAGAGCCCAAGCCATCTCCACATCTTCTAAGGCTTCGTCAAGGCTCTGGCTCCAGGCTCGATAGATGAGCCTTTTGGCAAGTTGCATGTGCACTGCTGGTCCTTCGGCAAACTTGTGGGCTAATTCGAGGGTAGCCCTGGTCAAATCATCGTGGGAGACTATTTTATTGACATATCCCAGTTCCAGCGCTCTTGTGGCGTCAAAGACCTCCCAGGTCCATACCAGTTCCAGAGTCCTAGGAATACCCAGAATCCGGACCAAATAATGATAGCCGCCATCGAGAGACAGGGCTCCAATTCTGAGATGGTTGATGGAGAAACTTGCCTTATCTGAGGCTATTCTAATATCATTCATGCTGCACAGGTCAAAGCCAAATCCATAAGCGATCCCATTTATAGAGGCGATGACAGGCTTTTCAATGCTTTCTATCAGTCTTGGTATTCTCTGTACTCCGAAGCGCCCTTGATTTCGGGCTTGGACTGGGGTTAAGTCCCTGGTGGAAAAGGCTTTATCACCGCTCATAAGAACTTTCGGGTCGACTCCGGAACAAAAGGCTTTGCCGGCTCCGGTAATAACTATCACCTTTACGGTTTCATCACCTTTGCTCTCTTGTAAGGCTGACATAAGCTCAGCCAACATCTGAGAATTTACAGCATTCATAACTTCTGGACGATTAAGCGTTATAAAGGTGATACCGTCACTCTTTTTGTAGTTAATCAGCTCGTAATTCACTTTGTTTTTCTCCTTTCTGTGGATGAAATGTTAGTCAATGGTCCAAAGGTAGATAGCGCGCCTAGAGGGATTCGAACCCACGCCCCCCGGTTCCGAAGACCGATGCTCTAGTCCGCTGAGCTATAGGCGCAATTTTGGGGTGGACGGAGGGATTTGAACCCTCGATCTCCAGGGCCACAACCTGGCGCCTTAAACCTCTGGGCTACGCCCACCATGAAGCCAGCAGGTAAGACATTATAAAGGATAAGGAATGAGCTTTCAATGAAAAGGATAGCTGAAGCGTCAACTAATATTTCCTCCCTTGTTATCTCTTCACTTTCGGTATATAATCTTAACTAAAGAGGTGGGCTTAATTTTAGATGAAAGGGATTCAGTGGCTGGTCATACTTTTATTAGCAATGTTAGAGAGTTGTATGCCATCAGGTGAAGTGCCAAGAGCTATTGCCTTTCGCTCTGTTCTCAGCCCGGAGCAATGGCTTCCTGGGGACGAGCCCACTTATCTTGTGGTTACACAGAAAAATTGGTCAGCTTACTATACCACTCCCCCTAATGGTGCTGATTTTATTACCTACGTTTATCTGGTTGCTTCCCTTGGGGTGAAGCCTAATCCGGGCTACAGTATTAAGATTGACCGGGTGGAGCAACTGAAAGATACGGTAAACATAAGGGTTAAGGTCGGGCAGCCTGACCCGAGAAAGGTTTACCCTCAAGTTATAGTGCGTCCCATCGCCGCAGCTAAAGTGGCTAAAGCTGACTTAGAACGACGCAACCTGTTAGCCTTCGTTTTTGTTGACCAAAAGGGGCAGCAGCTTGGCACAATGAGAATAGAAATTTAGCGTCCTACAAAACAAAGTTGGGGCCAAATAAAGAGAGGCAAGCCATCTGGCTTGCCTCTCTTCTTACCCTTCTAACGCTTCACTGGACAGCTTTGTAAGCGTTAACTCGACCAATAGTCGTGCTAAAGCCACTTGTGGCGTCTACCGAAGCCTCTACTTTGGCTCTTACCTCGATATTTGTCCCACCAAATTTAGCAAATATCAGCGCAACTACCCCGCTTACATGGGGTGTTGACATAGAAGTGCCGCTAAGAGAGCCGTAGTTCGTTGTTTTTAGCCTGTTGCGGTGGTTTGGTAGAGTAGAAAATATATCCACTCCGGGAACAGCGATGTCTACCCAGGTACCGTAATTAGAGAAAGTTGCTTTGGCATCATTTTGGTCAGTAGCGGCTACCGCAATGCAATTGTTGTAGTATGCCGGATAAAGGGGTGCCGTAGTGTTGTTATTCTCGGCAGCGGCTACCAATACACTGCCCTTTCCCCAGGCATAATTTACTGCCGACTCCAGAGTGGCGGACGGTGAACTACCACCAAGGCTGAGGTTGATTACCTTAGCCCCATTGTCTGCTGCCCAGATAATGCCATTAGCCACCCAGTTGTAATAACCACTACCGGTATCTCCAAGCACTTTTACATTCATCAAACTTGAGTCAAAACCAACTCCGGCTACGCCTTTAAGGTTATTGGTAATAGCCGCAGCAATGCCGGCAACATGGGTGCCATGACCATACCTGTCATCAACAGTGCGGCTCAAAGTGAAATTCTTGTTAGCTACAATCTTTGCCGCCAGGTCTTCATGGTCCTGGTCTATGCCTGTATCCAATATGGCTATCCTTATTGCCGATGACCCTTTGGTAATATCCCAGGCTTGGGGTGCCTGAATTTTGGCCATTCCCCACTGCTTGCCCTCAAGAAAATAAGGGTCATTAGGTTCTAAAATGGCTGTGGCGATATAATCAGGTTCAGCAAATTTTACAGCAGCCTCTCCCCGGTAGTCCTTCACCTTTTCCTTAACCTGATTCTCGGGGATTTTGACTACCTGAACGTCTATTCCGGGGATGACAGCAACTACCTTACCCCCGTGTTTTTGATGCGCTTTGGCTTTGGTTTCCTCCGGTGTCCCGGGTACGAACTTAACCAGAATCTGGTCAGGGGCGTGACCCTGAGAATTATCTGGTGGCTGAGCCATAATCAAACCACCGCTGACACTCAGGAGCAGTGCGGTGATTACCAGTGCCGCCAAAATTAACTTTTTCCTCATTTTCGGATACCTCCTCTCGTTATTGTGTAACGGACAAAATAAAACAAAACTTTGCCTCCTGTCAAGGCAACTGTTGGCTTGAAGGTAGAATAATACCATAACATTGAAGGAAGAATAATACC
>DYGU01000025.1 GCA_020724525.1 Dehalococcoides mccartyi
GTAAAAAATAAAAAGGGTGCGCAGGCTTGACAAAACTGTGCGCTCATGGGAGGGTTAGATGACTAAAATATATGAAGGTTTACTTTTGGGGAAGGACCTCAAGTTTGGGGTGGTTGTTTCTCGGTTTAACGAACTGGTAACAAAGAGACTCCTGGATGGTGCTCAGGATTCCTTTATTCGCCACGGAGTTAGGGAACAAGATATTGACATAGCCTGGACACCCGGCTGTCTTGAAATTCCGTTAGTGGCTAAAAAGTTAGCCCAGACGCAAAAGTATCAAGCCATTATTTGTCTTGGGGCAGTAATCCGGGGAGGAACGCCACATTTTGAATATGTGGCTGCGGAAGTGAACCGGGGGATTTCAAGAGTAAGTTTGGATACTGGAATACCAGTTATTCAGGGTATCATAACTGCTGATACTTTGGAGCAAGCTATTGAAAGAGCTGGCGCCAAAGAGGGTAACCGAGGCTTTGCTGCGGCGATGAGTGCCGTTGAGATGGCAAATTTGGTCAGAAGCCTTGAGGGTTCTTGAAGACAGTTAGTCAACGACTTTATAGACTTTGTCCCCAGGTCTTACTCGGTCAGGAACTTTGACACCAACCGCATCACCAGGCTTGCCTTCAGTAACATCAACGCGGTTAATTTGCAAGGACTCGACTACGATTTCCATATCCGTTGTATGTCCTTTAATGTGTATTTTATCGCCAACTTTTAGCGTCCTGGTAAGCTGAATTCCAGCTACTACTGGTTTAGCAAAGAAGTCACTGACTCTGCCTATTTCAATTTCTGGCATTTGGAAATACCTCCTTTCTCTAATAGTATATGTCTCCAGCTCTCCTAAATCAATGGCTGAGGAGGGTATGGACTTTAGAGATTATAGCTCCCAGAAGTTTATTAGCTGGCTGTAGTTAATGATGCCACTCATAGCTTTGTTTTCGGCTTCTATGCCAGCTTCTTCGGCAGCAGCTACTGGGTTAAGTCCCCCAAGGAGAATTACGCCTATTCTATTCAGCCCGACCGGTATTCCGCAGATGGATTCACTGGTCTCGCCTATTGCCATGACTCCACCAATACCTCTTTGTTTCAATTTAGCGATTACTTCTTCAGTTATGGCACGACACTGAGCCGGGATTTCACGGAAATTAGCCAGGATTTTGCCATTACCGGTTGTAGTAGCTTCGGTGACAGTGGTCATTTTGCCTCTAATAAAGATTTCAGAAGGGTCTAAAGTAGAACCTTCATAATGAATAAGTTCAATGAAACGCAGTGGTTTAGAATTGTGAAGCTGAAGTATACCACCAAACCGAGAATCCATAGGCACACCAGCCTTAAGTAAAGCGCCATTGATGGTGATACTACAGACTGTAGCCAAGCCGACCATGTCCTTGGGTATTATCACCTCCCCTAATCTTTCTCCTTCATTGGCTATAGCAACTAACTGACTGACACAAAGCCCGGCACGGAAAGACTCCTTCATGGCAGCAATTGCTTTTTTGAATTTGTCTTTAGGGAAGAGAGAGGTATTGATAATTATTTGTCCTTTGCTTGTTTCGAGATCAAAAGTGGTGTTAAAGGCTAATAGCTCGATTTTGGCAATAACAAAACCAACTTTATCAGTGACTAAAGCATTTTTTAGTTCTTCTATACCTGACTTGGTAATCATCCTGCCATCTTTACCCACTGATTGAGTAAACCCGCGCTCATCCATTATTTTAAGATGGTATCTTACGGCTCTTTCAGTGAGGTCAATACCGAGCTCTTTCAGTTCGCGGGCAATTACCCTGGCTCCCAAAGGCTGTGGTGAATCCTTTAGCACCTTCAGGATGGAGATAACTTTTCTTTCTACTTCGTGAGTGTTATAGCCAATCATAGTCTCAGGCTCTCCTGAATCTTGTCTATTTGGTAATCGCTCTTATGTCTGCGGAACAATCCGCACCGGACACATCTTTGCCGCTGGGGTTTTAGCTACTGGGTCCAGAGCAGGATTAGTAAGCATATTGATTTGATTCTCAATAAAATGAAAGCTCATGGTGACTACGCCTGGTGGGGAAGCATCGGTCACTTTAGCTCCAGCTATTATTTCTCCCCGCCGAGAAATCACTTGTACTATGTTACCATCATTTACTCCAAGGTCGGCGGCATCCTTGGAATTTATTTCTACAAAATTTTTACTTCCTAAAATATTGAGCCCAGCCACTTTGTGTGACAAAGTGCCCTGTTGGTAAAGATTGCTCTCAGTGGTCAAAATCAAGGGGTAGTCAACATCGGGAGTCTCAGCAGGGCGCTTATACTCCAAAGGAGTAAACTTGGCTTTGCCATTGGGAGTATGAAACTGCTCTCCATAGAGAATGGAGGTCCCGAGGTCTTCAGGGGTGAGGCAAGACCATTGTAGGCGCTCCTTATCCAGGCGATTGTAGGATATGCCTCCATACATAGGAGCGACTGAAGCAATCTCAGACATAATCTCCTCAGGGGAGCTAAAATCAAATCCTTTGCCGTCCAGCCTTTTAGCCAGTTCACAGATAATCTTCCAGTCAGGGAGGGAATCGCCAATCGGCTCTATGGCTTTATTCAACTTCTGGACACGTCGCTCCATGTTGGTGAAAGTGCCACGTTTTTCGGCAAAGCTTGCTGCCAGCAATACGACATGGGCAAACTTAGCTGTCTCATTGGAGAATATATCTTGTGCAATAAGGATTGCCACTTTCTCCAGAGCCCCCTTGACCTTCTGGGAGTCAGCCATGCTTAATATTGGCTCAGAGCCAATGATATAGAGCACCTTAACTTTCCCCTCCAGCACAGCCTGGAATATCTCAGTAAGGGCTAACCCTGGTTCAGAATTTAAACTTATACCCCAGGCAACTTCAAATTTCTTTCGGACCTCAGCATCAGTTACCATCTGATAGCCAGGATAAAAACCGGGCAGACATCCCATATCACAGGCTCCCTGGGCATTATTCTGCCCCAAAAGGGGATAAAGCCCTGAAGAAGGTTTACCGATATTGCCTGTGAGCAGTGCCAAATTGACCAAGGCAAAAACATTGTCAGTACCCTGAGAATGTTGGGTGATACCTGTAGACCAGAGGATTGCCGCCGGTCTAATGGTAGCGTAGATACGGGCTGCAGCGGCTATCATCTCCTGGGGAACTCCAGTAATCCTTTCTACCCTGCCTAAGGGGAAGTCATCTAAGGACTTTTTAAACTCATCAAAGTTCTCACAGCGTTTCTTAATGAAGGTGGTATCTAACAGTCCCTCCTCAACAATCAGCCGGCATATACCCATAAGTAAGGCTACATCAGTAACGGGATAAGGTCTCAGCCAGATATTAGCCAGACGGCATAAATCGTTTTCCTTAGGATTAATAACAATTAACTTAGACCCATTTCTCACTGCTTTCCTTATCCGGAATCCAATTACCGGCTGAGCCTGTGTGATATTAGTGCCAATAGCCAAAATACAGGCTGTCTTGTCAATTTCTTCTATGGAGTTGGTCATAGCTCCGATACCTATTGTCTCATGAAGCACCCTTAGGTTAGGGGTGTGACAGAGGCGGGCACCGCTGTCTATATTATTAGTATTCATGACCACTCGGGCAAACTTCTGGGCAATATAGTTTTCTTCATTAGTGCATTTGGTGGAGGTGATAAGGGCAAATTGTTCACCCCTATACTTTGTCAACTTAATGGCAACCAGCTCTAAGGCTTCGTCCCAGGACACTTTAGTGAGTTCTCCATTTTTCTTGATGAGGGGTGAAGTCAATCGCTCCGGGGAGGTGACAAAAGTCAAGCCAAATCGCCCTTTAACACACAGATTGCCTTTATTAGCCGGGTTATCAGTGTTCCCTTGTGTATTGATGATAACATTATCACGGGTCCCCAGATAAAAGCCACAACCAACGCCACAATAAGGGCAAACAGACTTGACCTTATGTTTTGGGCGTTGAGCTTTTTTGGCTATCAGGGCACCAACGGGACACCTGATGACACATTCTCCGCATGATTCACATCTGGAATGAGCAAAAGGCTTATCCCCAAAGGTGCCAATTTTAGTGGCATAGCCTCGATTTATAAAGTCGATGGCACTGATACCTGTGATGTTCTTGCAGGTACGAACACAAATCCCGCAAAGTACGCATTTATTGGGGTCAAAATCAAAAAACGGATTAGAAGTGTCCCGAGGAGGCTCTGGCTTCGGTAGTTTCAAAAGACGAACTCGTCTTCTATCAATGCGAAGGTGTGCTATTATCTTTTGCAATTCACACTGTCCGCTACTGTGACAGCCCCGACAGTCGGAATGATGGTTGGCAATAAGCACCTCCACAATAGGACGAAGCATCTTGTCAACTTCAGGGCTTCTTGTTCTGACTACTATCCTCCCCTTCACGGGTACTCGAGAGGCGGTCACCAACTGACCATCTTCAATCTCTACAATGCATAAACGGCAAGCTCCAGCAGGTCTCAAATCAGGATGATAACAAAGATGGGGAATATAAATTCCATTCCCGAGGGCTGCCTCTAAAATGGTCATTCCTCTTTCAGCTACAACATTCAAACTATCAATAGTGAGGGTAACCTTGTCCATTAACTAACTCCTGAGGAGGGCATTTTGCATACATCGGCTGGGCATTGCTTCTCCTGAATATGAGCTTCATACTCATCACGGAAGTAACGAATGGTAGTAAGAACTGGATTAGGAGCACTTTGCCCCAAGCCACAAAGGGAAGTACGGCCCACCGCTTCACCTAACTCCAACAACAAGTCAATATCCTCAGGTCTACTTCTTCCTTTGGTAATATCGTCCAGAATGTCAAACATTTGCTTTGTTCCCAGCCGGCAGGGTAGGCACTGACCACAAGACTCTCTCTGGGTAAAGCCGAGGGAATAGCGAGCCACATCAACCATACAGGTATCCTCATCTATCACTACCATGCCCCCAGAGCACATCATTGACCCAGCCGCAGTAAGGGAGTCAAAATCTACAGGTATATCCAGCAGACTGGCGAGGAGACAACCACCTGAGGGTCCGCCAGTTTGAACTGCCTTACAAGCTTTGCCACCAGGCATCCCTCCCCCAATATCATAGATAATCTCTCGAAGGGTAATCCCCATGGGTACTTCTATTAGACCATTATTTGCCACTTTGCCGGCCAGGAAAAAATAGCAGTGCCTTTACTTTTCTCAGTTCCCCGGCTGGCGAACCATTCTGAACCGTAGGTAATTATCAGGGGGATGTTCGCAAAGGTTTTTACATTGTTAAGCAATGTTGGCTTGCCCCATAGCCCCACCTCAGTAGTGCGGGGGCGGGGAAGAGGCTTAGGCATCCCCCTCTTGCCCTCAATGGAAAGGACCAAGGCTGTGGATTCACCACAAACAAGAGCTCCACCTCCTTGGAAAATGCGTATATCGAAATCGAGACCACTGCCTAAAATATTTTTACCAAGGAATCCCCTTTCCCTTGCTTGAGCGATGGCAATCTTTAACCGCTTCACTGCCAGCGGATACTCCGCCCGTGTGTAAATAAAACCATTTTCGGCACCAATAGCATAGCCGGCAATTATCATCCCTTCCAGGACTGAGTTGGGGTTGCCTTCCATGACCGAGCGGTCTTGAAATGCTCCCGGGTTGCCTTCGTCGGCATTGCAAATTACATACTTTTCTTCTCCCGGTGACCTGCGGCAAGCTTCCCACTTCTGTCCTGTAGGGAAGCCAGCACCACCAAGTCCTCGAAGTCTGGAACGCTTCACTTCGTCAATAATCTGCTCCGGGGTCATCTCAAAAAGAGCTTTTCGTAGCGCCTGATAGCCACCGACAGCAAAATAGTCATCAATATTCTCGGGGTCTATGTTGCCACAATTTCGTAACACGGTGCGTTGTTGCTTACTATAAAAGGGCATGTATCGATAGCAAGGTATTGGTTTATTAGTAATGGGGTCGCGGTAGAAGAGGCACTTTACTGGTTTTCCTTCCGGTAAAAGTGACATAGCGATCTCAGGTATATCATGGGGTCTGACTTTTGAGTAGAAAATACCTTCTGGCTCAACAACGATCAGGGGACCTCGCTGGCAGAAACCGCGGCAACCAGTGCGTTTAATTTGAATGCTTTTCTTTAAATTCGGTCTGGCTACTTCTCTTTCCAGCGAAGACAGAACTTCCTCAGCTCCCGCCGACATGCAGCCTGTTCCCTGGCAAACAAGAACCGCATACCGTTTATTGGACATCTGGCCCTCCTTCATTTGAGGCGGGGAAAAGTTCTTTCCACCTTCTCTAGAGCCATCTCACCGTGGACATTCTCATTAATTCTGATACAAGGGGCTAAGGCACAACAACCAATACAGGCAACAGTTTCCAGGGTGTACTCCAGACCGGTGTGGTTTCCCCTTCTTTGATAGTGAGTATCTTTTCCATTTCCTCGAGAATTTGCAGGGCGCCATGGATGTGGCAGGCAGTCCCCCGGCAGATTGTAAGCCGCTTCCTGCCTAAGGGTGTGAGCCGGAACTGGGCATAAAAGGAGGCTACTGAATAAACTTGACTTTTAGGTATGCCAACAAAGCTGGCGATGCGCAGCATGGCTTCTTCAGGTAAGTGATTAAAATTGGCTTGAACCTGCTGTAAAATGGGAATTAGTTCGCTTCTCTTTCCTTCATAGGATGAAAGAATCTGGCTCAGGAGTTCTTCTTCCATATTGCTGCTTTGCATGGTGCCTTTCAGTACTACGAACTATTTGGCAGTTACTCAGTCCGAGGTTGTACCTGCTCTTGAGGAAACCCAGGGTCTTCTCCTTTCAAGAATCTTGTCTCGACTGAAAGTGACACAAACCACGCGACAGGTTCCACATCTATTACATTTATCGGTATCAATATAAATATTCTTCTCTTTAGCTGAAATTGTGATAGCATCTGCAGGACAAGCAATCTCACAGAAGGGTGAAGGACAATGATGAGGGCATATTAAATTAAGCATTTCTCCTCCCATGAGCGCACAGTTTTGTCAAGCCTGCGCACCCTTTTTATTTTTTACC
>DYGU01000012.1 GCA_020724525.1 Dehalococcoides mccartyi
CTGGGTCTGGGCGAGCCCAGCGGAAACAACCTAATCCTCGCCAGGGGACTCCTACCCCACGAAATCCCTGATTTCGTGGGGACCCCGGATTGAAACTGGGCAGTGCCCAGTGCCATATTTTTGGAGATAGTCTTAGGAAAAAGCTAATTAACTTTAGAGATTGAAGCCTAGTAAAGAAAAAGACTTATCCAGTTCTGGGTCTGGGCGAGCCCAGCGGAAACAACCTAATCCTCGCCAGGGGACTCCTACTCTATGAAAACTTTGTTTTCATAGGAATTAAAATGGAGTGAGAAGGAAGTAAACAGCTTTGTGGTATAATTTGTTATAGATTCCTTGCCGGGAGGTTCTTAGAATGAATGTGAAACAAGAAAACCTAGCGTTAATTATCTCAGAGTTGATTAAACGAATGTCTCCAGAAGAGAAAATAGAATTGATGCGCCATATCAGCTGGGAAGAACTTGAGGAGTGGAAAGCTACCCAGGAAACATTGTCTAATTCTGAGCTAATGGCAAACCTCAAACAAGGACTTAAGGATGAGCAGGCAGGCAAATTAGAAAAGGTAAAACTGTGAGTGGGTGGAAAGTTACTTGGACAAAATCAGCCCACAATTATTATCAAAAGATGGCAAAAGATTACCAGCAAAAGGTCAAGAAAGCAGTTGCCGAACTTGAGCTGGATCCCTTTGCCTCAAAAAACGTCAAGCGCTTGCACGGAGAATTGGAGGGGCTATGCCGTTATCGGATTGGTAAATTTAGGATGATCTTCAGAGTCATTGAACAAGCTGGAGAGGTAAGAATCCTGGCTATAGCTGCTCGAGGTGCTGTTTACAAATAAGTCGCAGAAACCTGACAAGGAAGGAGAGATGTTCAAATTTGGAAGTTAGAAGTAAGGCACAGACAGAGAAGGGATAAAGGACACTCACTTTATCGGATAATTGAAAGGCTACTGTCAAAGAGGGTAAACTATTGTAGGGAGGAAAACTGAAATGAAGTTCCGTGTGATTATAGAACATGATCCCGAGACTAACAGCTATGCTGCCCACTGTCCTGAGTTACCTGGATGTTGTAGCGCCGGTGATACTGAAGAAGAAGCTTTAGAGAACATAAAAGAGGCAATTTCCCTTTATCTCGAACCAGTACCAGTCGAATTAAAACCAGAAAAGAAAATTTATGAAGTAGAAATCCCAGCCTGATGGGGAAGAAACTAGCTCGCCTCAAAGCCGGTGAGATAATCAAAATCCTTCACCAACACGGCTTTATTTTGGTCTCACAACGAGGCAGCCACCAAAAATGGCGCCATCCCGAAACTGGTAATCAGGTAATTGTCCCTTACCACAAGGGCAAACAATTGCCCTTGGGCACCCTCAAAAGCATTATCGACGGCAGTGGAATTCCCGAGGAGGAATTTCAGCTTTAAAACAAAGTGGGCAAAATTCTGGAAGGATTCGGTGCTCGAGTCCAAAAAAGTGTCTTTGAATGCGACCTCCAGTTAAGGCATCCCCAGAAACTAAAGCAAAAACTGGACAAAGTCTTGAAAGAAGAGGATAACTTACGCTATTATTCTCTCTGTGCCCAATGTGTTCCCAAAGTCGAGGTGGTCAACGTTCCCCGGTAACCCAGACCCAACTATACTTTGCCGTTTAACCCCCTCGCTATCTGGAACCTTAACAAAAGCATAGTTTTAGGGCAGAAGGGTGAAGTAAAATCACACCCGCTCGCAAAACATATCTCAAAAATAAAGCTGATTGTCGGAAACAACCTAATCCTCGCCAGGGGACTCCTACATTTATACCTGCTGGGCAGCCCTGGCTTAAGGTTGATAGAGGGTCGGAAACAACCTAATCCTCGCCAGGGGACTCCTACTTATTAAGGAGAGAATCCAAAATCAAATAAAAGGGCTATGTCGGAAACAACCTAATCCTCGCCAGGGGACTCCTACCTTGCGAAGATACTTCTATCCTGATGGCAGCAATTCTCACTGCGTCGGAAACAACCTAATCCTCGCCAGGGGACTCCTACATACTCCGGGCACTCCAGTTCACTCAAGAATAGTAATTGTCGGAAACAACCTAATCCTCGCCAGGGGACTCCTACCACATGTGTCTACTACCGGTTCATCAATAGCGACAGGAACAGTCGGAAACAACCTAATCCTCGCCAGGGGACTCCTACTTTATAAAGGATATGGCGAGTTATATACTAAAGGTATACATGTCGGAAACAACCTAATCCTCGCCAGGGGACTCCTACTATTTATACCTGCTGGGCAGCCCTGGCTTAAGGTTGATAGAGTGTCGGAAACAACCTAATCCTCGCCAGGGGACTCCTACATATTACCAACAGCATCTCTGGCACTGACGGTGTGTGAACCGTCGGAAACAACCTAATCCTCGCCAGGGGACTCCTACATTTTCAAAGAGCGAAAGATTTTCATCGGAGCTTGTTGGAGCGTCGGAAACAACCTAATCCTCGCCAGGGGACTCCTACACATTAATTGACGATAGGATCCCATATGTTGGCTATATAGAGTCGGAAACAACCTAATCCTCGCCAGGGGACTCCTACTGTGGTAACTGTGGCTTCGTTGGAGCCGCAGACCATATCGCTGCGTCGGAAACAACCTAATCCTCGCCAGGGGACTCCTACAAAGGAAGAACTAAAGCAATGGCGAAGGAGATAAAGATAAAATGTCGGAAACAACCTAATCCTCGCCAGGGGACTCCTACGAGGTATAAGGGAGGCTCTGTACAAAGGAGATAACAAAGTGTCGGAAACAACCTAATCCTCGCCAGGGGACTCCTACTAACGAAAGGCAGCCCGGGCATCAGTGAAGGCTTTAGTCCGTCGGAAACAACCTAATCCTCGCCAGGGGACTCCTACTGAGCTGAGTTGGATAGGAACAACACTCCCGGATATAAGTCGGAAACAACCTAATCCTCGCCAGGGGACTCCTACTTATCACCTATGTTGCCCCTGACATGCCAGCACGGACAGGTCGGAAACAACCTAATCCTCGCCAGGGGACTCCTACTACTAAAGAAGCCTTATCAGCATTAGTTCTTGATAGTGAGGTGTCGGAAACAACCTAATCCTCGCCAGGGGACTCCTACAGGTTTAAGGGTACTTACTGGTGAAAATAAGCTACCCGTCGGAAACAACCTAATCCTCGCCAGGGGACTCCTACCGGCGTAACTCCAGCTTAACGGCAACAGCTCTATCCATACGTCGGAAACAACCTAATCCTCGCCAGGGGACTCCTACTATCCGGAAAGCACACTGATGCTCAGCAGCAACAGCATGTCGGAAACAACCTAATCCTCGCCAGGGGACTCCTACTTGACCTCTATCTTTGCCCGTTCCTTGCCAATATCAGCTAAGTCGGAAACAACCTAATCCTCGCCAGGGGACTCCTACTGATTAGACCGTCATCTCCATACTCAGGGAATACTTCAGGTCGGAAACAACCTAATCCTCGCCAGGGGACTCCTACGTAATAACACCTCTTTGTGGATAAGTCTCTCCGAGAAAACGTCGGAAACAACCTAATCCTCGCCAGGGGACTCCTACGAGAGGAATCCATAGCTAACCAGTTACTTAATACTGCGTCGGAAACAACCTAATCCTCGCCAGGGGACTCCTACGGCAGAATTAGATGAAGGAAGAGGACAAGCATACTCAGGTCGGAAACAACCTAATCCTCGCCAGGGGACTCCTACGAGCCCAGCGGAAACAACCTAATCCTCGCCAGGGGACTCCTACGGGTCGAGCTCTATTTTCCTCCTGGTTGCCGAGGAATGGTGTCGGAAACAACCTAATCCTCGCCAGGGGACTCCTACAGGGATTTGGTGGTTGGGGTAGCCAGGGAGGCTGGGCTCACCAAGTCGGAAACAACCTAATCCTCGCCAGGGGACTCCTACGCTCCATTTGAGGCGGAAACCACTCCACTACCCGGATTTCCGTCGGAAACAACCTAATCCTCGCCAGGGGACTCCTACTGATCCTCTGGCTCTTGAAACACCAGCCCCACTTTAGTCGGAAACAACCTAATCCTCGCCAGGGGACTCCTACTATAATCTGAAAGCTGCATATCCAATTGAGCCTAAAACGTCGGAAACAACCTAATCCTCGCCAGGGGACTCCTACTTGCTCGAGAGCACCCTGATGGACTGCTGCCAACCCTGGGTCGGAAACAACCTAATCCTCGCCAGGGGACTCCTACAAGAATGTTCTGGGGTCGTTGGAGACAAAGCTCTCCATGTCGGAAACAACCTAATCCTCGCCAGGGGACTCCTACCCCACGAAATCAGGGATTTCGTGGGGATCTCGGATTGAAACTGGGCAGTGCCCAGTGCCATATTTTTGGGATAGTCTTAGGAAAAAGCTAATTAACTTTAGAGATTGAAGCCTAGTAAAGAAAAAGACTTAATCCAGTTCTGGGTCTGGGCGAGCCCAGCGGAAACAACCTAATCCTCGTTAGGGGATTCTTACCCTATGAAAACTTTGTTTTTATGGGAATTAATAGATGCCGGGTGTTATCTGAAGCGCCATGGTAAAAAGCACGACATTTATGTAAATCAAGAAATGGGAGAAAGGCACCTATTCCACGTCATTCCGAAATTAGGAAGAGCCTCTGTGGCTCGTACGAAGGCAACTTGGACTGGAGTGAAAGAATGAAGTATTGAGAAGGTATAAGGAGGTAACATGATCGGAGAAGAATTGGGTCTTTTCTCTCTGTTAGCCTTAATGGCGGTACTGTGGCAATTGCCCTGGAAAGGGGTGGCTCTGTGGCGAGCAGCCCGCAATACCCATAAAGGCTGGTTTATAGCCTTGTTCCTACTCAATACTATGGCTATTCTGGAGATAATCTATATTTTCGGTTTCAGTAAAAAGCACCATAGCTAAGGAGGTACCAATGAACTTGAAAATCTGGTTCCTTGAAACCAGACCTCAATTTTTGCTCCTTTCTCCTGTCCTTATCTTCCTTGGGGTAGCCATTGCCTGGTACGAGGGCTTTTTTAACCTTTATTATTCACTCCTGGCTTTTATCGGTCTCCTGCTCCTCCACATTAGCACCAATGTCCTTAATGATTATTATGACTATAAAAGCGGCATTGACCGGGCTACCAGAAGAACGCCTTTCAGTGGTGGCAGTGGCATTCTGCCCGCTGAGCTCCTTAAGCCAAATTCTGTTTTCCGCCTCGGCATTGTTTGTTTCCTGTTAGCCGTGCCCATAGGTATCTACTTTGTCCTGATAACCGGCTGGCAACTTCTGCCCCTCCTCCTTCTCGGAGCTATTTTTGTCCTCCTCTATACCCCCTACCTGACCCGATTAGCTTGGCCCGAGTTAGTGGCTGGTTCAGG
This sequence comes from Dehalococcoides mccartyi, assembly GCA_020724525.1. Classification (GTDB taxonomy): domain Bacteria; phylum Chloroflexota; class Dehalococcoidia; order GIF9; family DYGU01; genus DYGU01. The sequence continues at coordinate 5,361 of DYGU01000012.1, forward strand.
ACTGGGAACACTGCCTGTCTTAGGCGCCTATTTTGTCCAGACTGGAACTTATACCTTACCAGCAGTAATCGCGGCTATACCTTCGGGCATTCTGGTGCACAACTTGCTCTTTTTGAACGAATTCCCTGATACCGAAGCTGATAAAAAGGCTGGCAGAAAGACCCTGCCCATTACTTTAGGCAAGAGCAAAGCCAGCAAACTCTATGTCCTGACCACGGTAATTGTCTATCTGTGGATAATTGGTGGTGTCATCACCGGCTTTCTCCCATTAGCCACCTTCACAGCTCTTTTGACCATTCCTTTCGCTATCAAAGCCATTAAGGGGGCTATCAACTATAACGATAACAGCAAATTTATGCCTGCCCTCGGAGCTAATGTCCTTGTTGTCCTGTTAACTCAGTTCCTCCTCGGGATAGGTTATATATTAGCTAAGGTTATATGACCAAGCGCCGCCTTGATAGCTTGCTGATAGCCCGGGGACTGGTGGAGACTAAGTCCAAAGCCCAGGCTTTGATTATGGCGGGTGAAGTCCTGGTAGATGAAAAGACCATAACCAAAGTCGGGAAATTGGTTCCTGAAGACGCCTTAATCCACATAACCCAAAAAATGCCTTATGTCAGTCGGGGTGGCTTAAAACTGGCTTTTGCCCTGGACGAGTTCAAACTGGATGTTAATTTTTTAGTAGTTATGGATGTCGGGGCTGGTAGTGGTGGCTTTACCGATTGCCTTCTCCAGCGTGGGGCAAAGCGAGTCTATGCTATAGATGTTGGCTATGGTCAACTGGACTACAAACTCAGAAACAACCCTCGAGTAGTGGTCATGGAAAGGGTAAATGCCCGCTATCCGTTCTCACTACCGGAAAAAGTCCACATGGCAACTATAGACCTATCCTTTATCTCGGTGACTAAAGTAATTCCTAATCTGATAGAGCATCTTATGCCATCGGGCTATTTCCTTGTCCTGTTCAAGCCCCAGTTTGAAGCCAGAAGACAGGAGGTGGGCAAAGGAGGTATAATCAAAGACCCGCTGGTTCAGGCGTGCACCCTGGGACGCTTTATCTGGTGGGCAACAAATAATGATCTATTACTGAAAGGGCTGGTGACTTCACCTATTTTAGGAGCTGAAGGTAATAAGGAATTTCTAATACTCCTGACCCCGGAGTCCGGGAATAAATAAAAAGCAATACCAAACAAGAGAGAGTGTTTATCAACCCTTTCCCTGTCATTACCCTCACCTTATTCCTCTCCCTTCAAGGGAGAGGGTAGGTGAGGGGGTGTAGGGCGACTTTTCAAAAATCAGGAGGAAATAAGTTAATGAGAATAAGCCGGACTGAAATAGAGCATCTTGGCATTGCCTGGCTTGTCCTTGGACTGTGCTTCTCTATCCGTTACCTGCTACTCCAGCCCCATCTTTTCCCGAGGTTTTTCCTTTTAGCTCTTATCGGTCTCGGTGCCGCCTTTATCGGTCATGAACTGGCTCATAAACTGGTAGCTCAAAAATTTGGCTACCAGGCTGAATTCCGATTATGGTGGCTGGGACTGGTCCTGGCGGCTCTTTTCGCCTTCCTGACTATGGGAAGAGTGCTTTTTGCTGCCCCTGGCGCTGTATATATCCTTGCCTATACCCGACCGAGAGAGGAAGGGGTAATTGCTGTCTCAGGACCCTTAGCCAATTTAGTTTTAGCCACTCTCTTTTATCTCCTCAGCCAGGGGGTTGGTTTTATTGCCACCATTGGGCAGTGGGGATTTATGATTAATTTGTGGCTGGCGGCTTTTAACCTCCTGCCCATCCCACCCCTTGACGGCAGAAAGGTTATGTCCTGGAGTCTGAGAGCCTGGATAGCGGTGACCATTATTGCCTGGGGGTTATTTGGTCTTATCATGGCAGGTATACTGTAATTGAGTTCAAATGAAAATAGAACCAATTTCCTTCACTGTTGACCAACTCAAACTTATCGGTGAAGTCTATTTCCCAGAAACTACCCGGTCTCCTTATCCAGCTTTATGCCTGTGCCACGGCATTCCAGCAGAGCCTTACAATCCTGATAGTCCTGATGCCCAAGGCTATCGCCTCTTAGCCCAAAGGTTTTGTATTGCTGGCTTTGTTAGTTTAATCTTTAATTTCCGGGGAACCGGTAGAAGCGAAGGCAATCTGGACATTCTTGGCTGGACTCGGGATTTAACCACAGCCCTGGATGTCCTTTTGGGCTTTAGAGAAGTCAACAAAGAAGACATCTCCGTTATTGGCTTCAGCGGTGGAGCGGCAGTGGCTATTTATGTTGCTGCCCGAGATAAACGGATAGTCAGGGTTGTCACTGGAGCCTGCCCTGCTGATTTCACCTTTTTGCTCAAGTCCCAACCAGCTTCTGAGCTCATCCAGCGCTTCCGCAGTATTGGAGTTATTAGAGACAAAGACTTCCCCCCATCGCTACCCCAATGGCTCATGGGATTTGAACAGATTTCGCCCTGGCGCTGGGTTAGCTATATTTCCCCTCGCCCCATACTTATTCTTCACGGGGAAAACGATGGCGTTGTTCCCGTAGCCCATGCCCGAAGGCTTTACGAGCAAGCTGGTGAACCAAAAGAAATGAACATAATCCCCGGAGCCAGGCACCGCCTCCGCCTTGAAACTAAAGCCATAGACATAGCTTTAGCCTGGCTAAAAGCCAAGTTTCCTTCCTTTGTTACCAATTGAGATTGCTTCGTCACTTTGTTCCTGGCAATGACAGAGGAAAGATGTCATTGCGAGCGCAGCGAAGCAATCTCATACGCTCCCGGGATTGCTTTGGTGCCATTGCACCTCGCAATGACCGACGGAGTTAGCAGATTGACCGTAAAGAGGAAAAAGACTATAATCCAATAAGCTATGCATGAAAGCTGTGGCATCTTTGGAGTTTATGCCCCAGGAACAGATGTAGCTCGCCTCACTTTCTTTGCCCTCTATGCCCTTCAACACCGAGGACAGGAAAGTGCCGGGATTGCCACTACCGACGGTAATAAAATACGTGTTTACACCGGGATAGGGTTAGTCTCCCAAGTTTTTGCCGAAGATGAACTGAGCCGTCTCAGCGGTCATATTGCTATCGGGCACAATCGCTACTCCACTACCGGTTCCAGCCGTGCCATCAATGCCCAACCTATCCTGTTAGAGACAGATTCTGGAAACATGGCAATCGGTCATAATGGCAATATTGTTAATGCTAAATTTTTGCGGGATGAATTATACCGGCTGGGCTACGATTTTCAGACTACTACCGATTCTGAAGTCATTTCTAACCTCATTCTATCCTCCTCGGAAGAGGACTGGGTAGACAAGATAAAATATGCCATGCATCGTCTCCAGGGAGCTTACTCTCTGGTAATCATTACCGAGAACAAGTTATTTGGAGTCCGTGACCCTATGGGTGTCCGGCCTCTCTGCCTTGGTGCTATTGACAGCGGCTGGGTAATCGTCTCAGAAAGTTGTGCCCTTGACCATATTGGCGCTACTTTCATCAGAGAAATTGAGCCCGGGGAGATTGTGGTCATTGATAATAGCGGAATTAAAAGCTTTAAAGAAGAAGGGGAGCGTGAAGCCCTGTGCATTTTTGAGTATATCTACTTTGCTCGCCCTGATAGTCTAATCCAGGGTAGATTAATTTATCCGGCGCGGCAAGCTATGGGAAAAAGGTTAGCCCAAGAATACCCGGTCCTTGCCGATATGGTCATGGGCGTCCCTGACTCGGCTACTGCTGCTGGACTTGGCTATTCCGAAGCCTCCGCTATTCCCTACTGCGAAGGTTTGCTCAAGAACCGCTATGTGGGTCGCACCTTTATTGAGCCTGACCAGAGACTCCGGGAATTGGGAGTCAAACTGAAATTTAATCCCCTTGCCGAAGTTATCAAAGGTAAGCGCCTAATAGTAGTTGACGATAGTATTGTTCGCGGGACGACTACCCCCCGGGTAGTCAGTCTCCTTAAAAATGCTGGTGCCCGAGAGGTCCACCTCCGCATCTGTGCTCCACCCATCCACTACCCCTGTTTCTTTGGTGTTGATATGGCAACTCGCTGGGAACTAATTGCCGCCCATAAAAGTGTCGCTGAAATCAGGGACTATCTCGGCGCTGATTCCCTGGGCTACCTCAGTCTCGAGGGTTTAATACAATCTGTGGCACTACCTAAAGAAATCTTCTGCCTCGCTTGCTTCACCGGTGACTATCCTATCCCGGTCCAGTTAGAAATGGACAAATTAGCCCTGGAAGCTATGCCAGCTTTCAGTTTTGACGATTTGGAAAGAAGGGGCAAATAGCCACCAATGCTACAAACCAAAGGGGCTTACGCCCGGGCTGGTGTTGATATTGAGGCTGCCCTTAAGGCTAAAGAATTAATCAAACACAGGGCAATCTCTACCTTCCGCCCTGAAGTCTTAGCCGACATCGGCTTTTTTGCCAGTCTATTTGAACTAAAAGGTTATAAAGAACCAGTCCTCGTCGCCAGCGTTGATGGTGTTGGTACCAAGCTTAAAATTGCCTCCCTCTTAGGTAAGTATGATACGGTGGGTATTGACCTGGTTCATCACTGCGTCAATGATATCCTTACTTGCGGGGCTGAGCCCCTCTTTTTCCTCGATTACATTGCTATGGACAAGTTAGTGCCAGAACAGGTAGAAAATATAGCCGCTGGAATTGTTATAGCCTGCAAGGATGCAGGCTGTGCCCTGGTCGGCGGTGAAACTGCGGAAATGCCCAGAATCTATGCCCGAGGAGAATACGACCTTGTTGGTTTCATTGTTGGTATAGTCGAAAAGAAGAATATCATCAATGGTAGCACTATCTCAAAAGGCGATGTTATTCTGGCTTTACCTTCCAGCGGGCTCCATACCAATGGCTACTCCTTAGTCCGCAAGATTTTCCACATAGACAAACGACCATCTTCCCTGAAGACTTTCTACCCTGAACTGGGGAGAACTTTAGGGGAGGAACTACTTGAGCCTCATCGCTGCTATTCCCGTCTTCTCAAGCCAGTCTTACCCCTGGTCAAAGGCTTAGCCCATATTACTGGGGGTGGCTTGAAAGATAACTTGCCACGTATTTTGCCTCCGGGATTAGCAGCTCAGGTTCATAAGGGCTCATGGCACATCTCACCCATCTTCCACCTCATTGAAGAAAAGGGCAATGTGGCTGAAGACGAAATGTACCGAGTATTCAATATGGGGGTAGGTATGGCTATTGTCTGCTCACCCCAAAATGTAGCTGACTTCCCCACAATTCTGACCGAAGCTAAAGTCATCGGTGAAGTGGTTGAAACCAAAGGGAAAGAAAGAGTCATGATAAATTGAGTGGAGGTTATTATGCGAGCTATTATCAGCGTTTCTAACAAGTCTGGCATTATCGATTTAGCTAAAGGTCTGCAAGGGTTGAATTTCGAGTTATTTAGCACCGGCGGCACCAAAAAGAGCCTAGAGGAAGCTGGAATTGAAGTCCACAGTATTTCTGAGCTTACCGGCTTTCCTGAAATTCTGGACGGACGGGTAAAGACCCTCCACCCAAAAGTCCATGGTGGTATTTTAGCCCGGCGTGACCTCCCCCATCACCTTGAGGAACTGGCTCAAAACCAGATTAAGACCATTGACCTGGTAGCAGTAAACCTTTACCCTTTCATGAAAACAGTAAGCCGGAAAGGCGTTCCCCTGGAGGAAGCCTTAGAAAACATAGACATTGGTGGACCAGCTTTGATTCGAGCTGCGGCTAAAAACTTTCCTTCAGTCCTGGTGATGGTTGACCCTGAAGACTACAGTCCTCTTCTGGAAAAGTTGCGTCAGGGTAAAATAGACCTCAAGGAGAGAAAAAGGTTAGCTCAGAAAGCTTTCCAGCATATAGCGCTATATGATACCGCTATTGCCCATTACCTAAGGGATGAAGAGGGCTTCCCCGGGGAGATGACTATTGCCTTAAAGAAAAGTTCTGACCTTCGCTACGGCGAGAACCCCCATCAGCAGGCTGCTTTCTATATTGAACAGTTCCCGGGAAAATTGTTATCTGGCATTGCTTTAGCTACTCAACTCAGTGGGCGAGAGCTTTCCTTCAACAACCTCCTTGACCTTGATGCTGCTATCAATGTGGTTGGTGACTTTTCTGCCCCAACGGTTGCCATAATCAAGCACAATAACCCCTGCGGCTTAGCCAGCCACCACGACCTGGCTGAAGCTTACCGCCGGGCTTTAGCTGGCGACCCGGTAGCTGCTTTTGGCGGTATTGTGGCTACTAACCAGACTATTGACCTAACTACAGCTACCGAAATAGATAAGACCCACTATGATGCTATAATCGCCCCTGCCTTTCAGCCAGAAGCCCTGACCTTGCTTAAGCGAAAGAAAGACCTCCGCCTGCTAACTTTAGCCTCAACCCCAGCCCAAACTGCCTTAGATTTCCGCCGCATCAGCAGTGGTTTCCTTGTCCAGACACCTGACTTTATTACCGACCAGGAATTTAACCCGCGCCCGGTGACCCAGCGTCACCCCACGGCTTCAGAACAAAGAGACCTTTTCTTTGCCTGGAAAGCTGTCAGGCATATAAAATCTAATGCTATAGTTATTGCCAAGGATGAAGCTATGCTCGGTATGGGTGCCGGGCAGCCCAGTCGTGTTGTTAGTGTTGATATAGCTTTAAGGAGAGCCGGTGACCGGGCTAAAGGGATTATCCTGGCTTCCGATGCTTTCTTCCCCTTCCCGGACGGTGTCGAACTGGCAGCTAAAGGTGGCGTTACCGCTATTATCCAGCCTGGTGGTTCAGTAAGGGATGAAGAGGTAATTGCCGCCGCTAATCGTTATAATATAGCTATGGTCTTTACCGGAGTCCGCCATTTCAAACACTAATAATGCTCATAATTAATACCGACGCGCTAAACCAGGTCAAACAAAAAATCCTTAGCCCGGAAAGCCGACAGGAATCTATTCAAACGGTAAAACGAATGCTGGAGATAAAACAAACTTTACTCTGGAGAGCTGAGGCTGGTAATTGCTGTAGTCAGGGTGGTTTTAATTTAGCCGTAATGCTCTCCCGGGAAGTCGACCTGTTAGAGGATATCCTTAAGGCTCTGGAAAATAACGATGAAGCTCAAGCCCTTTCCCGGCTTGACGATTATATTCTTCGCCTGGAAAAAGATTATGGCAGTTGTTACACCAACTATTGTCAATCTTGACCAACTAGTTAAGTCCTTGCCTGAGGAGTCGAAAAAGCTCTTTCAGCGCCTCTTTTCTGTTAGTATTACTACTGGTTCCCTGGTACCGCCTGAGACTATGACTGACTGGATTGAAAAACAATTCGGCTCGGTGCGGAGAGTAAAAGAACAAAAGATTGTCAAAGTTACCAACTTAATCACCTATGAAGGAGCCATTTTTAACTCCCTGCGGGCTCTCCGCCCCAGGCAACGGGAAGATAGACTCAGAGTCGAAGCCCGAATTATTGACCGGGCTAAAGATGACCCCCTGGCTGACCCTTTGAAAGATACCCCGGAGGACTTGTTTGGTAGGGTAAAGGGCAAATACTCGATTACTGCTAGTAATATTGCCAAATACGATGGCCTCCATAGTATGATCATTTTTAAAGACCACAATCCTCTGGAATTTTCCAGAGGAGAAATTATTGACTATCTGGAAACTGGCTGGAAATGGGCACAGAAAGCCCATCAGTTAGACCCTGAAGCTAAGTATTATTTTTTCCTCTGGAACTGCCTCAAAAGAGCTGGAGCTACTTTAGCCCACGGACATGCTCAGGTAACCCTCAGCCGGGAGAGCCATTATGCCAAAATTGAAGCCCTGCGTCTGGCATCTCTCCGCTATCAAGCCGAATATGGCTCTAACTATTTTGACGACTTATATCAAGTCTATCATACCTTGGGGCTGGCTCTGGAGAAAAATGATGTCAGGATTTTAGTCTATTTGACACCAATTAAAGAAAAAGAAGTTATGATCCTGGCTAAAGAGTTCAGCCAGTCGTTTAAAGAAAGAATCTACGAAGTATTAGCCTGTTTCCGAGATGCCATGCATGTCACTGCTTTTAACCTGGGGATAGCTACCCCACCCCTTAACTCAGTCCCCCCAGACTGGCAACATTTCCCAATCATAGCCCGTCTTGTCGACCGGGGCTATCCCTGGGACGGTTCTTCCGATTTTGGCACCATGGAACTTTATGCCGCCAGCATCATCAGTTATGATCCCTTCTCTCTCAGTAAAACACTACAAGATTGTCTCACAGGAGGCAAACTGTGGGCAGGGGAGTGATCGTAGTTGATATGCTCCGCGGCTTTCTGGAGGAGGGCTATCCCCTCTATTGTGGAGCCAAAGCCCGTCGCATTATCCCCAATATCCAGAAGCTATTAGAGCAAGAGCTAAGCCGAGGGGCAAAAATATTCTATGTTTGCGACCGCCACCTGCCTGATGACCCTGAATTTCAGATGTTTCCTCCCCATTGTGTTGAGGGGACTGTTGAAGCCGAGGTTATCCCAGAATTTAGTAACTATCCCGGTGAGATTATTCCTAAAAGGCGTTTCAGTGGCTTTCACGAAACCCTTTTAGACAGGAAACTAAAAGAACTGGTGCCTGAGACTATAATTGTGTGTGGTGTCTGCACTGATATCTGCGTCTATCATACTGTAGCTGATGCCCGAAACCGGGACTATTATGTTGAAGTGCCGATGGACTGTGTTGCTTCCTTTAACGAACAGGCTCACTCCTTTGCCCTTACCCATATGGAGAAGGTCCTCGGCGCTAAACTAACCCGAGTCTCTCCCCCCATTCCCCAACCCCGATTTTCTATCCCCGATTTTGTTATTGCCGGGGAAACCGTCGATATTTATTTTCAGCGCACTGTAGACATCCTCAAGAAAGAAGGCCTTAACCCCATAGCCACTATGGAGGTTTTCCCCAGCCACTCGGGAGTCCTTTGTGGTATGGAAGAAGTAATAACACTGCTCTCCAGGGTCATCCCCGAAAATGACCGAGAAGTTTGGGCGCTGTCTGAAGGAGAGCCGTTCACCAGAAAAGAAGTCGTCCTGCGCATAAAAGCCCCTTACCAGAGCTACGGGCTTTATGAGACAGTCTATTTAGGCATCCTGGCTCATTGCAGCGGTTGGGCAACAGCAGCTCGAGAGTGTGTTGAGGCTGCTCGGGGTATTCCTATCATCAGCTTTGGGGCTCGCCATGTCCATCCCTTAGTCGCCGGCATTATGGACTATTCAGCTATCATTGGTGGCTGTATTGGTTGCTCCAGCATTGCCGGGGCCAAATTGGCTGGTATTCAACCGTCTGGCACCATACCCCATACTTTAATCATCATTATGGGAGATACTGTTACTGCTACTTCGACCTTCGATAAATATATGCCTCCAGAAGTGCCACGCATCTCCCTGGTAGATACCTTTAAGGATGAACCAGAAGAGGCTGTTCGAGTTGCCCAGGCCATGAAAGACAGACTCCAGGGTGTTCGCCTGGATACCCCCTCAGAACGGGGCGGGGTTACCCCCGACTTGGTTAAGGAGACCAGAGCCAGGCTTGACCTTGCTGGCTTTAAAGATGTCAAAATATTTGTCAGTGGTGGCATTAACCCAGAACGCATCCGAGAGTTTCTGGAGGAGGGAGCTCCTGTCGATTTCTTCGGCGTTGGTAGTTATATCAGCGACGCCAAACCTATAGACTTTACCGCTGACCTCCACGAAGTTGGAGGTAAACCAATCGCCAAAAGGGGCAGAATCCCCGGCATTACCCCCAACCCCAGACTGAAGAGAATATTATGACCTTCCACAATTGTCACCACGGTGGTAATCGGTTTTCGGTATGTAGCGAAAGGCTTCAGCCTTGCCCAAAGCGACTCTAAAGGGTCGCACTACAAGAATTTAAGAGGTAAAAAACATTAAATGAGGGTATTTATTTTGTCACCTTATTCCTCTCCCTTGAAGGGAGAGGGTAGGTGAGGGCTTCTCCGCTTTATTCAGAGTGGTAAATAAGCATTGGTAAACAATCTCATCAAATTGATCCTCATCACTGGCAGCACCGGTTTTATCGGCAGGAATTTGGTCAAAAAACTGGTATCACAAAAGAAGCCTGTCCGCTGTCTGGTACGCCCAACTTCTCATTTCCAACCATTGACAAACTTAAATGTGGAAATTAGCTACGGAGACATCACCAAACCAGCCACTTTAGCCAAACCTACGAAAAATGTCGATACTGTCATCCACTTAGCCGCTATAATCCGGCAAGAGGGTAAAGCTACCTTTGAGTTGGTAAACCGGCTCGGGACGAAAAATCTAATCACTGCCGCTAAACAAGCCGGAGTAAAAAGGTTCATTTATATGAGCAACCTCGGTGCTGAACCAAACCCCGATTACCCTTTCCTTCACTCCAAATGGCTGGCTGAAGAAGAGGTTAAAGGCAGTGGTTTGGACTACACTATTTTTCGCTCGTCTATTATTTATGGCGAAGACGACAACTTTACCAACTTGCTGGCTAAGATAGTTAAACAAACACCAATAGTGCCTATAATCGGCTCCGGCAAAACCAGGTTCCAGTTAATTTCCATCGACGATGTCACCCAATGCCTCAGCCTTTCCCTAACAGAGGATAAGACTGTTAACCGGACCATCTTTTTAGGCGGTCCCGAACACCTCAGCTATGACCAGATTGTGGACATTATTATCCAGAAGTTAAAGCTGAAGCGTCTAAAAATACATATACCAGTAATAGCTTTAACACCAATTGTCTGGATGATGGAGAGGTTAATGTCTAACCCCTTACTGACTTCCCCGGAACTGGCTATGCTCAACGTGGGCAATATTACTCGTCTTGACGCTGTCGAATCGGTATTCTCCTTTACCCCAAAACGCTTTTCCGAAGGACTCCCATGGCTCCCATGGCTGACTCATTAAAAAGAACAGGCATAGCTAATTTACCTCTCCACTATGGCAAAGTGCCACCATGGCTTTTTGAGCGAATGGCAAAGCTTGCCCGAGAGATTACTATTATCATCAGTGCTGAATTTGGTCCACAGGAAATGCTGCGCCGCCTTTCTGACGCCTTCTGGTTCCAGGCTTTTGGCTGCGTTTTAGGCTATGATTGGCATTCCAGCGGCGTCACCACTACTGTATGTGGAGCTTTAAAAGAAGGACTAAAAGGGCTGGAAGCCGATTTGGGCTTTTTTGTCGCCGGCGGCAAAGGCAGGACTTCCCGGAAGACATCCAAAGAAATAGAAACCCGGGGGCATCTCCTTAAGGTAAGCCCTTCACCCTTAGTCTATGCCAGCCGGATGGCAGCCAAAGTGGACAATTCGGCTCTCCAGGATGGCTATCAGCTTTACCACCATACTTTCTTTTTTACTAAAGATGGCTCCTGGGCAGTCATCCAGCAAGGTATGAATGAGACTAATCGCTATGCTCGTCGCTATCACTGACTCGGGGAAAAGGTCTCTGACTTCGTCTGTGAGCCCCATACCGCTATTTGCTCTCAGGGCACTGGCACGACTTTGAACTTGGTCGCTTCAGAAAGCCAGCAAGCCAGTGCGGTGATTACATATGAGATCTCCACAGGAAAAAGCTATAAGAAATTGAGTAGACTAAGCTATTTTCTTTACTCCTTGAAAGACTGGGTACCGACATCTTGGAGAAAAGGATTAGTAACAGTAGGCTTAGCAGGTGCTATTGGACTAAGTGGGATAGCTCCTACATCCTGCTTGAGACCGAATGAGATTGACAAATATACCAGGCAACTGAACCTGCCCAAGGAAGACAGAGCGATAGTAAGGCAGTTAGGCTATGACGGTATGGACGAAAGAGAGAAAGCTCTAATAAACGAATATAACTCTCTTCTCACGAGCAAGCAATTAACCGGGCAGTCGTTGATTTACTTCAGAACCCAACTAAAATCTATTGCTGAGGACAAGAAGGCCAGCGATGATGAACTCGATAACTTTAAAGACCCTGATGCGGATGGACTTACTAATCAAGATGAACTCAAATATGAAACGGATTTAATAAAACCAAATCCTAATGTTAAATACTCATTAGATAAAAACTTGGCTATATTGATGAAGTAAAAATAATGGACGAAGACGGCAAGCAGGATGCAAATGAGAAAGCATTGGTAGATGGCTTGCTTTCTCTAGACAACATTTATTTGTTAGGTTCTCCTCCCCATGTTAAAAACTGATAAGCGATTTAGCAAAGGGTGGAGTAACTGATGAAGAGATAGCTGCGTTTAGCTATCTGTCAAAGCAATCAGTAGATACGAAAAAGCAATTGATAGATTTTGGCTTATATGATGATGTTCCTACCTGGTTAATCTATAATTCAACGCTGCCAAAAGATTTTGCTGAATACGCGATTAAGAACAAATTAGGGATTCAAGACAAGAAACTCACCGACTTAGAAAAGAAATTCTTGGGAGACCTTAATAAATATCTGCAAGAAATGTTCGATTACAATATCTCTAAAATTAGTAGGATTGACCCAGAACTGGCAACTCAGCTAAAGAGATTGCCATACTTCAAAGAGATCGAGTTAGAGGATGTTCTCTATTTAGCGAATAATCCTAAGTGCAAATCGATTTTAGAAAAATTATACGGCAAAGGCATCGAAAAGAAGATGCATCCTGTTGCCTTGGAAGCATTGTTATGGAGAGGCATGAGGGATTTTAAAAACGAGTTCGATTTAAACAATCCTTTGGAAAGATCCGACTTAAAAGTATTGGTAAGGCTTACTGAATTCCACGAAAAATATAACAAGGAGATGGATGTGGAGGGTGTGCCTGGACCAAAGCCGATTATCATGTAAAGTCGGCTCACGATGAAGGCTTGGAAGTATGGCAGCAGTTTTCGCCCCTTTGGAGCTATAAAGACATGGATTTAAATACGTACAGGAAATGGTTAGGAGATTTTGCTAAGGAAGCTCAAAAGCATAATGTCAAAGTTCTATCTGTAGGTAACGAAATAGACCTCCATAGTAAACATTTCTCTCGTGAGGGCAATCTTCAGCACAAGGCTTTGGATGAACTAATTAAGGTAGTACGTGAAAATTATTCCGGTTTAGTGACCTATTGTGATTGGGATGGGCACTGGAATGTAACGAATATTAACTGGGAACCAATGGATATAGTTTTTCCACAGATATACAAAGGAAAAGTTGGGGAACCAGCTAGCGATGAAGAATATCTGAACACTCTCCTCAAATGGAAAAGAAGATACCTGTCCAAACCTCTTGCCAATGCCGAATTTGGAAGTTTATCTATTACCGATGGGGAACGGTGGGGCGGCGCTTGGGATACTCCTATAAAACAACCTGTTCAGTATGACCCAAAATCACAGGCTGAATCAATTGATAGACAACTGAGACTTAATTTTATGGGAGAAATTTATGGCGTCTTTTTACATGTATGGAATGAACCCGCCACTGGGCAGGAACATGATAAAAATAGGTTAGGGTATGGTATCTGGGATCATGTGAAGATGGAGCCAAAACAAGTTTTTGGGTAGTTTATAAATACTTTAAAGAGTAAAATTCGGCTTGCGTAACTGCTGGTTGTACTCCGGGCATCATTTGTTTGCAAGGCAGCCCATAAATTCCATAAAAATAGACGTTATAGGCTACTAAGCCTCAATTCCTGAAGTCGGCTCATTAAATTGCAGCCTACCTCTCGAAATAACCATCTCACACCTCTTGCATCTTTGGAGCGGTGCACAACAATACTGACAGGATGTTAGTGCGAAGTGCCCCACTGCCTGACAAGAAACTCAGGTTTGGCTCCAGTCTGAAACTGAATTTGACAAGTTCCACCAGAAATAGACTGCCTTCTCTAAGCAGCGGGTCGTGGGTTCGAATCCCTCCAGGGATGGCACGCTTTGACTAGACTCATTGTTTTGTTGGTCAAACAGGTACCTAAGATGTTCTTTGATGGTTACAATCCATAAAGCCTTTTCTGAGCATTCAGGATAGTTAAACCAACTATCTTACCTTCCCGAAGACGTACCACAATCCCTTCATCAGTAATATCTGAGTCGTCAGCTGCCCTTGGCTCACCAAAGTTGATATAGAGTACATCGCCTTCTGAATCGTAATTAAATCTCACCTTATCCAAGACTATTCTTTCCGCCATACTACCTCCCTCCTCAAAAGTTTACCATATCTCGAGATGAAAAAAGAAGTTATTACAAACCCTTCATTATCGACTTCCCGATAGACGACACAGAGATACTTTGGTGCCCTTGGGGCCATATCACACCACTTCAAGGCTAAGAGTTCATCTGTCCAACCTTTGACAATGTAATCTGGTTTCTCAATTGCCTTTTTCACCTCTTGCAAATATTCACCTTTTTCTCCAAATTCCGGATGCTCCTTACAAATTTTCTCTCGCCATATTCTTTCTGATAGCCTAATACTCTTTCCGGATTTTGAAAGAGCGGTGAACAATACCTTTGCCCTTCTATAAATTTATTATGAGTTAAACTTCAAGTAGCTTTTTAGATGAAATTGAAATCAGTATAGCACAGTTAGCCACTCATATTCTGTTAAACTCTGTTAGAATCTGTGGGTTTAGGATAAAATCAGTTAGTAATAAAAGCTTTCGGGACAAACTATGAAAAAGCAATTCTGGGGAAAGGCACTATCAGCAGGAACAGCCTTAGCTATGTTAGGCTTTCCTATAGCTTGCAAGTCAAACGAAGTTGATAAATACACTCAGCAACTGAACCTGCCCAAGGAAGACAGAGCGATAGTAAGGCAGTTAGGCTATGACGGTATGGACGAAAGAGAGAAAGCTCTAATAAACGAATATAACTCTCTTCTCACGAGCAAGCAATTAACCGGGCAGTCGTTGATTTACTTCAGAACCCAACTAAAATCTATTGCTGAGGACAAGAAGGCCAGCGATGATGAACTCGATAACTTTAAAGACCCTGATGCGGATGGACTTACTAATCAAGATGAACTCAAATATGAAACGGATTTAATAAAACCAAATCCTAATGTTAAATACTCATTAGATAAAAACTTGGCTATATTGATGAAGTAAAAATAATGGACGAAGACGGCAAGCAGGATGCAAATGAGAAAGCATTGGTAGATGGCTTGCTTTCTCTAGACAACATTTATTTGTTAGGTTCTCCTCCCCATGTTAAAAACTGATAAGCGATTTAGCAAAGGGTGGAGTAACTGATGAAGAGATAGCTGCGTTTAGCTATCTGTCAAAGCAATCAGTAGATACGAAAAAGCAATTGATAGATTTTGGCTTATATGATGATGTTCCTACCTGGTTAATCTATAATTCAACGCTGCCAAAAGATTTTGCTGAATACGCGATTAAGAACAAATTAGGGATTCAAGACAAGAAACTCACCGACTTAGAAAAGAAATTCTTGGGAGACCTTAATAAATATCTGCAAGAAATGTTCGATTACAATATCTCTAAAATTAGTAGGATTGACCCAGAACTGGCAACTCAGCTAAAGAGATTGCCATACTTCAAAGAGATCGAGTTAGAGGATGTTCTCTATTTAGCGAATAATCCTAAGTGCAAATCGATTTTAGAAAAATTATACGGCAAAGGCATCGAAAAGAAGATGCATCCTGTTGCCTTGGAAGCATTGTTATGGAGAGGCATGAGGGATTTTAAAAACGAGTTCGATTTAAACAATCCTTTGGAAAGATCCGACTTAAAAGTATTGGTAAGGCTTACTGAATTCCACGAAAAATATAACAAGGAGATGAACATATGGGGAGAAAAATTTAAGAATGAAAATCTGGTGAAAAAAGCTGTAGATGATTTAGTCAAAGTTGCTCGTCAGAATTATTCTGGTCAGGTAACTTACGCTGACTGGTGGTTTGAAAACTGGTGGAAACCAGGAAGAGATCCTGAGTTTGACTGGTATTCTATGGATTTTATCTCATCAAATTTGTATATCGGAAAGGCTAGAGATGAGGACTTTTTGAACTACATGTTATGGAAGAAGATGAAATATGCTAAACCGTTTATCGTTTCTGAGACGGAAAGCCTTACTGTTGATAAAGATGAAGCAGATTGGGATTACTCTTATCTATGGCGCTCTCTTGTTAATCATGATCCAAAGCGTCAAGCAGAACGAATAGAGCGGCAACTTGATTTAATTTATCGCGCTGAAGTCGATGGCATCTTTGTTTTTTGCTGGGATGAACCCATTGATCACCCGTGGGGTGACATGAATAAACTTGGCTTTGGTATCTGGGATCATGTTAAGATGGAACCAAAACCAAGCTTTTTCATAGTTTATAAATATTTTAAAGATTATTAAAGAATTAATAAAATATATATTTACGCTCTCTTTGAGAATAACCTTAATTCAGCTCTACAATCAAAATTCCCCATTGAAGGGGCAAGGCTAAGAAAATGGGTGGTCCTCTTACTGGTATAAGGGTGATTGACCTCACCTGGATTCTCTCCGGTCCTTACACCACCATGATACTTTGTGACTTAGGCGCCGAAGTAATTAAGATTGAGCGACCTGGAACTGGAGACATCGCCCGTGGTAATAGACCTTTCATCGACGGTGTTAGTTCCTACTTTCTAAGCCTGAACCGGAGAAAGAAAAGTGTCGCTATTAATCTTGCTTCAGAAGAGGGTAAGGAAATTTTTCTAAAATTGGTGGAGACGGGTAATATAGTCGTGGAAAACTTTGTCCCCGGAACTATGAAAAAGCTCGGTCTAAACTATGAAGTGCTTAAGGAGCGAAACCCACGAATTATCTATGCTGCCATTTCCGGATACGGTCAGAATGAACCTTATGCTCTGAAATCAGCTCTGGATGTCATCATTCAAGCCGCCGGTGGTATTATGAGTATCACTGGCGAGCCCGGAGGACCACCGGTGAAACCCGGAGCTTCTTTGGGCGATATAATTGCCGGATTATTCACTGCTATCTCCATTCTAACTGCCCTTGAGGAACGCCATAGAAGTGGTGAAGGGCAAATGATTGATATAAGCATGCTTGATTGTCAGGTAGCCGTTCAGGAAAACGCCTTTGAGCGTTACTTCGCCACCGGTGAAATCCCCCGTCCCCTGGGGACAAGGCACCCGGTGTTTGTCCCCTTCCAAGCCTTTGCTACTAAAGATGGTTACATTGTGGTAGCAATAGTAGGTGAGCAGTGGCCCCTTTTCTGTGCCGCTATCGACCGGGTTGACCTGATAGACGATGAAAGGTTTAAAGACGGCTATACCCGCACCCAAAACTATGCTATTCTGGAGCCAATTTTGACCCAGGTAATGAAAACCAGGACTACCCAGGAATGGGCAGAAATATTTGAATCCATGGAAATCTCCTGTGGACCTGTGAATACTATTGATAAGGTAGTGGCACATCCCCAAATCCAGCACCGGAACATGATTATTAAGGTGCCCCACCCTAAGGTAGGCGAGGTTCATTTGGTCAATACTCCCATCAAGCTATTGCGAACGCCAAGCAAAATCAGCCGCCCTTCTCCCGAATTAGGAGAACATACTGAAGAGGTTTTGAGGACTCTGCTGGGATTTAGAGAAGAAGAAATACTCAGGCTGAAAGATGCCGGAATAATACAACTCGTAGAATGTCATCCATAAAACTGATAGCCAAAAAGGGGTCTACCTTTCACGACTTTCCCTACTCAAGCCCGAGACGGAAGTGCCTCCACTGCTGGATTATCAATGTTACCCCACCGGGACCAAGTCATTGCCGTCATCAGTGTATCTATTGCTATGCCCGCGAAGCCATCTATTCCAACTATTCCGAAGATACCTTAATCTACAACAACCTACCGGAATTAGTCGAAAAAGACTTGAAAAAGCTCAAACTCTGTCCCCCCATCTCCCTATCTAACATCTCTGACCCGTGTCAGGATATTCCAGAACTGAAAAAAGAGGTCAGGAGGCTTATCCGGCTTCTGATGAACTACAGAGTTGCTTTTGCTATTACTACTAAAGGCAACCCCTCCTTCCTTTTAGACATACCCGATTTTGTCAGCTACCAGCCTAAATTTATCGCCGTGACCATTGAAGGCACTCCTGAAATTCTCCAGCTTTTATCCCCGAAAGCCCCGCCCTTTACTGCTCGATTAAAAGCAGTGCACCAACTTTCCAACCTCGGCATCAGCACCGTTATCCGCCTTGACCCGGTCTTTATCCATCTCTTTCAAGCTCTTTACGGCGATACCTGGTTTGACCAGATAGATAGGTTAGTGGCTGCTTTTTCAACTACCGGAGCCAAACACATTGTCGCTGGCACGGGCAGACTATCTAAAAGGACTCCGCAACTTGCTGGTTGTCGGGGTGAAAGCTTGTGGCACCGGGTTTTTAAGGTTATCGAGGCTTACTCACCTTTAGCCGCCCGGAAATTTGAAGCCGAGTATGTCTATGAGTCAGGCTGGGCAGGGAGGGGCTATCTCCTCCGCAAGGACTTAAGACTTAACTTCCATCACAAGTTAAGGGAAGTGGTTGAAGCCAGAAACATGACCTTTGCTACCTGTCAGGAGCTTAGCCCCGAAGAAAGCGATTCACCAGGAATCCCCAGTTGTGAAGGCATCCTCCTTCCCTTCACCAAAAAACAAGCCACTGGCAAATTCCACCCCATCCCTAACTGCACTGCTAACTGCCATGTCTCCTGCCACGGACTATCCAGCCCCCCCTGCGGACAGCCCAGGCTCATAACTCACAAACCCCTAAAATTCAGCCGGTTATGCTCAACAAATGCCCAACCACTTCTGCTAAAATGAAGTCGATAAAAAACCCAGGTATTACTTATGAAAAACTTCAAACTCAAAGAGCAATTCGAAGGAAGCAGTTAGAATACGCCCTTGAAGAGATTATCCGAAAACTCAAGGAAATGGGGGCGCTTGAAATAATTGTGTTTGGTTCCTACGTCTCCGATACCATCCGGAGATGGAGCGACCTTGATGTTCTTGCGGTGATGCCGTCAACGAAAAGCGGAAAGGAATGGCTCAAGGAGATTTATGATAAAGTAGATGTAGGTGTGGCGGCAGATATTTTGCCTTTTACTGAAGAAGAATTGAAAATAAAAACAGAGACCAGTAGTTTTGTTCGATATGCCCTAAAGACCGGCAGAGTCGTTTATGAAAAAGGATAAGAAAACTGAGGCAAGAAACTGGTTTGCCCAGGCGTACACCGAATTTGAAGATGCTTTTGACCTTGAGAAACGGGGGCGATTCTATCTTGCCCTTTTCCTTTACCAGCAAGCAGCGGAAAAAGCGCTTAAAGCTTTTTTGTTTCTTAAAGGAGAGGAAGAGCTATTCACACATTCCGTAAAAGAACTTATAAGCATTGCGGCTGCTTACCATAAAGACTTTGAAAAGGTAAAATTAGCCAAAGATTTAGATAGGTATTATATTTCGACTCGCTATCCCAATAGCCTAGCCGGGAATGTTCCAGCAGAATTCTTTGATCACCCTGAAGAATGTGAAAGGGCTCAAAAATTAGCCAAGGGCGTCATTGAATTAGTTGAAGAAAAGATAAAACAGGCAATCCCATGACCTCACCAATCTCCTGAACAGCCCAGGCTCATAACCCCAAAATCCCTAAAATTCAGCCAGTCATGCCTGACAAGTAAACAGTACCTATGCTAAACTAAAGTAGGAGGATTTCGGAGAGGTTATACTTACTAATCAACTTACTTTATAATAGTTGGCTAACACCCACTAAAAATAGCTTAACTTACTAATGAAAAGAGATAATAGCGCTCAGAAAACTACTTTCCAGTTAGGGCTACTGAAACAGGAGATATTATCTGCCCAAACCAAGTTGAGTAAACACAAAACACCCCGAAGACTCACTTTGCCTCCTCTTACTTCAGTTGCTGATATCACTACCTGGGTTACTAATGGTGCATATACACGCAAGACCATGAAACTGTTCAACGACGTGTGTCAAGTTTATGAGCTTCTTCTGGCAAGAATGGAGTTCTCTACTTTGGGTGATGACTTAGCTGAGTTTGCTCAAAGAACAGCTTATTTTGAGGAAATTAACGGATATAAAACCCTCCACTATTATCTATCCGCAGTAAGAGGTAAAGGACAAATAGGACACAGTAATCAATATTTAACCCATTGGTTTTATCCCTATAAAGGCAAATACCATGGGCAGATGATAAAAGCGCTTATTAACTTTATGGGAGTAAAGAAAAATGGACTCGTACTTGACCCCTTCGTTGGTTCAGGAACTACCTTGGTTGAGTGTGCAACCCTTGGCATTCCAAGCATAGGAATTGATATTAATCCAGCTTTATGCATCGTTTCCCAGATTAAGGTAGACAGTCTATCCTTGAATTATCCCGAACTTTCTCGCTGGCTAAGCAAAACTAAGCCATTAGACATCTTCAATTATTTCTTTGGTCAAGTCCGGGAAAAAAGACCTTGGTTTTTAGGCTTTAGCCACCTTAACCGGGACGCTAAGGATTTATTGACTGAAGCTTGGGCATGGCATCTACCTGAGGGTTTTATTAAAGAACTGCCGTTTGAATGGCGCAATTTCTTCTTTCTTTGCTGTCTCCATGCTCTATCTGACCACACTTATCTCCAAGGCACGAACAAGGAACGTCCTTTTACTGAATTCTTCATCCGAGATCTTAATGAATATTTGGATACTATAAGAGATACCTACACAGTCTTACAGGACAGAGGGGTTAAGCTCGCTCAACCTGAAGTGTTATTTGGTTCAGCCCTCAAACTACCTCTTCCACCGGAGTCGGTAGATGCCGTAATTACTTCGCCGCCTTACAGTATAGCTATAGATTATGTAAAAAACGATGAGCATTTATTAAACTACTTAGGTATAGACACTTCTGAACTTAGAGAACAACTTGTTGGTTTGAAAGGTAAGCGTCAAGAAAAACTTCGCCTATACGAAAAAGATATGAAACAAAGCTTAACTGAGATGCATCGGGTCCTGAAACCAAAAGGTGGCGCTGCTATAGTGTTGGGTGACGTGGTAGTCGAAGGATTTCGTACTAACTTCTGTAGCAAAATATTATCTTGGGCACCTGAATTAGGGTTCAGTGAAGCAGAGGTTATTCGCCGAGCTATCCTCGGTGGCTTTGCCAGATTGCGGTACGAGTATATTATATTGTTAAGAAAATAAGGATCCAGTTGAAAGCCGAGACACGGGACGCTCTAAAGACCTTTTTGTTTGATTTTGCACGCAAAAGTGCTCCTCAATATACTGTTGAGGAGCTGAGGAGAGCATATCCTTTTCATTCATTATTCTTTCCGGACGCAGCCTTATTGTACTTTAAGCAACAACGAAGCCTTGTGACCAGCATGGGCATGTCCTTATATCCCAAAGTTGCAGAATTAATAACACGAGATAAGTATTCGCAAGTGCATTCCAATTATGAGCTAACTGGTAATTTACCTGAGCCGATTGTAGCTACAGTAGAGCGTATTATAACTGAATTAAGAACAGGCGGAAGAAAAGCAAGAAAACCTGACTTTCAAAAAGAAACGGAGGAAATCCTGTCAGCACCAAAACATGGGCAACGAGAAGTTAGAATTATTGCCGATTTTTATGTCGGCGATTTTCGCCCCGGTCCGCTATTCCTAGAGATAAAAAGTCCGTTACCCAACTTGGACATTTGTGCCGAATCTAAGAAAAAGATGTTGTTCTTCAGAGCACTCTTTGAAGGAAGAAAACCACAAGCTTTTTTCGCCTTTCCTTATAACCCCTATGTTCGCAGAGAATTATATGCGTGGGGCTTCACCAAAAGAATTATGGACATGGATAAGGAGGTACTTATCGCCGCGGAAATGTGGGATAAGTTAGGAGGGGAAGGAGCCTTTGATGAACTGTTAGATATAATAGAAGAAGTGACTACGACACTCAAAATTTAACTTTCACTAAAGCATATTCCGCCTATAGGGAAAACACAATTGTTGGCTTGCTTTGCAAATTTTGGATATAAATAATGAGGTGCTAATGGGAAAGGAAATGTGGAAATATTTAGGCAGACCAGGAACGTATAGCGAGATTTTAGAAATAGTCGAAGAAATTAAAAAGGAAAGGAAATCATGACTGAAACAATAGTAATCACTGGGTAATCGGAGGACCAAACTGGCAAGAAGTAGCCGAATACGTACCTGAATGGCTGAATCAAGTATTAAAGCTATCAGGTTCTGCTCAATAGCTCACCTATAGTAACCCCAGCACCACCCTCGCCAAAGTCACCGAGGCGGAAGGACCTGACCAAGAGATGCTTTGACAGCTCCTGATGCACAGCCTGACGGAGAGTGCCAGTTCCTTTGCCGTGGACAATGCGCACCTGTGGTAAACTCGCCAGGAAAGCGGCATTCAGAAAGCGGTCAAGCTCAAACACAGCTTCGTCCACAGTTAACCGCCTCAGATGCAATTCCTGACTAACTTTCTGGCTCATAATCTCTCAAACTCAAGGCGCAGCACTTCCTCGGTAGCTTCAGCGACCTTCACCCGGTCATCAATCCGCCAGCCAACTACCCACAAAATCTGCTCTGGGGAACAGACCAAAGGAACATAGTCCCGCCACAAGCGCGGAATTTTGGCATCCACCATAAAGTCCTGAAGCTTTTTTAGCTCGCCCATGCCCAAAGGCTGGAACCTATCTCCAGGTCGGCGCGTTCGCACCAGTAACTGAGTCCCGGTTTTATTGAAGTCAAAGCAGGCAACAAAATCGTCGTTCCCGATAGCCCCTCTGTTCTGGCTAACCTCAGCTACTACCCGCCAGCCGGGTAAAATGGTCTCCCCCGGGGTGTTGAGCTGAAATTCCCCAACCAAAGGCGGGAGGGGGCAAGGAATATCCTCCCCCGTCTTTAATATTAGTTGCTCATACTCGGTGGCGAAGACTAAACCCCGGGGTAAATTTAATCTTTTCCCCGTCTTCGGTATCAGGTTGAGCATAGCTTCAATATGCTCGGCTTCAATATCTTTGACATCCCCCAAAAGATGAAACACAGCTAACCTGACTAATTGCCTCTGTAAAGCCTGTGGCAGAACACTGATTTTAGTTTTATCCAAATAGACAGCTCCATTTTGTTCTTTAGACACTTCAGTCCATAGCTGACAAGCTTGCTCCTGCAAGAAAGAGACTTCGTCCCCAGTAATCTGAGACAAACGCCAGATAGCTTCATCAAAATTGGGATTATACTTTCTCAGTAAAGGCAATAGCTCAAGACGAATGCGGTTCCGGAAAAAAGCCAGGGATAAGTTAGAAGAATCCATTCGGGGCCTGAGCTGATGTTTCTGGCAGTAGTCAATAGCTTCCTGTCTGGTAATAGCCAATAATGGTCGAACTACCTCCAGCTTCCTTCCCTCAACCATCATTTCGGAGCGGGGCTCCAGCCCCCGCAGCCCGGAAGTTCCTGTCCCCCGAATTAGATGCATCAAGACCGTTTCGGTGTGGTCGTCCCGAGTATGTCCGACAGCAATTCGGTTAGCCCCAAACCCTCCGGCTACCCCAGCCAAAAAACTATAGCGCACTTCCCGGGCAGCTTCTTCTAGACCACACCGCTTTTCCCTCTGATAAGCCCTGACATCAGCCCACCCTGTAGTCAAAGTTAGACCCAATTGTAGTGCCAGGTCTGAAACATACTCGGCATCGGTATCAGATTCAGCACCACGAAGTTGATGATTAAGATGAGCCGCATGGAGTCTAATGTGAAGGCGTTTCTTATACCGATTAAGGATATGGAGCAAACAGACCGAGTCAGCACCCCCAGAAACCCCCACCACCACTTTTCCCCCAGCAGGAATCAAATTATGCTTTTCAATAAAGGAGATAACCTTTTTCTCTAAAGTCACCTTCCATCCATTCTTTTTGGCTCATCTCTAACTCAGATGACAGGTATCATTGAACGCTACCAGCCGCGGCTTTTTATCGCTAAAATCAAGGATGCTAACTCCGCCCGCATTAGCCCTCATTCGCCTAATATGGGATAAAGGCATTTCCAGAGCCTGGCAGATAATAGTCAAGATAACAAAGTAATGACTGACTACCACAACCACCCCATCATTATATTTGCTGGTCAAGCGTTGGATAAACGCCCAGGCTCTCTGGGCTAAATCAGCCAGACTTTCACCATTAGGTAATTTTTCCAACTCACCCCCCTGCTGCCATTCCAGCAAAAACTCATCAAGGGTGGTGCCTAAACTCGCCATAGGTATGCCCTCAAACTCGCCAACTTCAATCTCTCTCAAATCGCGGGCAACAGTCACTTCTACGGGATGGAATTGGGCAATAGCCTGGGCTGTGTCCAGGGCTCGCTGTAGCGGGCTGGAATAAATAGCCACAATGTTTTCTCCATTTAATAGCCGGGCTAAGTCTCCCGCCTGCTTTTTCCCGACTTCACTTAATGGAGTATCACTACTACCCCCTTGAATACGCCGTTCCTGGTTCCAAGGAGTGGCACCATGCCTGACCAAAATGATCCTGAGCATAGGCTACCTCAAGGAGTTCTTACCAAATACTGTTGAGCCAAACTTACCCTTTTAGTATAGGGGGGATGGTCGTAAAATAAAAGCTCCACCCAGCGACTGGGCTGAGCCTCATTAAGGTTCTGGTCGGTGAGCTTGGTCATAGCCGAGATAAAGGCTTTGGGGTTATCTGTCAGCCGCAAAGCCATCTCATCTGCAGACAGTTCAAGGCGACGACTTAAAGCACTAAAAAGGGGACTTATTACTAAGCCCAGAGCAGCTAAAATCAGAAGCAGCCAGGGCAAGGTAGCGGCATCACTCAGCCTGGAAAAAGCTAAAGGAGTAAGGCTAATCTTCAGCACCACATCTGCTATATAAAACATCCACAAAACACTAATTCCTTGCACCCCAATAAGCTTGGGAATATCCCGATGGATATGATGAGACAATTCATGAGCCAGAATCACTTCTGCTTCCTCCACTGTGTACTGATCAAGCAAAGTGTCACTGAGGATGATTCGTTTAGTGTTACCCAGCCCTGCCAGCATAGCATTTGCCATGGGACTCTTACTACTCAAATCCATAGTAAAGACATCATAGACCTGAGCCCGAGCCCGCCCGGCTAAGTTCAATAACCTTTCCCGGAGCTCGGTATCCTTAAGCGGCTCAAGCTTGAAGAAAAGAGATAAAAGTAGGTTGGGCGTCAGCCAGGTTAAAAGCAGACTGAGCAGGAGTAACAGAATTGCCCCTAAAAACCACCACACGCCCGGGAAATGCTCCATTAACCAGTAAATAGCCATCACTAACCCGGTGCCCAAAAGCAAGCTCAATATTAAAACTTTAGCCACATCCCCGAGCCAGCCTCTTAATTCCTGGGTCAACAGCCCATAACGCCGGGGTAGAATAAAATCGTCATAATAGCTTAAGGGTGCCATAATTATCCCGTAGCCGAAAACTAAAATTAGAAAGTATAAAGCTGACGCCCAGGGCTGAGGAAAATCTAAGAAACGACTTATTTCAATTGAGACACCGCCAAAAACAAGCAGCAGCAACAGGACAGCAGCTATAGCTAACTCAATAAAAAAGAAACGACGCTTAAGGCTGGCATATTTCCGGGCTTTTTCCTGACGGGCTGGGTCAAGTTGGTTTATTGCTGGAGTCAAATCTTTAATTCAATTTGAGGATTCCTACTATTGACGAGGTCTTCTCCTCTCATTCCTCTCTATTTGGTCCCCTATAGCAGCACCAATAATCGCACCTAAAATCAAACCTGGTACTCCCCCTCCTAAAAATCCTATCCCGGCTCCAATAAGCCCAAAGCCGGCAGCCCCTTTACCCGTTGTTTCCGGCGGAGGCTGACGAGTAGGCTCAGGTTTCTTAGCTGGCTCTAAGCTCGGGTTGTGATTTTCCTTCAATCCTAATCGCTCTCCAATCCTTTCTAACCTGTTTCCTATACTTTCAACACCATCCTCTATTTGCTTGCTTATCTGTTCCATTTGCTTGCTTACTTGCTCTATTTGCCTGCTTATTTGTCTCCCATTAATAAGGATTATGACGGCAACTAAAATGATAAAGAGTTCTTCTCGGGATAAGGCAACAACCCTGGGAAGAACAATAGCTGCCAAAAACAAAGCAAAAAGGGTAAGCCAGTTCCGTTCTCTTTTAAGCAAATCCTTCAAATATTTACTTTCCTTTTCAATGTTAATCTGGCTATAACTAAATTATAATCTGCCCGTGACTGGCAAATCAAGGACTTTATACTATCCCCTTACCCACAATCAACTTCGTCCGGTGAATAATCTTAGGTCTCTGGCTGAAGCCCAAAGCTGCCGTTACCTGCTCCGGTCTGCCCGAACCAGACATATCACAGCGTAGTCTCATCCCAAGGACACACTTAGAGTCCTCGCAACTAACAAGCCACAAATCATTTATCAGGGAGCGCAAGTCATAGTGCCGCGGTCCGGTATCTCTCATATGGTGCCACGGAAGTTCTGTTGCCGAGAGTAAAGACCGGATAGTTCCCTCTACTTCCTCCCGCCCCCTTTCCGTTTCTAACTCGACCCGGTACTCAGCCCAGCGGACCTGAGACTGAAGGGACGGAATATTTAGTCCCAACATCCAGACTTCATCCAGACTAATACCTTGAGGTAACTGCATTCTGACTAAAGCTAAAAAGGAGTTCGGTGGCAGCCATTTTGTCAACCAGACATCCATCAGTTCCGCTTCACTAGTTACACCAATGGGTAAAGGTGCTGCCAAAGAGATCCGGGGGTGGGGGGTAAAACCCTGGGAATAGGCTAAAGGAACCCGAGCTCGACGGAAGGCTCTCTCCCAGAGCCTGACTAAATCCAGGTGGGACAAAAAACTAAGTCCCTCTCCACGGCTGAACCTGAGGCGTAACCGCTGCATCTCCCTCCCTGGTTATCAAGATTTTCTCTATCTTCATTCCCCTCATTTCGGCTAATAGTCCCCCAAGCTTTTGGTCTCGGGCTTCCATAAAATTGCCCGACCATTGCGGTCAGGCTATCTACCATATTATATAATAACATCCGCTATTTAGCCAGTCAAAACAAAGGGGGAGAGTGTTTATCAACGATTTATTTTCAATGTAGGGCGACCCTTCAGGGTCGCTTTTCTGTAGCGAGGCTAAAATGCCCCACAAAATCGCAGATTTTGGGACCCCGGGTTCCCATTAAAATCTTCGATTTTAATGGGTGCTCTAAAGCCTCGCCCTACATTTTCTGGGCGAACGCCTTTTTTCAAACAGTCTTACAAATAAGGCGTTGCACAAATATATCTCACTCGTCGGTCTAACCTATTAGCTTTTTGGAAGAAGGGTGTTTTAGCTTTTGCCCAAGAATAGACTGATAACAAGAATGGCATTGACTGCCAGGTAGTTCAGGGCGGTATTATTTACCGCGGGGAGGAGTTTCGCCGGTTCGTCATAATATCGGCTCACCAGTGAACTCCCTTTTAAGGCCAGAGGCAGGCTTAGCAAGGTCAATAGGGAAAGCCAGGGAAGTACTTGAATTGCCACCCCAAGGAGGATAAGACCATAAGAAGAGAAAAGAGTGGTCATATAAAGGGTGCCACTCTTTTCCTTACCGAACCTGACCACAATATTTCTCTTTCCTGCCAGCATATCCTGATAGTAATCAGGTATCTCATTTAATATCGCCAGGGAGAGGATAAGGGTGCCTGGGATAAGGGAGCTAAAGATGGCAACAGCATCTACTTTCAGGCTCTGAATATAGTAGCTGCCCAGAACCATTAGTGGACCATAGGCCAGGAAGATGGCTATTTCTCCCAGCCCCCTGTATATTAGCCTTAACGGGGAGCCGACATAGAAGAAAGCGATAAGGAACCCCAGGAATGCCAGGATAATAACCAGAACTCCGGTTTGCACCGTCAGATAAATCCCGATAGGCAAAGCCAGAGCAAAACAGCCTACCCCAAGCCAAAACTTGTAATGAGAAGCCTGGACTACGTTTTCGGAAAATAGTCTATCTGTCGGCTCAAAATACTCATTAAAGGCTTCTACCCCGGTAAAGGCGAGAACCATCCCCAAGAGACCAAGTAGGAAAAAGGCAGGGTTGAAGGGAACAGAGTAGTAAAAGGCGACGGCGGCACCAAGGACATAGGGCAGAGCACCGGCAACGACGAAAAAGCGATATCTAATGAGGCGGAAAAAACGAAGGAAAAATGGCTTCAAAAACCTAAGTCAACAAAGTCGTTGGCTCGGGCAAGGAGAGAAGGTGTTTCCGTCACCGAATTTACATATTTTATGACCTCGGGACGTTCCCAAGCTTTTATGTAACGCTGCCAAATCTCGGCTAAGCTGTGCCTCCTGACATCTCCGCAGACGAAAGGCATTGAACCGATAAGTTTGACCTTGCCATTAGCCATCAGTAGTAGACTGGCGGCAGGGTACTCCAGGCGATACTTCAACTCTTCTACAACGCTATAGGGGTAAAAGAGAATAGCCATCCTATTTCTATATTCCTCAGCCTTTCTCTCCAAGCGGCGGCTCAGCTCTTCATTCTCCTCCTCACTAAGGCCGATTGTATCCCAATTCCTAACTGCCCTCCCGATATACATGGTTTTCCCGGTATAGAAGGCTTTGACTCCCAACTCAGCGGCCATATCAATGAGCCTTTCCGCCTCATGGCTGTTGAACTTGGCAGGAACATAGATAATTTCTGTGGTTACGCCATGTTTAACCAGCTCCTTGATGGCATTAAGGGCTTTCTCTAACTTTGCTCCGGCCCTCATCATAGAATAGGTCTCCTGGCTGGCGCCATCAACACTGATCTGAACCGAGCGAAGCTTAAGGGAGGCGAGCCTTCTGGCACTTTCACCATCAATGGGATGGCCGTTACTTTCTATCTTGATGTCGACGCCATTTTTGGAAAAAGACTCACAAACCCGCCAAAACGCCGGATAAAGTAATGGCTCCCCGCCAGATAGAGCAACATAGGGTATCTGAAGCTCCATAACCTGGCGGCAAACTTCCATCGCCTCTTGTTCTGCTAACTCATCAGGCCAAGCAGCCTGAGGTCCCGACTCCCAGAGGCAATGGATGCAATTCAAGTTGCATTTGTTGGTCATATGCCAAGCAAAGAAGAGAGGGGATTTTAAATCAGAGAAGCCTATTCCTTGGAGGTCTTTAGCCATCCCTAACAACCTATTGCATTAGTCCAGCTTGGCGCAATTGCTCAAGGAATGATGAGACATCCCGCTGTATAATTTCGCGGGATGTCTCATATTTGTGGCTCAATTGCTCTACAGCCTCGTCTATTGTCTGTGCGTTTTGTATTGCTGCCAAGACATCCTTCCCCACTTCATCCGTAACAAAAAACTTTTCCGTCTCTTTGTCGAAAATGATAACCCCAAATTGTTCTTGTCTAATTTTAACGTGGGGGAGAAGTTCCATACTTTAACTACGTGAACCTAATGAATGGCTGTGCCATTATCTTGCCAGTAACATCAATAAGCTTTGGTTTTTTCCATTCCTTTTTCTGCATAAGCTTGCCCTCCTTGTACTTAAGCCAGGATTTATTATAAAAGCATTAACCATAAGTTGTCAAGGTATTGACCGAGCACTTTTAAGGCAGTTCTTTTTAGTGCTTTAAATGGATACTTAGCTCTGTAGTCTCTTTTCAAGCATCCGGGCAAAATGTATATCCTTGGCTGCCTTCAGCCGAGCTATGGTTGTATCGTAACTATCTAATCGCTCTTCTTCCAGGTTCTTAGCCAAGAGAGGATGAACCTGGCGCAATTTAGCCAACAGGAGTTGCTTTTCTGGCTCTGACATAACTTTCGAGTCAGTCATAGCAGCCGCCCGAGCACAGATTCCTGCCTCCAAAAGATACTGCAGTGCCTTAAAGGGGAGTTCATAATATTCGCCAATAGCTCCCGTTCTCTGGGTAAACCCTTCAGGAGTCGCTGCTTTAAAAGAAACCCTTATATAGAGCTTTTCTCTAAATTGGCTTAATTCTCTAGCATACTCTCTATCTGAGCCAAGGAGAATACCGTTGGTTTCTAGGATAAAAAGGCGATATTTGGAAGCCATCACATATTTTAGAACCGACAACAAATGTTGTTTTCCAATGGTGGGCTCACACCCTGATAAACGAAGCTTTTTAACCTTAAGATGTTTAAAAGCCTCCCAACCTGGAGAAGTTATACCTCTTTCGGCGGCTTCGAAAAGTTTTCCAGCCACTTCTTCCGGAGAATAAAAACTCCCGAACTTTTCAGGAAAGTCACGAGACCAGTTACTCCAGCAGTAAATACATCGTAAGCAACAGCCAACAGCATAACCAGTGGCAATGCCTCCATAGACCAGGGCTGAGTAGATACCAACGTATTTCCTTTCTAATCCCTCCGCACCTTCCCGAGTTACCATCTTCTCCGTTTCTTTGGCTATGTCTAAAGGGTCAAAGGGTTGACTTGATGGAGTAATAAAGCGAGGATAAGCTTTCATTTGCTTTTAATCCTTATTGACTAAAGTAGGCAGATATACGCCTTACATCCCTTCGGGACAATCTCCATCCCGCAGCACCAGCATTTTCTTTCAGGTGGTTTAGGTTAATAGCCTTGGGGATGGCAATAACGTTTTCCTTTGAGATAAACCAGTTCAGGGCTACCTGGGCTGCTGTTTTATTGTATTTCTTACCGACCTCTTGAAGAAATTCGTTTCTGGCTAATTTACCCATCCCTAAAGGGGTATAAGCCATTAGTGTAATACCCTGCTTTAGACAGTAAGGGAGTACATCCTTTTCAATTTTCCTTTCAAGCAAGCTGTATTCAACCTGGTTTGCCACAATATCATTATTAGAAAGATAATTTCTGGCTTCTTCCACCAGACTAACACCAAAATTGCTGACACCAATAAACCTGACCAATTTTTCTTCAACCAGTTTTTCCATAGCTGCCATGGTTTCTTTTAAAGGTATCTCAGGATTCGGGAAATGTATGAGATAAAGGTCAATGTAATCTGTCTGAAGTCTTTTGAGACTGGCTTCAGCAGCTTTAATGACATTAGCATAATGCAGGTTCTCAGGCAGAACCTTGGAAACTATAAAAACATCTTTTCGAGCAAAAGGCTTAATGGCTTCGCCAACAACTTCCTCAGTATGTCCTGAAGCATACATTTCAGCAGTATCAATGAGATACATCCCCAATTCAATGCCTTTCTTTAAGGCTTGAATGGCTTCATCGTCACAAGAAGTGTCTCTTGTAGAATAACCACCAATGCCCCAGGTGCCCATGCCTATGGCAGGAACTTTGACTCCGGTTCTGCCCAGCTCCTTCAAGCTCATAGTTCAGCCTCTAACTAGCAATCCAAAGGGTCGCTTTTTCACCGATTTTAACACAAATACTCCGTCTCTTTGTCACCCTCACCTTATTCCTCTCCCTTGAAGGGAGAGGGTAGGTAAGAATAATACTCCCTCCCTTGACGGGAGGAAGTCAGAGGGAGGGTGACCCCTCCAGAGGATGGATAAGCATTGGTACACATCTATGAAAAGGCTGCCAATAATTGACAAGCCTGACAACCTTGGCTATAATGTTTAGCAACTTAGTCAACTTTCGCGGGTGATAGAAAATGGACAAGGTAGTTTATCTGGACAATACGGCGACTACTCCAGTGCACCCTAAAGTGTTAGAAGCCATGTTGCCCTATTTCTCCGAAAGGTTTGGCAATGCAGCTACTATTTATAGTCTGGGACAAGAAGCCCGCCAGGCATTGGACGAATCCAGAAAAGAGGTAGCTGATATTCTTGGCTCTTCGCCTCAGGAGGTTATCTTTACCAGTGGTGGCACTGAGTCGGTTAATACCGCTTTAAAGGGAATAGCTTTCGCCCTTCAGAAACAGGGAAATCATGTTATTACCTCTTCTATAGAACACCACGCCGGGCTGGAAACCTGTCATTTCTTAGAAAAATTCGGCTTTGAAGTAACCTATTTGCCCGTGAACAGCTATGGTATGGTCAGAGTTGAAGATTTAGAAAAGGCTGTCACCGATAGGACTATCCTTGTCAGTATTATGTTAGCCAACAATGAGGTTGGCACCATCCAGCCCATTCCTGAAATTGCCCGACTTATCAGGCAGCAAGGGGGAAGGAAGATTTTCTTCCATACCGATGCTGTCCAGGGGACAAACTGGCTTGACCTCAATGTTAACCAGCTCGGCATTGACGCCCTCAGTCTATCAGCCCACAAGTTTTACGGACCAAAAGGCACCGGGATTCTCTACCTGAGAAAAGGTACCCCCTTTATGCCTCAGCAGAAGGGTGGTGCTCAGGAAAGCAACCGTCGTGCCGGGACAAGCAATGTTCCCGGGATTGTCGGCACAACTGTAGCCCTGAAATTAGCCGCAGAACATCGGGAGACAAATAGCAATTACTGCCGGAAATTGCGCGACCATCTTATTGACGGAATTAAAGGAAAAATTGACCAGGCAGAACTCGTGGGACACCCAACACTACGTTTGCCCAATCATGCTGCCTTTTGCTTCTACGGCATAGAAGGAGAGGCTATCCTGCTCCACCTGGATTTCGCCAATATATGTGCTTCCAGCGGTAGTGCCTGTACCTCTATGTCCCTGGAACCCTCCCATGTCCTTATGGCTATGGGAATACCACCAGAAAAAGCCCATGGTAATGTGCGCTTCACCCTCGGACCTGAAAATACCCAGGAAGAGATAGACTATGTCCTTTCTGTATTGCCTGGGATTGTAGACAAGCTCAGGGCAATATCGCCTTTTCCCATGGCACAAAGTCCGGATAAATCGTCAAAGGAGTCATGTAAATGAAGATATCTACTCGTGGCAGATATGGGCTCAGGGCTCTGGAAGAATTAGCTCTCCATTATGGTGAAGGTCCGGTATTAATTAAGGACATCGCTAAAAAGCAAGGAATTTCCCAGTATTACCTGGAGCAAATAGTCATGGTGCTTAAAGCCGCCGGGATGGTCAAAAGTATCCGCGGGGCAAAAGGTGGCATTGCTTTAACCAGACCACCACATGAGATAAAGCTTGGTGACGTCCTCCAGGTGCTGGAAGGTTCTACAGCTCCAGTGGAATGCGTTGACAATGCCCAGTCATGCTTCCGGTCTACTTTTTGTGTCAGTCGAGATGTCTGGGTAGAAATGAAACAGGCTATTGATCAGGTGTTGGTGTCTAAGACCCTTCAAGATTTGGTTGACCAGCACAAGATAAAGGAACAACCAAAGCCAGGAATGTATTACATCTAAACTAACCCCCAGCCACTTCCCAGAACTACAGCTCGGTGACTATTGGGCTGGAAATTCCTTTTCTGATATAATAGCCGCCTAAATTAATCGACATAGTTAATTCTGGCAAATTTTAAGGACAGAGATATGGAAGTAAGTTTAACCGAGGAACAAATTGAGCGCTATAGCCGTCAAATAGTCCTACCACAAATTGGCGGCAAGGGGCAGAAGCAGCTTTTAAAGGCAAAAGTCTTCGTAGTTGGTGCTGGAGGCTTGGGGTCAATAGCCGCAATGTACTTAGCCGCTGCCGGGGTGGGCAAACTGGGTATTATTGATTTTGACCGGGTTGACCTGAGTAATTTACATCGTCAGTTGCTTCACCATACCCACGATATAGGTAGACAGAAGGTAGTCTCAGCAGCAGAAGCCATTGCTGACATCAACACTGATGTTGAGGTAGTGCCATATCCATATCAGTTAACCACCGATAATATAATGGATATTATTGCTGATTATGATGTCATAGTTGATGGTACAGATAATTTCCCCACACGCTATTTGATGAATGACGCCTGTGTTTTAGCCAGAAAGCCCAATGTCCACGGTAGCGTCCTCTCCTTTGAAGGAACAGTTACCCTTTTCCTTCCCGATAATGGGTGCTACCGCTGCCTTTTCCCAACACCACCGCCACCAGGTGTAGTACCCACTTGTGCCGAGGCGGGAGTCTTAGGCATACTCCCCGGAATAATCGGGCTTATCCAAGCCACAGAGACCATTAAGTTCATCCTTGGTATTGGTCATTCCCTCGCTGGACGACTGCTGGTCTTTGATGCCTTGGCTATGGAATTCCATGAGTTGAAGTGGCGCCGGAATCCAGCTTGTCCCGTCTGTGGCGACAATCCTACCATCACCCAATTGCTCACGAACTACGAGTATACCTGCGCTGTGCCTATCAGTTCCCATTAATTCTTATGGCTTAAGGAGGTTCTTATGTCCATTGAGGTACGAGTTGGTAGCATTCTTCGGAAAAAACTAAACAATGCTAAGTCTGTTGAGGCACAGGGAAATAATGTCCGCCAGGTGCTTGAAGATCTGGAAAGAAGTTATCCTGGCTTTAAGAGTCAAATTGTTACAGAAACCGGCGAGATACATCATTTTATCAACATCTTTTTAAACGATGAAGATATCCGTTTCTTGGATGGATTGGACACCAAGGTAAAAGACGACAATATCATCACTATACTGCCGGCAGTAGCTGGAGGTAATAAATAAAAAAGATGTCCTACGCAAAAGCTCTACAGTGCCGGGGATATTGCGTTAATCCAACTTATTCCTTTAAAGGCCGCGTCGTCTCTGTGGCAATCACCAAAGCTCGGGAATTTGGCTTCGACACTTTAGCTCGCGCTTCAGCTAAGAGCAAAATTTATGCCTGCCCTACGCCCATGGCATTTCACAACCTTAATAAGGATAAGATAGTAGAAGAAGCAGAGGGAGCCTGTAGTCTCGTTGAGTTCCTTCGCGAACACACCAAAGATGCGTCTATGGTTTTTATGTATAAATGGATGGAACTAAAATTGATGCCAAACTTGATTTACAGGGCATCCTTTGCCCCATAAACTTCGTCAAAACAAAGCTCCAGCTCGAAGAAATGGAACCGGGACAAATTCTGGGCCTGATTCTTGATGATGGCGAACCCATACAAAGTGCCCCTCGCAGCCTGAAAGAAGAAGGACATCGAGTAATCAAAGTAGAGAATTTTGAAAACGCCTTTAAATTATTAGTTCAAAAGGCTTAATCAGGTCAATTTAAATTTGGGTGTTGAAAAACCAAAAAACAGAGCCAAAAGCTCTTTTTGCCTGGCAAAACAGTATGCTAACCAGATGATTACCCATGCCCGGAGCCAAGCTCCCCTGGAATGTTGCGGTATCCTTGCCGGTGCCAGTGGCAAGGTGGTCAAAGTTTATACCACCACCAATATTGAACAAAGCCCTGTTCGCTATAATATCGATCCCTCAGAAATCCTTCGCATCCACAAAGATATTAAAGAAAAAAGGTGGGAATTCCTTGGTATCTACCACTCCCATACTCATACCGAAGCCTACCCCTCCCCGGCTGATATCCAACTCGCCTTCTGGCCCGACTCCCTCTACTTTATCATTTCTCTCCAGAACCCGGACCAGCCAGTTATCCGGGCTTTTCTTATCGAAGATAAGAAGGTTAAAGAAATATCCCTAAAAATAGCCTGAAAACAGGCATCCTTTTACCTAACACTTCCGTTACAAAATTTGAATTTTTATTAAGCCAGCTTTAGAATAGTCAATGAACCAAAGGAGGTGAGATAAAATGACTCTTTTTTACCCCGTTACCGAAGCTGAAATAACCAGAGCTATTGTCAGTAGCTTCCTACAACAGTGTGAACAATATGTCCAAAGTGATGTAATAATAGTTGGTGGTGGTCCCAGTGGGCTCATGGCGGGTAAGCAACTTGCTAAAACGGGATTGAAAGTGTTGATTGTAGAAAGAAATAACTATTTGGGTGGTGGTTTCTGGATAGGCGGTTACTTAATGAACCAAGTAACCTTGAGAGCACCATCCCAAAGAATCCTTGATGAGCTGGGCGTACCCTATCAAAAGGCTATAGAAGGGCTTTATGTTGCCGATGGTCCTCATGCTTGCTCTAAACTTATTGCGGCTACTTGCGATGCCGGTGTCAAATTTGCCAATATGACCATTTTTGATGATGTGGTCTTGCGTGAAAATAATCAAGTCGCTGGGGTGGTGATTAACTGGACACCTATCTCTGCCTTACCACGAGAGATAACCTGTGTCGACCCAGTTGCTATAGAGTCGAAGTTGGTAATCGATGCCAGTGGTCACGATGCCTGTGTAGCCAGGAAATTGGAAGAAAGAGGCATCCTGAAGGTAGTTGGCTTTGGAGCTATGTGGGTAGGGAAATCGGAGGACCTGGTAGTGGAGCATACCGGTGAAGTACACCCCGGGCTTATTGTCACGGGCATGGCTGTTACCACAGTCTATGGCTTGCCGAGGATGGGACCTACTTTCGGAGCTATGCTCCTTTCTGGAGAACAAGCTGCCGAGGTTGCCTTGCAAAGGCTGAAGGCTAAGTCCAGCATATGAGTACCAAGACCAAGTCGATTTGTGTAGAGTAACTCGCTGAATGAATTGGGCACAACATGTTTATCTCTATGATGAGCCCAGTGCTGCCACTCTGGATGCTTCAATACTCGGCTCCTTTATAAAGACCCTTTTACCCGAAATCAAGATTGCGGTTAGAGATAGCTTCATCGGCTTTCATTTCGTGTCTTTATCCCAGGAAGAAAGAAAGAGAAAGATTGACTATCTCGCTGAAGAACTTGCCAAAGCTAAGGTCAGAGATCCGTTCAAGCCGTTGAAGAAGGAATCCCCTCTGCCTGGAGAAATAAACTACGAAAAGAGAAGACTCAGTGCACCGATTAGCCAGTCTTTTGGTCTCCTTTATGATGGTATTGAGATAATAAATATCCTTAGAGAGTTAATTCCCAAACAGGAGCGAAGTTTCAAGCATATTCATATTATCTTCACTAATCAACTTTTTGGCACCTGGGATGAGGCTAACCACAGATACCATGCTCGGGTGCTCATCTGTAGCTTTCCATCCCTAATATCCACTACTGGCATTGTCGAGGCACCTGCCAAGCCGAGAGAGTTTTATCTTCTTAAAAAACAATACTTATCTGTGGGAATGCCAGATATCGAGGGGATAAAATTCCAATATAAAGACCAGTTTATAGACTATGATGATAATCGGCTCACCCAGGTAATGAAGGGATACGTAATGCAAGCCCTTTTCTACCACCTAACCGGTGAACCCTTTTGCGAGGATAAAAATTGTCGTCTTTATAATAGTCACTGGCAAAAAGAAGTAATTCAGGCACAACTGGAAAGCCCTTATGAATTTTGCTCCTTCCATCAGAAAGAGCTTCAAAGATTGAGTGACAGGTTAAAAAGTATAAGCATATAATGGGTAAAGATTGGAAGCACTTTTATTGAAGGGAGACATGGAAATGGCAAAGATAGCTAAAGATATCACTGAACTCATTGGCAATACCCCCCTGGTTAGATTGAACAGGATAACCCAGGGGCTTAAGGCTGAGGTAGTAGCTAAACTGGAGTTTTTCAATCCCTGCAGCAGTGTCAAGGACCGGATTGGTGTCTCCATGATTAGAGCTGCTGAAGAAGCTGGGCTAATTAACAAAGAAACGACAATTATTGAGCCCACCAGTGGCAACACGGGAATTGCCTTAGCTTTCGTCTGCGCTGCCCGAGGCTACCGGCTTATCCTGACTATGCCCGAGGGCATGTCTCTGGAGCGAAGACAACTCTTAGCTGCCTTTGGGGCAGAATTGGTCCTGACTCCGGCTGCTGAGGGCATGGCTGGAGCCGTAAAGAAAGCTGAAGAATTAGCCTCTACTATACCTAATTCCTTTATCCCCCAGCAATTCAAAAATCCGGCTAACCCCAAGATTCATCGGGAGACCACGGCTGAAGAAATCTGGCAAGATACCGATGGTAAGGTGGATATTCTGGTAGTCGGCGTTGGTACCGGCGGCACCATTACCGGAGTAGCTGAAGTCATTAAGAAGAGAAAGCCCGGCTTTAAGACTATTGCTGTTGAACCAGCCGATTCTCCCGTCCTTTCCGGTGGTAAGCCAAGGGGACATCAAATTCAGGGAATTGGGGCTGGTTTTATCCCCGAAATACTGAGGTTAGACCTAATTGACGAAATTATCCCGGTTACTAACGAAGACGCCGCTATGATGACCAGAAGATTAGCCCGGGAAGAGGGTATATTGGCTGGCATTTCCTCTGGAGCAGCTACTTGGGCAGCAGTGAAGGTAGCCAGGAGACCAGAAAACAAAGGTAAGCTTATTGTCGTCATCATCCCTGATACAGGAGAGCGTTACCTGTCTTCTGAGTTCCTGTGGGGAACGAGAGCCATTCTTAGAGAGCTCTAAAGCCGAACTATCCACCAAAATTACTAAAGAAAGGAAGTAAATGCTAAAAACAATTGCTGAAATAAATGACAAAATTAAAAAGGGAGAGGCAGTTGTAGTCACTGCTGAGGAAATTATTGATATTACCAAAAAGAAAGGATTAGCTAAGGTGGCTGAGGAGGTTGACGTGGTGACTACGGGCACTTTCGGTCCTATGTGCTCTTCAGGGGCTTATTTTAATATCGGACATACCAAACCGAAAATAAAGTTAGGGGGAGGTAGGGTCTACCTCAACGATGTTCCTGCTTACACCGGGTTAGCTGCTGTAGATATTTTCCTCGGAGCCACGGCTCTTCCTGATGATGACCCAAGGAACAAAATTTATCCCGGTGAATTCAGATACGGTGGTGGGCACGTTATTGAAGAGTTAGTTGCTGGTAAGGATGTTCGCCTAACAGCAACGGCTTACGGAACTGACTGCTATCCTAAACGGAAACTGGAGAGCTGGGTCAATCTTAAAGATATCAATGAAGCCGTACTTTTTAATGTTAGAAATGCTTATCAGAATTACAATGTAGCTGTAAACCTATCCAATCGTATTCTCTATACTTATATGGGGGTGCTCAAGCCAGATTTAGGGAATGCTAACTATTCCTCAGCCGGTCAGCTTTCCCCCCTGCTTAATGACCCCTTTTATAAAACAATAGGCATCGGCACCAGGATATTCCTTGGTGGTGGCATTGGTTACGTTGCCTGGCATGGCACCCAGCATAACCCTAATGTTTTACGAGGGGACAACGGAGTGCCCCGCAGACCTGCCGGCACCTTAGCTGTCATTGGCGACTTAAAGCAAATGAAACCCCAGTGGCTGGTAGGCACCAGCTTTCTCGGTTATGGCTGCACTATAACCGTAGGCATCGGCGTTCCCATACCCATTCTCTCCGAAGAGATTCTCCGTTATACTTTAGTTACCGACGCCGATATTTTTGCCCCGGTCGTTGACTATTCCGAAGGCTACCCTCAAAGAAAGCCAGATATATTAGCTGAAGTCAGTTATGCTGAACTAAAGAGTGGCAGTATAAAAGTTCAGGGAAAGGAAGTGCCTACCGCTTCCCTGTCCAGCTACCCTAAGGCTATAGAGATAGCCAATATTTTGAAAGACTGGATAAAAAGAGGCGAATTTTTTCTTACCGAACCAGTGGCTCCTCTTCCCGGTGTAGAGTCCGGCATTATCTTTAAGGCTTTGGAGGAGCGGCCAATACTGGAGCTATAACCCGAAAGGAGGCATAAAAATCCCCCATGACAGATATCGTCTAACCTAAGACTATTGCCTGTAGCAATAAGCTGTCATAGGGTTCCCATTATGGCTTATTGCTGGGGACATATGCAGAAGGTAGACGCTATCCATAATGGGGTTAAAAAGGAGGTAGAAGATGACTGTTTCTAAAAGGATAGTCCTCCATTTCCCACCACGAATAGTAGACCAGCCCATAGTTTATCGCCTGGTCAAGGACTTTGACCTTCAATTTAACATCCTTAAAGCCTCGGTCACCCCGGGCAGGGAAGGTATTTTAGTTATGGAACTGACCGGAGGACAAAGGAATTACGACCAAGGGATCAAATACCTGACTGATACTGGGGTAAAAATTCAGGCTTTAAGCCAGGATGTAGTCCGCAACGAAGCTCGGTGCACCCATTGTGGCGCTTGTATTACCCTGTGTCCTACCAATGCTTTCTCCTTAGAACCAGGGACGCGAAGGGTACTCTTTGACCACGCTAAATGCGTTGTCTGCGAATTGTGCATCAAAGCCTGTCCTCCCCGAGCTATGGAACTATACTTTTAGGGTGGAACTGAGATGGGAAAGGTGATAGAAAAGGCAAGGCTCACAAATTTGTTTGATTCGACAAAAACAAGGGAGGTTGAAGCAGTTGTTGATACCGGCGCAACCATGCTCGTCTTACCTCAAGATGTGGTAAATGAGTTAGGTCTGAGGAGGATAGGAGAGAGGAGAGTGAGGTACGCAAATAATCAAATTCAACTAAAGCCCGTTTACAGAGGTGTAATCCTCAAACTTAAAGGGAGGGATGGGATTTTTGATGTGTTGTCCGAGGTTCAAGGCTCAGAACCTCTCCTTGGTCAAATAGTCTTGGAAGCTTTAGATCTCATTGTTGACCCTATCACAAAAACGGTCATACCTAACCCGAGGTCGCCAGATATGCCTATGACAGAAATCCTCAGGCAATACCTTCACTCCGACCAAATACCCAGGTTATAGCCAAACAAAATGAAATCTAATGCCTACCAGCCAAGAACCTACCGGCACTGGATTAAAGACAAGGACTTAGTCTCTTTCCAGATAGTGGTCAAAGAAACGGACTTATACATCCGAGCCTGCCGCAACTTGAGGGCTAAAGCCTTAAAATCAGTCTTGAAACACCGTGCCCCTTTAGAGCAATATATTAAAGAGCACCCCTTTTTCCTGACTACTCTGGAGCCCTACGATGTTGACGAAACTGCCCCTCAAATCGTTAAAGAAATAGCACAGGCAACCCGGATGGTGGGGGTCGGTCCTATGGCAGCTGTGGCTGGAGCTATCGCCGAAGCTGTAGGCAAAGACCTCGTTCCATTCTCACCAGAAATAATCGTTGAAAATGGTGGTGATATATTCTTAAAGCTTTCCAGAACCAGATACGTAGGTATCTATGCTGGTAATTCTCCCTTCACTGGCAAAATCACCCTCGAAATCAAGCCTGAAGAAACACCTTTAGGCATTTGCACCTCATCTGGCACCGTGGGACATTCCCTCAGCTTCGGCACCGCTGATGCAGTTATTGTTCTCTCCCCCTCCACCTCTTTAGCTGATGCCGCAGCTACAGCCATAGGTAATCAGGTCAAAGATACAAACGACATCCCAAAAGCCATTGACTGGGCACAGAAAATAGATGGGCTATCTGGCGTTGTCATTATCAAAGATGACAAAATAGGGCTATGGGGTAAAATAAAGCTACTGCCTCTAGAGTCAGCAAATACTTTTTAGTTCACAGTTGAAACACCTTTTGTCGTCCTTTCCTTTATCAAAATCTGGTCAAAGCCCATAGCCCGATTGTTTACTAATGCTTTCTTCACCTTGAACAAAGCGGAGAAACCCTCACCCACCCTCTCCCTTCAAGGGAGAGGGTGGGTGAGGGTGACAAGATAAACGCTCTCTAAACCAGCTTATCTGTAGTCAAGAAGCTAAAATAATACCTTTTATCTTGAAGCAAGAATAATACCT
>DYGU01000001.1 GCA_020724525.1 Dehalococcoides mccartyi
CCAGTGAAAAGAAGTTCTTCAGCTACATAGGCATCATCCCATCCACCTTCTCCTCCGGGGGCAGGACCTTTCACGGCAGGCTTACTAAACAAGGTAATAAGTATCTACGCTGGGCAATAGTTGAAGCTACATGGCCTGCTATCGAGACTGATCCCGATTTGAGGGCTTACTACGAGAAGGCAAGAAAGGAGCGAACCCGGCGAAAATAGCAACTGCCAGGAGATTGGCAACAATTATCTATCGTGTTCTTTACCAGAATAGGCCTTATAAAGTTTGTGGTCCCAGGTCGCCTTCATTTTGCCCTGGTGGATACCGAAAATATCGATTGTCGCACCCCTGAAGGAGAATAGGGGACCTGGGACCTGGATCACATTTAATGATGTGTTCCGTACTTTAACCGGAACCAATGGGAGGTTGGTCGAAAGCCCCAATGGGGTAAAAAATAAAAAGGGTGCGCAGGCTTGACAAAACTGTGCGCTCATGGGAGAGTTAAAATGACGAGAGAAAAAATGCCCGCAGAGAGATGGACACCGCAACCTTATGAACCGGAAGTGTTTTTGTCTTTCGACCGTCTGAAAAGAGCAGTGATGAAAAGGGTTTTAGACCGGGCTGAACAGCTTATGGAGGGACACTTTCCAATAGAACCAGAACGAATTGAAGGGTTAGTTTCTGAAGAATGGCAACAGGCTAAGGAGGCGCTTAAGTCATCACCAGCAGCCCGGGAGGCTTTTCGGAAGTATTTGCAACGAACTGTAGGGGAACAAATAGACCGAAGGATAA
Organism: Dehalococcoides mccartyi; assembly: GCA_020724525.1. Taxonomy (GTDB): domain Bacteria; phylum Chloroflexota; class Dehalococcoidia; order GIF9; family DYGU01; genus DYGU01. The sequence goes on from DYGU01000001.1 coordinate 781, forward strand.
AGACGGACAAAGCTGAGTTAGAAGCTCTGGGAGTAGCTGAAAAAAGTCTCTAAAGCAAGAAAGTTTAATTTTAGTTGACACAAGGAAGAAACAGCCAAAACCTTTATTTTAAAGAGAAAACAGGATGGAGCAGATAGAAAAGCGGCTTGAAATGTTAGACAATCGACTGGACAGTATTGATTCTATAGTTACGGCTCTCGTAGAGCGGGTAATGAAGCAACCTGTCAGTATTGAGGTTACCTGTCCTAAATGTGGCAGCATTATTCAGATTACTGTGACAGGTGCTTTGAGGTTGAGTGGTAAGAGCTAAAGAGTTTTCAAGAAACTCTAAAAGACAGATGATTGCCATTATTGATTATGGTGCCAGTAATTTGTCCAGTGTGGCTAAGGCTATTATTAGCTTGGGTTATCAACTGCGAGTGGCTTCATATCCAAAAGAAATTACTGGCGCCAAGGCAGTCATATTGCCCGGGGTGGGGCTGCTGAGAATGCCATGAGCAGGCTTCAAGCTTTAGGGTTACTGGAGCCTATCCGTAAGGTTATCAGTGAAAATCGTCCCTTCTTCGGCATTCGTTTGGGCTTGCAAATTTTGTTTACTGTGACTGAAGAAGGGGATGGTTACCCATGTTTTGACCTTATCTCGGGTAAAGTAATTCGTTTACCAGCGACAGTTAAAGTGCCCCATATGGGTTGGAATCAGGTAAAGCAAAGGAATGCCTGACAATTCTTATTTCTACTTTGCTCACAGTTACTATGGGAAAGTAAGGGACAAGTCCCTGATAATTGGCGAAACTGAATCTGGGGTTACTTTTTGTAGTGTGCTCGCCAGGGACAACTTGGTGGCTACCCAATTCCATCCTGAGAAAAGCGGCATTCCTGGCTTGAGACTGCTGAAAAACTTTCTGGACTTTACCCGCTGAAAGACCCAAGTTTAGACTACTTTTCTCGATAGCGGTTAGTTATTGGCAGTCGGCGGTCTTTACCAAAGGCACGAGGGGTTATCTTAATGCCTGGAGCTGCCTGCCTTCGTTTATACTCACTTTTATCCACCATATGAATAACGCGCTGCACCGTCTCCTTGTTGAAGCCCATAGCTACAATCTGGGTGGAGCTTTTATTTTCTTCCACATAAGCTTGGAGAATAGGGTCGAGGATTTCATAAGGTGGTAAAGTATCTACATCTCGCTGGTTGGGTGCCAGCTCTGCGGAAGGTTCCTTTTCCAGAACACTCCGGGGGATAATTTCTTTGCCAGATAGGGAGTTTCGGTATCTGGCTAACTGGTAGACTAAGGTCTTTGGCACGTCCTTGATAACAGCAAAACCTCCTGCCATATCTCCATATAAAGTACAATAACCGGTAACAGTTTCACTTTTATTGCCGGTGGTAAGGGGTAGCCAGCCATATTTATTGGACAAAGCCATAAGGACATTGCCCCTGATTCTTGCCTGGATGTTTTCCTCAGTTACATCGGGCTTGGTGCCAGTAAAAGAAGGGGCTAACATGTTAAGGTAAGAGTTGAAAGTGTCCTCTATAGGAATAACTTTAAGCTCAATGCCAAGGTTTTGGGCAAGAAGCTGGGCATCTGCTTTGCTCCCCGAAGAAGAGTAGCTGGAAGGCATAGAAATGCCAATGACATTCTGGGCACCTAAAGCATCAACGGCGATAACCGCTACCAAACTTGAGTCAATACCACCGGAGAGTCCGATGATTACCTTTTTGAAACCATTTTTGCGCACGTAGTCACCAGTGCCTAAAACGAGAGCTTGATAGACTTCAGCTAAAAGTTCGTAAGCCTTAACTTCTCTCAAAGGGAGAGATGGCTTAGGCTTAAGGTTTTCCCCTTCAGAAACAACTATTCGCTGGCGCGGTTTTTCTTCTGTTTCCAGTTTTAATTTTTCTTTCCTATGTCGGGGGTCATTAAGACGAGAACAGAATACAGACTCGAGGTCAAGGTCAACCACCACTAAATCTTCCTCAAATTGCTGTCCGCTGGCTATTAATTCTCCTCGTTCGTTGATGACCATGCTGCCACCATCAAAGACAAGTTCATCCTGACCTCCCACCAGATTTACATAGCAAATTATGATGAGGTTATCGCTAGCCCTGGTGGCTAACATCCTTTCCCTGAACTTTCTCTTGCCGGCATGGTAAGGTGAAGCGTTTATGTTTACGACCATTTCTGCGCCAGCATAGGCTTGTAATGAAGTTGGTCCGGTAGGATACCAAATATCCTCACAGATATTGATTCCGATGTTAACGCCATTAATAACAAAGATGGGACAATAAGTTCCTGCCTGGAAATATCTGTTTTCGTCGAAGACGCCGTAGTTAGGGAGGTATGTCTTGTAATATTTGCTGGCTAATTTGCCGTCGTGGATTATAGCCGCCGCATTATAGAGGTCATCTTTAGCATCAATAAAACCAACGACGACAGTGATATCGCTTGAGTGTTTCTGGATTAATTCCAGCTGCCTAAGATTATCGTTAACAAATTGAGGTTTAAGAAGTAAATCTTCCGGGGGATACCCGGTGATAGCCAGTTCGGGAAAAGCCAGAAGGTCAACCCCAAGAGCTTTAGCTTTATCTATGAAATGGCAGATTTTGGTCGCATTACCTTTAAGGTCACCGACCGTACAATTTATTTGTGCCAAACCAACTCTTAGACTGCGCATTAATTAAAGGATGGGCAAATACTGCTTCAGCTCATAGTCAGTGACCTGAGCCCGATATCTATCCCACTCCATCTTTTTATTTTGTATGAAGGTGAAGAAGACATGGTCGCCGAGGGCTCTTCTTACCAGCTCACTTTTTTCTGTAAGCTTGATAGCCTCGTATAAGCTTCCTGGCAGGGTGCCTATTCCCCTTTCTTTTCTCTCCTCTGGACTCATTTCATAAACATTCTGCTCTGATGGTGGTGGCAACTCGTATCCTTTTTCGATTCCCTCCAGTCCGGCGGCGAGCATAACGCTGAAGGCTAAATAAGGATTGCAGGCTGGGTCTGGAGACCTGAGTTCTACTCGGGTAGCCTTCTCTCTTCCCGGCTGATATTCGGGAATTCTGATTAAATCAGCCCGGTTTCTCCTTGCCCAGGTAAGATAAACGGGGGCTTCATAACCGGGAACAAGCCGCTTATAAGAATTCACCCATTGATTAGTAACCGAGGTAATCTCTGGAGCGTGCTTTAATAGTCCCGCCAGAAAGCCCTTGGCTACTTTGGAGAGGTGATGAGGGGCATCTTTGTCAAAAAAAGCATTCTTATCACCTTTGAATAGTGACATATGGGTGTGCATACCACTGCCATTGACTCCGAAGACCGGCTTAGGCATAAAGGTGGCATATACCCCGTGCATTTGCGCTACTTGTTTAACTACCAGACGGTAAGTCATGACATTATCCGCCATAGTTAAGGCATCAGTATAACGCAAATCTATTTCATGCTGACTGGGAGCAACTTCGTGGTGGCTATATTCGACACCAATGCCCATTTCCTCCAGAATGAGGATTGTTTCTCGTCTCAGGTCGGTAGCAATTTCTGGGGGAGCCAAGTCGAAGTAGCCATCGTGGTCTAGGAATTGTGTTGTTCCCGAGTTCTGGAAGTAAAAATATTCCAGTTCCGGTCCGACATAGAAAGTGTAGCCAACCGCCGCCGCCCGCTTCAAGTTCTTCTTCAATACATACCTCGGGTCGCCTTCAAAGACTTGCCCCCCGGGCCAAAAAATGTCACAGAACATTCTGGCTACAGCGTGATATTCGCGGGGTCGCCAGGGGACTAGCTGAAAGGTATTAGGGTCAGGGAGAGCCACCATATCACTTTCGTCAATCCGGGCAAAGCCCTGGATGGAAGAGCCATCAAAGCCCATACCCTCTTCCAGAGCCCTCTCCAGCTCCTCAGTAGTAATGGCAAAGCTCTTTAAAAACCCCAGTATATCGGTGAACCATAACCGGATGAATTTTACGCCTTGTTCCTTTGCTTTCTTGAGAACATACTCTTTTGCCTCTTTCCTTTCTTCACTCACAATAGCCTCCCCTAAATTAATGAGAAGCCTGAAAGATTCTTGGTCTTCTCCTGGTAAGAGTATAGAGGAAGCCAGTTTTTTCTTCAAGAGAGTCCCCTGGAGGTGTTCCCCTAAATGTCAAACTATAGAAAGTATAGATAGAACTCATAGGGGTGAGGTCTCACCCTTATAGCATCAATTTCTTTGGTCCTCTTGTATTCAATCCAGACATCAATAACATCAGTTATAAAGACATCACCTTTAAGCAGATACTGGTAGTCTTCTTCTAAGGCGTTGAGGGCTTCTTCTAAAGAAGCTGGTACCGTTTTTATACCTTTAGCTTCCTCCGGGGTTAAATGGTAGCTATCCTTATCCATCGGGTCTCCAGGGCCAATTCTATTTTCTATGCCATCAAGGCCAGCCATTAACATTGCCGCCAAAGCAAAGTAACCATTACAGGAATCATCAGCTGGTCTGTATTCAATTCTCTTTGTTCTTTGGTTTTTGGTATAAACGGGGATACGGACACAAGCACTGCGATTTCTTTGGGAATAAATAAGATTTACTGGAGCCTCAAACCCGGGGGCGAGTCTGCGGTAAGATTTAGTCGTTGGTGCTACGAAAGTGCATAAAGAAGCAGAATGTTTTAATAATCCACCAATATAATACTTTGCTATTTGACTGATCAGAGCATAGCTTTTTGGGTCAAAAAATACATTTCTGCCATCCTTGAATAAACTCTGATGGACGTGCATGCCTGAGCCATTGTCCTCAAAGACAGGTTTGGGCATGAAGGTAGCTACTTTATTATGCTTTTTAGCGATATTTTTGACGATGTATTTATACCACATCATCTTGTCTGCCATATTAGTTAAGGTGTCAAACTTCATATCTATTTCTCCTTGCCCAGCCGTCGCTACCTCATGGTGATGCACCTCTATCGGGATGCCACATCTGATCATAGTTAAGACAATCTCTGGCCTTATATTCTGGAGAGAATCGTGGGGAGGGACAGGGAAATAGCCCGCTTTATATTTGGGCTTGTAGCCTAAGTTGGGGTTTTCTTCTTTACCCGTGTTCCAGGCACCTTCAACGGAGTCCACAAAATAAAAACCGCAGTGCTCATTCTGGTCAAATCTAACATCATCAAAGATGAAAAATTCCATCTCTAGTCCCCAGTAGCTGGTATCAGCAATTCCGGTTGTTTTCAAATAGGCTTCGGCTTTTTTAGCGACATATCTTGGGTCTCGAGAATAGGGCTGCTTGGTGAGCGGGTCATAAATGTCACAAATGATGCTTAGAGTGGGTACCTGGCAAATAGGGTCGACAACAGCCGTTGCCGGGTCAGGGATTAATATCATGTCACTTTCCTGGATTTTCTGAAAGCCGCGGATGCTTGAGCCATCAAAACCAACACCCTGGACAAAAATACTCTCGGTAAGGTCATCCATTTCTATCAGCTCAGTAACGGGCATAGAAAAGTGCTGCCATAGACCAGGTAAATCATTAAACTTTAAGTCAATGATTTCAATGCTATTCTCCTTGATAAGCTTAAAAACCTTTTCTGTATTCATTTTCTCCCCCTTAAATTTGTAAATTTTCCCCTAGGCTGTTCCCTCACAGAACCCTTTAAGATAATTTAAATAGTGCCTGAGAAGGTGATATTTCTCCGCAATTTCCCGGCTCTCTCCGCAAATCTCACAGGCTCCCTCTAATTCATCTAAGACCCTCAAAGCATTTACTACCAAGTTTCTGGTCAGCGACCTAAAAGTATCCAGTTCAGTAATCTCTTTGCTTGTCAGTTTGGTCAAGAATTCATCAATTTCCATCTCCGTCTGCTCCTTGAGAATGCTGAAAAAATCCATCCTCCTAACCCCTTTCCATTTAAGACTGGAGAAGGTTCTTGCCCCACACTCCTTAGACCCAGCCATTCCAGACCTCCAATGACACCTCCCCTGTCAGGACCAAAAGCCAGACTATAACCATAAACTACCCAAAGGATGCCAATTAGTGCCAGAATAGCAAAAGTCATCATGAGCGTAGAAAGAACATTCTTTCTTCTCACCATACCGCCATAGAAGAAAGCCACCCCGGGTATCATTAACATCACTAAAGCCGCAGAAGTTAGAAGCCAGGCAGTATTGCCGCTGTCAATGGGAGATGTTGTGAACATGCTCTGTCCTTTATGAAATTTTATCTCAGCATAATCCACAAATGTTTCCATTGTATTACGGGAGCATTAAATTTATGTAAAAAATAAGGGGAAGGTTTTTCCTTCCCCTTCCCGCATATGCTCCCTAAGCGAAACTATCTGACAAATAGCTTAAGGTCTTTCTTTAAACTTGTAGCCTACACCTCTGACAGTTTCGATAAAACTATGAGCGCTGTCTTCAATCTTACTACGCAGCCTTCTGATATGGACATCCACTGTCCTATCGCCGCTATAGTAGTCATGCCCCAGACCTTGTTGAGGAGAACCTGATGGTTGAGAACCCTTCCCTTATTGGTCAGCAAGAATTTTAGTAATTGATACTCCTTATAAGTCAAGTCGACTTTTTCCCTGGCAAGGGAAACTTCGTAGCTATTAATATCTATAACCAGGTCGCCACACTGAATTATTTCCTTAACGGCTGTTTCTCCTGTCCGTCCCAGAAGTCTCTTTATCCTTGTTCTTAATTCCTCTCCCCGGTAAGGCTTAATAATGAAGTCATCCAAGTTTAAGATTAACTGGTAGTCTTTCAGGCTGCTTTCCGGCAAGAGGGCAATAACCGGCACACCTTTATTTTCTGTAAGGGAGAGAATTTGCTCCAATTCTATTGCCGGCAAGTCTATTATTTCTATGATGACCAGTTTTGGGTTTTGGTTCAAAAAGCTCATGGCTTCCTCGATTTCGGGAGCCACAAAAAAGGTGTAGCCTTCGCCAGCAAGTTCAGTCTTTAACCGCTCAAGTTCTTTATCTCTTTGGGATATTATCAGGGTTTTAACCGAATCCATGACTTTGTTATAGCAGTAGCGCTCTTTTTCTTCAGGCTTTTATCAAGGGACAAAGATTAAGGCTCACCCTTGACTTACAAAACCTCCCTTGATACAATCTTCTAAAAGGGCGGTTAGCTCAGTGGTTAGAGCGTTGCGTTGACATCGCAGAGGTCACTGGTTCAAATCCAGTATCGCCCACCATTTGGTTAATTTTATCTTAGTAATTAGCCGTAAATTGCCCATACCACTATCCCTTTTTACGTTCTCGAGACTGGCAATTTTGTTACTTTGCCCAACACATTTCGCCAGAGGGTCGCCACCGATTGAAAATTACAGATCGAGATATGGTTGAGCAATGCAGAATGGCTAAAGCCATTAATAGACCGGAATTTGGCGGATGGCCTTGTGGTATAATTATAGGTAGAATAATAAAGAAATTCAGGGTTAAGCAATGGAGAAGGTAGAAAACTATCTCAAGTTAAATGACAAGTATCTCAAGGAAGGCGACGCCCTATTGCAAAAGGGCGACTACGTTCAGGCCTCGGAGAAATTTTGGGGGGCAACCGCCGAAGCCGTCAAAGCTATTGCTTCTATCAGGGGGGTCGATATTAGGTCTCATGGTGAAATACACCGCTTTATAACTACACTGAGTAAGGAGCTGGGTGATAGAGAACTTATGAGGTGTTTCGCGAGCGCCAGCGCCCTTCATCAGAATTTCTATGAGAATTGGCTAACTCCCGAGATGGTAGCGGATTACGCCGATGCGGTAAAGTCACTAGTGCAAAAGCTAAAAAGGCTATCAGGATAATTAAGAGTTCGCCTAAAAAGTGCTTGAGCGCACAAGACCGCTGTCATTCCCTGAGCTTAGAGGACACAAAACATCAATTGGTTAACTCGCACCTCCCACATTGGACAAATGCTACTAAAGGCAATAAACTTAGGCTGTGAGTCTTCGCAAAGAGGCAAGTTTAACCTGTCGCTGATAGTAGGCTCAGATTTTTAATTGTTTGGTAGAGTTTGGGATGGTTTCAAGGGCTAATGAAGAGCACAGGTTAGAAACGCTGCGACATTCAGCAGCCCATATTATGGCTCAAGCTGTCCAGTGTCTTTTTCCTGAAGTCAAATTTGGTATTGGACCGGCTATTGAAGATGGTTTTTATTACGACTTCGATTTGCCTCGAGCTCTTACCCCTGATGACCTGCCAGTAATTGAGAAGGAAATGAAGGAGATCACAGCTCAGAATCTGCCTTTCATCAGGGAAGATGTGGCTAAGGAGGAAGCCAGACGTTTGTTTGCTGACCAAGTCTACAAGTCGGAATTGCTTGAAGAGCTTCCGGATAAACAGGTGAGCCTTTACAGGCAAGGGTCCTTTGTCGACTTGTGTCGTGGTCCGCATGTAGATTCCACAGGTGAACTAAAAGCGTTCAAGCTTACCCACATTGCTGGTGCTTACTGGCGGGGGGATGAAAAGCGCCCAATGCTGCAAAGGGTTTATGGAGTCGCTTTCGAAACGGAAGCAGAACTTGAAGATTACTTATTTCGTTTAGCTGAGGCTAATAAGCGTGACCACAGAAAATTAGGCAGGGAACTTGACCTTTTCAGCATCCATGAGGTTGCTGGTCCGGGACTGGTTCACTGGCACCCAAAGGGTGCGGTAATACGTCACCTCATTGAAGATCTCTGGGAGGAGGAACATCAAAAACGGGGTTACGAGATTGTCTATACTCCGCATATTGCCAAGCTTAGCCTATGGAAGACCAGTGGACATTGGGACTTTTATCGGGAAAATTTATACCCTCCCACGGATATTGAGGGACAAGAGTATATTATTAAACCTATGAACTGTTTAGGACACATTCTTATCTACAAGACCCAGTTGCGCAGTTATCGGAGATTGCCTCTGCGCTATGCGGAGATGGGCACAGTATACCGATATGAGCGTTCTGGAGTATTACACGGTTTAGCGCGAGTCAGAGGCTTCACCCAGGATGATGCTCACATTTTTTGCCGTCCTGACCAGATTGAGGATGAGGTGGGAGAAGTCCTGGAATTAGCCCAATTTATGATGAATGTTTTTGGTTTTAAAGAATATCAACTTTTTTTGTCAACTCGCCCTGAAAAGTATGCCGGGACAATTGAAATTTGGGATAAAGCCACCGAATCCCTGAGAAAAGTTCTGGAAACTCGTCAGCTTATTTATAAGATAGACCCCGGGGAAGGGGTTTTTTACGGACCTAAAATTGACATTAAACTTAAAGATACTTTGGGGCGGTCATGGCAGGGGCCGACTATCCAGGTGGACTTTAACTTACCTCAGCGTTTTAATGTTAGCTATATTGATAGAGATGGTTCAGAACAATTAGCAGTGATGATACATCGGACAGTATTGGGGAGTATGGAGCGTTTTCTGGCTTGTCTTGTTGAGCATTATGGAGGTAATTTCCCGGTGTGGCTGTCTCCAATCCAGGTAACAATTATTCCCATAGCTGACCGGCATCTTGATTATGCCCGAGCGGCAGCAACGGAGCTTAAAAAGGAACACATTCGAATTGAAGTCGACGACCGTTCAGAAAGGATGAACCTAAAAATAAGAGAGGCTCAGCTGAATAAAGTCCCATTTATGGTCATAGTTGGAGATAGGGAACTGAAAACTGGTACAATTTCTATTCGGCTAAAGAGTGGTGAGGATTTAGGTTCTATGTCGTTGTTGGAATTTAAGGAAAAAGTCAAGACTACCATTGATAACAAGCTTTGATTTTGGTTTACAGAAATGGTATAGTTTTGCCCCAGAAGTTAGCTACAGGGGGTGAGGCAGAAAATAGTTAAGGAACTTCGAGTAAACGAGCAAATAAGGGCTAAGGAAGTTCGGCTTATAGGAGAAACTGGTGGGCAGTTGGGGATTGTGCCTTTAGTGCAGGCATTACAGATCGCCAGGGAGCGGGAACTCGATCTGGTAGAGTTGGTACCAACTTCTGTTCCGCCGGTTTGCCGGCTTCTTAATTATGGTAAGTACAAATATGAGCAGGCAAAGAAGGAGCGCAAACTTCGTAAAGGGCAGAAGACTGGATTACTAAAGGAAATTCGGTTAAGACCACGGATTAAGGAACATGATCTTGAAGCCAAAGTTCGAATGATAAGACGACTATTGGAAGACGGGGATAAAGTAAGGGTATCTGTAGTATTCAGAGGACGAGAGGTTGTCCATCCAGAAAGAGGTTGGAAAATTCTCAAGAAAGTAATGGAAGACGTGAAAGGAGCAGCTACAATAGATGGCTCTCCTACTGTTGAGGAAACTAATATGTTCTTGACCTTATTACCAGCTTCACGGGCTTAAGGAAACAAAAGGAATGAAAGGAAGTTAGATGCCCAAGTTGAGGACTCATAAGGGGGCACAGCGCCGCTTTCATATTACTGGCAGTGGAAAAATAATGCGTGCCAAGGGTGGCAAAAGCCACTTGAGACGAAAAAAGACAAGCCGAACTAAAAGACTGTATGACGAAATGCTGCCTGTGCATCCCTCAGACACAACACGACTAAAACGACTTCTACCTTATGGTGTAGAGTAAAGGAGGTTATCCTTGCCAAGAGCCAGAAGTGGTTTAGTTACCCACAGGCGTCACAAGAAAGTACTAAAGTTGACTAAGGGGCACCGGGCTACCAGGCATAGTTTGTATCGTCGTGCCCATGAATCTATGCTTCATGCCCTCAGTTATGCTTACCGGCATCGTCGCCAGCGCAAAGGAGACCTGAGACGTTTATGGATTGCTCGCATCAATGCTGCAGCTCGGGCTAATGGACTTTCTTATAGTCAATTTATAAATGGTCTAAGGAAACTTGACATAAAGATTAACCGTAAAGTTCTGTCTGAAATGGCTATAACTGATTCGCTTACCTTTTCTAAATTATCAGCTTTAGTCTTAGCCCAAGTCAAAGAGTAATCCTACAGCGAAAAGAAGAAAGCCCACAAGAAAATGCCGCGAGAATTAGAAGAGCTTGCCTCTCAAGCTTTTGAAGAACTGGATAAAATAAGCGACCCCAAAGAACTTGAAACCTGGCAAATCCGCTATCTGGGTAAAAAGAGCCCGCTAATGCAACTTCTGCACTCTTTGGCAACATTACCCCTGGAAGAGAGGCGTATTACTGGAGGGCGAGCCAATGAGATTAAAAAAGCCCTTGAAACTGGTCTGGGCAAGAGGAGGGAGGCCCTAAAGGAAGCCCAGATAGCTGTCTCATTACAGCGTGAGAGCTTGGACATCAGTTTACCCGGGCAACCTATCCCTTTAGGGCGTCTGCATCCTATTACTCAGATACTGAAAGAAATCTGTGACATTTTTGTCGGTATGGGTTTTCAGGTTGTTGAAGGACCAGAGGTGGAGTGGGATTATTACAACTTTGAAGCCCTTAACATTCCGAAGGACCATCCCGCCCGGGATATGATGGCAACATTATGGATTGATTTTGAATTGGAGACTGGCGACAGAGAGATGCTATTACGCACTCATACTTCTCCGATGCAAATTAGGGTTATGGAAAAACTCCGCCCGCCCATTCGGGTAATAGTACCGGGACGCGTCTATAGACATGAAGCCACAGACGCCACTCATGAATCAATGTTTCACCAGGTTGAAGGACTGGCGGTAGACAGAAATATCACTCTGGCTGACCTAAAAGGCACCCTTTTTGAATTTGCCCGTTGTCTCTTTGGTTCAGAGCGGCAGGCACGTTTCCGCTGTGACTATTTCCCGTTTGTGGAACCAGGGGTAGAGATGGCTATTGACTGTATAGTGTGTAAGGGAGCAGGCTGTCGTTTATGTGGGGGTAGTGGCTGGATTGAGATTCTGGGTGCCGGTATGGTCCATCCCGATGTTTTAAGACGGGTTAATATTGACCCTGAAGTATACACTGGTTTTGCCTTTGGTATGGGTGTTGAGCGTATTCCCATGTTGCGCTATGGCATTGATGATATTCGCCTTTTCTACAGCAATGACCTCAGATTTTTAAAGCAGTTTTAAGTTTGATTTTCGGGAACTGAGATGAAAGTTTCTTTAAGGTGGCTGCGGGACTATGTTGATATCACTCTCCCTATTAAGGAGTTAGCTGAAAGGCTGACTATGGCAGGGATTGAGGTCAAAGAGATGCAAATTACTGGTGGTACCTGGGAGAACATAGTAATCGGGGAAATAGTAGCTGTTGAAGCTCATCCCAATGCTGACCGCTTGAAGTTGGTTACTGTTCACCTTGGGCAGAAACAACTTACTGTGGTTAGCGGCGCTCCTAACCTCAGGACTGGTGATAAAGTGCCCTTTGCCTATGTTGGTGCCCAACTTATAGATGGTCATACCGGTGAGATAATCCAATTGAAACCGGCTAAAATCCGTGGTGCCCTTTCTGAAGGCGTGGTCTGTTCAGAGAAGGAGCTGGGAATCTCCGATAGTCATGAAGGTATTATGGTTTTGTCCCCGGAGGCTCCGGCAGGGACTCCTCTGGCTGACTATTTAGGGGATGTGATTTTTAATTTGGATGTGACACCTAATCGCCCCGATTGTTTATCAGTAATTGGGGTTGCCCGGGAAATAGCGGCACTTACAGAACAAACTGTCCGATTGCCTCAAGTCTCTTATGAGGAATCGACTGAGGTGATAGATTCATTAGCTTCGGTAAAAATCGTAGAACCAGTTCTGTGTCCACGGTATTGCGCCAGTATGATTATCGGGGTAAGTGTGGCTCCGTCTCCTCGTTGGCTCCAGCAACGGTTATTAGCCTGTGGGATGCGCCCGATAAATAACATTGTTGATGTCACTAATTATGTAATGCTGGAGTATGGGCAGCCTCTCCATGCTTTTGATTATCATCGAATAGCTGGGAGGCAAATTATAGTCCGGTTAGCTAAAGGCGGTGAAGTGATAACTACTTTAGACGGGATGGAACGGGCTATGACCTCTGATATGTTAGTCATTGCTGATGCCGAACACCCGGTCGCTATCGCTGGTATCATGGGTGGTCTTGATACTGAAATAAGTGAGGAAACAACCGCAGTCTTAATAGAGTCGGCAAATTTTAACCGGTCTGCTATCCGCCAAACAAGTGCCAATCTTGGTCTAAGAACCGAAGCTTCTTTGCGTTTTGAAAAAGGGCTCAGCTCGGAACTACCTTTACCAGCACTGAAGCGAGCAACCCGATTGATACTGGAAATAGCCGGGGGAAAAGCAGCCAAAGGCATCCTTGATGTATATCCAGGAAGGCAGGAAAGACAGCCTTTACTTTTTTCCACAGTTCAGATTAGCCGACTACTTGGGGTGGAAGTGGGGACTGATGAAGCTATCCGAACATTAACTTTCTTGAGCTTTGAGTGTCAGAAAACAGGTTCATCAGAACAAATTTCAGTGACGGCTCCTTATTGGCGTACAGACATCTCTAACTGTGCTGATCTGGTTGAGGAAGTGGCTCGTATTATTGGGTATGACAAAATTCCGGCAACTATGCTGAGTACTCCCATACCCGTGCCCGAATTAAAGCCTGAGTTTACTCTTAGAGAAAAGCTCCGAAGCATTATGGTTAGTTGTGGCTTCCAGGAGGTGCTTACTTATTCATTGACCAGTCTTGATATGCTAAGAAGAGTTTCTCCCGACTCTCAACTTACCACTCCCCTGAAAGTTGCCAATCCTATTACTAAGGAGCAAGAATATTTGCGGACTACTTTAAGGGCTAAGTTATTAGCCACCCTTAACCAGAATCAAAGGTATGAGACAGGCGGCATAAGGCTCTTTGAAATTGGTAAAGTATTCCTACCGCAGGAAAAGGACTTACCCGAGGAGAGAGAAAAGCTTTGTGCCGTTCTCAGTGGTCCACGTTCGGAATTATCGTGGCGAGACCAAGAAGGATTGATTGATTTCTTCAATACCAAAGGGGTCATGGAGAACCTCCTGTCTTGGTTGGGCGAGGAAATAAAATTTGATGTCTCAGAAGACAGAGGGCTTCATCCCGGGAAGAGGGCAGATATAATTGTTGACGGTATTAAAGTCGGGGTTATGGGGGAATTGCATCCCAAAGTGTCAGAAGCTTTTGAGCTTTCCGGTACTACCTATCTTATAGAACTTGACTTAAAAGAGCTATTACCTTTAGCAACTCGCTTAAAGAAGTACTCCCCATTACCTCGGTTCCCGGGCGTAATCCGGGATATTGCTATAGTAGTGGCTGAAAGTGCCTCTTATCAGCAAGTCAAGAATATCATTCAAAGTTTCCCTCCGGTGGCTAAGGTTAACCTTTTCGACCTTTACCGGGGTGAACAGGTGCCCCGAGGAAAGAAGTCTTTGGCTCTCAGAATTGTCTACCAGGCTCCAACACACACTTTGACCGATGAAGAAATTATCAAGGTTCAGGAGCAGATTCTGGATACATTATATCGTGAGTTAGGGGCTACCCTTCGGAGTTGACTGTTGCCTAGCTACAGCAGCACAGGGAGTTTACTCAACTTTAATCTTCAGATATTAAGTCGGAATAGATATTAAAGCAGTACTACCGTCGGACATCTACATACTACGATTCATGGTTTGGTGGCTTATGACCCGAAAGCAATGCCGGCTATTAGAATGGGGTTACTAGTGTGCAGCCTCTAAAATAGCTTGAATGAACTTTCTGGTCATGTGATAATAGGAGCATGGCAGGACTAGCAAGGAAAAAAGAAGTGTCAAATGAAGACAGAGAGACACTGCTGAAATGGAAAAGGAGTCCAACTACGCCACAGAAGTTGGTCCGCAGGGCTGACATCATATTAGCTACCGCTGAAGGTCTGAATAATAAAGCCATTTCGGAAAGGGGGTTAGGCTCGGTACAGACAATCTGTCTTTGGCGGAAGTGATATGCTCAATACGGCATAGAGGGGCTCCAAGACCAACCTAAACTTGGTCGTCCTTGTACAATCGGTCAGGATAAAATAGCCGAGATTGTGGCCGCCACTTTGATGCCACCTGAGGGTGTGACTCACTGGAGTGCCCGCAGGCTGGCGAAACAGGTAGTGGTAGACCATCCTACAGTTCACCGCATATGGCAAGCCTATGATTTGAAACCTCACCGTGTCGAGACCTTCAAATTCAGCCAGGACCCTCAGTTGGAAGAGAAGGTGGTGGATATTGTGGGGCTTTACCTTAATCCACCGGAACAGGCATTGGTATTAGGGGTAGATGAGAAGAGCCAGATTCAGGCGCTTGAGCGGACTCAGCCAATGTTACCTCTTCTAACTGGTAAGGTAGCCCGTCATACCCATGATTACAAAAGGAATGGCACTACTACCCTCTTTGCCGCCCTGAACACGGCTATAGGTGAAATCATCGGGGAATGCTACCCCAGACATCGGCACCAGGAGTTCTTGAAGTTCCTCAAGCAACTTGATAAAGATGTCCCGGGTAAAGACCTGCATCTGATTTTGGATAACTATGGCACCCACAAACACGAAAAGGTGCAGAGATGGCTCAAGAGGCATAGGCGGTTTCATCTTCACTTCACCCTTACTGGAGCTTCCTGGATGAACATGGTAGAAATCTGGTTTGGTATACTCACCAATCAGGCAATCCGTAGGGGAAGCTTTGATAGCGTGGCTCATCTCATCCGGGCAATAAAGGCCTTCCTTTCCCGATGGAATGAAGGGGTTAAGCCTTTCGTATGGACAAAAACAGCGGAACAAACCCTGGCAAAGGCTGTCAAATGATTAAGTCTATTTACAGGACTGGACACTGTACGTGGTAACTTGGTAAAATTCAGAAAAAAGGAGGGTAAGTTAAATGACTAATAAAGTAATTATTGGCATCTTGGTTTTCCTTTTGGTTATCACTGGTGGTCTTGGTGCGTATTCTGTTAATTTAGGCAAAGAAATTGGTGCGTTCAGACAAGAAACCGCTGCTCAACTTAATGTCATACAAGGTAGTATCAGCGGCTTGGACACCAGGGTTACTGCTTTAGGCACCGAAGTTACCGCCTTCAAAACAGAAACAGCCGCCCAATTCAGTGAATCGACCATAAATGCCCGCAAAATTTCGGAAAGGGTTATAAAGGGTGTCTGTGAAATTACTGATGGCAAGAGGCGGCTTGGCTCGGGTTTTGTTTTTGACGCAAGGGGTTACATCGTAACTAACCATCATGTGGTCGACAAGGTTGCCAAAATTGATGTCATCTTGCACGATGGCAGCATCTCTAAGGCATCAATTGTGGGCAGTGACAAATACAGTGATGTTGCTGTGCTGAAGCTGGAAAGGAAATTTGACCTTGAACCGCTATCATTAGCTGACTCTAATACTGTAGTCAATGGTGAGCCGATAATAGCTGTTGGCAGCCCTTTTGGCTTACCCGAAACAGTAAACTCGGGCATTGTTAGTCGAAAGAAAGGAGCAATACCCTTTCCTAAGGGGGACTGGTGGGTCTTTAATTTAATTCAATTCGATGCTGCAACAAACCCCGGGAACAGCGGAAGTCCGGTTGTTAATTCTAAAGGCGAGGTTGTTG
The DNA here is from genome assembly GCA_020724525.1 of Dehalococcoides mccartyi. Classification (GTDB taxonomy): domain Bacteria; phylum Chloroflexota; class Dehalococcoidia; order GIF9; family DYGU01; genus DYGU01. Next base: position 17,249 of record DYGU01000001.1, read on the forward strand.
GAATGGCTGCATACCTAATGTTCCCAACAAGTGGAATTGCTTGGGCTATCACCTCAAATAAAGTAAAAAGGGTTAGTTATTCCATCATTGACCACGGCTCTTTCAAAAATGCAATTCTACCTGGCACGTGGAGAATGACTGCCTTAACTCCAGAGGCAGCCAGAGCCAGAGGTTTGGAAACTGGTCATGGTGCTCTGTTTGCTGAGGCTAAAGGGGTAGACAAAGTTGAAACAAATGACATCGTAGTCGCTGTCGATGGAATCGTGGTTAAGGAACCGGCTGACCTTTTCAATTACATTGGGGAATACAAGAGCCCGGGTGACACTATTAAGTTAACACTAATCATTCGAGGCGGCATAAAAATAGAAGTACCGGTCAAACTGGTTGAAGGATACGCAAGAGTAGTTAGGGGCTAAATTTTAGCTGCTAAGCACTGGAGCTCAAATTTATATTCCTTACTTGGCTGACGTGATAGAAGGGGTAATAAGGATTAGAGTAAAAAAGTCGGCAATTATCCTAAAAGCAGGCTTTGCCAAGGTGAGTTAGCAAGATATTATTCCCCTCCCCCCGGCCAGTTTGCGTAATAAGCCATTTTGGGCATCAATAATACTAAACCCAGGCATGTTCAAGAATCGAGGTGCCACAGGAAGGAAAATTGATGCAAATTAGTGCTTTATTGCTTACCTCCAGGCTGCAACAGCGTGCTGTCTTAAGGTTTAATTCCTTCAGTTTTTAGAAACTCTTTAACTCTGTTAGCTACCCCAGCTAAAGGTAGAAGTTGGGTTTGTTTTTGGTGACGCCATTTTATTTCTAAGCTTTCTTTTTCCAGAGTCCGGGGGCTGAGGGTAAGACGAAGGGGGATGCCTAAAAGGTCAGCATCATTGAATTTAACTCCGGGAGATTCATTACGGTCGTCAAAAAGTACTTCTATACCTTCGTCTATTAAATTCGCATAAATCTTTTCTGCCGTCTCAGATACCTTAGGATTCTCCATATATAAGGGGCAAAGATAAACCTGATAGGGAGCAATAGACAAAGGCCAGACAATACCTTTATCATCATGGTTTTGTTCTACTGCTGCCGCTAATAACCGCCCCAGACCTATGCCATAGCAACCCATGACGATAGGGCGAGAAATACCAGTCTGGTCAAGAAGAAAGGCTGATAATTTCTCACTGAGGAAAGTGCCCAATTTAAAAACATGACCTACCTCAATACCGAAGGCAGTTAGAAGCGGACTACCACACCTGAGGCACGGGTTACCCGAACGAGCTTTAGCAATATCAGTAATAAGACTGACTTCAAAATCTCGGGGGTAATTAACATTTTTAAGATGAGTGTCTGGCTTGTTGGCGCCGGCAATGAAATTGGTGCCCAGAGTTATAGAATCATCACCGACAATCTTCAATCCCTTTATCCCTACTGGAGACGCGGCACCAGCGATCAAACCAGCCGCCTCTACTTCAGCTTCCGTAGCCAAGCGGAGTTCAATGCACTTGAGTAAGTTTTTTAATTTAGTTTCATTAACTTCAAAATCACCCCTTATAACTACAAAGACAATTTCACCATCAGCGAAATAGAAAACAGCCTTGAGGGTCCGACTGGGAGGAACACCAACAAAATTGGCGAGCTCGTCAATACTTTTAACTCCGGGCGTTAATATTTCCTCTAAGGGTAGAGGAGCTTCACTATTCAATCTTGGTTTAATGCTTTGAGCTTTCTCTAAATTAGCGGCGTAGCCGCACCGGGAGCAGTAGATAATTTCGTCTTCACCAGTTTCGGTGGTAACCATAAATTCGTGGGACTCTTTACCACCAATGGCTCCACTATCCGCTTCTACTAACACTGCCGATAAGCCACAACAATTATAAATGTTTTGGTAAGCTTGAATCATTTTCCGGTAACTTTCATCCAACCCCAATTCATCAATATCAAAGCTATACAGGTCTTTCATAATGAACTCTCGGACACGGAGTAGACCCCCCCGAGGTCGAGGCTCATCGCGGAACTTTGTCTGTATCTGGTAGAGAAGGAGAGGCAAGTCACGGTAACTTTGAACATACCGGTGGACGAGTTCTGTAATCACCTCTTCATGAGTTGGACCAAGAGCTAATTTACGCTCCTTGCGGTCGGTCAAGATAAAAAGAGTTTTTCCGAAGGAAAAGTACCGTCCTGATTTTTCCCATAACTCAAGGGGCTGGAGAACTGGTAGCATAAGCTCCTGCCCTCCAGCCTTGTCCATCTCTTCTCGAATTATCTGCTCGATTTTCCTGAGCACTCGCCATCCCAGAGGTAGATAGGAATAGACTCCGGCAGCGACTGGTTGAATCATACCTGCTCGAAGCAGCAGCCGGTGACTTATACTTTCGGCTTCGGCTGGGGCTTCACGCAATGTCTTGCCAAAAAGTTTAGAGAAACGCATTTCTTCAGCTTTTTATGATTAACTGACTTTTCCGAACCTATAACTGGCAATAGCTACATCAACCAGATACCAGACACCAAAGCCTCCGAGGGTTATTAACTTGAGAATACCCCATCCTATCTGTCCCCGGTAAAAGCGGTCCAAGCCAAAATAACCAGCAACAAAGGATATGATTAAGTTAACTGCTGTTGCCATTCTCTCTTAGCTTCCATTCATTTCCTCCTGTCAGTCTTATTTTCAACGGACTATTTCAAATACCTTTTTCATCAAAACTCCCAAGAAATCCTTTTCCTCTACGCTCCCTACCACTTTACCCTTCCTGAAAATAGCTCCTTTGCCTTTGCCACAGGCAATGCCAACATCAGCATCTTTAGCCTCACCAGGACCGTTGACAATACACCCCATAACTGCCACTTTTACCGGTTTGGTTATTCCCTTTAATTCTTTATCAACAGCTTCAGCCAGAGCAATAATATCAACTTCTGCCCGCCCACAGGAAGGACAACTTACCAGAATAGGACCATGCTCTCTGAGATTTAAACTTTTAAGAATTTCATAGGCTATAGCTACTTCCTCACAGGGATGCGCGCTTAAGGAGACTCGAATAGTATCGCCGATACCTTGATAGAGAAGGATACCTATACCCACCGCACTACGAAGACTGCCGGTTCTGGGAAGCCCAGCTTCGGTAATACCTAAATGAAGGGGATGTGTCGTCTTTCCGGCAATCATCTGATAAGCTTCAATAGTAGCTGGCACATCAAAGGCTTTAAGGGAAATTTTGATTAAGTCAAAATCAAGTTTCTCCAGGAACTCAACTTGGGCTAAAGCCGTTTTGACCATATGTTCAGCTATGGGAATATCAGGTTTGGGGGCTGGGGGTAAGCTACCAGCATTAACCCCAACGCGAATGGGGACTTGCCGTTCTTTAGCAATATGGACTATCTTAGCGATTTGCTCAGGGTCACTAATATTACCTGGATTTAATCGAAGACCATCAATTCCAGCTTGTAGAGCTATGAGGGCAAGACGGTAATCAAAGTGAATATCGGCAATAAGAGGGAGAGAGCTATTCCTCTTGATAATGGGTATTGCCTCAGCGGTTTCTCTGTCGGGCACAGCTATGCGGACTAATTCACAGCCACAATCTTTTAACTCTTGTATTTGTCTTATGGTAGCTCGGGTATTGCGAGTATCAGTTTTAGTCATCGACTGCACTCGAATAGGAGCCTCGCCACCAACAGTTACATCACCAATTCTAATAACCTTAGAAAGCCTGCGCTGTATCATGGAAACAAACTTTCTCCTCGAATAATACGGAGGATATCATGGTAAGTCACAGCAAAAATGACACCTATCAATATGATAAAACCGACGAGGTGAACCAGCCCCTCTTTCTTCGGTGATATTCTTTTTCCGCGACGAAGCCATTCCAGAAATACAAAAATAAGTCTACCTCCGTCAAGACCAGGAAAAGGAAACAGGTTAATTATAGCTAAATTTAGACTTATAAGGGCAGCAAGTTGCATCAGGGGACTAATTCCGGCTTTAGCTACCTCCCCGGTTACCTGAGCAATACCTACAGGACCAGCAAGCTGGGGTAATTTTCCTCTGATAAACCAGCTCATCACTTCATTCCGAAACAGGACAAGAATTTCCCAGCACTGACGAATACCTAAAGGAATTGCTTTCCAGACAGGGTATGATTGGTGAATTATAGTGCTACCTACCCCGGTAACAACAATACCAATGGCTCCCTGCTCTGGTGGTGGGTTCCATCGGGGTATTACTTTCATCTCCTTTAGCTCCAGGCTTGGTTTCTGAATAAGTATGGTTGTCTCTGAACCGAGATTAAGCCGAATAAAGTAGCCAGCATCCCCACGGTTTTTAACTGGACGGTTATTTATCTTAAGAATAATGTCCCCTGGTTCTATACCGGCAATATAGGCTGGCGATGCCGGGGCTACTTTTTCGACCACGACTTTCTCAGTCACTGCATTGTGAGGGATGGCAAGACTTAAGGAGAAAAAGACTACTGGCACAAGGATATTCATTATGGAGCCGGCACTGAGAACTATAAATCTGGTAGCAATGCTCTTGCTCGCTAAGCTTCCGGGCAGAGTCGGGTCTTCCTCACCTAATAGCCTGACAAAACCACCAAAAGGCAAAAGATTAAGGGAATAAACTGTTTCCCCTCGCTTGATACTGAAAAGTCGGGGAGGGAAACCAAAGCCAAATTCCAGTACCTTTATTCCTGAAGACTTGGCAGCAATAAAGTGTCCTAACTCATGACTGAGGATAAGGACTGCCAAAAGACCAATGAACGCTAATATAGTTATCATTGGCTACCTTCTTGGGCAATGCGTAAGGCTGTCTCTCTTGCCCAGATATCAGCGACAAGGACTTCATCCAATGACGGTTGCTCAACACTATGATGAAGCTCTAAAGTTCTATCTATTATTTTAGGGATTGTCATGAAGTTAATCTGGTTGTTAAGGAAAAACTCCACAGCTACCTCATCAGCAGCGCAGAGCACTGCTGGGTAAGTTCCTCCTTTCTCGCCAGCCTCTCTTGCTAATCGGAGACAAGGAAAGCGGTCATAATCCACTGGCTCAAAGTTTAGGCAAGACATTTGACATAAATCAAGAGATGGTAACGCCGGATTGGACAGCCGCTCAGGATAAGACAGAGCATATTGGATAGGTAACCGCATATCTGGAAGACTGAGCTGGGCTTTCAAGCATTTATCGGTAAATTCTACTACAGAATGGATAATACTCTGGGGGTGGATTATCACTTCAATTTTATCAAAGGGGATATCAAAAAGCCAGTGAGCTTCAATTATTTCAAGACCTTTATTCATTAGAGTTGCTGAATCTATAGTTACTTTCCTCCCCATTTTCCAGGTAGGGTGCTGGAGGGCTTCGGCGGCGGTCACTTCAGCCAAGTGGGAGAACGAGTACTTGTAAAAAGGTCCTCCGGAAGCAGTCAGGAAAAGTCGGTCTACTTTGTCTCTTTCGCCTTGAAGACATTGCCATATGGCGCTATGTTCACTATCAATAGGTGAAATTTGAGCTTCATACTGCCGGGTTTTGATAACCATTTCTCCCGCCATTACCAGCACTTCTTTATTAGCTAAAGCAACTCTTTTACCTGTTTTTAAGGCCGTCAAGGTTGGAATTAATCCGATTTTTCCCGAGGTGGCAACTACCACTATATCCACATCAGGGCAGGAGACGATTTCTTCCATGGTCAAGTATTTTTTCCCCCTTGGTAGGGAAAGCTTTAAGGGGGAGTAAACCAGCTCTGGCTCGAATTCCTGGATCTGCTTAACCAGTAAATCAACATTTCTGCCAGCGGCTAAAGCCACCACTTTAAACTTTTGAGGAAAGGTGCGAATTATCTCTAAAGTTTGTTGTCCGATAGAGCCTGTAGAACCTAATAAAGCTACTCTTTTTATGCTACTATCCATACTACATAATAGTATACTACGGCACCACTAAAAATAATGCTGTCTATACGGTCAAGGATACCCCCGTGCCCTGGTATTAGCCTGCTTGAGTCCTTAACTCCGGCGTTCCTCTTCAATAATGACTCAACCAAGTCGCCAAGTTGGGCAAAGAGACTAACGAAGAAGCCTAAAAGGAGCGTTTGCCACAGATTAATGCGTAGGTGGAAAATAGTGCTGAGGATTAGTGAGGTAGCAATTGCCCCTACCCCCCCACCAATAGCACCCTCCCAGGTTTTGCCTGGACTTATTTTTGGAGTTAAAAGATGTTTCCCCCAAGTTCTACCCACAAGAAAGGCACCAGTATCGCTGGCAAAGGTAGTGAGAAAAGCTAACAAAGCCCAGTAACGACCATCAGTTAGGCTCCTAATCTCGACCCAGTAACTGAGCATCCAGCCTATATAAAGAACACCGGTTATTGTCCATGCCCAATTACCTAAAGTAGCTTCCCGCCAAGGTAGGAACAAAAACCAAATTGAACAAAGGACGACAGTTAGAGTTACGAGTGTGGGTATCGTAGCTACATTCTCAAAATGAGGACTTAATACAAATAAAAGAGACCAAGGTAGACCAAAATAAGCAAAGCTCTGTGCCTTGCTCGGAATTACCATCCGGTAAAATTCGATGTTACCTAATACAGCCCCAAGGGCTATTAATAAAGTGAACCAAGGTTCCCCAAACCAGACAATAATAATCAGGGTGGGCAGACCTATGAGGATAGTAATAGTTCTCTGCCCGAACGTGCCAATAGTCATCTAACTATCTGCAATAACTTTGTTGCCCTCAACTTTGTTCAGGATGGTGGACAAGCATTAATAATCACCCGCAAGTGTTCAGGGGTTGATTAGTTTGACGTCGGAAGGTAGTTGGCTGAATTTCTGAAGCATCTTTTAGGCTCCCATTATTTCAGCTTCTTTATGTCGGCTTATTTCGTTTACTCTTTCTATGAAAACATCGGTAAGTTTTTGAAGTCGTTCGGAGGCACGGGTATATTCGTCCTTGGATATTTGCTTGTTCTTTTCTAACTCCCTCAGTTGCTCTATCCCGTCTCTCCTGAGATTACGCAAAACTACTCGCCCTTCCTCAGCCCTTTTGCGTACTACTTTAACTAATTCTTGCCGCCGTTCTTCACTAAGATGTGGAATAGGAACGCGGATCACATTGCCGTCGCTCGTTGGGTTAAGGCTCAGGTCAGATTTGAGAATCGCCTTTTCAATACTATGGACTGAACTGCGGTCCCAGGGCTGGATGAGAATTAGCCTGGCTTCAGGTATCGTGATAGTGGCAAGTTGATTGAGAGGAGTGGGGACGCCGTGATAGTCGACTTTAATGTGTTCAACCAAAGCCGATGTAGCGCGTCCCGTGCGTAAAGATGCCAATTCCCGTGCCAAGACGTCAACAGCTTTTCCCATCTTAACGTCTATTTCCTGAAGAATCTCATTAATCATTGGTTTCTGTACTGGAAACAACAGTGACGATGAGTTCTCCGAAAACCACCTTCTCAATAGCTTCGTGATTCTAAACTAATGTCAATTTTAATAGTAACCCAGCTCGAATCGGGCAAACCGTCGCACCTTGATATTCTCGCCAACTTTGGCTATGACTTCGTTAATAATGTCTTGGACAGTTTTGCTATTGTCTTTGATAAAAGGTTGAAGGAGAAGACAAACTTCTTGAGGCTCTATATTAGAGTTTGGTGGAACTTCTATGGAAGAAACGAATTTGGGAGCCATGGCAGCCACCTGCAAGGCTAAATCATGAATAAGTTTTCTAAATTCATCAGTGCGTGCCACAAAATCAGTCTCACAATTAACTTCTATCATCGCTCCGACCCGCCCCCCAGGATGAACGTAAGCCTCAATTGCCCCATCAGTAGCGATTCGGTTCGCCTTCCTTTCGGCAAGTGCCAGCCCTTGTTGCCTGAGAATCTGTATAGCTTTCTCTAAGTCCCCTTTTGTCTCTGTCAGAGCTTTTTTACACTCTATAATGCTAACACCAGTCCTATCCCTGAGTTTTTTTACCAGCGTAATCGAAATTTCCAATTCAACCTCCTTGATATTAGGAAAGGGGGTAAACAAAAACTTTGTCAAATTTCTTCAGGGGCGAAAGTATAGGATCCTACCACTTCAGCGTTCTTAACTTCAGTGAGTGGTTCCAAAGTCTCCACCAACTCGCCTTCTTTTATTGTTTTCCCTTCGAGAATAGCATCAGCAATTTTGCTGCAAATAAGCTTGATTGCTTTGATGGCATCATCGTTAGCTGGAATAGGGTAATCGATCTCACTGGGGTCGCAATTAGTATCAACAATAGCCACTACGGGTATTCCTATCTTCTTAGCTTCAGCCAAGGCAATTTTTTCCTTTGTTGGGTCAATGATGAAAAGTGCCCCGGGAAGAGAGGTCATTTCTTTAAAGCCACCCATCTGTCGGTTGAGACGCTGGATTTCTTCTTCAAGTTTCAGCCTTTCTTTTTTGGGTAGATAATCCAGTTCCCCTCTTGTTTTTCTATCCTCAAGACGAACCAAATAATCGATGCGAGCTTGTATGGTAACAAAGTTGGTCAACATCCCTCCCAACCACCTTAAGTTAACGTAGTAAGCACCACACCTCTTAGCTTCCTCCTCGACCGCTTCTTGAGCTTGTTTTTTAGTGCCTACAAAGAGAACAGTTTGCCCATTTGCCGAGATGTCTTTGAGGGAGGCACAAGCCTTTTCTAACATAACTACAGTCTGCTCTAAGTCAATAATGTGAATACCATTGCGCTGGGTGAATATATAGCTCTTCATCTTAGGATGCCAGCGACTGGTCTGGTGCCCAAAATGAGCGCCAGCTTCTAATAGTTGTTTTACTGAAGTAGATTTAGTCAAATTTGTTCCCCGTTTTCGAGCCGTATTTTATAGTCAAAAATTGGCTTTAAGTATAGCACACCTGATTTAGAGGCACAATGTTTTGCCCGGGGTCGCTCACAGAATATATCGGCTAAGATCCTCGTCCTGAATGAGATTACCTATATGTTGACGCACGTAGGTAGTATCAACGATTATCTTTTCGTTGGCTCTTTCTGGAGCCGAGAAGTTAATTTCCTCGAGTACCTTTTCCATTATAGTATTTAGACGTCGAGCACCAATATTCTCACTACGTTCATTCATCAATTTTGCCAATCGACTAATTTCAGCGATGCCATCTTTAGTAAAAATAAGCCCCACCCCTTCTGTAGCCAGTAAAGCCTGGTATTGTTTGGTTAAGGCGTTGTGAGGTTCAATTAATATCTTTTCAAGGTCGTTCTGGCTAAGAGGCTTTAGTTCAACACGGAGTGGGAAACGCCCCTGAAGCTCAGGTATAAGGTCTGAAGGTTTATTCTGATAAAAAGCCCCGGCAGCAATAAAAAGGATGTGCTCAGTTTTTGTTGGACCGTAGCGGGTCATTATTGTAGTACCCTCAAGGATAGGCAGAAGGTCCCGTTGTACTCCCTCACCAGAAATGTCTCTGCCAACTTCAATCCTCGGGCTAATTAGTTTATCCAATTCATCAATGAAGACAACGCCATTTTCTTGAGCTCGCTCGATGGCTTCTTCAATCACCTGACTATAGTCAAGTAGTTTGCTGGCTTCAGCACGGACCAAGATGCGATGAGCTTCTTTAACGGAAATCCTACGCTTTCGCTGGCATTTCCCATAACCCTTGAGATCATCTACAAAGTCACTGAAATCGTCTCTGATTCCGCTATTTTCCTCATAGTAGTAAGATTCTGTTGGAGAACTAATACTTTGAGGACTATCCTCAACTTCAATTTCGACAATATGGTCATCAAGTTGATGGCTTTGAAGTAAATTAGCCACCAATTTCTGATTCAAAGTAGTAAGCTTTTTGGCTTTCTTAGCTTGGCTTAAATTACCTATTGCCAGTTGTTTTTTAACTGGTTGTTTCCGGTTTCCCTTGTTTAACTGATGACACAGGTAGTCAACCAGCTTCTCGGTAGCTATTTTTTCGGCTTTACTTTCCACCTCTTTGAGCTTTTCTTCATAGACCTTATTAATGCTACTCTCCACAAGTTCAGAAATTATGGAATCGACATCCCTGCCTACATAGCCGACTTCAGTAAATCTGGTTGCTTCAACCTTGATAAAAGGAGCGTTTATCATATCAGATACCCGGCGAGCTATTTCCGTTTTACCGACCCCGGTGGGACCAATCATAAGAATATTTTTGGGTGTAATTTCTTGACGAAACTCTGGAGGCAACTTTTTTCGTCTCTCTCTGGTACATAAAGCTATAGCCACAGCTTTTTTAGCCTCTTCTTGTCCAACAATATACTTATCCAGCACCTGAACAATTGCTTGTGGTGAGAGTGAAGTCATTAGTCCTCCTCTTGCTGCAATCACTATGTGGGTTACAGACACTTACATAGGAACTACTACCTATATCAGTTTAACACGAAGATAAGATGGTGAGCAACAGCATTATAGAAACAGGGTGAAATTTTCTCGGCTTTGTTCAAGGTGATGGATAAGCACTAGTAAACATTCTCAACAGGGGGGCTTGACAATTATTGAAATTAGTAGTATATTTGTTTATAAAACACCTGTTTATAAAATGGAAGTAAATGGTCTAAGATGAGAAAACCCGGTGTAAGTGAAACGAGGGATCGAGTCTTACAGTTTATTCACGATTTTATCGATGACAGGGGTTATGCCCCCACTGTAAGGGATATTGTCAAAGGTTGCCATCTTAGTTCTACAGCGGTAGTTCAGCATCACCTAAAGATTTTGGAAAGACAGGGGCATCTTCGCCGCGACCCTCAAGTTTTCAGAAGTATCCAACTTGTAGGAAAGAGGAATATTATTCCAGTACCATTGTTAGGAAATATAGCTGCTGGTAAGCCAATCCCGGTGCCGCGTTCTGAGACTTGGAGGAATGAAGCCTTAGAAACTTTAGACTTAACTGAAGAGCTAACAAAGGGGAAGGAAGTCTATGCCCTAAAAGTAAAAGGAGTTTCAATGATTGATGCTTTAGTGGATGATGGGGATATCATCTTAATTCAACCAACAAGTACTGCTGATGATGGGGATATGGTAGTTGTCTGGCTAAAACAAGAGCAAGAGGTAACTTTGAAGCGGATATACCGGGAATCAGGGAAAATTCGTCTCCAACCAGCGAATACGTTGATCGAGCCAATATACCATAAGCCAGATAACGTAGAAATTCAGGGCAAGGTAATTGGAATTATAAGAAAACTTTGACTTAGCGACGAATTGATGGAGGTTAGAATGACTAAGTTGATGGAAAAACCGGAGGAATTAAAAGTGACAGCAAACATGGATGGTGTTCCCTTGTCCCTGTTTCGGAATGGGAGTTCCGAGCGGGTGACAAAAGTGTACCAACGCTGGCGGGTAGTTGAGCAATGGTGGGGGGAAGAGATTTCCAAGGAATATTTTATGGTGAAAACAGGCCATGGTCTTGTTTATGACATTTATCGGGATGTATTAACTAATTCCTGGTATCTTAGCCGGATTCACGATTAAGATGTCACGATAGCTGCCGAGAAGGCAGGCTGATTTCCCCCTCGGCAAAAGACTTCTGAAATAAAAACTCTTTACCGCATCCAGCTGGCACTTTTCTACCCTAAATCTATAGCGTCCCTGGAGGGATTCGAACCCACGACCCGCTGCTTAGAAGGCAGCCACTCTGTCCGTCTGAGCTACAGGGACACAGTCCGAGTGTAGCATAAAGGGGGGAAAGGGTAAACCTATTTCTTCTTATGAGTGGCAGCGTGTTTCTGCCAGCAAACAGTATGAACATAGACAGCACACCGAGCACAGTAATAAATTCTAACTTTAGCTTCTTTACCACATATCGGGCACTTCATCGTTCTTCCCCCGAAATAGTTTGCCTTATTGGATTAGCTGTCATGGGTGAGAGAACTCAATAAAAATACCACACTGCGCTCGCAATGACAAGGGGGAATTTAGAGTGGTTAGCTTGACAAGCTATTACATGACTATTAATATGAGCCTATCTGATGTGCAGCTGGGGTGTCACCCTAATTTAATTAGTGAGTCTGCTGATTTAAGAGAAGAGTAAGAGAATTGGTTCTACCCGCATTCTTCAGTGTTTATCGCCCCCAGATAGAAACCGAGTTAAAAGCGACCGCTAAGACTAATTTAGCTTCCCTCAACAACGTGCTGGATTATCACTGGGGCTGGATTGACCAACAAGGACAACCAAGACAAAATACACTGGGGAAGCTGGTAAGGGGTACCCTTTGTCTGGTCAGTTGCCGAGCGGTGGGGGGTGATTATCAGCAAGCCCTGCCGGCAGCAGCTGCTTTAGAACTTGTTCATACTTTTTCCCTAATTCATGATGATATTGAAGATAATAGTGTCGAGCGTCATCATCAACCGACTGTCTGGAAATTGTGGGGGGAAGCCCAGGCAATAAATGCCGGTGATGCCGTCTACACCCTGTCCCATCTAACTTTATTACAACTGGTCAAAAGGGGAATATCTACGGATAAGGTTATTCATTGCTTGAAAGTATTGGATGGAGCCTGTCTTGAGCTTTGTGAGGGTCAGTATTTAGATATCACCTATGAAGACCGCGTTGACATAAGTATTGATGATTACTTTAATTTGATAAGTAAGAAAACCGGCGCTCTCATGGCAGCTTCAACTTGTCTCGGAGCCCTGTTAGGGATGGCAAACCCAGCTCTAATAGAGCTTTTTTATACTATAGGAAGGGAACTCGGCTTGGCTTACCAGATTCGGGATGACATACTTGGTATCTGGGGATTAGAAAAGAGTACCGGAAAACCCGCCCGGGACGATATCATAAAAAGGAAGAAAACTTTGCCTGTAGTTTACAGTTTCCATAAAGCTCAAGGCAGGGACAAGAAAAGATTGCTGGGGCTTTATCAAAAGCCGGTAATAGAAGAGCCTGATATTAGCCGGATAGTAGAAATATTAGATGCTTTAGAAGTCAGGGCTTTTTCTGAAAGTCGGGCTAATGAGCATTATCTCCAAGCCCTTAAATATATAGAAGAGACTAATTTACCTCCTTCTAATCTTAAGGAATTGAAAGAGTTAGCCCGTTTCTTTGCTGAGCGTGAGTATTGAGATTGTTTATTGTCATTGTGAGAAGCGTTAGTGACGAAACAATCTCACGGGATTTGTTTGCTTGTAATAACTCGGGGAGTTAACTTTGAAATTAGCCGTTGCCGGTAAAGGTGGTGTTGGTAAAACGACTTTAGTTAGCCTTTTAGCCCAAATATATGCCGCCGAAGGCAATAGAGTTATAGCTATTGACGCCAATCCAGATGCTAATTTAGCCACGGCTTTTGGCATATCCTCTGTTAAATCCCAACACATTACCCCCATTGCCGAGCTTAAGGACTTAATTGAGGAGCGGACTGGAGCCAAGCCTGGCAGCTTTGGCACTCTATTTCGGCTTAATCCTAAAGTAGATGATATTCCGGAGCGGTTCTCGTTAAAGAAGGACAATATTCAGCTTTTAGTTATGGGTACAGTAAAGAAAGGAGATTCGGGATGTATGTGCCCGGAAAGCGCCCTCATCCGGAATCTGGTTAGTCATCTTCTCTTGGGCAGAGATGAGGTAGTAATTATGGATATGGATGCGGGAGTGGAGCATTTGGGACGGGGTACAGCTAAAGCTGTAGATGCTTTCGTTATCGTCGTTGAGCCCGGACAACGAAGCTTCCAAACAGCTAAAGCCATAAAAAACCTGGCTAAAGACCTGGGCATTAGCCGATGCTACGCTGTTGGCTCTAAGACTAAGGATGAAAGAGACCGCCAATTTATTAAGGAAAATCTGTCTGATTTTGAGGTCTTGGGTTTCATTAATTATTACCCAAAGATTGCCGAAGCTGACCAAAAAGGGGAAAGTGTTTATGAAGCTTCCCCCGAAGCAGTAGCCGAGGCTAAGAAAATAAAAGAAAGACTGGAGAAACTTCTGACTGAGGAGTAAATTGGCAAAGAAAACTGTTCGGGATATAGATGTCACCGGGAAAAGGGTCTTGGTCAGGGTTGACTTTAATGTGCCTCTCGACCCGAAAACAGGCGCTATCACTGATGATAGCCGTATCTGGGCAACGCTGCCAACTATTGGATATCTTACTGAGCATAAAGCCAGGGTTATTCTGTGTTCCCATTTAGGGCGTCCTGAAGGTAGGATTGTAGACAGGTTGCGAATGGCTCCGGTGGCTCAGCGGTTGTCTAAGCTAATAAATTTACCGGTGCTAACCGCTCCTGACTCTATTGGTATTGAAGTTGAAAATTTAGTTAGCCAGATGAAAGAAGGTGACATCTTACTTCTGGAAAATTTGCGTTTCCGTAAAGAGGAGGAAAATGACTCTGCCTTTGCCCAGGGATTAGCCCGGCTGGCAGATATATATGTTAACGATGCCTTCGGCGCTGCCCACAGAGAGCATGCCTCTACTGTTGGTGTAGCTAAGTATTTGCCTGCTGTGGCTGGGTTCTTAATGGAAAGAGAACTCCAAGCCTTGGGAAAGATTCTCAGTAATCCAGAGCGCCCTTTTTGTAGCCTCATCGGCGGGGCTAAAGTGAGTGATAAGCTGGGGCTCTTAGAAAGTATTGTAGATAAGGTCGATGCTCTGCTTATTGGTGGTGGTATGGCAAATACCTTCCTTAAAGCTAAAGGCTATGAGATTGGTCGCTCTAAAGTGGAGGAAAACAAATTAGGCGTGGCTCAAAGTCTCATAGCCAAGGCTGGGCAAAGGGAGATTATTCTGTTGTTACCTGAAGATGTAGTGGTGGCTGAGAAGATTGAAGCTAAAATTCCTACTCAGATTGCCCCGATAACTAAAATAGCACCAAATCAATATATTGTAGACATCGGTCCGCTGACGGTCGAGTTGTTCTCAAATGAATTAAGAAAATGTGGCACTATTTTATGGAACGGACCTATGGGGATTTATGAAATTGACCAGTTTGCCCGGGGGACGAAAGCTATAGCTAATTTCCTGGCTGGTTTAGAGGCAACTACTGTTATTGGTGGTGGCTCTACGGCTGAGGCTGTAATCGAAATGGGTCTGGAGACTAAAATGACCCACGTCTCCACAGGTGGTGGTGCCACCTTAAGGTTTCTAGAAGGCAAGACTCTGCCCGGTGTAGCAGTTCTTCTGGATAAGGAATAGCTGGTAATGATTGAACTCAAAATAATAAAAGACATTGCTGTCCCATCACCCTCCAAGATAGTAATGTTGATTATTGATGGATTGGGGGGACTCCCTGTTCCTGAATCAGGGAAGACGGAACTGGAAGAAGCCAATAAAACCCACCTGGATAAATTAGCTAAAGAAGGTATTTGTGGACTTATGGAACCGATAGGCCCCGGGATTACCCCTGGTAGTGGTGCCGGGCATTTAGCCCTTTTTGGCTATGACCCTTTGGTCTTCACCCTTGGTAGAGGTGTCCTGGAGGCTTTGGGCATAGATTTTGAGCTTAAAGATACCGATATAGCAGCCCGAGGCAATTTTTGTACAGTTGATGATGCCGGAGTGATAGTTGACCGGAGGGCTGGTCGCCTTTCTACAGAGGAGAATAGCCGGTTATGTAGTCTTTTAGCTGAGATTAGGCTGAAGGATACCCAACTTTTTGTGCTGCCGGTGAAAGAGCATCGGTTCTTGGTGGTTTTCCGTGGCGATGGTTTAGCTGCTGAGATTAGCGATACTGACCCACAGCGGACAGGGGTTACTCCCAATTTTTCCTTAGCTCTTACTCCCGAAGCCAAACACACTGCCCATTTGGCAAACGAGTTTGTTGATATGGCAGCGCAAGTTTTAAGCCGGCATCACCCAGCCAATATGATTCTTTTCCGGGGCTTTTCCAAGTTGCCTCAGTTCCCGTCTATGAAGGAGGTTTTTAAGTTAACACCAGCCGCCATAGTTGATTATCCCATGTATAAGGGACTGGCTAAACTATTAGGGATGGAAATTTTACCTCTGTGTGGTGACATAAAAGATGCCCTGAAGACTTTGGCAGAGCACTTTACCAATTATGACTTCTTTTATATTCATGTGAAGAAGACAGACACCGCCGGGGAAGACGGAGACTTCAAGCGGAAAGTCCAGTTTATTGAAGAGATAGATGAGGCTCTTCCAGATTTGTTACGTTTGGAACCGGAAGTAGTGATAATTACTGGCGACCATTCTACTCCGGCAGTACTTCGGGGACATAGCTGGCATCCGGTTCCTTTCTTACTATATTCCCGGTGGTGTCGTCCTGACGAAGTAAAGGAATTTACGGAATCAGCTTGTGTCTTTGGTGGATTAGGCAGATTCCCCGCAGTAGAGGTGATGCCTCTAGCTATGGCAAATGCCTTGAAACTAACTAAATTTGGTGCTTGATAATGCGTTTACCTTTAATTGCCGGCAACTGGAAGATGAATACCACTGTCCCAGAAGCTATAAAATTGGTCGCAGCAATGCTGACAGAACTTAACCGGATAGATGGGGTAGAAAAGGTATTATGTCCACCTTTCGTCTCATTAGTCCCAATAAAAGAGTTGCTTCAAGGGTCGTCGGTAAAACTGGGTGTCCAGAATATGTACTTTGAAGATAAGGGCGCTTTCACTGGTGAAATTTCCCCAGTTATGCTAATAGACCTGTGCCAGTATGTTATCTTAGGTCATTCGGAACGAAGACAATATTTTAACGAGACAGATGCCCTTATCAATCAGAAAGTAAAAGGAGCTTTTCGGTTTGGGATTGTTCCCATTCTTTGTGTTGGTGAGCACCTGGAGGAAAATGAAGCTGACATGACAAAAGTCGTAGTAACCCGACAAATAAAGTTAGCACTCCAGGGAGTGAATCCTTCGGCGCAACTGGTGGTGGCTTACGAGCCAGTATGGGCTATCGGTACCGGCAAAGCCGCCACAGCGGAGCAAGCCAGCACTACTATATCAGTTATCAGGAGCACCATTGCCGGGGTTTGGGGTAAGGAAATAGCCCAAAGGGTGCGAATTCTATATGGTGGCAGTGTCACTCAAGGCAATATTGCTGAATTTGTTACTGATGCCGAAATTGATGGTGCCCTAGTCGGAAGCGCCAGTCTTAAAGCCGAAGAGTTTTTGAGTATTGTTAAGCAAGCAGCCTTAATTAAAGCCAGAGTTTGAGGGGGAATGGGGGGGCTGGTTGTTATTGTTGGTCCCACAGCCGCAGGCAAGAGTGAGCTGGCTTTTCAGATTGCCCGGGAATTTGATGGCGAAATTGTCAGCGCTGATAGTCGTCAAGTTTATCGATACTTAGATATCGGCACGGCAAAGCCAACTCCAGAACAGAGGGCAATAGTGCCTCACCACCTTATTGACATCGTTGCCCCTGACCAAGTTTTCAGCTTAGCCCTATATCAAAAACTGGCTTATGAGTTAATTAAAGACATTCAAAAGCGGGGAAAAGTGCCTTTATTGGTTGGCGGTAGTGGTCTTTATGTCTGGTCGGTAGTGGAAGGATGGCAGATCCCTCCAGTGCCTCCTGACCCTGATTTCCGGCACCATCTTGAGGACAGAGCTCGACGGGAAGGGGGATATGTTTTGTATCAGGAATTACAGCAGATAGATCCAACAGCAGCTCAAAGAATTATGCCGGGTAATCTCAGGCGGGTCATTAGAGCCCTGGAGGTTTATAAAATAACCGGCCGCCTGCCGTCTCAATTTTGGCACAAAAAGAGACCTTCTTTTCCCATCCAGATAACAGGTTTGACTACTGACCGGAATGATTTATACCAGAGAATTGACTTACGGGTTGATAAAATGATAAAAGAAGGATTGGTCACCGAAACTCAAAGCTTGTTAGAGAAGGGATATAGCTTAGACTTACCAGCAATGTCTGGAATCGGGTATAAACAGATTGGGATGTTCCTCCGGGGTAAGCTTGGTTTACCCACGGCTATCCAGAAGATAAAATATGAAAGTCACCGCTTTGCCCGGCACCAGTATGCCTGGTTCAGGCTTTCCGATGAGAGGATTCACTGGTTTGAGATAAGTGATAATTTAAAAGACAGAGTAGCCAGAACAGTGGCTGATTTTATCAAATGAAGTTCACCAAACTTCAGGCAACGGGAAACGATTTCATCCTCATAGATGCCCGGGGTAAAGAGGACGAGTGGGGAGAACTGGCTCGGGCTATGTGCCATCGTCGCCTGGGTGTTGGAGGTGACGGTCTAATTGTGGTAACAACTTCGTCACGGGCTGATACTGGGATGCGGATTTTCAACCCTGATGGCTCTGAAGCTGAAGTTTGTGGCAACGGGCTAAGGTGCCTGGCCAAGTATGTAGTTGACCGGAAGATAGTGTCTAAATCAAATTTAGCTGTAGATACCCCCTCAGGGATAAGAAAAGTTGAAGTCTTTAGCGAGGCTGGAAAGGTTAAACAGGCTCGGGTGGCTATGGGAACTCCGCGGTTTCGACCGAAAGAAATACCTATCAGGTTTGATTTAATAAAGACAAGCCACAAGGAGATTAATCCACCAATACTGGACTATTCTATTGTGGTAGCTAACAGGGAATTAGTCTTATCTTTCGTCTCCATGGGGAACCCCCATACGGTGACTTTCTTGACCACCCCGGTGGCAGATTTCCCCTTAACCGAAATCGGACCACAGGTGGAGACCCACATCCTTTTCCCAAAGCGGACGAACTTTGAAATAGCCAGAGTAGTAAGTTCTGAAAAAATAGAAGCCAGGGTCTGGGAACGGGGAGTCGGGGAGACCCTTTCCTGCGGCAGCGGTGCCTGTGCTATAGGTGTGGTAGCTTGCCTTAAAGACTATGCAAGTGATTTTGTTGACATAATGTTACCTGGTGGTATTCTAACAGTGACCTGGGATGGGGTAGGGGAGGTATGGCTCAGTGGACAGGTGGCAGAAGTTTTTAGTGGAGAGTGGCTGAAATGAAAATGTCACAACGTCTTAATAAATTGCCTCCGTATCTTTTCATAGAAATTAATCGGAAAATCGCCGAGAGGCGAGCTAAAGGGGAGAAGATAATCAGTTTTGCCATTGGTGACCCGGACATACCAACACCAGCTCATATTGTGGAACGCCTGTGTCAGGCAGCTAAAGACCCGGCTAACCACGGCTATCCTGAGACTAACGGCTTACCGGAGCTTCGCCGAGCCATTGCTACTTGGTATGGGAGCCGTTTCCAAGTCCATTTAGACCCAGATAAGGAAGTTCTACCTCTCATCGGCTCTAAAGAAGGTATTGGTCACATTGCTTTTTGCTGTATTGACCCTGGTGATGTGGCTTTAGTGCCCGACCCGGGATATCCTGTCTACTCTATGGGCACTATACTGGCTGGGGGTGAACCTCATTTCATGCCTTTGACTGAGGAGAGAGGCTTTTTACCCGACTTAGAGGCTATTCCTCAAAAGGTATTAAAGCGAGCCAAGCTGTTATGGCTCAATTACCCTAATAACCCCACCGGAGCCGTTGCCAGTTGGGACTTCTTCGCCGAAGTAGTAGCCTTTGCCAAAAAGCACAATTTAGCCGTGTGTCATGACGCCCCCTATACAGAGGTTGCCTTTGATGGCTACCAACCCATCAGCTTTATGCAGGTGCCCGGAGCCAGAGAATTGGGTATTGAATTTCATTCTTTATCCAAGACCTACAATATGACCGGATGGCGTATCGGAATGGCAGTAGGCAATGCTCAGATGATAGAAGCCCTCTTCCGGGTCAAGTCCAATCTGGATTCGGGTATTCCTCAAGCTATTCAGCGGGCAGCTATTGAAGCTTTATCGGGTGACCAGGGTTGCATTACTGAACACAATAGTATCTACCAGCAGCGTCGTGACGAGTTAATAGCCGTCCTGCGTCAAATTGGCTTAAGAGTTACCCCGCCGAAAGCTGGTTTTTATATTTGGGCTAAGCTCGCCGATAGCTATAGCTCAGAGAAATTTACTTTGAAATTACTTGAGGAAACTGGAGTAGCGGTAACACCAGGAATTGGCTATGGTAAGAACGGGGATGGATATGTCCGTTTTTCCCTGACCGTTCCTGATGACCAGTTCAAAGAAGGTGTAAAGCGACTCTTGACTTGGCGAGGGGGATTGGGCTAAAGACTTTATATGGAGACAAAGAGGCGAGGAACTTTTTTAACCCAGACGGAAGTTGAACGAGCCTTCCTTGTTGGAGTTGACTCCAGCGCCTCCCAGGATGGCTGGTCTATTGACAGTTCTCTTAAGGAGTTAGCTCAATTAGCCGAGACGGCTGGAGCTGAGGTGGTGGGCAGACTTACCCAGAAACTGAGCCGACCTTCACCCAGCTACTACTTGGGCAGGGGAAAGCTAAAGGAGCTTATTGAGTTAAAAGCCCGGTGCCAGTACACAGTAGCCATTTTTGATGATGAACTATCTCCGCGTCAGCAGCGGAATTTAGAAGACACCCTCAAGGTCAAGGTTATTGACCGGACAGCGTTAATACTGGATGTTTTTGCTCGCCATGCCCGGACCCGAGAAGGTCAGCTCCAGGTAGAGTTAGCTCAGCATCGTTACCTTTTGCCTAGGCTGGTGGGACAATGGAGCCACCTGGAGCGGTTGGGCGGTGGTATTGGGACCAGAGGTCCTGGAGAGTCCCAGCTGGAGACAGACCGGCGTCTCATCCGTAACAAAATTCAGCACCTGGAGGCAGAGATTGAAGAAGTCCGACGACACCGGGCATTATATCGGCACCAGCGGCAGAAAAAGGGCATTCCGGTTGTGGCTCTGGTGGGCTATACCAATGCCGGCAAAAGTACTTTGTTCAATACTTTAACTCGGGCTAAGGTAGCTGTGGAAGATAAACTTTTCTCCACCCTTGACCCGGTTAGCCGTCGTCTTACTTTAGGTGACAAGCAACAGTTCTTGCTCACTGATACTGTTGGTTTTATTCATAAATTGCCACCGACAGTAATAGTCGCTTTCCGAGCTACCTTGGAAGAGCTGGACGAAGCTGATCTTCTGCTCCACGTTGTTGACATAATGCACCCAGATGCTGCCCGACAATACCAGACTGTGGAGGAAGTAATTGACAACCTCGGACTGGGGCAAAAGCCAAAGCTTACCGTCTTCAACAAATTTGACTTAGTTGTCAGCGGGGAAGAAAGCCTCTGGGATATAAGAACTGCCTTAGCTGAGGAAGACATTATTTTAGCGGAAGGGACAGCAGTATTCGTTTCAGCCCTAAAAGGCTGGGAGTTAGATGAGCTCCTGCGCCAGATTAACAAAAAGTTAGAAGGAGATTAGTACTTCCCCGGTCAGCATTTACAAACATAGCACAAGGCGACCCTAACGGGTACACCACATTGAAAATAAACTATTCATAGACAAGCTCGGGAGCAACAACTTGACAATACCCTTTTTATGCTGTATTATGTTAATTGAGTATAATTATCCTTACACTCAATCAAAAGGAGTTAAAGACAATGCTACCCCATATGGATGATTTTTTACTAAATCTACAAGCTAATAACTACTCCGCCGAAACCGTTTACAACTACGAGCGAGATTTGAAGGTCTTTGATAAGTTTTTAGCAGACAGTGGTATTAGCTTCGATAACATTAATAAGAAAACTATCACCTACTATAAAGCTTACCTGGTTTCCCGCGACCGAAAGACAGCTATTTTCAATGAGCCTGGTGACCGGGAACTTGGCTCCAGGTCGGTTAACCGGATGCTATCTTCCTTTCGCTCTTACCTGCGCTATCTTATTGATATAGACTATCCCTGCCCCCTCCCCCCTGAAGCGGTCAAGCTGACCAAATCAGGGAAAAAACAACCCAGAGTGGCTGAGATTGATGAACTGGTCTGGCTAATTGAAGCCCCCAGTCGTCTGGAAGCCGAACCAAAGGTAGCTTTAAGAAACCGAGCCATGCTGGAAATGCTCTTTGCCACCGGGATGCGTATTTCCGAGCTATGCAGTCTTAACCGGCACCAGATTGACGCCAGCGGTCGCATCTTCGTCACCGGTAAAGGCAAAAAGCAGCGCTTTGTTTACCTCACCCCCCGTGCCGCCCATCACCTGGAGAATTACCTGAAGACCCGCACTGATAATGCGCCGGCTCTATTTATTCCTTACTCTGGAAAAAATGTGACCAAGCCCAAAAGGCGAGTCTCCACCAACTATCTTCAGGAGCGAATTAGAAGGTATCGGGAAAAGCTCAACATAAATGTGCCCACCTCAGCCCATTCCTTAAGGCATGGCTTTGCTACCTATTTAGCCGAAAAAGGTGCCAATCCAGCGGCTATCCAGATCCTCCTCGGTCACGAGTCCTTAGACACCACCACCCGCTATGTCCATGCCTCCGATAAATACGCCGAGGAGACTCACAAGAAATTTCATCCCTTAGCCGAGACAGACAACGACAGAACCTGATTTGGTAATGTTATGTCAACTGAACTAGTTCCGAACCCAAAGCCAAATTCGCCTGTTTCCATTATCTCTAACATTATATTCACCACCCGGGCATCTCATACTTGGTCCCCTCCTTTAGTTGTGCCATTTATCCAGCCAATTTTGGCTCCGATAAGACAAGCCATTTCCGTCACTCTTTCCTGGTAAATAGCAGTGTAGGGGTTAGGGAAAGCCAGGGCTCGAGACAGGGTTCTTGTCAGGGAGAGAAAATATTGTTTTTCAGTTGTTCATTGGCTGCTGCCGTTCTGTAGCTCCAGAAAGCATGCTTGCCGCATAGCCAGAAGGTCCACTTCGACACGACTCCATTCTCTGGCTTCAGCATAGTTGTCAAACCCGATAAAGCCAGCAAATTCATTTCTTACCGTCAGAGGAAAGACAAAGATAGCCTTGATGCCCTGCGGCTCCAAAACATCTCGTTCGCTTTGGGGGGACTGTGCCACGATACCACTGATGGGTCTACACGATTAAAGAAGATATAGGTCCGGCTGGCTCCAGAGACGTGCCCCAGGACTTTTAGCATAGAATTTTAGGGTAATTCTGTCTTGCCTCGAGGACAATTTGCCCTATCCTGGCAAGGGCTTGCAAGTAGCGCTCTATTTCCAGACGGGCTCTTATATCCCTGGCAGTTGTAAGGTATTTTCCAGGCGTCGCGCAAAAATAGTGTAGAGTCGCTGCTCCTGCTTTCCAAGTCGTTTAGCAACAATTTGTTTTCAATGCAGGGCACCCCTTTAGGGTCACTTTTTGTAGCAAGGCTAAATCACCCCACAAAACCGTAGATTTTGTGGAGACCCCGGGTACCCATTAAAATCAAAGATTTTAATGGGTACCCTAAAGCCGCACGCTACATCAGTAATCACCCTCTTTGTGAGGGGTGTTCTTTGGGGCTTGAGGGGCTATGATATGTCGCCTGTAGCTAACAAAAAATGGGCTCGGCAGGATTCGAACCTGCGACCAACCGGTTATGAGCCGGCCGCTCTGCCCCTGAGCTACGAGCCCATATAAGTCGAGGGAGCTAGGACCGAGCTTTTATCTCCTGTCTTGTCTTTTCTGACTCTGAGACAATTAACTGTGCCAGGTATCTAATGGACTCAGCCATTTCTTTTCTGGCTTCAACGACTTCCTTCCTTGTTTCATTCTGCCCCTTTTCTATCCTGTCAAGTAGTGCTACAACATCCCCATGCGTTTGTCTCATCCAGTCCATAGCATTCTGATGCAACTGCTTTATTAAGTCAACAGTATCCTGATGCGACTGCTTCATCCAGCGACCATTTCTCCACGCCAAATACGTAATCACCACTGCGAGTATTGTTATGGCAATTCCGAAAAATTCCATTTCAATCTCCTATCAAAAAATATCTACTCACCACGACACCTCCAGCTCAGCTTTTCTACTGGAGCGGGAGACGGGATTCGAACCCGCGACAACCTGCTTGGAAGGCAGGAACTCTACCCCTGAGTTACTCCCGCATCGCTACTCGCCCCTGAACACAGGTTGCCTTTTGTCTAAAAAGGCTCTTACCCCCTTCGTGGTCTTGCGTCTGAAAGCCGAAGCCAAGAGCTAAGCATTCATATTGTAACTGAGTTTCCAGGTCATTGTCCAATCCTTGATAAAGTCCTCTTTTAGTTAGCTCCAGGGCTAAAGAGGCGACACTGCTTATACTTTTAGCTAAATCATAAGGAGCTGCCGTTAATTCCGAAGCTGGCACCACTTCATTTACCAGTCCCATTTCTTTAGCCTGGGAGACAGTAATGGTCTTACCGGTGAAAGCTAACTCGCAAGCTTTAGCAATGCCCAGGAGATGAGGCAAGAGGTAGGTAGCGCCAAATTCAGGGATAATGCCAAAGCGGACGAAGGGGATAGACATAATAGCTTCTTCTGAAGCCAGGCGCAGGTCGCAGGCTAAAGCTAAGGTAAAGCTTCGCCCAACAGCCGGTAATAACCATTGCCCGGACATCTTTGTCTTTTTCTACCTCAGTCAAAGCATCAAGGAATTCTCGGGCCATAGGCTCGGTGAAAGCATTAAGTTTTTCCGGGCGGCTAAGGGTAAGGGTGGCAATGCCATCCCTGACTTCTAGAAGAATTGTTGGCAGTGACATTAACTTTCCTCCTGTCGTGATTACCTTAAAGTTGGCGAATATCTGTAGGTTGCCCTCTGTTTACTTTTCTTCGAGCTTATAGTATATTCTAACTTCGGCTCTTGGTTAAGAGGATAGTATGGACAATAACCTGAGAGAAGGTTTAAGGTGGCTTGAGCAAGCTGAAGCCGACTTGAAAACGTGCCAGGATTGCTTGGAAGACAAAAACTACTATGCATCGGCTTTCTTCAGTCAGCAATCGGCTGAAAAAGCACTTAAGGGTTTTTTATATTCTAAAGGGTTCAGAGCCTTACTAACTCACTCAGTAGTTGACCTACTTGAAGAGATTTCAAAAGGGCAAGAATCGTTTAAGGAACTTATCAACCTGGGTAAAGAATTAGATAGACATTATATCGGCTCAAGATATCCTAACTTTTATCCTTCCGGAGCACCCTATAGATATTATACCCGGGAGATGACAGAGACATGCTTAAACTATGCAACATTAATATTGACCGAAGTGAAGAAGTATTTGAAAGAATAGCCCAGTATAAAGAGAAGCTAATCCGAAAGTTAAATCCAAAAAAGATTATATTGTTTGGCTCCTTTGCCAGGGGTGATTTTAATGAGGGTTCCGATATCGATTTAATTGTTATAGCTGATTGGAAACGGGATTTTTTAGACAGAATTAAGTTTCTACTGGACATGAATGAGTTTGGACTACCCCTTGAGCCTGTGGGTTATACCCAAGAAGAATTTGAAAGCATGGCTCAACAGGGCAATCGTTTCGTTGCTGAAGTTATTGCCACAGGAAAGATTATTTACAGCCTCGGCTGAGGGAATCTATGGTCGGGGTGAGAGGATTTGAACCTCCGACCTCATGGTCCCAAACCATGCGCGCTAAACCGCTGCGCCACACCCCGATTAGGATAGTATTAAATTAAAAAGAGGTATTCATTAAAAGATTGCCCCTATTCTGGAACAAGAGCAAAAATAGCTTAATCTGCAAAACATTGACAAAGCTTTTCCAGCTTTGCCCACTCCTGGTCTATGCATTGTTGAAGTTCGATAACTAGGTTGGCATTGTCCGGTGCTACTAGATGACTAAACCTTCCTTGAGACAGGAACCAATCAGTAAGGGGTCTTTGGGGCGATGGTTTGTAATTTAACCGCCAGATGCCATGGTCTACTTCATAGAGGGGCCAGACACAGGTATCGGCAGCAAGTTTGGATATAGCAATGGTGTCTTTTGAGTTATAGCGCCAGCCACGGACACAGGGACAGAGGATATTGATAAAAGAAGGTCCATCAACGGCAATTGCTTTTCGCACCTTGGTCATCAAGTCGCGCCAGGCATGGGGTGCTGCTTGTGCCACATAAGGAATATTATGGGCAGCGATAATAGCAGTCATGTCTTTGCGAGACTCCTTTTTCCCTGGAATAACTTTGCCCACGGGAGTAGTGGTTGTCCAAGTCCATTTTAGGGTGGCACTACTACGCTGAATTCCGGTATTCATATAAGCTTCATTGTTAAGGCATATATACAAAAAAGTATGTCCTCGCTCTAAGGCACCGCTCAGCCATTGAAGTCCAATATCATAGGTAGCACCATCACCAGCAAAGACAACAAACTTAATTACCCTGTCTTCAATCTTCCCCCGTCTTTTTAAAGCCCGATAGGCAGCTTCAACACCAGCAATGGTGGAGGCAGCATTTTCAAAGGCGCTATGAACCCAGGGGACACGCCAGGCAGTATAAGGAAATAGTCCGGTACAAATTTCCAGGCAGCCTGTAGGCGAACAAACCACAACTGGATAATCTATAGCGTGCAGAACCTGACGGACGACGATCCCTTCGGCACAGCCTAAGCAGAGGCGGTGCCCAGGGGCTAATTTATCTTCCTTATTGCTAATTTCCCGGAGGTTTATTCTTGTTTTTGCTTCTACAACCATAGGTTAATCCTCTTCAGAAATCCCTTAATCCAAGGTAACGGAAAATAGGCTCAGTTTTCCCGGTCTGGGTGATATCAATCAAATCCTGGAAAACGCCACAAATTTGTCCAGGGACAGTATCTCGCCCGCCCAGTCCATAGGTATAATTAATCAACTTTGTTGATACTCCCCGCAGGTAAAAAGCTGTAGCTACCTCCAGAAAAACTGGGCTTGCTTCAGCGCCAAAAAAGGCAACCCGCTCCAGTATTGCCACGGCTTTCTTCCCTTGAAGAGCTTGAACTACCTGTTGAGCCGGGAAAGGACGAAAACAACGCAATTTGAGCATCCCTGCCTTAATACCATTCTTCCGTAACCTGTCGACAGCCACCCGAACAGCTCCAGACGTTGCCCCAAGAACGACGACGGCTACGTCCGCATCATCAAGCCGGTAGGAATCGACTAAATGATAATAACGACCAGTCACCTTTCCAAATTCTTCACCAATATCCAGGATAACTTTTGGTGCTCTTTCCATGGCTTCCCATTGGGGTCGTTTGTGTTCAAAATAATAATCAGTAAAATCAGCAGCTCCGTAAGTAACCGGGTGGTCTATATCAAGCAACGAGTAACACGGGTTATAAGTCCCCGCCCATTCTTTCACCACTTCATCAGGTAGCACTTCTACAGGCTCCAACGTATGGCCGAGGACAAAGCCATCGAGGCAGCACATTACTGGCAGTAAGATATCGGGGTGTTCAGCAATACGCACCGCCTGGAGCGTATTATCATAGGCTTCCTGCTGGCTTTCAGCATAGAGTTGAATCCATCCAGCGTCCCGAGAACCCATGGCATCGTCATGACTACAGAGAATGTTTAGCGGAGAACTAAAAGCTCGATTAACCACATTCATAATAATCGGTAAACGCCATGACGAAGCAATCCACAACATCTCCCACATCAGTGCCAGTCCCGGGCCACAAGTAGCTGTTAGGGCCCTGGCGCCGGCCAGAGCGGCTCCGATACAAGCGCTCAGAGCGGCGTGTTCACTCTCTACAGCTAAAAACTCAGTATCTACTAAACCATTAGCTACAAACTCACTAAAGGTCATAACGATCTCGGTTTGAGGAGTGATAGGGTAGGCGGCAACCACATCCGGGTTAATCTGGCGCATAGCTTCAGCAACGGCGTTATCACCTTCAAGGGCTTTAAGTTCACCTTTTAACCGATTACCAGACATTGGTCTCCTTTGCTACTTCAGCCTCTTCGACCATAGTGATAACCTGACGGGGGCACTCAACAGCGCAAATGCCACAACCTTTGCAGTATCGCAAATCAACACCAGTTACCTGGGAATTTTTCACAATAATAGAACCATCAGGACAGAAAAGCCAGCAAAACATGCAGTGGGGGCATTTTTCTAAATTAATAATAGGTCGTAAAGCCCGCCAGGAGCCAGTCTCATAGTTAACAGAATTGCCAGGCTCGATAATCAAACCCCTGATGGGTAATTCCTTCCACCCTTTTTCAGGCATTTTTCCTCTCAATCTATCTGACATTCATTATAACCCTGCTCAAAAGCCTGGATATTAGCCTCAACTACCTCCCGGGACATAGTTGCCCCCATTTTGTACTTAATTATATAAATCAAATTTGTTTTATTCACTACTCCTGTAGCTTTAAGCAATGCCCCGAGCATAGGAACATTTGGAAAGTTTCTTTTTAAAGTATTAAGGGCGACTTTGGTAGCGTCCACCGTGCCTACCTTTTCTCCGGCATAATTAAGTATGGAGCGGAGTTCGGCTGGAGAAAGGGGGCTGTTAATGAGGATCATCCCGCCTTTAGCTATGCCTTCAGTGACATCAATAATCTTAGCAAGAGTAGGGTCAATAACAACGACTATATTGGGCTCAGTAACTAGGCAATGGGGCACAATTGGCTGGGAACTAATCCGGGTATATGCCCGAATAGGCGCCCCCATTCTTTCCGGTCCATATTCGGGCAAAGCCTGAAAGTATTTGCCTTCCTTCATAGCAGTTTCGGCAAGGAGTTTAGCTGCCGTAACCACCCCTTGCCCTCCTCGCCCATGCCAGCGGATTTCAATAAGCTCATCTTTTGCCATTATTTTGCCACCTTTGTGGCGCCCCTGGAGGGACTCGAACCCTCGCACCTGGCTCCGGAGGCCAGCGCTCTCTCCCCTGAGCTACAGGGGCACTCAAGAAATGAATTATACTCTTTGGAGGCGAAAAAATAAAGGTTATTTAGCGAAGTGAAATAGAATTAGATTCCTACGAGGTCTTTGAAGACGAACTTTCAGGCTCACTTTGGGAAGGACTGACTGGTCTAGTGCCGATGATGGGTATTGGCGGCAGATATCTTTGGCTGAGTAAGCCCAGGGCAACCAAGCTCAGCCCGACCATGTCTGTTGCTAATGATGGGTGCAATAAAGCTATGCCGCCGACAATGAAAAGCAAACGTTCCAATATTGTCGTTGGCTTGAGCCATTGCCCCATAACCCCGGCTTCAATGGGAAACATAGCCAGAATTGCCAGGGAAGCCTTGACAATAATCTCCCAGGCTTCACCTTGCAGCAAGAAAGCCGGTTCGAAAACAAAGAAATAGGGAATAATGTAAGCACCAATGCCCAGGCGCATAGCTATACCAGCCAGGCGCAAAATACTACCGCCGGAAATAGCCGCAGCTGTATAGCAGGCGATGCATACCGGTGGCGTGAGAGCTGACTTGGTGGCAAAATAGAAGATAAACAGGTGTGCGGCTAAAGGAAACAGCCCCAATTTTCATCAAAGCTGGAACTATTACAGCGGCGGCGATAACATAGGCAGCCGTGGTGGGCATTCCCATGCCTAACAGTAAGGCGGTCACCATAGTTAACACGAGGGCAAGATATATATTTATGTGCCCTACAGCGATAATAAGTTCAGAAACTTTGACACCAAAACCAGTTAACGAAATCATGCATACTGCCATCTGAACACAGCTCATCATTACCATCAGCCAGGCAAGAGCCGTAGTCACTCCCACGTAGTAAGCTTTGGCTATTACCTTGACCCGCTCCCAGAGTGCTTTCGGGGAGAGTGAACCACCGGTGAGCAAAAACAAGAGCCATACCCACTATCAGTGCCCAGGCAGCACAGCTCTTGGGGGGGGGGGGGGGGGGCAGGTATAGGAGTAATAAGTAGATAAGGACGCCCAGCGAGATAACAAAAGCCATCATCTCCCGGGATAGAAAGATTTCTTTGGCTTTAGGTAAAAGCTCAAGAGGAATTCTACCTAGCCCTAACCGCTTGGCTTCAACACATATTCCCGCCCAAACACCGGCGAAGTAGACAATGGCTGGAATAAAGGCAGCAATCATAACATCGGTATACGGAATGCCGAGAAATTCCGCCATAATAAAAGCCCTGGCTCCCATGATGGGGGCATAATCTGCTCACCAGAAGAAGCCGAGGCTTCTATAGCTCCAGCTAATTCAGCCCGATAACCCAGTCGCTTCATAGTCGGGATAGTCAGAGAACCATCAACGGCTACATTAGCCGCTGAGGAACCAGAAATCATACCAAAAAGGGCACTGGATACCACAGAAATCTGTTCAGCGCCACCAGTAGCTCGACCACCGGTGAACTGAGCTACTTCATAAAAGCGTGACCAACACCAATAGCAAATACTACTGGGGCAAAGAGCATAAACAGGGCGATGACACGACTGGTGTAATCAGTAAGGAGTCCCCAGATACCTTCGGTCATCAAGTAAAGCTGATAAAGGATTTCCGAAGGTTTATAGCCAGCGTGCCCAAAGAAGCCAGGGATAAACTGACCGACCAAGGCATAACTGAGAAAGAGCAAGACCACAATGGGAATTGCTTCCCCCAAATCCGCCTGGTTCCCTCCAATAGCAAAACTCCCAGGACAGCACCTAAAATAAGTTGATGAGTTTCAAAGCGCCCCACTGCCCGGGCTACTTGCTCCCAGGCTATCATAATGTAAATACAGGGGGTGACGGCTAATACTAAAAGAGCTATATCCAGCCAGGAAGGTGAATTTCGGGGACCGTAGAGAATTTTGTCTCTTAAAGATACTGCCTCAAAAGGTACTCGCTTTTTATCAAGGGGGTAAAGAAGGAAGACCAGGGCTAATCCGAAGGCTAAAGAAATTCCACCTTGAAGGAGAGGGTGGAACGCTATAGTTAGGGCTGTATAGCCTACAAAAACAACCCAGGCATCAGTCAGAACTACAGCAATTCCTTCCCAGACCCCGGTAAGCTCTCTCATTTATTGCCTGAGCACGTAACTGGGCAGTTTAATCAGTTCGGATTTCAACACCAAGTAGGGCGAGGCAATTGCCTCGCCCTACTCCCATTATTTGTTGTCTATAAATAACTCCACAATAATAAACTATTTCACCACTTCTATGGTGAAGGTGCCGACACTCCCTTTATTGCCGGTGGCTTTAATGTGGTATATTTGCCCGGTGGGGTCCCGACCGGAATGCCTGAGGCAACGCTGAAGGCACCATATTCATTAGCTACAATTTTATCCACTTTTTCAGTGCCCAAGCCATGATGGATGTCACCAACCGTCATCACTATTTCAATTTCTTCTCCTGGCAAGAAACCAGTCCCTCCAATAGTAATAACCGCTGCCGCTTTACCACTGGTTGGTGAAAACAGGAGGTTGCCGGTCTTTCTGGTGGTGCTGGTGGAGTCGGTGCCGGGGCACAGGCTAAGATAAGGGCTAAAAGAAGGCAAGCAACCAGAGCGAAACCTACACCTTTTATATAAGCAGCCTTAATATTAGGCGTGAATCTATCCTCCTTTTGAAGTTTTCGTTCCCTATTTTTTGGCTTCGGGCGGAATTAATTCAGCCGGTATGGTTTGTCCTATCTCCCGGTAGAACTTCACGGCCCCGGCATGCAAAGGTACCTTCAAGCCAAACTTAACAACATTCCCTATCATATCGTCAAACTTGCCTTCTTTTAAAGTAGCCAGAGGCTCTACAATAGCAGCCCGGTTTTCCCACACCGCTTTGACGATTTTATAAACAACATCATCAGGGACATCTTTAAGGACAAAATCACTAATAACATAAGCGGCTAAGCTGGTCGGTCTTGACGGCTTTAAAAAGTCCCGCCGGTATCGTCATGCTGTGGTGCAATCCCGGTTGGAGCTTGTCTGCCTTTTCCATATGCTCCGGTCTTACTGGGACAATGGTGATTTCAATAGCCGCCTCTATATCAAGGATAGCTGCATCTTTAAACCCAGCCTTGTACCAGCCCTCCACTACCCCGGCTTTCATAGCATCGGGACTGGCTCTCCTAATCCCATTAATTTGTAATAGGCTTAATATCGATGGCTTTAAAGAAATATTCCATATGCCAGCCCGAAGTAGTCCCCGGGTTCATAGCAAAGGGTCTGCCGGTAAAGCCTTCCACTGTAGTAATACCACTCTTCTTACTGGCAACCAGATGAATAGGGGTAAAGTAACCACCCCAGAGCACCCTTAGCTCTTTATGGGGTTTACCTTCCCAGTCCATAATGCCTAAATAGATAGCCGCAGCACCGGTGCTTGCTGGACCGGCATGGATAGTAGCCTTCAGCAGCCTTTCCAGATTCTCTACATAACCCCCAGTCTCAACTACGGTAACAATAATTTCACCGGGATAAGCTTTGTTGATGACACCACTTAAAGTAGCAAGGCTAATAAAGCTCCACCGGCAGTAACCGAGGCAATTTGCCCGGCGGTATTAGCTCCAGCAGCGTGCATCAACAGGTGATTATAAGGGTCTGCTTCCAGTCCCACTTTTTGTACCACCCGGGCTGACATCGGGAAAGCTGAAATACCGGCAGCACCAATGAGGGGGTTTATTTTTCTGCCAGAGAGAACACACATTATTTTGCCGAAGACAACCCCCGCTGCCGTATCTAAAGCAAAAGCTACAATACCCATAATAAAGACAATTATAGTCTGGGGCTTCAGAAACTGACCAGCTATCATCATCCCGCCAACAGTAAGCCCGAGGAGAATAGTAACAATATTGATTAGCTCGTTCTGGGCTGTAGCTGACAGCCTGGCTACTACCCCACTTTCCCGGAGTAGATTACCAAACATCAAGCAGCCAATAAGGGGGGTGGCTTTAGGGACAATTAAGCTAACTACTATGATAGTAACTATAGGGAAGAGGATTTTCATCCTCTGGGATACCTTCTCTTCCTTTATTGGCATTCTCAGGCGCCGTTCTTCTTGAGTCGTCAGGAACTTCATTATCGGTGGCTGTATAACGGGCACCAGAGCCATGTAAGAATAAGCGGCGACAGCAATTGGGGGGAGAAGTTCTGGGGCTAATATACTTGAGACATATATGGAGGTTGGTCCATCAGCAGAACCGATAACACCAATAGAAGCGGCTTGCTTGAGGCTGAATGGCAAAAGACGGAGCCACCCATCGCCTAATAAGTAAACCAGTATAAAAGTGCCGAAGATGCCAAACTGAGCCGCTGCCCCCAGAAGCACGGTATAAGGTCTTGCCAATAGTGAGCCAAAGTCAATCATGGCGCCAACACCGATAAAAATGAGGAGTGGGAAGAGTTCCGTCTCAATGCCAGCTTTCTTAAGCAAACCAAAGAGACCATGTTCGTCCGTGAGACCGCTAAGGGGGATATTGGTCAGGATTATGCCGATGCCAATAGGCAGGAGTAAGACGGGTTCCACATTACGGGCAATGGCCAAATAGATTAAAATGCCGCCAATGGTAAGCATTACTACCGTTTGCCAGCTAATATTCAAAAAGCCAAAAAACTCTTGCATTAGCTTAATACCTCAACTTTCTCTGGATTTGCCTTCTCTTGCCTGGAAAAACTTACCCAAAGCCATCATTACCAAAAGGACTGCCCCAAGACAAGCAAAGACAATGAGCATTCCGGCAAAAGCAATATAAAGAGCTTGTAACATCAAATTAATCTCCT
Organism: Dehalococcoides mccartyi; assembly: GCA_020724525.1. Lineage (GTDB taxonomy): Bacteria > Chloroflexota > Dehalococcoidia > GIF9 > DYGU01 > DYGU01. The sequence goes on from DYGU01000001.1 coordinate 50,582, forward strand.
TTCTATTCTGGCTAAGGAACTAAAGCCATAAATATTCCAGCAACTACAGAAGTGCCGATAGCACCTGCCATGTTAGGACCAAGGGCGTGCATTAAAAGAAAATTCCTTGGGTTAGCCCTTTGCCCTTCCTTCTGACTGAGCCACCCGAACTGTCATAGGTATAGCTGAGACCCCGGCGGCACCTATTATCGGATTTATTTTCTCCTTTAAAACAAGTTAACTAGTTTAGCTGCTAACAGCCCCCAGCTGTAGAGAAAGCAAAAGCAAGAATAGCTTGGCTCGTTCCTTTTTTGCGGTTAGCAAACGAATTAGTAAGGGTTGAAGAATAGGTACTAATGCCACATAAGAATAAGCTATTAAGGTAATAGGTCCAAGTAAATGAGGTGCCTTTGCCACCGTTAGATAGACAGTGGATGGACCATCAGAGCCACCAATAATTCCGACACAGGCAGCCTCACCTACTGTGAACCAGCCGCTGAAATAAGCAATTAAAAAAACTACAAAAACCAAAAGCTGAGCGGCAGCACCAAAGACCAAGCTTATGAGTCGGCTTATAGTAGGACCAAAATCCATCAGGGCTCCGACACCAAGGAAGATGAGTAAAGGGATCGATTCGGAATACAGCCCGTAATAATAAAGAAGATTGAGTATCCCAATTTTCCCTTGGGCTATTTCTTCAATACCACCAAGGGCAGGCGTTCCCTCTGGGATATACACCATGATGCCGGCAATGAGAAGATTGACGGTAAAAACGCCAAAACCAATGGGTACTAACAATAAAGGTTCCATTTTCTTAGCAATACCAAGATATATTAGGATTGCCCCAAGAAGGAGCATAAAGAGATTTCCCCAGGTTAGTTGTCCAATAGCACTTTCATAAAGCCCAAACAAAAGTTATCTTTCCTTCATTTTTTAGTCTTAGCACTATCAACGACATACCCCAGGTTAATAAAGAAATAACTATCAAAACAAGAAAGGTAATTCCATAGCCACCACCGGCGATTTTAGCCACCAAATTCCAGTCAACCATTACTTCTGCCTATTCAAAGTGCTTACGCTTAAGTAGTTACCACCAAAAATAATGGGGCAAAAATAACTCCCATTTTACCAACTACTTTTATCAGAATGTTAAGGGAGGGACCGGCAGTGTCCTTAAACGGGTCGCCGACGGTATCACCAATTACGGCTGATTTATGAGCTTCGCTGCCTTTGCCACCAAAGTGTCCGGCTTCAATATACTTTTTGGCGTTGTCCCAGGCACCACCGGCATTAGCCATCATTATTGCCACTAAAAAGCCGGTAAACAGAGTTCCAGCCAGTATACCAGCCACAGCCTCTGGACCTAAGAGCAGCCCGGTAGCAAGCGGGATGACAATTACCAGGGCACTAGGAAGGAGCATTCGGGAAAGGGCGCCGCGAGTGGTCAGGTCAACACAGGCTACATAATCAGGCAAGGTTTTGCCATCCCTTAGCCCTGGGATTTCCTGCCATTGTCTTCGGACTTCTTCAACTACAACAAAGGCACCTCTACCTACCGCTCTAAGAGATAAGGCGCAAAAGAGAAAGGCAAGCATAGCACCGACCATAAGACCAACAATCACCTCTACATCCATAAGGTTAGCCACTTTAATTTTAGCCACTTCAAAATAGGTAGCCAGCCAGGCTAAAGCAGCTAAAGCTGCTGAAGAAATAGCAAAACCTTTACCGATAGCTGCTGTGGTATTACCTACGGCATCTAAAGCCTCCACGCGCTCTCTAACTTCCTTGCCCAGTCCAGCCATTTCAGCTATGCCTGCGGAATTGTCAGCTATGGGACCGTAACAATCGGAAGCTAAGGTCATGCCTAAGATGACCAGCATACCTACGGAAGCAACAGCTATTCCGAAAAGGCCAGCAGAATAGTAAGAAATTAGGGTAGCAGCACAGATAGCTAATATGGGCAGTACTGTACTCAACATGCCTACTGAAATCCCCTCAATTATAGTAATGCCGGTACCACTCTGAGCCGCTTTAGCTATGCCTAAAGTTGGTCTTCGTTCTGAAGTCGTAAAATATTCACTAACCCAGCTAACTACAAAACCACAGCCTAACCCCGCAATCATAGCTACGAAAACTCCAATCTCGCCGGGTAAGAAACGGTTAATAACGAAGTAACCCAGAACTACTATAGCCAGGCAGCTTATGTATGAGCCTCGGTTCATAACTGCCCGGGCATGGGATGTTTGCTGCTCAAAGCTTCCCTTGACCTCACGGGGTCTCACCGAAAGGATGCCAATTATGGAAGCAATGATACCAGCAGCTCCAATGAGCAAAGGTAAAACAAAACCCGACTCTTTGTAGACTACAAAGCCCAGGACCATAGCCGCAACAATAGCTGAAACATAAGACTCAAAGAGGTCAGACCCCATACCAGCAATATCACCAACATTATCACCAACCTGATCAGCAATTACCGCCGGGTTTCTCGGGTCATCTTCCGGGATTCCAGCTTCTACTTTACCTACCAAATCAGCGCCAACATCAGCACTCTTGGTATAAATACCGCCGCCGACTCTCAAGAATAGGGCTACCAATGAAGAACCAAAGGCGTAAGCCAACCATACCTTGGGATTCGAGAAAAGAATAACGGTAATGACAAGTCCGATTATCCCTAAGCCAACGACAGACAGTCCCATTACAGCTCCTGCCGAAAAGGAAATCTTCAGTGCTCTGGCATAGCTGCCAACTGCAGCCTGGGCGGTCCTGCCATTAGCCCGGGTAGCAATGTTCATCCCCATGTATCCAGCTAAAGACGAGACAATGGTGCCGATAATATAGGCTACGGCACTGGCAGGACTTTTCAGGGCAAAGAAAAGGGCTATCGCCATAATTACTGTCACCCAAACCAAGGCGAGGAACTCGCGGCGGAGAAAAGCCATAGCCCCCTGGCGAATAGCCCGAGAAAGCTCCTTTGCTCTTTCACTACCTTCATCTTGCCTTAGAATAGTAGAGGATAAGTAACCAACAAAACTGAGACAGAGGAGTCCAATTACGAGGCTAACTATCAGCCAGAGCATTTAGATTTCCGTAGCATTTTAGACACCGAGGGAATTATAATCAAATGATTAGGATTGAGCAATAGCCAAAACACCTAACGCATTTGTTAATGACAAATTGCCTGCTGTGCCACAGTATGGTATAAAGAGAGGTGACCTGGAAAGGAACTCGAAAATTTAAATACCCGAGGAAGTATAGCGATAATGGATATTGAAAGGTTCTTGGCTGAAAGCAAAGAATATATTGCTAAGGGTGATGCAGTCCAAGCAAGCGAAAAGCTTTATAAAGTGGTGGAAGAATGCCTAAAGATCCTTGCCGAAAGATACAAAATAACTGAGTACGAGAAAGCAGAAAAAGAGGGAAGGTGGAGAAGTTATCTTTTAGCTCAGGCGGCAGGCCGACTGGCAGACAAGTTAAATAGAAAAGAAATAGAGGATGCCTGGGGGAGAGCCTTTAACATCCATGTTTGGGGTTTTCACGAGGGGAAATTTGGTGTTGCGGAGGTGGAGCGGAATATCCCTTTTGTCGAACAGCTTGTTGATTTTGTAAGGAGCATTTGAGTAGGCTCTTTGGCTTCACCCAGGATAAGAGAGAAAGGCCTCAAGGACAGGGGACAAATTGATATAGTTGTTGGTTAGGAGAGGTGACCGAGAGGCTGATGGTGCCGCTCTCGAAAAGCGGTCTCGCTTCTGGCGAGCGTGGGTTCGAATCCCACCCTCTCCGCCAGACTCAAAGGAGAGGTGCTGGAGTGGTCTAACAGGCGCGCCTGGAGAGCGCGTGTCGCCTCTGGCGACCGTGGGTTCGAATCCCACCCTCTCCGCCAAATCCTTTTTCATTCTCAGTCTTTATCCTTTTTTATTAGCTGTGCTAAAATGGCTCGGCTTTTATGACGAAGACAAGCGAACTAAAATATTGGGTAAGTTTCTCCCGAATACCTGGCATCGGAAGGGTAAAATTCTCTCAGCTTAAGGAATATTTTGGTAACTTAGAATACGCCTGGAAAGCTTCGCAGGGAGAACTGAAACAAGCCGGGCTTGATTTAAAAACAGCCCAGGCGATTGTGACCTTGCGGTCACGAATCTCTCCCGATGCCGAAATGGAAAAATTAGAGCGTTTCCAGGTAAAAGTGCTTCCGTATGATGTCCCAGCTTATCCTCAAAGACTCAAGGAGATTTATGATTACCCCCCGGTGCTTTATGTTCGGGGTGAACTTTTGCCAGAGGATGAATGTTGCCTGACTGTAGTTGGTACTCGGCGAGCCAGTGTTTATGGTCGCCAAGTAACTGAGGAAATTGTAGCCGATTTAGCCCGAAATGGGGTTACTATTATCAGCGGTTTAGCCCGAGGTATTGATTCTATAGCTCATCGGGTAGCTCTTGAAGCTCGTGGCAGGACAATCGCTATTTTTGCCTGTGGGTTAGATATTGTCTACCCTGCTGAAAATGCTAAACTAGCCCGTGAAATTATAGAGCATGGAGCTTTAGTCAGTGAATACCCCTTAGGGACAAAACCTAAGGCTGATAATTTCCCGCGGCGCAATCGAATTATGAGTGGTCTGAGTTTGGGAGTATTAGTGATAGAAGCTGGTGAGAGCAGTGGAGCTCTGATAACCATCAGTCATGCCCTGGAGCAGAATCGGGAGGTTTTTGCCGTTCCTGGAAGCATACTATCCCCGAATAGCCGAGGAACTAACCGCCTTATCCAGGAAGGGGCTAAATTAGTAATGAGTTGTGCTGATATACTTCAAGAACTGAACTTGAGTGTGGTAGCTCAGCAATTAGAGATGAAAGAACTTGTCTCAGTAAATGAAACTGAGTCTCGCTTGCTGAAAGAGTTAACTACTGAACCAATACATATAGACGAAGTCTGCCGCCGAAGTGGTCTGCCAATGGCTACCGTGAGCAGCACTTTGGCTATAATGGAAATTAAAGGGATGGTAAAGCAGGTTGGGGGTATGAATTACGTGCTGGCGCGGAAGTGAAAAAGTATGACAGCCAAACTGGTTATCGTGGAGTCCCCGGCTAAAGCCCAGACACTGAAAGAAATTTTAGGGGATGGCTATATAGTCAAAGCCTCTTTAGGACATATTCGAGACTTACCTAAAAAGGGTTTAGGTATAGACTTAAAGGATTTCACCCCTAAATATGTTGTTTTAGCCCAAAAAAAGAAGGTAATTCGGGAAATCAAGGAAGCAGCTAATGCTGCTGCCGCCATTTACTTAGCTACTGATCCCGACCGGGAAGGTGAAGCCATTTCGTGGCACTTAGTTCAGGCAGCCAAGTTAACTAAAGACAAAATACCCCTTCGTCGGGCTGTCTTTCACGAAGTGACCAGGAAAGCAGTTAAACAAGCTCTGCTTAACCCGAGGGGCATTGACATGTATCTGGTTAATGCTCAACAAGCCCGACGCCTTCTTGACCGCCTGGTGGGCTATAAGCTAAGTCCACTATTGTGGCGGAAGGTTCAGCGAGGACTCTCTGCCGGTAGGGTCCAGTCAGCAGCAGTAAAAATTGTGGTCGACCGCGAACAGGAGATTAAAAAATTTGTCCCTGTGGAGTACTGGACTATTGAAGTTGAACTAACCAGAGCCTTGTCAACTCCGGAAATGAGCTTTAAAGCCTTGCTTGTCAGTTTAACCAATGGCACTAAAATAGATATCCCCAGCAGGTATGAAGCCGAAAAGATTGCTACTGAGCTAAAAACTGCTACTTACGCAGTCATAGAAGTCCAAACCCGGGACGTAGTTCGGCAGCCAGCCTCCCCTTTTATTACCAGCACTTTGCAGCAAGAAGCCTGGAGAAAATTGCGCTTCAGTGCTGAAAAGACCATGGTTATTGCCCAGCAGCTTTATGAAGGTCTGTCTATTGGTGATGAGGGGTTAGTAGGACTCATTACCTATATGCGTACCGATTCTACTCACGTAGCCACCAGTGCCGTGACTGAAATGAGAGACTTCATTAGCCAGCGGTATGGCATTGATTTCTTGCCTCGCCAGCCGCGTACTTTTGCTAAGAAAGGAAAATGGACCCAAGAAGCGCATGAGGCAATCCGTCCGACGAAAGTTTATCGGGAACCATCCCAGCTTGTGCCTTACTTAAAGCCTGAGCAACTTCAACTTTATGAGCTTATCTGGAAGCGGGCAATAGCCAGCCAGATGTTAGCGGCTGTTTTCGACACCACAACAGTTAATATAGAGGCAGAGTACCTAACCTCGGAAAAGGCGTATTGGCTCCGAGCCACCAGCTCTACCCTGAAATTACCAGGGTTCATGATTCTTTATAGCGAAAGCAAAGACGAAGCTGAAGATGAAATACCAGCCGGATTACTGCCTAAATTGGAAAAGGGAGACCATTTAGACCTTTTGAATGTTTTTCTAAAACAGCATTTTACCCAACCCCCACCTCGCTATACAGAAGCAACTTTAATCAAAGCTCTGGAGCAAAAGGGTATCGGACGCCCCAGCACTTATGCCCCTATTTTAGCTACCATCCAGGAAAGGGGTTATGTCCATAAGGAATATGGCAGGTTCTATGCCGATGAGTTAGGCTTCGTGGTCACCAAGTTCTTAACCAAACATTTCCCTAAAATTATTGACTTGAATTTTACAGCTCAAATGGAGTCAGACCTGGATAATATAGCCCGAGGTAAGCAAGAATGGGTACCTGTGCTACAACATTTTTATACTTCCTTCGAAAAAGACCTGCGCAAAGCCTTTGTTGGGATGGCTAAGGTCTCTATTGACCAGCCAACTACTGAGGCCTGCCCGGATTGTCATCAACCTATGGTGATAAAACAGGGACGCTATGGTAAGTTTTTAGCTTGCAGCAATTATCCAAAATGTAAGCGGACAACATCCTTCTTGATCAAAACTGGTGTTTCCTGCCCCGAGTGTGGAGAAGAAATAGTAGAACGAATAAATCGGAAAAAGCGTGTTTTTTATGGCTGCAGTGCTTTCCCAAAATGTCAGTTTGCTATCAGTCTAAGACCTTCCCCTGAGCCCTGTCTTCAATGTGGCAAGCTCCTCGTTTATTATCGAAAAGGCTGGCTAAAATGTCTGGAGTGTGGATACAAAAGAAGAATTGAATTGTGCCAGACGGAAGAAGAGAGCACTCAATGAAACGATTACAGCAGTTACGTTCCAGACTGGAAGAGAAAGAATTAGATGCCGTTCTGGTCGCCCGGTTGGAAAATATTCGTTATCTTTCTGGTTTTACTGGTTCCACAGGCTGGTTGCTGATTACTCATAATAAGGCTCTCTTAGCTGTAGACTTCCGTTATCAGGAACAGACAAAAGGAGAAACTACAGGCTTCGAAATTGTTCAGATTAAAGGCGATGTCCCAGTCTGGCTCCCCGGGATAATTTCTGACCTGAATGTAAAGCGGATAGGTTTTGAGGCTGACTATCTCCCCTTTGCTGTCTATCAGCAATTGGTCCAAGCAATAAAGAAAAATCAATCTAAATCTCAATTTGTGGCTACTTCTGGTTTGGTAGAATCTCTGCGAACTATAAAAGAACCGGAGGAGCTGGAGTTTATTCTCAAGGCTGCTAAGCTGACTGAGGCTGCTTTCAACTATACTCAAACCATAATTCGCCCCGGTATAATAGAAAAGGAGTTAGCCTGGGAGTTGGAGAAATTTCTCAGGGAAAATGGTAGCGACAGCCTGCCTTTCGAACTTATCGTAGCTTCAGGTCCTAATTCGGCTCTGCCCCATGCCAAGCCATCGCAACGGAGTATTCTTGCTAAAGAGCCAATATTGATTGATATCGGTGCTAAAGCTAATGGCTACTGTAGCGATTTAAGCCGTACTTTATGTTTGGGTAAGCCCGATGAAACTTTTACTACCATTTACCAGGTCGTCTTAGGCGCTCAATTTACGGCTTTAGCTATGATTGAAGCTAATATGGATGGTAAGACTGCAGACGGTTTAGCCCGGGCAGTTATTGAAGAATCCGGTTATGGGGAGGCTTTTGGTCATGGTCTTGGGCATGGTATCGGTCTGGCTGCTCATGAACCACCACGATTAGCAGCCGATTCTTTAGATTTGTTACAGGACGGTATGGTTTTTACTATTGAACCGGGAATCTACATTCCCGGCTGGGGCGGTGTCAGGATTGAGGATATGGTATTACTGGAAAAAAGTAAGCCGAAAGAAATCACCAAAGCAGTAAAAGGCTTTAGAGATATAGTTTTAGGAGGTATCTATGCTTGATGCTGGAGAATTGAAGAGGGGACTCACTATTGAACTGGATGGTCAGCTATATCAGGTTGTTGACTATCAACATATTAAAATGGGCCGGGGGTCAGCACAAGTACGATTAAGACTACGGGACATCCGGGCTGGGCATACTGTGGAACGAGTCTTTCAAGCCAGTGAAAAATTTAGCCGGGCTTTTCTTGAGTATCGCCCCATGCAGTACCTTTATAATGACGGCAGTTTATATTATTTTATGGACAGTGAGACTTTTGAACAGGTGCCTCTTGGGGAAAGCCAGCTCGGGGAGGCAGTGAAGTATTTGAAAGAAGAGGTGACCGTTGAAGTCTTAACCCATAAGGGTGAGCCTGTAGGGGTGGTGCTACCCGTGGCTGTTGAACTTAAAGTGATAGACACCGGACCTGGTTTTAAAGGTGACACCGCTACCGCCGGAAGCAAACCGGCTACCCTGGAGACAGGGCTTGCTCTGAGAGTACCTTTGTTTATTAACATCGGCGATATTATTAAAGTTGATACCCGTACTGGGGAATATTTAGAAAGAGTAGGGTAAAACCTTGCTGAAAGCTGACCTCCACATTCATACCCTGTACTCCATGGATTGTAATCTTTCCTTGGAACAAATAGTTAACCGTTGTCTTGAAGCAGGAATTAACTGTATTGCTGTAGCCGACCATGGAACTATCGCCGGTGCTCTAAAGCTAAAAGAAATTGCCCCCTTTAAAGTTATCGTTGCTGAAGAAGTTTTAACCCCCTTTGGCGAGATTATAGGATTTTTTCTTAGCCAGGAGATTCCCAGCCCCCTACCAGCCGAGGAGGTTATAGCTCAGATTAAAGCCCAAGGTGGGCTGGTAGCTCTGCCTCATCCCTTTGACCAATTGCGTTTATCAGCCCTTAGAAACCAGCTGTTAGACGACCTTTTACCCTATATTGACATTGTTGAGGTTTTTAATGCCCGCAGTCTCTTTCCGGGGGGCTCGGCTCGAGCTTGGCAGTTTGCGCAACAATATGGTTTGGTTGTCAGTGCCGGAAGTGATGCCCATACTGCCTCAGAAATTGGTAATGCTTATGTGGAAATGTCAGAATTTCACAGCAAAGAAGATTTTCTCAAGTCTTTAAGTCAAGGTAAGATAATTGGACGCCGGTCAAGCCTAATAGTCCATTTTGCCAGCACTTGGGCAAGGATTAAAAAAGCACTATTTTAGGGACAAGTGAATTTGCTGAACATTGGTTGGTTTTCTACTGGCAGAGACAAAGCTGCCAGGCAACTTCTTCAAGTAGTCCAGAACAAAATCTACCAAGATGAGATTGAAGGGAAGATTATCTTCGTCTTCAGTAATCGGGAACAGGGTGAAGCTAAAGAAAGTGACCTCTTCTTCAGCTTGGTTCACAGTTATAACATTCCTTTAGTTACCTTTTCTTATCAGAAGTTCAAAACCTTAAGAGGTAAAGAGACTGCCAATTGGCGCCTTGAGTATGATAGAGAGATAATGAAGCGTTTAAGTCCTTTTACCCCCGACCTCTGTGTATTAGCTGGCTATATGCTCATTGTCGGAGACGAAATGTGCCACAGGTATAATATGATTAATCTCCATCCGGCAATGCCTGGGGGTCCAACCGGCACCTGGCAAGAAGTAGTCTGGACATTAATAGAGACGAGGGCTCAAAAATCAGGAGTGATGATGCATCTGGTAACTCCGGAACTGGACAGGGGTCCATTGGTAACCTATTGCACTTACCCAATCAGGGGCGAGCCCTTTGATAAATATTGGCGAGAGCTAAAAAAATACCCCATTAGCCAGGTAAAAGCGGAGCCAGGTGAGAAAAATACTCTGTTTCAGCTTATTCGCCAGCATGGCTTAGTCAGGGAGTTTCCCCTCATCGTGGCAACATTAAAGGCTTTCAGTCAGGGCAAGATTAGAATAGAAGCTGGGAGAGTTATCGATGACCAGGGCAAATCGATACCAGGATATGACCTTACTCAGGAGATTGACGAGACACTAAGGAGGCAAGGTTGGCGTTGATTTGCTTTGACCTTGAAGGTCCTCTGGCACCCCAGGACAATGCTTACGAATTGATGAAGCTTTTTCCGGGGGGCGATAAAGTCTTTGAAGTTATTAGCCGCTACGACGACTTATTAACCTTAGAAGGAAAAACGGACTATGAACCCGGAGATACCTTAGCTCTTATCGTGCCCTTTCTCGTTAGCCATGGGATAAAAGAAAAGGACATTGTTTCTCTGGCAGAAACAGCTAATTTGACCCCGGGAGTCGCTGAACTTATGGCAAAACTGTCCTCAGAAAAGTGGCAGATTTTTTGTATTAGCACCAGCTATGAGCAGTATGCTTTCGGCATCACTACCCGCTTGGGTATAACCCGTCACCATGTTCGGTGCACTTCTTTTCCTTTAGACCAGTTTGTCCAGGAACTCTCTTCTCAAGAGCTTTCTTTATTACAACAGCTAAAGACAGCTATTTCAGTTTTAACCCCTATCACTGACGATAGCCAAATTAAGGAAATCCTCGACCATTTCTTCTGGAAAGAGCTTCCCCAAACTAATTTAGGCAAGCTAATAAAGCAGGTAAGACCGGTAGGCGGACAACGGAAAGTAGAAGCCTTAAACTGCTTTGCCCAAGCCGAAGGGAAAGAGCTATCGGATTGGGTTGCTGTAGGTGATAGTATTACTGACTTCAAGATGCTTCAGGCGGTCGACCGGGCTGGTGGTCTGGCTATAGCTTTTAATGCTAACGAATATGCCCTTCCTTATGCCACGATAGGTTTAGCTTCTACTCACCTTAGTGACCTCTGGGAAGTTCTGGAAGTCTGGCAAAAAGACAAACGTTCCGCAGTCGAGACCCGGGTTAAGGAAAGGGAACAAAAGGGAAGCCCGGGTGATAGAGGCAATTACCACTGGCTCTCAGGAGTCACTGACTTCAGCCTAATACTTCAGGTTCACAAAAAGATACGCCGTCTGGTAAGGCAAGAAGCAGCTAAATTAGGTTGAGGTAATAATGTCGGTAATTGAAGTAATCGGGTTTGGGGCTATGAACGTTGATTACCTGTATCAGGTTAGGCAAGTTGTTACTGAGGGCGAAGACATAATAGAGAATCTTACTGTCTCGCCAGGAGGTTCAGCCGCTAATAGTATTTATGCCTTAGCTAAGCTCGGGGTAAAGACAGGGTTTACTGGTATTGTCGGAGACGATGAGCTTGGCAAAATGTTGCTTCAAGATTTTGAAGCAGTTAAGGTGGATACGAGTTCTGTTTATGTTGAAGCTGGAACTAAAACTGGCTCTGTCCTCTGTCTTAGTGACCAAGTGGGCAGGAGAGCACTTTATGTCTCCCCGGGCGCTAATGACCAGCTTAAACAAAATCAAGTAAACTTAGACTACCTGAACCAGTCAAAATTAATCCACCTTTCCTCGTTCGTAGGTGAGGAGCAGTTTAAACTCCAGGTCAATACAGTAAGAGAAAAGTCCACCTCCGTGAAAGTTAGCTTAGCCCCGGGAATGCTTTATGCCAGTAAAGGCTTGGATGCTTTAACCCCATTATTGGAGAGAACCCATATTTTGTTTCTGAACCGTCAGGAGATAGAGATACTGACGGGCAAAGGTCATAAGGCAGGGGTGGAAGAGTGCCTTAAGCGAGGTTGCCAGATTGTTGTCGTCACCTTCGGCAAAGGATTACCTTTAGGACCGGATAAGACTATCACCAGTTACATTTTTGATGGTAGGCAGGAATACCAGATTGAGTGTAAAGCTGAAAGTCTAAAGTCGCCTTTGGAAACCACCGGTGCTGGTGATGCCTTTGCTGCTGGTTTTCTTTTTGGTTTCTTAAGGGGAAAAGAGCTAAGAGAATGTGGGGTGATAGGAGATTTAGTAGCTCGCTTCACTATTAGCCAGCCCGGGGCTCGCCCCGGTTTACCCCATCTCAAACAGCTTTCGGAAAAGTATTTTCAATGGCAGAAACAAAAATTGTAGCTACCTAATGCTACCATCATCCCTGTTCAGGTAACTTTACACCATCTGACCGGATATTCACTTCACAAGCCTCCCCTTCGGGGTATGTGAGAGATGCATTCCAACCTTTATAGATATTCGTATGGCGTTTCTTGCCTATGACGTTTCCCTATAGATTGACACAGGTTAAATATATCGGTATATTAGCCTTAAAAGCCAATGAACTTCGCTAAATTTAAACCTCAATTTCAGCAATACCTCAACTGTATTGAAGAAGCCAAACTGAGAAAGTCTCACCATGACCAGCTTAGAAGCATCTTTATCGGCTTCCTAAGCCAAACCTTCGGTGTTAATTACGAGGAGTTCGAGCTGGAGAAAGGTGTCAAGGCAGCTAAAGTCAGAGGACTTATAGATGCTCTCTTTCAGGATATTGTCTTCGAATTTAAACGGGACATAGACGCCGAGAGAGACAAAGGCAAGGCGGAGCTGACAGACTATCTCAAGTCTTTGAAAGACGGAACCTACTTCGGTGTTCTCACCGACGGCTTGCTTTTTGAAGTCTACATCCTGAAAGAAAATAACCTGGAGATGATAGACAGCGTCTCTCTGAAAGCTCCCATATCTCCCGAAGAAGCTTTCTCTTGGTTTGACCGTTTTCTCTTCTCGACTAGGGAGCTTATTCCTTCCTCACAGGATATGGTGAATAAGTTTGGAGCTAAAAGTCCTGTCTTCCTTTCATCCTCTCAAAAGTTGTGGCATATGTTTAGCCAGTCTAAAGATAACCCTTCAGTAAAAGTTAAATTTGAGGAATGGGACAAGCTTCTTTCCAAAGTCTATGGCAGTAGTGTTGCCAGCGATGAACTCTTCCTTCGCCATACATATCTCTCTATTCTGGTCAAGCTCATAGCCTACCTTGCTCTTTTTAAAGAAAGACCAAAGGAAACAGATGAGCTCCTTTCTATATTAGACGGCGAAGCCTTCCGCCGAAGGGGCTTTCAGAATTTGGCTGAAAGCGATTTTTTTACTTGGGTCATGTCTCCTCCTTTACTAACTGATACCTACAGTCTTCTTAAAGGGCTGGCTCAGCATCTCTCTGTCTACGATTTATCCAAAATAAATGAGGATTTACTTAAAGAACTTTATCAGCAGCTTGTCGACCCTGAAACTCGCCACGACCTCGGTGAGTTCTATACCCCAGATTGGTTAGCTGAACTGACCTTAAGGCAAGCTCGCTGGAGTAAAGGTAAAAGCCTTCTTGACCCTGCCTGTGGTTCAGGAACATTCTTATTTATTGCTATCCATCTTCTCCGTGAACAAGGACTAAGTGGCACTGATTTGGTAGAAAAGGCAAGGGAAGACATTGTCGGCGTTGATGTCCACCCATTAGCTGTAACCATTGCCAAGATAAACTACCTTTTAGCCTTAATGCCAGGGCTGACAGACTATAAAGAGAGTCTTATCATCCCCATATATATGGCTGACTCTTTGGTAATGAGGGAAAAGCTCTCTTTTGGAGAGGAGTCTTTCTCGGTTATAGTGACTGGCGGAGAAAAATTTGGCATCCCTACTGATATGACGCAGAATCCCAACACTTTGGATAAAGTCATTGACGAGATGAGATTTTATGCTGGCAAGCCTACCGGAGAAGCAATAGCTGGTTTCCAAGCCTATCTCAAAAGGCAGGGCTACGACAAGCAGCTCTGGTTATGGTCGCAAAATCTGCGACTGATGAGGAAATTAGTCCAGGAGGGCAGGGACACTATCTGGGCATTCATATTAAAGAATTATTACCGGCCTGTCTTCTTCTGCCACAAGAGCTTCAGTTTAGTAGCTGGAAATCCCCCTTGGCTCGCTTACAGGTATATTCGTGACCCAGATTACCAGAGTCGGGTGAAAAAGCTGACAATAGACTACCATCTACTCACCTCCAAAGATGTCAAACTCTTCACCCACATGGACACTTCAACCCTCTTTTTCGCCTTCAGCCTCTTTATGTATGCCCAAAATGGAGAGACTATTGCCTTTGTCATGCCCCGGAGTGTTATCACCGGCGCTAAGCATCATGCCAGTTTCAGAGACGTTATTACCGGCAAAACTGTTACCTTCTGGGAGCCTAAACTGCGTAAACTGATAGACTTGGAAAAGGTCGTTGTTCCAGAAACCCCGACCAAGGGGGTGTTCAATGTCCCTGCCTGTGTCCTTATTGCTCGCAAGGGTCAAAAAGAAGACCACCCCATCCAGAGGCTGGACCTAAAGGGCACTTTACCCAAGAAAAACCTTAGCTGGCAAGAAGCCCAGAAAGATTTAACCATTCAACGCTTTCGCATCAGCCCTGAAACTCTGCTTCCACCCGCTGGCAAAGAGAGCCCTTATTTTAAGCATTTCAAGGAAGGGGCTACTATTGTTCCCCGCTGCTTCTGGTTTGTCCAGCCAGTAGCCAGAAAGGGTTTAGGAGTAATTGACCGCACCAAGCCTTATTTAGAGACCCACCCTGATGTGGAAAGAGATGCTAAAGGGCCGTGGAAAGGTATTCAAATACCAGGCGAGGTAGAGACAGGTTTTCTATATGCTACCCTTCTTGGTAAGCATCTCCTACCCTTTGGCTATACTAAGCTTGACCTGGTAGTCTTACCGGTTGAGATTTCCCAAATGGGCATGCGGATGCTGGATAGCCAGACTGCTTTGCGTGCTGGCTACTCTGGGCTTCACAGTTGGCTCAGTCAGGTGGAAAAGATCTGGGAAGCACGGAAAAAGAAAGGTAGCCCCATGAGTCCCTACTCAAGACTTGATTATAGGCGATTGCTAATGTCTCAGTGCCCCGCCGGATACCACAATGTACTTTATGGTAGCGCTGGAACTCATATTGCTTCCTGTATTATCGATACAACTGCTGGCAGGTTAAAAACTGAAACCTTCCCTACCCATGGCTTCTTTGTTGAAGCAAAGACTTTCTTCTATCAGACGAAGGAGCTAAAAGAAGCTCACTATCTCTGTGCTGTGCTCAATTCCGATTATGTTGATAAAGCCATAAAGCCCTACCAGACTAAGGGAGCCTGGGGTGAAAGAGATATACAGCGGCGTCCTTTTGAAGCAGTGTCTATCCCTAAGTTTGATGCTCAGGATAAAAGACACCTCAGGCTGGCGGAGCTCTCGCAAGAGTGTCATAAAAAAGTAGCTAAGTTGTCGCTCCAGGGCAAATCCATCGGTTTTCTGCGCAATAAAGTAAGAGAATACCTGAGACCAGAACGGAACGAGATAGATAAACTTGTAAAGACTATTCTTTCCCAATAGATTGGATGGATTTAAAGCCATGACTGAAGAAGAATTTCGCAAATACCAAATAGCCGAATACCAGAAAACTTTAGAAGAAAAGGTTGAGAGGTGGAAACAACTTCAACCTACTCTTTATGACAAGCCCATGCCCGAATTAATGTTCACGTACAGCAGTAAAGCAGACCAAATGTTTATAAATGGGCACTTTATTGGAGTAATTCTGCTTTGCGCTGCCGTTGTCGAGCTATGTCTCGCCGACCAATTAATGTCAAAACCAAAATGTCTAACGAAGAGGTAGAGCGCTTTAGTCTGGAACAAATGACTATTTTAGCCCACAGCTTGGAAATTATTAGCGAGCAAGAGAAAGCAAAAATTGATGATCTTAGAAGGCTACGCAATGCTCTTATTCACGCCAACGCTGGAAAAATCTCCCAAATGATAAGGCGTCGGTATGAAGGGCTCGGCAGCAAAGATTTTGATGAGGCCACCAAGACAACACTTTACCTCGCTTCCATTCCTGTAAGGCAAGGCATCAGCAGTGATTCTCTAAAATATTTGCTCTTTGTCACAGATTTAACTGTCAAGTTTTACGGCGAAGAGGTGTCAGAAGTTGAAAAAGTGGATGGTTAAAGCGAAGGCGTGTGAAGCCCATAATCTTTTCTAAACATGCTCTGGAGCAAATGCCTGACCGTGGTGCCAATACTGAAGAGGTTGAAGCCGCTATCCGCACCGGAGAACCAGTCCCGGCTAAAGGCAAACGATTAGCCTTTCGCAAAAACTTTCCCTTTCACAAGGAATGGAAAGGGCGCTACTACCAAGTGAAACAGGTTATGCCTATTGTAACTGAGGAATCTGATAAAATAATAGTAGTTACAGTATATGCGTTTTACTTTGGAGGAGTAGAATAATGAAGATAAGTTATGACCCAGAAGTTGATGCCCTTTATATCTCCTTCAAACCAGGACCGACGGAAGTCACTACCATTCGGCTGACCGAGGATGTGGCTATTGACCTCGGTCCCAAAGAAGAGATAGTGGGCATTGAGGTTCTGGATGCTTCTGAACACTTGAGTTTGGAACGGCTGAAACCCAAGGTTGTATTAGAAAACCTTGAGCCAGCTTGAATGTAACATTCGGTTAGCAAATCCCTCAAGCAGCTAAGTGCTGCACCTTTTAGCAACTTGTTTAATCTGGAAAGAGGTTACTTGAGCTCTTACTTTTTAGCCGGTCCACTAAGGATTTCGTCTATAAGTCCGTATTCTATGGCTTGCTCAGCACTGAGGTAAAAATCACGGTCAGTATCACGAGCGATCTTGTCGACTGGCTGACCGGTGTGCCTGGCTAAGATGTTTCGTATCTTTTCCTGCATGCGTAAAATTTCTCTGGCAGCAATTTCTATGTCGGCGGCTTGCCCCTGAGCACCTCCCACTGCTTGATGAAGATGAATAGTAGCGTTAGGCAAGGCATACCGCTTACCCTTAGTCCCGGCACAAAGGAGAAGAGTCCCCATACTGGCAGCCAGCCCAACACAAATAGTGGAAACATCAGGGCGAATTAGCTGTATCGTATCGTAAATAGCCAGCCCAGCACTAATAATGCCGCCGGGACAATGGATATACAGGTTTATATCTTTCTCCGGGTCTTCTCGCTCTAAATATAGGAGTTGAGCGATGATAAGATTAGCTATTTGGTCATTTATGGGCGTACCCAAAAAAACAATCCGTTCTTTCAATAACAGGGAATAAATATCAAAGGCTCGTTCCCCCCTAGTAGTGCTTTCAATAACCATAGGAATTATGTTTTGCCATTGCCTGTTCATTTTTTAACCCCCTTTCACCAGACTCTTCTGTTAAGCTGCTCCTCTGGCTATCTGGACTAATCGCTCTATAGTTTTCCGGGTAAGCAAGAACTGCCCGATAGACTGACGACCTCTGGGAGAGTTAAGAATTTTTCTTATCCCTCCCTTTGGATTATCACCACTCTTGGTCAGTCTATCTATTTCATTATCTACTTCCGAGGCACTAATTTCAATATTCTCCGTCTCGGCGATTTTGTTCAAGACTAAAGTTTGAACAAGGCGCTTTTTAGCCACAGGCTCTAATTCCTTCCGGTGTTCTTCAAGACTTTTGTTAATACTCTTCAGGTAAGCCTCCAATCCCTTCACACCTTCCTTAAAATGACCTGCCTCCTCGCTCAGGAGTTGCTCAATCTCTCTTTCAACCAGGACAGATGGGTAGTCTACTTCGCAGACCTGAACGGTGGCATCAATTACCTTCTGTTCAAATTGATAACGGCTGATTTCTTCTTTTTTAGCTTGCAACTGGTTTTTTACATATTCTCTCAATGAGATTATGTTATCAAAGCCAATACGCTGAGCAAATTTGTCATTAAGCTCAGGCAATTCCCTTTCTTTAATTTCAGTAATGCTCACTTTAAAGGAGAATTCTTTCCCGGCAAGGGCTTTGGTTTCATAAGTGTCAGAATAAGCTAAAGAGAAAGTGTTCTCCCCTCCCTTTCTCACGCCGATTAGTTTTTCAGCAAATCCCGGGACGGGTAAGGGTGAGTCTTTGACTACCTCAAATAGACTATCCTTGCGTTTTAGAAATAACTTCCCCCCATCACTACCTTCGATGTCTATGGTTATTAAGTCACCATACTGAACCGGGCGCTCAACAGGCACCCAGGTTCCTTGCTGGTGACGAATCTGTTCAATAGCAGTGGCGAAGGGGGGCTACAGCTTCCACAGTTACCGGTTCAATTTGGATTATTCTTACCTTGGGTTTCTCAATAGCTTTAAGTCCTCGGGATTCGAGAGTTTGGCTCAAAGCCTTAGGAATAAAATGTCCTAAAGCCTCTGTTAAAAAGGTTTCTTTACCCACATACTGTTCTAAAAGGGCTCGGGGTATTTTCCCTTTCCGAAATCCGGGGATGGATACCCGATTGGCTAAGCAATGGTAAGCTTCCTCCATAGAGCTGTCTAAATCAGAAGCCTCCATTTCAAGTTGAAGCACCGCCTGGCTATTTTCTATTTTTTCGGTTAGCACTTTCATGGTCTATAAGTATTATACCATTTCGGTGAATTTCTATAGAAACCCTTATAAAGAGAGCGTTTAGCAACATAACCCGTCATTGTGAGCCGAAGGAATACCCCACAAAATTATAGATTTTGTGGGGACCCCGGGTTCCCAGCCGAATCTGCGATTCGGCTGGGTGTAGAAGGCGTGGCAATCTCAAGAGATTGCTAAACGGTCTCACGAATCGGAAACCTCCTCTTTGTCCTAAAATATTCTGTATATCCCTTGACCGACATAAGCATCAAATTTCGAAGAATACGCTCATAGAAAGTTGAGTCTTTTCTTATAACTGGCTCAGCTTCAGCGTGGATAAAGCTTTGAAGTCGTTCCAAAACTTCATCCGGGTAAACTTCCATAGTTTTATAAATAGTTTCAGCCCACTCTTTTAGCTTATCGCCGGCGGATTTCAAGTAATAGGTAGCTTTTCGGGTGGTACCAAAATGAGAAAAGTAGAGAATCTCAGAAGATAGGCGCCCTACCTTTTCCAAGGATTGGATATTTAATTCTAAATTAAAACCTGGTGGGGGAGTATTGGGCAATACCATTTCTAACTCCGGGAAATACAGTCCGGCAACCTCCCCGGTGAAAAGTCCTTTATTTCTCTCCCCATAAACACATAAATGATGAGGGGCATGTCCGGGAGTATGGATAATCCTCAATTTTTGTTTTTCCCTCAAGTGGTATCACCTGATTGTCTTCAGCCGGCTGGACTTTTTCTGGAGCCAGGGGTATTACTGAGCCATACCGTTTCATAACTGCTTCACCCTGTATTTCTGCTGTACTATTCACTAACTTGCTTGGGTCTATTAAATGCCGGTTACTTCTGGGATGGACTAATACTTTTACTTGAGGCATTTCTTCAACCAATATCCCAGCACCACCAGCATGGTCTAAGTGAATATGAGTAGTAATAATATAGGAAATGTCTCCAGGATTAACTCCTATCTGTCGTATGCCCTCGAGAATAGTGGCGGCTCTGGCTGGAGACCCGGCATCTATTAGAGCTTTGGTCTCTTCGTTAATGAGATAGACTGAGGTCAGTTTAGGTAAAAAAGCAGCCTCGACATCTATAAGGTAAATATTTTCGGCAACCTCGCTAACTTCAGGCATATACTTAACTTTCTAATTCTGGCTTTAGCTGAAGATAGAGTTCGTCTAATTGTTCCTTAGACACAGATGACGGGGCATTAACCATAAGGTCCGTGGCGCTTTGATTCTTAGGAAAGGCAATTACCT
Organism: Dehalococcoides mccartyi; assembly: GCA_020724525.1. GTDB lineage: Bacteria > Chloroflexota > Dehalococcoidia > GIF9 > DYGU01 > DYGU01. The sequence continues at coordinate 70,370 of DYGU01000001.1, forward strand.
CCCGGATACTATCTTCCCCCGCCAATAGCATTACCAGGCGGTCCATACCCGGAGCAATACCCCCGTGAGGTGGTACCCCGTACTCAAAAGCGTCTAAAAGGTGCCCAAAACGCTCTTCGATCTCCCTCTTATTATAGCCAAGGAGATGAAATATCTTTTCCTGAAGCTCCCGATTATGAACTCTAATACTACCACTGGAAAGTTCACAGCCGTTACAGACAATATCGTAATGTCGTGCCCTTACTTTTTCCGGTGCTGCATCCAATAGGGGAATATCCTCCTCACGCGGGGCAGTAAACGGATGGTGCATAGGTCCCCAGTGTCCTAATTCTTTGTTCCACTCCAAAAGGGGATAGTCGACAATAAAAACAAAAGCCAGCAAATTAGGGTCTACGAGATTGAGGTGTTTCCCCATTTCCCGGCGCAACTCATCAAGAACTTTATTAACGATTTTAGGCTGGTCGGCGACAATCAGGAGTAAGTCGTCGGGCTTGGCTTCAAATTTGGTGACTATCCCCTGAACTTCTGCTGCCGTTAAGTATTTGGCAACCACTGTTTTAGTTTTATCTATCGTTGCCTGTCCCGGATTACTAACCTCGGTAGCTACGGGCATGGCAACCAAGCCTTTAGCTCCAAAACTCTTGGCTAATTGGGTCAACTCCTCAAGTTGATGCCGGGGATAACTGGCGCAAGCCGGGACACATATTCCTTTAATTTTTCCCCCTTCCTGAAGGGTTGTCCGGAAAACAGCAAAATCTGAGTTAGTCATAATGCTGGATATATCTTTTATTTCTAAACCAAAGCGAATATCTGGCTTATCTGTTCCATAGCGTTCCATTGTCTCAATATAGGAAAGCCGGGGAAAAGGTTTCAAGACCCGTTTTTCTGGTGTAACTGTTTCTACTAAGGAAGTAAAGAGTTCTTCAAGAAGGTTTAATATATCCTCTTCATCAACAAAACTCATTTCCAGATCCAGTTGAGTAAATTCTGGTTGCCGGTCGGCCCTTAGGTCTTCGTCCCGAAAGCAGCGGGCTATCTGGTAGTACTTCTCAAACCCGGCAACCATCAATAGCTGTTTAAGCTGCTGGGGAGATTGGGGCAAAGCGTAGAATTTACCCGGGTGGATCCGGCTGGGTACCAGATAATCTCGAGCTCCCTCAGGGGTACTTTTAATTAAAATCGGTGTTTCAATTTCCACAAAACCTTTACTGTCCAGAAAATTGCGGATGAACTTTATTACTTTGTGGCGAAGCAAAAGGTTGTTTTTCAGCCGCTCCCGTCTCAAATAAAGATACCGATACTTAAGACGGATATTATCTTCCACATCCACATCTTCATTGATATAAAAAGGTGGGGTCTTGGCTGTGTTCAGAATTTCAGCTTCTTTAGCCACTATCTCAATTTCCCCGGTAGGCAATTTAGGGTTTTCCGTCCCCGGGGGGCGTCGACTGACGTCACCAGTAACCTGAATTACATACTCGTTACGAAACCCGTCAGCAATTTCATGAGCAACGGGCGAGGTTTCAGGATTGAAGACCACCTGGACGATTCCTTCTTTGTTCCGTAAGTCAATAAACACCAATCCCCCGTGGTCACGACGACGGTGTACCCAACCGGCTAAAGTTACCTCCTGACCAATATGGTCTTTTCTTAATTCACCGCAACTATGAGTCTTAAGCAAGATACCCCTTGATGTGAATTAGCCCAATTTAACCTGAACTGGTTTAACTGTGCGATTATAGCTTATGACAGGTCTTAATTCAATTTCACCCTCTGCAAGACTGTTCACTAATGTAGGCTTGACACAATACTAATTGGACAGTAATCTCGTGGAAAACAATCAACAGAAGGAAGTAAAGTATGTTGAAAACCAGAATTACCGAGATGCTGGGCATAAAGTACCCTATCATCCAGGGAGGAATGCTATGGATAGCTCGAGCCGAATTAGCTGCTGCCGTATCTAATGCCAGCGGGTTAGGAATAATCACCTCGGCAAACTTTGTTGATGGTAAAGAACTGAGAGAAGAGATAAGAAAAACGAAAAGCCTTACTGACAAGCCCTTTGGGGTGAACATAAGCCTTTTCCCCAGTATCAGACCTTTGCCAAATGATGAATTCATTGATGTTGTTATTGAAGAGGGAGTCAAAGCTGACAGTTAACGCTGTAAAAGTGCCCGTTATCGCCGCTGGAGGCATTGGTGATGCCCGGGGCTTTGTGGCTGCTTTAGCCTTAGGGGCTGAAGGTGTTATTATGGGGACTCGTTTTATGGCAACTTTGGAATGCCCGGCACATCCCAAATTTAAGGAATGGTTGCTACAAGCTAAAGAAACCGACACCGTTCTTGTGGAGCGCTCTATACGGAATACAGCTCGAGCCCTGAGGAATAAGGCTGCCGAAAAGGTACTGGAAATGGAAGCCCGCGGGGCTACTCTGGAAGAGCTATTAACGGTCATCTCTGGAGAAAATTACAAAAGGGTATTTCTTAACGGCGAGCTGGATGCTGGCATAGCCAGTTGCGGTCAGGTAGTCGGCTTAATCTATGACCTGCCTACGGTCAAAGAAGTTATTGACACCATTATCACCGAAGCCAGGGCTATTACACAAAGATTTTTATCTTCTTTTAGGTGAAACCAAACCTACTGATAAGAGAATGTTTATCAACAAGCCACCAGCCTTGAAGAAAACGCGCAAAAGCTGGCGGGAGAAACTGGCAGATGACAAAGGCTTACCAAAAGTTGAAAAAATCACCGATAAGATGAGTAAAAGATGGGGGACAGGGACTGTTGTTATTCCAGCACCAAAAGAAGTGGACGAAATTATGAAGACTGTCCCTGAAGGCAAACTTATCACCATAAACGAAATCCGCATCATACTGGCTAAAAAGCACGGTGCTACCATCGGCTGTCCCATAACTACCGGAATTTTCGCCTTGATTACGGCTCAGGCTGCTGACGAGGCTGCCAGAGAGGGAGAGAAAGATGTTACTCCCTACTGGCGCACACTAAAATCTGACGGAGAACTCAATGAAAAATATCCGGGAGGCGCTGAAGCCCAAGCAGTCCGTTTAAGAGAGACATACTATTGAGCCGGGGAAGGGTAAAAAGTCGCCAAAGTTGAAGGATTTTGAAAAGTCTCTACTAAAGCTGTAAGTTTGAGCTATAACTCAGGGAGAACTTTCACTCTCCTTAGCCATTTCTGTTTTTGGCTCAGTCGGACTTCCTCATCAGTAGTCTGGTAGCTGGTGAGAAATTCTTTTTGAAAGCTGCTGAAAGTGCCCTGGTGGATACTGTCTCTTATTTTCCGGACTAATCGGCTGATGAAGCGCAAATTGTGAATGGTGGCTAACCGGTAAGCCAGGAGTTCTTCGGTTCTGAATAAGTGGTGGAGATAAGCCGCAGAGAAAGTGCGGCAGGTGTAACAATCACAGCCAGGCTCGATAGCCTCTTCTCTGCTTTTGTAAGCAGCATTCCTTATGCTATGTCTCCCGGTACTGGTAAAAAGAGCTCCATTGCGGGCAACACGAGTAGGTAAGGCACTGTCAAAGAGGTCTATACCTAAAGCCACCCCCGTAAGAATGTCTTCAGGTGCACCTAAACCCATGAAGTAACGAGGTTTATCTTCAGGCAAAAGAGTTACTGTCTCAGCTACTATTGCCCAGGTTATTTCCTTAACTTCCCCAACGCTTAAACCACCTATGGCATAGCCAGAAAAACCAAGAGAAGTAATAACCTCAACTGATTGGCATCGTAATTCAGGGAAGACTCCGCCCTGGATGATACCGTAGAGGAATTGTCTTCCGTGATGATGATTGAGACATCTTTTCGCCCACGAGTGGGTCCTTTCCATAGCCTGACATACCAGGCTTTTGTCATCGGTATAAGGACAACATTCATCAAGAGGCATAATAATATCGCTGCCGAGTCTTTCTTGAAACTGGATTATCAGCTCCGGGGTCAAGAGATGCTCGCTCCCGTCAATATGAGACCGAAAAACCACCCCCTCATCGCTGACTCGTCGCAGCGACGCCAGGCTAAAAATCTGGTAGCCGCCACTATCGGTTAATATGGGCTTGTTCCAAGCCATATACCCATGTAACCCGCCTGACCTTTCAATAATGTCTATACCCGGTCTGAGGTAAAGATGGTAAGTGTTGCTCATGATTATGGTTATCCCGATATCCTTGAGTTCTTCTGGGGTTAAGGTTTTAACCGTCCCCTGGCTGGCTACGGGCAGAAAGACCGGGGTAGTTACTTTGCCACGAGCAGTAATAATTTCCCCGACACGAGCCTTTGTGCCAAGGCAAGACTTAACTACTCGGAAGTGTTCTGTCGGGTTCATCCCCAAGGCTAACCACAGAGATGTTACTGTTAGTATAGATACACTGGCGGGCAGCAATTTCCATGCTGACACGAGCTATTTCCGCCGCTGGTAGGTTTGAATATTTTAACAGGGCTTTAGCCGCTGCCTGAGCGTAGCCACCGCCGGAGCCTATACCGACTATATTATCGTCCGGTTCCACTACATCCCCTTCCCCCGAGATAACTAAAAGCTCATCTTTGTTAGCTACCACCAACCAGGCTTCAAGACGACGCAATATCCGGTCAGTACGCCACTCTTTAGCCAGTTCTACCGCAGCTCGTTTTAATTGACCCTCGTGCTTATCCAGTTGGCTCTCAAACCGCTCAAACAAAGTCAGGGCATCAGCTATGGCTCCAGCAAAACCGGTAATCACTGAATCGTGGTATATCTTCCGTAACTTATTAGCAGTATGCTTGAGGACAGTATCGCCAACAGTTATTTGCCCATCACCGGCAATAGCCACCTGATTACCTCGTTTAACGGCTAATATAGTTGTTGCCCGACTCATGATATTGTCAAAATTATTCTAATATTTATTTATCACCAGGCAATTTTTTGGTGGCAGTTTATTGGTATCTCGGTTCTGGATAGGGACGGCTCAGGATTTCGAGGAGGACAGCACCCTCCGCTCCCAGTAACCTTAGCTGAATAAAGCTACGTAATTCCTTAAAGTCCATTCCAAAAAGGAAACTCCATAAAGAAATAGGTTCGGGTTTATAATATTTTATTTTGGGTTTTTCAATACCAGCTAATTTAGCTGCGGTGTCTATAGCTGTCTGGAGTCCTCCCAGCTCATCAATAAGCCCCAATTCCTTAGCTTGAGCACCAGTATAAAGTTCCCCTGTAGCTAATTCCCTTACTTTCCTTTCCTCTAAATTTCTACCTTCAGCTACCACTTGAATAAACTGGTCATAATACTGGTCGGTCATTTCCTGCATTATTTCTTTTTCTTCCGGAGTAAGTTCCCTTAACCCAAAATACATATCCTTATGTTTACCACCGGTGAAAGTTTCTACTTTTATACCGAGCTTATCGAAGAGACCTTTTACATTCGGTATTTGGGCAATAACACCTATGCTCCCGGTCAAAGTGCCCGGCAGAGCCACAATTTTGTCAGCCTTTGCTGAGATAAAATAACCCCCTGAAGTCGCCACACCTCCCATACTGACCACAACCGGCTTTTTTATTCGTTCTATCTCGGCGACAATTTCCTGACACGCAGCGACACTACCACCTGGGCTTTCTACCCGAAGAACAACGGCTTTAACCCCTACATCCTTGTCAGCTCGCCTTAATTGCTCACGGACTTTCTCCGGAGTAACCGCCGGACCAAATAAAAAACCAGTTTCCCCAGACTGAATAGGACCAACTAAAGAAATTACGGCAACTTTACTTCCCCCGGCGGCACAACCCAAGGCAGAGGTCATTAATAAAACAAGCAAGACAACTAAACCAGCTACACCTATCTTGTTCACAGTGCACCTCCTATTGATTGATGTGAACATTATGTTAACGCACTTTCCTACCCGGGTTCAGGACCATTATGTTGTTCGGCGTTGATGGTCAAGATAACCCTGCAAGATAAAAGCCGCCGCCATTGCATCCCGGTGGGCTTTTCGCCTTTTACTTTTGACGCCAGCCTCTACAAGCAAACGCTCCGCAGCACTACTGGACAACCTTTCATCCCAGGTCTCTACTGGGATATCAACCTCTTGAGAAAACCGTTTCAAAAAAGCCTGGACTTTCTCCACTTCTCTACCAATCTCTCCTCTTAAGGTGCGAGGTAAGCCGACTATTATTCGCTCTACTTGATACTGGTGGACCAATTCTTTGACTGTCTCCATCACCTCCTCTTCGCCTTTTCGGAAGATAACTGTTAGGGGAAAAGCCAGTGTTTGCTCAGGGTCACTAATGGCTACTCCTACCCGCTTCTCCCCTAGGTCTAATCCCAAAATGCGCACCAAATCCCTCCTCTATAGCTATCTGGAATCAAATTATAGCATACTTTTAAAAGGTAGCGACATTAGCTTTAATAGACGCTACTCTAAATGGCTTACAAGAACCTCCAGGGCACAATCCTCCCGAAATCGGTCAAATATGAAACAGAAGTGGAATTAGCGGATGAGAGAGTAATCAGCAGAAGGCTTGCCTTAAAGGCAAATTCCATTACTCGGGGTTGGAGAAGGCCGCAGCTATAAGATTTAAAAACTTATTTATTGAACCTTAAGGATTACAACAATCGCGACACTAAGGAAGAAGGGGGACGGGCAAGACTCGCGAGTCAACTCTTAGCTTAGGCTATTGAGCGCCACAAGGTAAGAGAGTCTTCTGCCAAGTGGCCTAATTAAACTTTTTTCATCTGCTGTTATAAAGCTCCAGCCAAGGTGCTCTGCCAATTGAAGATAAACGGCATCATAGAAAGTGCACAAATATCTATTTGCTAAGCGAAAGGCTTCTTCTAAAACGGCCGGCCTTTCCTCTATTAGGGGTAGTGGCAACTGCTGGAAGCGCCGAATGGCTTCCAAGGCATTAAGCTCGTTTATCCGGCCTTTTATGACAGCTCTTCTGATAGCTGCAGGGACCTCATAAAGTGCCAGGCGTGGAGCTACAATAGCCACTTCCCCCTCTGCAAACCGTTGAAAAAGTGTATCAGCCTTGTCCGTCCAGGGTTCGTCACGCAAATAGAGTTTAGTTATGACATTCGAATCCACTACAAAAGGGCCGTTCTTACTCTTCTGATCCATCACGAAGCTGCCGGATTAAAACCTGTGTCGTAAGAGGTCTAATATCAAGCTTTGCACGAATTTCATGTGCTGATTTAATTGCTTCTCGGCGAGCAGCGAGCTCATCAGCGCTTGGTTTAGGTAGATGACCAGCCCTTAAATCTTCAAAACTTACCTCCGGGTGACCGGCCCATCTAACTAGCCAGCTATCGGCTGCTAAAGGTAACTCTATTGTGGCAATCTCAAATTGAACCCTACCTTGGTTATCTTCAAACCGCCCATATAGAGGTATATATACTCCCATGCGATTTTCTACCATCTCAGTAAGTGCCGGTGAAGTGACAAACATCATCTGAGCACCTCCACTATAATAGCTTCCACCTTTTGGCTGGTTCCTATAGCAAAGTCATAGGCTCGTTTTACGAAATCTCGAATGTCTTTCTCAGAATAATCAAGTCCTTCTGTTCTTAGGTAATAATCAATATCTAAAAAGGTTGAAACTTGAGGTAGTTCAGATGGCGGCGAAAATAGGAGGCTTTGAAGCGAAACCAGTTCCGCAGGGCGGAATGAAATGTTTACTCCACACCCTTCATGTTCTGACCTAAGGGAAAGCCCAACATCAACCGAGCTTTGGACCAAAGCGTTCTCTTTAAACAAGCGATCCTTATACCTCAAAACAAGCTCTTCAAAACTAATGTTTGCAGGCTTTATCCAAAAGCTTCTTGCTCCCAACCGAATTAAAGGTGGCAGAGGGATAAGCTCGTTTATCCTACGGAAAACTTGCATCACAATATCAATACAATAGCCCGGATTTGGCACATATTCCATATCTACAACACTTCTTTCTGGGTCCACTATCAGCCGCATTTTCTTTTCCTTTACACCCAGCCCAAATCCAGGTATGATTACTGGTGCCCTCTCCACTTCCTCTCCTGTAAGTGTAGCATAAAGTTGATCATAGACTGTGAATAACCTATGTAAACCTTTATACCGTAACTCCACAAAGAATTTTATGATCTCCACTTTTTCACCACCGTTTGTGCTCTTATCCTACATTATAAAACCCTGTCAATCAAGCGATTTTTGTCAACAAAGCGTCACCTACCACGTTATTTGTCGGGGGTCTATCAACTAATTCCCCCAGGGTGATTGCCACTTATCCCCCCCCACCCCAGGACCCTGGATATAAATTTATTAAACCTTAAGAGTGTTTCATTAACCATCTGTTCTCACCAATTATTTGGCACTCGTATCTCAGTTTGCTAAGCGAGACAAGCTCTTTGATTTTAGACTTTAGCCCCTCCAGCTTTTCTATATCAAACTCCGGTTTCTGAGTACTTGGGTTAAGGCACTGTTCGCGAGCCGTATAGATTCTCCTTAGTTCTTCCACTTCCCTAAACCAGTACACTCTATCGATTTCGGGGATCTCATTTCCGATGAAGAAGTCAACAACCCTGTCCTCAACACCGTGATTAGTCAGTTGTGTTACGAAGAACTTTCTTAGCGAATGCGCACTTAGAATGCCATATTTGCCACTTCCGTTGAAGCCTACTTAGTTGCCACAGTTTGAAGCATTTTATTGAATTTTTGGTGGCTTAATGCCTTCGTTCCTCTCTTTGTTCTGAGAATAAGAACAGCTTGCACAATCTGCTCAGCAGGTCTATCCGCCTTCCAGTCACGGGTCATGTTGTCCCAGGTAATCACTGAGTAGCCTAAGTTTTGAGCAGTCCGCATTAGCCAAGGTGTACGAAAGCCATAAGGAGGGCGAAAGAGCTTTACCTCAAACCCGGTATACTCGTAAATTGTCTGGCGGGTCAACTCAAGCTCCTGAGCAATTGTCTTGCCTAACCTCAGGCATAGTGACTTGCGGTGATAGTAGGAATGATTTCCCAATAGATGTCCTTCAGCCATTATGCGTAGACAGACTTCAGGATAGTGACGAACATTTTGTCCAATCAGAAAGAAGGTGGCTTTTACTCCATATTGTCCTAATATATTGAGAACCTGGGAAGTATATGGTTCGTTCGGTCCATCATCAAAGGTTAACGCTATTTGATGGTGGTCGCGTTTACCATTAGACCACACCTTATCATAGAGCTACGAGCGGGGGTTCACACCATGGAAAGTGAGGAAAGCACCTAAGGTGGTAGTTACAGCAGCATAAAGCCACCTTATTAGAAAATTGAAGACTTTGCGAAAAAGCTGGTCCAGAATGATGTTGATGAAATTACCTATATAAGAGGTAATCTTAGCAATTCTGCCAGCGTCGAAGTAAGCATAAGGTCCGCTTACCACCACAGTCTCTGGCTCCCGGACAAAGCGCGACACAATAGCTGAAAGCCAACAAGTTGGCGCCTGGGTATCGGCATCGATAAAGGCAATAATCTCCCCTGTGGCTGCTTCGGCACCCTTTTGCCGAGCACAGGCAGGACTTCTCTTATTTTCGTAGACAAGCTTAGCCCCCCAGCTTAGAGCTACCCTTGCCGTTTTGTCCTCGCTGGCATTATCAGCCGCAATGACCTCATACTCTCCAGGGTAGTCCTGCCTTCTTATCGATTGTAAACAAAGGGGTAGATATTCTTCCTCATTGTAAGCCGGTATGACTACAGAGACAGAGGGAAGCTCTTTAGAATTAACCATTTGTGCTCGCATTACCTCCATCTGAGACTTAGCACCTGGGGAAAGACAGCCTAATCATATCCTCCTGGCAAAGCCTGCCTGTAATGCACCGGCGCATATGTGCACCTTTCATCGCACTGTTCAGGCGAGTCTTTTTATTAGCTCTTTGACCAGCTTAAGGGCTTCGTCGAGCTTGTCTTTGTCTTTGCCTCCAGCTTGGGCTAAATGGGCTTTGCCACCACCACTGCCACCGGTAATCTGGGCTACCTGTTTTATTAGCTCACCGGCATGGTAACCCCGAGCAACAAGGTCCTGGGTCACCATAGCTATGAAATAGGGACGGTTGTTATATACTGTCCCTAGAACTATAATGGCACTTTTCAGCCGTTCCCGGAGGGCATCGCCCATTTCTCTTAAAGTGGGTATGGTGAGGGGCGGGACTCTGGTAGCAACCACAGTTATCCCATTGTATTTTTCGGATTGCTCAATCAACAAATCAACAATCCTTGAGGACAATTCCTTCTCCAGTTGCAAAGACCGCTTGCGTTCAGCGGCTAATTCAGCTTTAACTGTCTTCACTTTGGTCTCAACTTCATCAAGGGGGCTGTCCAGCTCACGGGCAACAACCTCTAAAGTAGATAGTTGATTCTGCAGGAAAGACTCTGCACCCAGCCCGGTAACGGCTTCAATACGGCGTAAGCCGGTGCCAATACTGCCCTCACTGATGATAAGAAAAAGACCAATCTCCCCTGTTGCCATAACATGAGTCCCACCACAAAGTTCAGAACTTATAGAGGGCTGCCCGATTTCTATTACCTGGACTGTCTCCCCATATTTTTCGGTAAATAGAGCGATGGCACCTTCGGCAATAGCCTGGGTGTAAGTAGTAAACTTGCTTTTAACAGGGAGGTTGTGGCGGATTTTTTCGTTTACAAACTGCTGAATTGATAGGAGCTGGTCTTTAGTAACCGGTGCCAGCTGAGAATAGTCAAATCTGAATCTGTCAGGAGCTACTAAAGATCCTTTCTGATAGATATGACTGCCCAGAACCTGGCGCAAGGCAGCCTGAAGAAGATGAGTAGCTGTGTGATTGCGGGCAATGTCCTGCCGACGGTCTACATCTACCTGAGCCAGAACTTTATCACCAACTGAAATTTGTCCTGTTACTACCTTGCCAATATGAACGTAGTTGCCGATGGTATTGGTTACTACCACTTCACCTCGGGAGCTGATTATTTCCCCGGTATCACCAACTTGCCCTCCCATCTCAGCATAGAAAGGTGTCTTATCCAGCAATATTTCAACTTCCAGCCCCTCAGAAGCAGAAGTTGCTTCTTGATTATCTGCCCTTAGACCGGTAATAACCGCCTGAGTGCTGGTTGTTTCATAGCCGACAAAGGTTTGGGTTTTTTGTACAGTGACTTTCTCTGTCAAACTAATTGTTTCAGTAAGAGTAACAACAAATTTCTGAGCTGCCCGGGCTCTTTGTCGTTGGCGCTCCATTTCAACTTCAAAGCCTTCTATATCAACAGATAAGCCTCGCTCCCTGGCAATCTCTAAGGTCAGTTCATGGGGGAAACCGTAGGTATCGTAAAGGGTAAAGACGTTCTCTCCGGGAAGGTAGTGTTTTCCCTGACTCAGAGCCTGGTCAATAAATTTGTCTAATAAGTTAAGCCCCGTGTCTAAAGTATCGGCGAATTTGGCTTCTTCAGTTGTAATAACTTCACCAATAAAGCGACGGTTGTCCATTAGTTCGGGGTAGATATGTCCCATCTGGTTAATAACAAGGTTAGTGATTTCAGTAAGGAAAGGTTTGTCTAACCCCAACCTTCTACCAAAAAGGGAAGCACGACGCAATACCCGGCGAAAGACATAGCCTCGTCCTTCATTGGAGGGCAAGATGCCATCAGCAATAAGAAAAGCAATGCCCCGGCTGTGCTCACCAATAATCCGAATCGCCCGGTCGGTAGTCTCATCAACACCATATTTCCTCTTTGTCTTGTCGGCAATAAGGCTGATCAGGGACAGGAAGAGGTCAGTATCATACACGGAAGACTTGCCTTGCACGACAGCAGCAGTCCGTTCCAGCCCCATACCAGTGTCAATGTTTGGTTTGGGTAGAAAAGTTCGTTGTCCGTCGCGGTCCTGGTTATACTGGATAAAGACTAAATTCCAGATTTCGGAGAAGCGAGCGCAGTTACAATTAGGCTGGCAATCTGGTCTGCCGCAGCCAATCTCTTCGCCAAAATCATAATGCATTTCGCTGCACGGTCCACAAGGTCCTGAATCCCCCGCTGGTCCCCAGAAATTGTCTTCTTCACCAAACCTCAGTATCTTACTTTCGGGAACCCCTACCTGACGCCAGTAATCAGAGGCTTCGTCATCATCAAGATAAACCGTTGCCCATAACCTTTGGGGTAAGAGTTTTAAGTATTGGGTAACAAATTCCCATGCCCAGGTGATAGCTTCCTTTTTAAAGTAATCCCCAACACTGAAGTTGCCCAGCATTTCAAAAAAGGTAAGGTGTTTAGAGTCGCCAATAGAATCAATATCCGTAGTCCGGAAACACTTCTGACAGGAGGTCAAGCGAGGGGCGGGAGGCGTTGTTAGTCCTAAAAAATAGGGCTTTATCTGAACCATACCAGCAGTGGTCAAAAGCAAAGTAGGGTCGCCATGGGGAACTAAAGAGGAGGTGGGGATCCTTTTATGTCCTTTATCCTCAAAAAAGCGTAAAAAACTTTCTCGAATTTCGTCACTGGTCATGGGTAATAATCCGCTCTGCGATTTTAGTCGGTGCTGTTTTAGCTGTCAATTAATTACCCAATGAGAGTGTTTATCAACGATTTATTTGCAATGTAGGGCGACCCTTCAGGGTCGCTTTTCTGTGGCGAGGCTAAAGTCTCGCACTACATTAGTAAACACTTTAGCTGTCAACTAACTACCCAATCAAGCTTAAGAGAAGTGTTTTCTCCCGGTGGTAGCTTGAGAGGCAAAAGAAAGACAAGGCAGCTTGCCTGGTAGAGTCTTTCAATTCCAGCTTCGGAGTTAGAAATAGTTTCCACAGGAAAGCGCCACAGCTTAACCTCTGGAGCAATATCCACTTCTATTTCTATATCCAACCCTTGATTACCCAGAATTAGATGGTCTATAGCTGATAATTCACCCCAGGAATCAAGGTGTGAGTCATCCAGAGTAACCCCCGATATTTTGTAGTAAGCTACCTCGCTATGTCCACCCCCCAAAAGATTTATGTTCCATTCACAACCAAAGATAGTCTGGACCGGGCAGTGGCTGGAGTTTTTGATTTTATAGCTTATGGAAAGCCTTTCTTTCCCGGACTCTAATTGAATTTTCTTGGTGATTTCCAAAGGTAACCTTTCCCCGCCAACTTGTAGACTGCCACTCCGGCTTGAACTAACTGTTAGCCTTTTCCCTCGCCCCTCCAAAGAAACTCTATACGGCTGGCTGACGAAGTCCCCCAGCTCGGTATAAGAATTATTGGCAAAATCCATCAGACCAACATCGGGGCTTAAGAAATGGTCAAGAAGACTGGAGCGAGGATAGCTGTCATATACCAGCAAAGGCGATAACCCGGCGTCTTTCACCTTTATCTGGTCATGGATGCTGCTGATAGTTTTAGACAAGGAAGCATCCTTTCCAGCCGAAATTCTCTCGGTCAGCACTTTGTGGTAAGCTTCCGGTCGTCGGGCTAAAGTAGCTAATAAATTATAATCATGACGGCGCAAGTCCCATTCAAAAATAGACCCGCCCTCTTTAGGACTGAGATAAAGGGAAAAAGCATCGCTGTTAATAAGCACCTCTTCATAACCATCACCGTCAAAGTCGACCTGTTCCCACCTAATCCCGGTCCGGCATAGTGCTATGTCGGCTTTGTTCTCGGCTCGGATAAGATGTTTATAGGTAGTTGCCCTGAGGTCAGCCAGATAAACTCCACCAAAAACACCATGCCAGTAAGGTTCATTACATTGGGCTTGCCACAGCTCTTGCAAGCCACAATTATCCGGGCTCTCTTGACGAGCCTTGTATACCTTCTTGTGGACTGAAAGCATCTTTTTATGCATCCGGTTTGCCTCAGGGTATTTGACTAAAAAATGGCGCCAGAAACCACCACGCATAAACTGAGTTATATCCCTGCGACCTTCAGCCTCTAATTGATGCTTAAGATTAGTCAGCTCCCAGGATTTTTGGGCTGGCAAAGCCCATTCCAACATCTCATCATAAGCAGCACACGGCAGGTAAATCCTGCCTATAGGCCGAATTTTCCGGACAAAATCGCCCAATTTAATGGTATGGAGCCAGTCCCGATTATCCTCCAAGGTTGAAAAAAAGTTGTCTACCCAGCCTTCCTTCCAGCAATGACTATAAGTGCCGGGCCAACTCCCAAATTTTTCACCGTCGTCGCCTAATACAGCAATTTTTGTTTCCCGCTCAGAGGCTTGCTCTTTGAAGAAATTTATAACCTCGTCCACCCGATGCCAGGGGATAGAATAGCGGAGATACTTGCTGATGAGGAATATTTTTACTGGATAGCCCTCGTCCTCGGTAATGTAATAACCGAAGAAATCTTTATCTTCCAGCCCCACCCCCTCGAAATGAGTATCATCAACCAATGTCCAGTCTATTCCAGCTTGAGCCAATATCTTGGTTAAGGAAGGCTCCCAAACTCGCTCGGTCAACCATAGCCCCGTTGGATTACAACCAAACCAGTTGTGAATAAGAGAGCTCATTTTAGAGATTTGCCCCAGTTTATCGGCATCAGGGATAGCTGGTAGGATAGGCTCATAATAGCCACCACTTATGAGCTCTACTTGTCCCCTTTGGACAAGGTTAGCTAATCGGTGAAGAAACTCGGGATGTTTTTGCTGCAACCAGTCTATGAGACAACCACTGTAATGGAAAGAAAACTTAAGAGCTGGGTATCTCTCAACAACCTCAAGCATGGGCAAATAAGCTTGCCTGTAAGCTTCCTCAAAAACCCAGGGGAAATTACCTACCGGCTGATGGTTATGGATAACTATACCAAAATATATTTGTCTCATTCTGTTTTATGCTTAGCCTTTTAAATTTCTGGACTTTTACCCTAATTCCGGCTTCTTTAACTTCTGTAATTCTTCTTCAGTTAGAGTGCTTTCCAGTATTGCTGGAAATTTCGGTGGATAAAGCCTATACAGATACTCGTACATAGTAGTGAGGATGGTATCTACATCTCCAGCTTTAACCCAGGTGCGTTGTATATGGTCAATGGAGATGAAAACAGCTCGACAATAATTGCGGAAACTGCTAAGTAATCGCTTCAATTCTGTAATAAACTTGCCACCAGTGGCGAACTGTAACCGCTCGTTGTGGTGTTGTGCCCTGAGGATGAATTTGGTTGCTTCGTGCCTCCAGCGGTAGGCTGAGTCCAACTCCTGGAAAGCCTCGGTATATTCCCATCCCGTCTTTAAGGATAACTTAACCAGGGCTTCTGTTAGATAGCTGCACCGGGTATCAATGATAATTTCAAGTATGCGTTCCAGCCCCCGAAAACAGGAACTATCTATGGATGAGAAATTCTTCCGGGCGAAGTCCAAGGTGGCTTTTTCTTCTATCCGGTTAAGAAGAAGGTCAGCCAGACAATAACCGTGAAGAAAAGGTCTCTTCTGCAAGCCTTCATTGGGAAACCATCCCCAATTGCAGGCACGCTTGATAATACGCGAATGAAGAACAAGCTGGGCAGGAGCAGGAAATTTGCCAAAGTCATACTCAGCTTCATTCAACTGTTGAGCTGTCAGGGGTATCTCCTGGGAAAAACCGAACGTGGCAAGAAGGGAATTAACCAACTGGACGATATAGCGTCCCGGTTCCCAAAAAATGAAAGGCGACCTTCGGAAAATTTGTTTCGTTGTGTCTACGCCTCTGAACTCGCCGGCTTCTAATGGCGGGTAGTGTCCATCATAGCGTAGCACTAACCGAATTTCAGGAGCCCAAGAAACCTGATGGAAGCGAACCTGCTTTAACCTGTCAAGATTAGGTAATACCTCTCCTTCCAGATACTGGTCTGGAGTGACGAAATTTACTTTGATGTTGTTTTCCTTCTTTAGAGTACTCGTCCAGGCACCTTGCATAATATCAAGGGCGACATCACCAAAGTCCATCAACTCTAAGTCCTGAATATAAAGGACAAGCCCTTTATCAGGAGACTCCTTCAAAGCCCGATGGAGGACTGCCTGATATTCAGCTATAGCTATCTCCTTGCTAATAGGGAATTTAACGAATTGCCGCTGCTGGTATTCCTCAGGTAATACCCAATAGCGCCCAAGGATATAACCCTGGTTCTTTACACCTTCTGTCTTCCACCTAGTGATGGGGTGCCATATGTATTGAGAAACTGGAAAATGGCGGGGTAGAGCAATAAGGTCATGGGAAATTAGAAACGGTTCATAGTTTTCATTCAAATTTCCATTAACTTCATAATAAGCCTTTTTCTTGTCAAAGTTAGGAAAAATAACCCAACTAATGTCACTACTCTTAATGGCACCAAGCTTGCGGGAGTCCAGGGAGCCTTCTGTAGAGAAAAGTCCGGGGTGTTTTGGTTTGGGGATGCTCAATACATCATGGATGAATTCTTTATTGAGGCGTATCTCATCTTCAATTTCGGTCTCAGTCAGTAATGAAATATGAGTATGATGGGCATATCCATAAACAGGATAGAAAAATCTCTCTTGGTAAGCTTTCTTAATTTCAGCCAAAGTTTCGGGCATGAGATTAGCTATCTGAATTAGTAGCTCATTGGTAATCTCCAGTGCCACGGGAATCTTCATGCCCCGAGCAAAATTTACCAGTTCCAAGTAAATATCACGCCCTTCAGCACTCCGTTTAATAAGCCAGTTCTCATCATATAGAGCCTGTTTCAAATCTATATCAGCCACATTTTTCATTAGCCTTTGAGTAAGTTCCCAAATAGGCTCATGGGCATGGAAAGCTAAAATGACATATACTTCCTTCACTCAGATTCCTTAATGCTATCCAAAAGTCAGCTCGGAAGCCACTTCTTTGTGCTCCTCAAGATATTGCCGTTTTAGTGCTTCAGCTTTGCCTGTCCCCTGCCACCGCTTGGCTGTTTCTACTATGGAGTCAAAAAGGGACTTTGCCGCTTCTAATCCTTTGGGGGACAGGTTCTTTCGAACCTTCTGAATGGCATCATAAAGCCTTTGAGCACCGGCTTCAATCATCCCAGTATCCCACCAGGGACGGCAACTTGCCCACCAGTACTGACAGCTATGAAGTCCCTCATCGAGAAGATGCCTGGCTTCGGCATAGTCTTCAGAATTTTGCGGCACCTGCCGGATAAGTTCTACGGCTAAGTTGGTCAGACGCCACTGGAGCCGGTGAATCTCGTGGCCGGGATATGACCATTGGGGGTAAGGTATGCCCCGAGCCATTTCATCCTCCCAGGTGCTCCATGAAGACGGCAATGGGGATACTTTTTCTAAACAATGGAAAAGCTGTAGTAGTTCTGAGACAGTGCAAGTCTGGGGTTTTCCGATAGTAAAGACTCCCTCAAGAAGTTTTTCTTGCCCCGACCGATGATGTCCGTAAATTTCTCCGTCAGTGCCAGTTAGTAAATAACAGTACCTATCCAATTTATTTTCCAGAGCTTTAAGGAAAAGGTTAGCGTTGGGATACTTACCATAGGTGAGTCCGGCGCTGAAGGGACGCTCTTTGAAAAAAACACTAAAATTGTCTAACCCGTCAATTTGGTAGATAATATCGTCCCTTATTACTCCAATCTTGCCTTGAAAAGCAATCTCGTCTATTACAATCCAGGAAAAACCAAGCTCATCAGCTACCTTGGCTATGTCAAAACTATAACCCATTTCAGGGGGGAAAAATCCCCGGGGGTTATAAATTTCACCAAAATAGTACCTATTTACTTTCGTGTTTAATTCTATCTGCCGTATAACCTCAGCCTCAGGGACAAGGGGCAAAATGGGGTGATACATGGCACTACCGGTAAACTCAATTTGTCCCTTTTCCGCCAATTTACCCAACCCGCCTATAACATCCTCATACCCATAACGGGCAAGGTGTTCGGTCAGGACAGCACTTATGTTCAAGGTAATCTTGCCTTTTGGGTTGTTTTCCAGTATTGATACGAGTTTTCTATAGCACTCCTCGGACACTTTACGCACAATCTCTTCCGTTTGTGTTGGTGGCTGATAAATATGTAGAAAATTAGCCCAGTGCATTCCTGTTCCCTTTTTGGTCGAATATAACTAAACCGAAAATTTAGAGATAAATTACGTCACCGTGGTAATCAAGGGATAGAAAAAGAAGCAAATAATCTCTGAGCTGACGGGTGATTAAGAAGTTTTGCTTGACATGCTGCCGACCATTCTCACCAAGCCATTTAGCATATTCGGCGTTCGTTAAAAGTTGTCTGAGAGCGTAAACTGCCCCATCAATGCTGTAACATAAAAGTCCGGTGAATCTATGTTTTGTCTGCAATGGTATCCCACCTACTGCAGACGCTACTACAGGCTTCCTCTTCCATAGAGCTTCACTTACAGTGAGGGCAAAGCCTTCCTTTAGGGACTTCTGCATAATTACTGTTGCTGCTCTCTGGAGAGCATTAATTTCAATGTCGCTCCCTGGGGGTATTAAAAGAATATGGATATCTGGATTCCCTGCCGCTCGTTCCTTTACCTCGTTAAGTACCGTTTCCGATTCCGGGTCATCACTGGCAGTGCCTCCGGCTAAGACTAACTGGCAATCTATGTTCTTCTTCACCTTCTCAAAAGCATCTATTGTCCCGAGGGGGTCTTTGAGGTAATCAAAGCGGGAAATCTGGACAATCATAGGTTTATCCCGGTTCAAACCGTATTTACTTAAAACTGAATCAATTATTTCTTGGGGTAACTCTTTGTTTTTATCACTCAGAGGGTCTATTGCTGGTGGGATTAAGAACTGGCGGATAGGAAGCTCTTGGGCAAAATTGGGGGATGAGAAGACTACAGCATCATAGTCAAGGACAAAACTTTGAAGGGAGTTCCATACTTTCTGGTTGGGGTTTGAAATATCAATGTGACATCTCCATACCCATTTTCTGCCAATCTCTTTCTTTTTGGTTACCAAGGCTACCGGTTGGGGGTCGTGAACAAAAAATATGTCTCCGTAAAACTTTAGTTCATTGAGATTACGCTGGCTTGTCTCCAAGAACAGAGAAAGGTCCTGGGGTGATACCTTCTCATCTTTGCCATGAAGAGCGTTGTGGAACTTCTTAGTAACTTCAAAGAACTCATTACTACCTTGGATAACATTCCATCGGGCGTCAACACCCAGTTGGTTCAATAAAGGCACTAAATGAGATAGTATTTCAGCTACTCCTCCGCCGAAATAGGTGGAGTTTATAGCCTGAATGACCTTCCCGGAGAGCCGGTCACCAAGCATCCTTAACTCTTCAATATAGCTTCTGCCAACAATGGGCTCATAATCCTGGATCTTGCTTTTAGACTGCTGGTAAGTTTCTTCTTCCACGATTCTTTTCTGCTTAAATATTCTTTTCAATGAGCTTGATTATGGCGGCTCTAAGACTCTCTAAAGTGTAAATATAAGGGTCAAGGTGAGCTATTTTATCACCTAATTCTTTTTTCTCCAGGCAATCTTCAACCCAGATAGAGAAGTCATTGGTGCCTTTTGGTACTCTCAGCCTGGCTTCAAAAATGTGGAAATAAATAGAACCAGTGGTAATTTTCTTTATTACCTCCACAAACTCTCTCAGGTCATACGCAACATAGGGGGTGGGTAGTATGACACTTATTGACCGGATAAAGTGAAATTCCCGTCCTTCTGGAGCTGTCTGCCAGTCACGGCTTCTTGCCAAGTAGTCTTCAATAACATCTACAAGCCGCATTTTCAAAGTTCCAATGGTGGGGAAATCAAAGGTATCTATAGCAGCTAATCTTTCTCCTAAAATTTCGTTACCTAAGGCATCGCTTACCCACAGGGCAAAATCATTAGCCGGTTCTGGGGTAAGATAGTGATGCTCCTCTAAAAAATGGTGAGTATGGTAATAAACCACCGAGTCAGGGACTTCTCTCAGTATATTGACCATCTCGCGCAAATTTCTTGCCTTAAGCCCGGTTAGCTCCTTTAGATGAAGACGGGTGTAGAAGCGGAAGGGGTAGGTAGCCTTTTTCACCGGGCGCCCATAATTAACGACCGTGGTCCGAGCCAAAGTGTTGTTGGGGATAAGAACAAAATTACCTTCCAGGGTCTTAATTTGAGTATTTCTCCAGGTGATATCAGTTACATAACCTGCTTCACCCGGCTCTACTTTTATAAAATCACCCACCTTAATTTGCTCACCCCAGGCTATTTGAACTCCGGAAATGAAATTAGGGATGGCATCTCTTAAGGCTAAACCAGCTATGAAGAGGGCGGCAGCTAAGACGAGAATGATGGGAGTAGTGGGTACACCCCAGATATCAAGCAGTATCAATACACCCACAATGATGATGGTAACTCGGGCAATATTTACTGCTAATGTGGTCGGGGGCTGAGGAGCTTTTATTTTAGTCAAACAAAGCTTGAGCAATTTTTCGCTTAAGCTAATAGTTACCCATACTAATGACAAGACTAGGAGGCTGCCTATTACCTTACCAGCTATAATTTTGCTTCCCGACGGCAATACCGAGACTTGAATAGCTATATAAATACCTAATAAAAGGAACCAGTGTAAGAAAGAGCGCTGTGTCGCCTCGACAACTAACTGACCCCCTTCCCATCTTGTCTTTGCCAGCCACTGGCTGAAAGCGTCATAGGCAACTTTTCTCAGCCGCAGACCAGCAACAAAAGAACCAAGAAGGATTAATACTGGAGTAGCCACCAGAAGCCAATTATCAATTAACCACTGAGACCATTGAATCATTTAGTTGTGTCCTCAGTTAATTTAGGATACCCTTCAAAAGTTGCCCTTTCAGTAGCTCTAAAGTTCATCAGATAACTACAGTACAAATTTATTTAGTGGCATTTTACCAGAGCTGTGCCTAACAAATCATATTAGTCGTCTTTCCAGTCTATTCGCTCACCAGCCTATCGGTGATTTTATTACTCAGGTCCCGGGCAGCTACCAGTTTATAATAATACTGTCTCTTGAGCTGGGGACTACAACCACTTACGAAAATAGCCTTATAGGCATTAAGCAAAACTTCCCGGTGTAAATTTAAACCACGGTTAACCATATTGACATCCCACATAGGTCTCTTGCTCGCCCACCAGAACTGACAGCTATGGAGAGCTGGGTCAAGAAGTCCCCGAGCGATGCTGGCAAAGTGACGACTGGTAGGGTTATCAGCTACTTCAACCGCTTTAAGAGCTAACTCCAGAGTAATGTCAAGATGTTCCCACTGCATTTGATGGATAGTATTATCTTTGTCTTTCCATAGGGGGTAGTAATTTCGGGCTTTGATATCGTCAATAGTAGTGCTCCAGGAAGAAGGCCGGGGTTCAATTGAGCTTCCTTTGGGAAAGAGGTCCAGTAACTGGCTTATACTAACTATCTCAATAAGTTTAATTTCACCATTTTTCTGGAATTCAAAGAGTTTCTTATGCTGCTCGGCTAAAGGTTTCTGGCGTCGCATAGTGCCCTTTTTTACTTCAACTGGCTCCAAAGTCTCATAGACTTCAGCCAAAAATAGTTTCTCCCAGTGCTGAATATGATGACCGAAGGTCTCGGCATCCATAGCCGTAATGACATATATATTCCCCTCACCTTTATATAGCTGCTTTAAATGGTCAATGAAACCCCTGCCATTAACATCTTTAAAGCTTATTTTATTGCTTAGAATATCGTCTCTAAAGAAAACAGCTAACTTCTCTGCATCAGAGCTGATTTCATGAATAACATTCATGGTCCAGGCTACTGGACAGGCAACCCCACTGAGAATAATCCACTCGTGGCGGGATTCAATAACCGGTTCTACAACATCCCGGGAATAGCATAACTCGGGGGGGAAGAATCCTTTGGGGGCATAGACGTCACCGAGAAAATATCGGTTGGTAAGATGATTCCGCCTTATCTGCCTTTCTATTTCTTCCTTAGGAATCAAAGGGAGAATGGGGTGATATTTGGCTGAACCGGTAAACTCTATCTTTCCTTTTTCGGCTAAGTCTCCTAATTTGGTGATTATATCGGAGTGCCCGCATTCCCACAGCATTTCAGTAAGCACGCCGGAGATATTGACCGTGGCTCGGGCATGAGGATATTCTTTTAGAACTTCTAATAAGGGACGATAAGCTTCGTTGCTTACTCTCATCAGTATGCTTCGAGTTTGCGTCGGTGGCTGATAGAAATGAAACAGGGGTGCCCAGTAAATCATCAGCCACCTCCCTGAAACACAAAAAGTGCCGCACCTATTATAGCTGAATTACCACCCAACTTGGCTCTAATAATCCGGACAGTCCGGGCTGGTAGGAAGAAGGCTCTCTCTTTTACCACCTTTTGGGCTGGGGCAAAGAGCAAACTCCCCATTTGAGCCATACCCCCACCAATAACAATCCGCTCCGGGTTAAAAATATTGACCAAATTTACCAGGCCAATACCTAAATAATAAGCAGCTTTAGCTATAACATCGCAAGCCAAAGTATCTCCCTGACGAGCTGCTTGTGCCACTGTCTGAGCGGTGATATTCTCCATCTTCCCTTCAGTCAGTGTCAGCAGGGAACTTCTTTCCCCCTGACTAAGGCGTCGGACTGTTTCTTTAGCTACTGCTGTTCCTGAGGCTAAAGTCTCCCAGCAGCCAATATTGCCACAACTACATTTTTCACCATTAACATCTATGGTCATATGACCTATTTCCCCGGCACTACCGTCAACTCCTTGATACAGCTCACCATTAACTATAATACCACCACCAATCCCGGTGCTTACAGTTAGATAAATTAAGTTATCTACACCCTTACCAGCTCCCAGATGATATTCACCTAAGGCAGCAGCACTGGCATCGTTAATGAGATAAGTTTCCACGCCAAGCTTCTCAGCGACAATATCTCGTAAAGGGACATCGCACCAACCAGGCAGATGGGGGGAAGCCGTCACCAAGCCTCGTTTTGTATCCAGGGCTCCAGCGGCAGCTATAGCTAACCCTTTTAGCTCTGAAGTTTGTAATTTGGACTGTTGTAGAGCTTGGTGGGCACCAGAAAACAGCCGGTTAATAACTGCCTTTGGTCCTTCGTGAGCTAAAGATAAGCAATACGTTTGCGATATTACCTTACCCTGAGGCGAGACAACAGCGGCAGCAATTTTGGTGCCACCTAAATCTACAGCTAATACGGGTTTATGGTTACCTCTGGACACGTTTCTTTATTTCTAGGCTTTTCTGATAGACATCTTCATACTTTTTAGCCGAGGCTTGCCAGGAGAAATCAAGCTCCATCACTCGCTGTATCGCTTGACGCCAAGCCACTTTTTGGTTTCTAAAAGCATTTACCGCCTGGGTGACGGCAGTTATTAAAGCCCCTGGAGTATAATCTTTGAAGACGAAACCATTACCTTGTTTCAAGTCAGGAGTGAATTCTGGAACAGTATCAACCAGCCCTCCGGTGTGGCGGACTATGGATAAAGCTCCATAGCGCATGGCAATAAGCTGCCCCAAACCACAAGGCTCAAAGCGGGATGGCATAAGAAACATATCGCAACCAGCATAAATGAGATGAGCCAGAGGATTATCAAAAGCTACGAACAGAGCTACTTGCTGGGGATATCGAGAGGCTATTTGTCTCAGCATAGTCTCGTAGTATTCCCTGCCCCTGCCTAAGATAACCAGTTGAGCTTTAGTTTCTTTCAGGATGGGGTCAATAGCCTTTTCCAAGATGTCAAAACCTTTCTGCTCGTCAAGGCGCTGTACCATGCCGATTAAGGAAATTTCGGCATTCTGAGGTAAATTCGCTCGTTGTTGAAGGGCTAATTTATTAATAATCCGCTTTTCTATGGTCAAGGAATCATAATTGGCCGGTAGGTAAGGGTCAGTGGCAGGGTTGTATTCTTCATAGTCAACACCGTTGACTATACCCCGGAGGTCTTTCTGACGGTAACGCAAAAGAGAGTCAAGCCCCTCCCCATATTCAGGGGTAACAATTTCCTTAGAATAAGTCTCACTAACCGTGGTTACCAAGTCAGCCCAGAGGATCCCCTGGCTCATAAAATTAAGGGGTGGTTTGGGGGCTTGAGTCGGGTAATCTTGCCAGTATTTTTTAAGACCTGAGGCGGTTAGAAAAGTCTCATCAAAAGCACCCTGATAGGCTAAATTGTGAATAGTAAACAGGCAAACATAAGGATGTCCCGCCTCCTTTTGCCACAAAGGTATCAGAGCTGTGTGCCAGTCATGACAGTGGACAATTTCTGGCTGCCAATCAAGCTGGGGTAATATCTCAAAGACGGTTCTGGAGAAAAAAAAGAACCGCTCCAGGTCTTTTTTGCCATATATTTCTTTGTCGCCGAAATAGGTATCGTTTTCCACCATGTATACCGGGACTTTATTTCTTACTGTGGTCATCTTCAGATCAGCTGACTCCTCCTTTGACATCATATTTATTTTAAAACCGTTCCTGACTAAGGCTACTGAATACGGACTAAGGTCAATGCTGCCATATTTAGGAACAATCAGCCGGACATCGTGCCCAAGGTTAGTTAAGGCTTTGGGCAAGGAGCCGATAACATCGGCTAAACCACCTACTTTAGCCAGAGGAGTAACCTCAGAAGCTACAAAGAGGACTTCCATCGTGTAATATGTTGTTCTCTATTCTTGAAAAAGCGATAGTCTATACTTGGGAAAATCTTATTTCGCTCCCATAATTGTTGACACAAATCTTGAGATGCTTTGTCGGCATGTCCTGATTCAGCAATACTGACTAATTGATAAAAATTGTCCACATGAGCCTGAAAGCGTGCCACGGCATACTCCTTAGCCTGCCCGGTGCTTATTAGAAAAGGCCAGTCACTGGACTGCATCAGGAGCAACTCCCGAGCCGCTTGATTCAGGATTTCTTTTAATACTCCCCTGGCATTGGGATATCGGGCAACAATTTCTTCCATTTTTAACTCAGCCGAGTGAACAACTGGCAGCATCCATCCATTGTCCACATTTTGCCAGGTAAAATGACCACCACCCAACCCCCAAGAACCTTCAGGCAGAGCCAGAACTTCCTCGGGTGGGTGCTGCTCAATGAATTCACTGGCGGTAGTCAACTCTATCAGCTCGCTCTGGCTCAAGTGCTGAAGGACCTGTTTCAGCCAGTCTATCCCCTCAAACCACCAGTGACCAAAGAGTTCAGTATCATAGCAAGAAGCTATAATGCCAAATTTATCACTCTCCTGATAGAAATTAACCAGTGACTCTTCGACTAAGTGAGCAAAATGAGCGCCATGCTCCTTGACTCGCTGGGCTGCCCAGTAGGGGTCATAATATTCTTTCCGGGCTAAATCCACCTTCTCCCCGGTGGCTTTCCAGTAATGGAGCCCGGACCTGCCGTCTTTCTTATGGAATTCCCGGTAATTATAATCACCGGGATAGCCCCATTGTGCTGACCAGACTTGCATACCAGTACGATTATTTCTGCCGATAACGGCTACCTCAGGTGAGCTCACCCAATAAGGAAGAAAAGTAGTCCTAGCAGCAGGCTTCTCATATCCAGCCAAAGGCACAACATAGCGACGGGGTATATCAGCATAAGGACCAATGACTTCTTCTCTGGCTTTCCCCACCGGCTGTCCCCCCTCCACGGTATGGGTTTCAGCCAAAAAACAACAAATGCCCAGCTGGGACAAGAAAGACTCAAAACCAGGTTTGATATAAGTTTTACCTTCAGCACCAGTATAGAAAGCTGGGCGGTAGCCACATTCAGGAAGCCAGGCAGATTTTGGGAATATGCCAAAAAGGGACCGATAACTTTCACACCCTACCTTTAATTGAGCGTAAATAGAAAAGTCCCGTTCTAAAAGGGGTAAATAGGCATGAGTGGCGGCACTGGTGGCTATCTCGATATAGCCTTCGTCCTGGAGCTTTTTGAAAGCTGAGACTATATTCTTATTGAATTTTTCGGTAAAAACAGTAAGCAGATGTTGATACCTCTGGAGATAAAAACGAGCCAGATAAAGGAGGTGTCCTTCCCCAGCTTTTTCAAAACGCTCCACATCACCTTGAGCCCGATGCACTTTTTCTTCTATGAACGCTTTCAGGTGGTCAATTACCAGAGGGTCAGCTAATTGCTCAACCAGCACCGGGGTAAGACTCAAGGTTAACTTGAAGGGATATCCTGCCTGTTTCAGGTCATAAAGGGCATCGAGAAGTGGCAAATAAGTTCCCAGGGCAGCTTCATGAAGCCATTCCTCACCATGGGGCCATCTTCCGGCATTGCGACAGTAAGGGAGATGACTATGCAGGACAAAGGTAAAAGCTCCTATCTTCATGATTTTTTAGATTTGGTGGCGTTTTGATACCTTTAGAGCTATGCTGCTCCCGCTGGGAATAGTGGTCGTAGTAAAGTCATTTCTGTCCACCCAATAACCAATCTTACAATTGCGCCCGATTTTCACCCCATTGGGTATTTTGACTCCCTTCCCCACTAAAGTAATACCACTGTTCAAACACTCTGGTTCTTCTTGATTGGGTGTCATATCATCACCATAACCAATATGGCAACCGCCACCAACCCAGACTTGCTTGTCAATTATGCACCGGTCAACAATAGTACCTTTGCCTATAGTAGTATCATTGAAGATAATAGAATCTTTGACTTGGGCACCCTCTTCAACAAATACACCCGGGAAAATGACCGAGTTTCTTACCTCTCCGTTAATGATAGCCCCGTTAACTACCAAACTTCTGAACACCTGCGCTTTTGGTCCAAACTTTGCCGGGGGCATATTCTGAAAGACAGTCCTAACCTCCGTTTCCGGGTTATAAAGATTCAAATCAGGCAAATCAACAATTAAGTCCATATTGGCTTGCCAGTAAGAGTCAATGGTGCCTACATCCCGCCAGTATCCTCGGAATCTATAGCCGTAGACCTTATGGGTATTAATTATTTGCGGCAGGATATCTTGCCCAAAGTCATGACCACCTTTGCGTTCGGCATTCTCCTCTAAGACTTCAATGAGAACACTTTTGTTAAAGACATATATCCCCATAGAGCCTAAATTACTCTTGGCTTCCTTCGGTTTTTCATCAAAGGCAACAACTTTTTCATTGTGGTCAAGGGTAATAATACCAAACCGGGGGGCTTCAGATAATGGTACTTCCACCACGCCTACAGTAACATCTGCCCGCCGATTGCGGTGGGACTCTATCATATGGTCATAGCGCATGGTATAAATATGGTCACCAGCTAAAATAAGAACCTCGTCTACCCTCTGCTCTTCCACAAAATAGAGGTTTTGATAGGCAGCATCGGCAGTCCCTTTATACCAGTTGCGGCCACTGCGGCTGAGAAAGGGTTGAAGTATCACAATTCCACCACTGGTCCTATCCAGATCCCAGGGTCTACCAATACCAATATGTTGAGCTAAAGAGCGAGGGTTGAATTGAGTCAGTACAGCTACCTGGTGAATTCCTGAATTGCTGCAGTTACTCAAGGTAAAATCAATGATACGGTATTTACCGCCAAAGGGTACGGCTGGCTTGGCTCTCTCTGCTGCCAGGATACTAAGCCTTTCGCTGGCACCACCAGCTAAAATTAAAGCTAATACTCTCTCCATATTACCGCCCCAGTGTTGCTCACTACATTTTCACCCAAGTTGCTGTATCTTGTCAAATCAGACTTTCTGGGCACAAAATCTGCAATTTTTAATGGGCATTCTAAAGCCTCGCCCTACAAGCAAAATGTGTAGGGCGACCCTTTAGGGTCGCTTTTCTCTGAAGAAATGTCCTTTGGCAAGTTAACTTTCAGCGATTTTTTAATCACTAACGCCGAGACTTTTGAAACTGGCATAGTTCCGCAATTAAAAGGTCAAGGGCTAAGTCTCCACTATATTTTCCTGTCTTAATAGCAAAGTCAGTTTCCAGGAGTTTATGATACGCCTCTCTCAAACGGGACAAACTATATGCTTTAGCCTGGCTTAATATCTTGTCCAGACCGTAGTCGGAGGTCAGCCCTAATTTGTCACGGACTTGAGGACGAGGTAGCTCTTGAGCCAATTCTTTAGCCCGAACTATAAGGCGAAGCTGGCGAGTAATCATGACCAAGAGGTAAGAAGCTGACATCCCCCTTCTTATTAGCTGCTGAAGTACCCGGTGAGCTACCTGGGCTTCACTGTTTAAGACAGCATCAGTTAAGTCAAAGACATCTATTTCCCGAGCCTGACTGACAACCTGCTTGACTACATCTTCCGTAATCGGATGGTTAGAAGTGTAAAGGAGAAGCTTTTCAATCTCCCTGTCCATAACCCACAAATCGCTACCGATTAGTTCCACCAGCAAACTAATTGCTCCCGCAGATATAGTGCCACCACCTTCCGTCACCCGTTTTTGTATCCAATCACGCAAATCTTTACCCCTAAGGGATTGGAAGCGAATTACCTTAGCCGTTGAGGCTAATGCCTGGAGTAAGGGATTGTTTTTACTTAACTTACCATCAATCAATATAACTACAGAAGTGTCTGACATTTGCTGGCTATAATTGCTGAAGGCTTGCCACTCAGCTATTTCTCTGGCTTTTAGTTCTGGAGCAGCCTGGCGGCTCCGACTTTTTGCTTTAGGTTGGGGCTCAAAACGCTTAAGGAGACCTTCAACTATGATTAAGCGCCTAGGAGATAGGAAGGGAACAGTATCACATAAATTTTTCAGTTGCCTAAAGGTTAATTGTTGACCATCAAGAATAGTGATATTAGCTGCTAACAGTTCTGGGTCACCTAGACTTTGTTTAATTTCTTTTAGATTCTGATGGAGGGAAAAATCGTCCTCGCCATAAAGTATATATAGCAATGCTACTTCTCCCAGCTAATTTTACCACAAGCGGTGCTCTGTTTGATGGGAAGTTGCTAAGGGTTAGCCGATAAAGGGCAAATATGGTAAGATAATCCTAAGGAGCTGATGTGGAAGTCGGGATTATCGGTCTACCTAAAAGCGGTAAGACAACTATTTTTAATGCTTTGACCAAAGCCAAAGGTACTGCTACCCATCCAACCACAGCTTTGACACCTCACTTTGGCGTTGCCAAAGTGCCAGACTACAGATTACAGATGCTGGAGAAAACTTTTCATCCCAAAAAAGTAACCCCAGCTGAAGTAAAATACATTGATATTGCCGGTGTCCCCAAAGACTTTGGCAAAGGGGAAGGAATAAGGGGGCAGTTCCTTGCTTATTTGATGAATGCCGATGCCCTGCTTCAGGTAGTTCGAGCTTTTGAAGACGCCGAAATACCTCATATTGAAGGTGCTATAGACCCGAAGCGAGACATTGCTATCCTCGATTTAGAGCTGGCTTTCTCGGATTTGGCTATTATAGAGAACCGGCTGCAACGACTGGAAGCATCACTAAAGAGGGCGAAATCACCAGAGAGGGAGCTGTTAGTAAAAGAAAAAGCCTTGCTGGAAAGATTAAAGTTGGGTTTAGAAAAAGAAACACCTATCCGTCAGCAAAGTTTGAGTGAAGCCGAGATAAAAAGCTTATCCAATTACCGATTTCTTACGGCTAAACCCATGCTCACCGTCCTTAATATTGGTGAAAACCAGCTACTACAAGCTTCTTTCCTTGAAGCTGAGATATATTCCCTTTATCCACCCCCACAACCTAAAATTGTATCTCTCTGTGGTAAGTTAGAGATGGAACTGGCACAGCTTGGTGATGCCGAGGCTGAAGAATTTCGCAAAGCTTTAGGGGTAGCCGAACCAGCTCCCGACCGAATTATCGGATTTTGTTACCAGCTCCTGGAGCTCATCACCTTCTTTACCGTTGTCTCTGATGAACTGAAAGCCTGGACTATTCTCAAAGCTACCCCAGCTTTAAAAGCCGCTGGCAAAATCCACTCCGACATAGAACGAGGCTTTATCCGAGCTGAGGTGATTAGCTTTCAAGACTTAGAAAAATGCGGCAGTTTAGCTGAAGCCCGAAAACGAGGATTACTCCGACTTGAAGGTAAAAACTATATCGTTCAAGATGGTGATATCATAACCTTCCTGTTTAATGTATAGCGGGATTCCACTAAAATGCCGTGAGTGTGGTCAATATGGATAATAATAGCCATTTATACTGTCTTGCACAGTCTCATTCTTATTTTGGTGAAGAAGCGAGTAAGGAGAAGGTAGTATATGGGTTAAAAGCTGCCCGGCTTGATACCGAAGTCAAAAGGGAGCTCCAAAACAAAATAGGTGCTACTTTTATTTCCTTTGGGGAAAGTAAGATCGTCTCTTTATAAGGCGTATGATAAGCGCTAACTCGCAGAAAACGAACAATCCGATAGACCTTGACCCGCTGGCAATTTTCATTAATAGGCAAATCTGCCTTACCGCAGTTGACCTCGATGCCTTAATATAAACAGCGTAGCTGATGATAAAGATTTCACTTATTTGTGTAATGTCCTGGGCGCTTTATATCGGATATTGGGGGAAATCGACACCGAAGCCTTTAAGTCAGATGCTTACTTAAACCTTGAGGAGTTAAAGAGGAAACCGAAAGGATATGGTGAAGCTTTCAAGTGACTTAAACTCTATTTGTAAAACTATTCACTACCTATGTGGAGAAAAACGAAGAATAAAAAGAGGCTGTTTAAAAATGGGTGATTAATCTTGTCCTAGAGTCTTTTGGAGGTTTTCAGATTTAGCAAAATCGTTTTAACTGAAGTTTTACATCGTCAAACTTCTCTTTTTGAGGATTTTAGCACCTTAACAACAGCATAGTCAGCTTCTTCAGACAATAATATCCCTGAGGCTTTATAATTAGCCATCTTTTTAAGGCTCTTTAAGCTCTAACTGGACATGGTATAGGCTGAGGTCTGGTAAGCCTCTCCATTATCATGGTTCCAATGCGTTTTATCACCTGGGTAGATAGAGCCAGATAGACATGAATCTTCACCTTGGTTAGTCCCCTTACTCTGGGGTTTGCCAGATGGTGGCTACCTTTCTCCTTGGAGTAAGCTCTCTCCACACTGGTGCGGGCATTGTATTTTTCCTGCCATATGTTGCTGCCTCTGGGAATTGGGCCTATTAGCCGGTAATCCCGGTCAGGATGTAGGTAAAATGTCCGCCCATAGGAAAATAAGGAACAACTAGAGCGAAACAGGCATTGGCATCTACCTAAAGCGGCTGGACAGCGGAACTTGAGGCGACCACGCTTTTTATCCCTGTCCCAATAAACTACCTTAAAACCGGCAAAGCAAGTGTAGCTACCATCTTCTGAGAGGTAAAGAGAACCCTGAGTGATGGCATCAATCTTGTTCCTGGGGTTTAGGGTGATAATAGGGGAAGCACCTATATCCTCAATAGTAAAGCGGTAGGTTTCATAGGCATCATAAGCAGAGTCCATAGAGGCTGAATTTATCTTGATTTCAGGATGTCTCTCCTTAGCCCCTTTGAGCAAAAGCTTAGCCTGAGGCGAGTCGGCTTCACCACCTGGGGTTACTTTAACATCCAGTGGCAGCTGGGATTTAGCATCGACAATAAGATGCGCCTTGTAGCCAAAGAAGATATATTCCTTGCTCTTATACCTCCAGCTGGCATCAGGATCCGAGTAATCACGAGGGCAGTGGCATTTCCCCGGACGTCGGCAAGTCTTCTTGCCGAATTTACTTGAATAAGCCCAGAGATGAGTGGAATCTATAGCAGTATCACCGCCGATGATTACTTTTACAGCTATAGCCTGGGCAATTAACCGATGGAGAATCTCGTAGAAGATGTCATCGCCGAGGCGGTCACGGAAGTTGGTAAAGGTGCCATTGGAAGGAGCCTTGAGGAAGTTGAAGCCACAAAGGAGACAGAGCCTGCCATTATAGCGTAGCGCCGAAGCCAGCTTACGGTCAGAACTAACCTCACCCAGGTAGATTAAAAGCTGAGCCTTATATAAAGAAATGAGGTCGTAACCTTCGGCCCCTTGGGGCAAATATTTACCCTTAACCAGGGGATGGATAAAGGACCAGTCGATATTATCGAATAGGATCATTTGACTTGAGCTTAAGAGAAGCCTCATAGGTGGCGAAGGTGAGCTGATTAGCTGTTTTCATAGGGTTAACCTCCATTGCTATTTGGTTAATTTTACAGTGTAGCTGGGGGTGAAGAAACAAAAAGGAGGCTGAAAAGACCTAAATTTGAAGCTAAAAACAGGGCTTTTCAAAACTAAACAGCCTCAACTAAGATAGAAGGTGAAGCCATGTACGTCGTCTGTGTCACTGTTTTTGTCAAACCCGAAAAGGTGAAAGAATTCATTGAAGCAACTCTGGAGAATGCCACAAAGACTCGACAGGAACCCAATAATGTTAGATTTGATGTCCTTCAGGCAGAAGAAGATCCGAACCGCTTCTTCTTATATGAAGTTTACAAAAATCCTGAGGGGTTCAAGATTCACCAACAAACTAAACATTATCTGAAATGGAGAGAGACAATAGCTGACTGGATGGCCCAGCCCAGACAAGGGGTAAGGCACAATAGTATCTTTCCAGAAGATTCAGATTGGTAGGAGGTGCTCAATGAACTTTGAGTTTACCACGCCAAATAGAATTATTTTTGGTCGGGGACACTTTGCCGAAATCGGAAATATTGCTCAAAATTTTGGCAAAAAAGCCTTGCTTGTCACTGGCCGTCAGGCTTTGAAGACCTCTGGCAAAATTGAGATGCTAAAAGAGATCTTAGCCAAAAATGGAATAGAATTTTCTCATTTTATTGTTTCAGCCGAACCAGAGATAAAGACAGTTGAGCTGGCAGCCACAAAAGCCAGGGAGGAAAATTGTGATTTAGTTATTGGAATCGGAGGTGGTAGTGTTCTTGATTTAGCCAAAGCAGTAGCCGGACTTCTAACTAATGAAGGTGAGCTCCTTGATTATCTGGAAGTTATTGGTAGAGGTCAACTTCTTAGAAAACCAGCCGCTTCTTTCATCGCCGTGCCAACTACTGCCGGCACCGGCTCTGAGGTGACCAATAATGCTGTCATCAAGGATCCGGCTAGTCAGCGAAAGGCAAGTTTTCGGAGTCCCCATTTATTACCCAGAGTAGCTTTGATTGATCCAGAATTGACCTATTCTCTCCCACCAGCCATTACTGCCCAGACAGGATTGGATGGCTTGATCCACCTGATTGAAGCCTATACCTCTAAAAGATCTCAGCCATTAACCGATCTTCTTTGCCGAGACGGCATTTCTCGAATTGCTCGTTCTTTAAGCAGAGCCTATAAAAATGGCAATGATCAAGAGGCTCGGGAAGATATGGCTCTCGCCAGTCTTGAAGGGGGATTGGCTTTGAGTAATTCTGGTTTAGGAGCTGTCCATGGCTTTGCCGCCGTCCTGGGAGGCTCCTATCCTATTCCTCATGGTCTTGCCTGTGCCTCTCTTTTACCTTATGTTTTGGAAGCCAATGTTCAGGCCCTTCGGGCTGAGCGAGCGACTAATCCAATTTTCCACCGATATGAGGAGATAGCCGAATGGCTTTTGGGAAAACCTCTCAAAACAGGAGATGAAACTATCGAAGCCGGTCTGAGATTCATCCGAGAACTGACAAACCTTTTCCAAATTCCCTTACTTGCTCACTTTGGAGTAAAGCCAAATGACCTTCCAGAAATCGCCAGGAAGGCAGCCCAGGCTAGTAGCATGAAGGCAAATCCAATCACCTTCTTCCAAGAAGAACTAGTGAGTATTCTTCAAAAGGCATTAGGTTGAAAAAAAGTCTTCCTTGATTTGGGGAAGGCTTTTTAAATTTAGCTTAAAATTTAAGAAAATCGGTGTTCTTTATGCTGTTTGACCATATAAAAGAGGCAGCATTTAGAAGTTACCTCTTTAGTCTCTCCAGACGTAATTAAAGCTAAAAATCGCTGGGGAAGAGGGGACTCGAACCCCTACGCCTTGCGACACATGAGCCTAAGTCATGCCCGTCTGCCAGTTCCGGCACTCCCCCGAGAGGTAATTTATTCTATACCTTAAGGACTTTTGGAGCAACTTTTTGGTTAGCTCACAAAACTCTGTTGACAAATAGTAAGTTGATTAGGATAATTATCCTATAACTGGTCTAAAATTAGGTCCGCAAAGCAGGTAATAACAGATAAAGAGGTGCCAAGAGAGCTGAAAAGGATGGATTACTCAGAAGCTGAAATTCCGGTTTTTTTCCTGGAAGAAGGTAACAAGGTCATTGCCTATTCTCCAGCTTTAGACCTTTCAAGCTGTGGGAAAGACCGCCTGGAAGCTAAAAAGAAAATTGGTGAAGCCATATATATTCTTAGAAGAGCTCGTTGAGATGGGAACTGTGGGTGTGGTATTGGAGGAATTGGGCTGGCATAAAACTACCGACAAGCAAGTATAGCTCCCACCGGGCTTTAAGGGATATATCCAAGAACGAGTAAGAATCCCACACGTTAACCCAAATCTGAGGAGCCAAAGCAAGATTGCCCCGACTGACGCCCATCCACTGGCAGAAGTTTGAGCGCTTTCTGCTCCAGGCTGGCTGTGTGTTTGTTAGACAACAAGGTGACCATCACATCTATAGGCGAGAAGGACTAAAACGCCCTATAGTGATCCCTATGGAACACGAATCTCCCTCTCTTCGTCATCAGGAATAACCTAAGGATATTAGGAATTAGCCTCTGACGAAGTTATTAAAGAGCCAGTAGCATAGAATATTTGCAGTTTAGCCATATTTAGAGCTTCTTCAAGGTTCGGATATATTTTATCTACTCCAGCTACAATCATGAGCCTTGGTTGCATTGCCACCTTTACTATATTCCCTTCATTGTGAACGAGGACAATAGCCCCCTCTTCCGAAGTTACCGCGTTAGCTCCGGTTATACCAATGCCAGCCTCAGTGATGTAAGCCGATACTTCCTCCCTGATCAATTCTGTTAATCTCTCCGAAACTGGCTCGACTTTTTGGTTAAAGTGTTTAGACAGAGTCCAGGCAATATCATAGCGGGTAAGATGGCTTGCCGGACCTGTGGAATGGGATGGTCTATCCTGGCAAAGCTGAATTATTCTGTCCCCGATATCTGTCTCTATTACTTGAATCCCCTCAGCTTCAAGAGCTTCAACTAACTTAATTTCCTTGGTGACATTAGACTTAGACTTGACTACTAATTTCTCACCTTTTGTCTCAGAGATAATAAAGGAAATGGCCTCTTCCCCGGTCTTTGCCAGAAATACCTTTACCCCGTTCTGGGAGAGGCTCTGCAAAGCTTGATTCAAAAAACCGTCCACTGCCGACACACTTTTCTCTGGTCTCCCTCAGCCTCCTTTTCCGTTCCTCAATATCCAATATTTTACCCACATTGGCTTGCTGCCTTATTCTGACCAGCTTGAAAGCATTTCTCATAGCCTTGACCTGGCTTGCCTTATTTAAACTACTACAAGGATTATTTGGGGGCATTATACCAGCTCCCATAGGCAATTTAACTTCACTCCCTACTAACATAACTTTAAGGCTACCTCAATCTCAAGTCAAGCACTTGCCTCGTTCTTTACTATGAATTATACTTGCGAACAGCCGAGAAAACTTGGCGAAACAAAAAGGCAGGTTAGGATGCCAGAGAGAAGCAAGAACTGGATAAAGCAGGCTGAAAGAGACTTAGAAACGGCTGAGGAATTAATAAAAGACGGCTCCTTTGAATGGTCTTGTTTTGTAGCACAGCAAGCTGCAGGAAAAGCGGTAAAGGCCGTTTTCCAGAAATTGAATGCTATTGCCTGGGACACTCGATATTTGACCTCTTGAGAATTCTGTCACAGAAGGTAACAGTGGGCGAAGGGTTTTTAGATTGTGGTAGAAACCTGGATAAATATTATATTCCTACCAGGTATCCCAATAGCTTCGAGTCAGGATGTCCATATGAATACTTCACCAGGAGGGAAGCCGAGGATGCAGTCATTTATAGTAGAAGAATTATTGAATTCAGCAAGGGTATTCTGGCTTGACCAAGAAATTCTAATTGAAGAAATCAATAAGGCGGCACGGAAGTTAGGCGAAGAAGACAGTAATATACTAAAGATTATTTTATTTGGCTCTTTAGCCGAGAGAAGAGGCACCCCTGGAAGCGATACCGATATTCTAATCATACTTAAGACGGATGATAAGGTTTTTATAAACAGGATCCCTGAGTGGCGTGAAAAATTCCACTTAAATTTTCAGGTCGAGGTTTTCCCCTACACCGAGAGGGAACTGGATACCCCCCTTGTCTTAGAAGCGTTGAAGAAAGGAATCGTTTTATTTGAAAGAAAGAGCGAACCTTTCGAGGGTTGGCTCTACTAGTAAATACCAGCACTGACTAAGATTGGTCTTTGCGCACCTGCCTCGTCTTTTCCGATTCGGAGACAACTAACTGGGCTAAATACTTGATGGCCTCAGCCATCTCTTTTCTTGTTTCGTCTTGTCCTTTTTCTATTCTCTCAAGGATGGCAAGAGTGTCCTGATGTGACTGCTTTATCAAGGAAGTAGTATCCTCGTGCGCTTGCTTCATCCAGCGACCATTTCTCCATGTCAGATAAGTAAGTACACCGGCAAGTATTGTTACCGCAATTGCGAATAATTCCATTTCAACCTCTTATTTTTTCCATTCCGCATCTTTTTAAATCTGCTACCTCCAGTTTAGGAAACTAAATAGGGACTGTCAAGGCAGTTGCTTTTGTCACTTTCAATTACTTTTGTTCTTGCACTGTTTTTGGCTGATCCACCTAATCCAATACTCGGACTAAACGATATTGTCTTCCCTCGCAAAGCTTACTTTGCCAGGCTAAAGGGAGAAAAATCTGCCAGTGAAGAAGCTGAAGGAGAGGTAAAAGAGCGTCTTACTTTAATCAACCGTCAGGGATTTTGGCAACTGGTGACCGATGCCCTCAAACACAATGCTTCAGGAAAAACCGTCCTGCTTAGATGTGCTGCTTCTGCAAGTATGAACTGGGATATCCAGGTATTTGAACCAGTCATAGTGCCGATAAATTAAAAAGCTGGCTTTTGACCGACCATCGGATTTTGTTTTTACTCGGGCAAAACTAATTAGAAGTTCATTGATTTTCCGGCGATCCTTCCTGGCGATTCAGCATCTTTCCAAAATTCCAACTCTTTTTCATTATGCGCCACTAGCCAGCAGACTAAAGCTACCTCAAAGTCAGTCCAGCTACTTCTAAAATCATTAAGGCTCTCAATATTTCCTTTATTCCATTGAGTTTTACCTCTCTGGATAGGCAAGTAGAATATCCCTTGTACTTTAATATCTTTTTAGCCATGATTTAACTTCCTTTGTATATTGGACAGTTATCTCTATTACATGAACCGGTTATCTTATTCCTTGTTTCTTCTGGGACCTCCTCGAGATATAATCTGTCTGCTCCACCTTTATTCTCAAGATGTTTACAGTATAAAGTCCAGGCTGGTGGATTTAACAAACCTGTAAGATGGAAATCAACCTGGAAAGCTTCCAGATATTGGCAATCTCTCAAGAAATTCCAGAAGTCAATTTCCTTAATCGTCTGCTCTAGTTTGTCTTTTATCCCCTGAAGAATTGAAGGAAGATGTTTTAAACATTCCCTCGCTTCATTTAATCGAAGTTTAAGTGTAATCTCCTTTCCTTCGGGTAATTTCTCTATAGCAACCATTCTTGACTCCTCTAAAGGATAAAACTTCCTCGATAAACCATCTCACCTCTCTTAAAGTCAAGTTCAAGCCCCCAGGTTTCCATAGTTGGTGAGCCAATTATCAATTCCGGTAAGCCCACTTCTTTACCTTCAAGCTCAACCTTCTTCGCTATATCCTTTGAAAGGTATATTCTCTCTGAAATCATATACTTGTCTATCGTCATCTCAGAATCGACATAGCTATCAATCACGATTTTTTGTCCATTTGCCAGAGCACCTTCCCAGAGCTTGACTAGTGGCTTGGTTGGAACTTTGCCAAAGAGCTCTTTAAGTTTAACATGCCCTATAATAATAAAACTGGAGCCAGAATCAAACAATGTCTTAACTTCACAAGTCTTTCCCTCAATTGTTACTTTTATATTCTTCCAGATTTGCATTTCAACTCCTTTGTTACATTATTCGGTTTTCACAAACTTCTATTCTGACAATACCCGTTTTTCGAAGTTTGGTCAAGAACTCAAACGCAGACTTAGACCTCGGCGAGGTCAGCGGCAAACCAGCGCTTTCATAGCTTTTTGGGCTTCCCCTCCCACTGAGGCAAAAAGAAGATATTACTCGGACAGGCTCCTAGATATTTCCACATTGGTAAGGCTCATCCTGTCCATGGGTGAGAACTTCCTAGGCTGGATGGTAACATGAGCTGAAGCTAAGGTTACATACCGCCTGACCATTTCCAGAGTGGTGTGTCCCAGAATTTGCTCGAGAGAGAAGACATCCCCGCCATTAATCAGGTAGTTCGTAGCGAAGGTGTGACGGCAGAGCTGGGGGTGAAGGCGTTTAACCCACATCTGGAGCAAATCTAAAACTTCACCAGCAATGGAAATGCCTTCGTAATCGGTTTCAATTTTAATGCCCGGTAATAATTTGTTGAGGACGATTTCCCAGTCCCCCTGCTTTACTGGTGGTAACAGGAGGTTCCATCGCTCAAAGACTCTACCTCTGAAAGAACGGTAATTTAGGAGTTCGGCAGATGTGAGTTTCAAGGATTTTTGATTGCCCGATGCCACGATGTAAAAAGGAGGCTCAGATTCATGACGCTCAATGGTAACTCCGCAATCTCGAATTGCTTCAAAAAAGGTCTTGTCATGGGAATCATTTGTCACCTCCTATTAAGTCGCTAAGTCCCCGTAGATTCCAAGGTTGTCTATTAGGCTTATGTTTGGAGGGTTTTCGTCGGTTGCCTTCAATCGGAAGAAGAAAGTGTTCCTCGTTTGCCTCTAAGATTTGGGCAATCGATTTCAGTCCTTCACTCACCTCGTCCAATTTGGAACTGATTTCTTCCAACGAGTGAGCAATTCGTTCTAATGAATCCTCAATCCCCGCCGTCTCCATAGCATTCGCTATATAGGGGAGGGCTTGCAAAGCTTTGATAATGAGCTCAGCCCAAACTTCAGGTGGTGGTGAACCTTCCGCAAAGCTATTCCACCATGCCCATAGCTCTTCCGACGGGGTAAGCGGTTCAGGTTCACTTTCTGAGTCTATATCTCGCCCAATCACTGCTCCCCCATCTCTATCCTGTGCTTCAGGTCTGCCTTCAGGATTTCAAGACTCCTAACTACATCCTTCAGCTTCGAACTTGGTATGCGAATTAAGAGAAGATAAGCGTTGGGGGTAACTTCCAATTGCCGGACATAGCCGTCAGTCCTCAAGTCGTCCCTTCTATAGCCTCTTTGTCCCTAAACTTTATTCTTGCCCCAAATCTATACGATGTTTAATGTCCTGGCGTATGATGTCTATGGTTCTCAGCAAAGCTTTCAAACTAACTCCAGGGCGACGCAGGAGAGCACCACTAGCGTTCGGGAAAATCTCCAAGTTGCCGATAAATCCTTCCCGACGTAACTCATCCAGGATGTAAGCTACTCCAGTTTTCCCTACTTTGATAAAGTTTTTTTGACATTGTTATCTTCCTTTCCTATAATTAATAAAAAGTAAGAGCACACTAATATTGTCTTTCCTTTAGTAAAGGTTTGCCATTATTTTTTACAACATTTTGAACATTAAGGAGAAAAAGATGCGTAAGTGCCCAAGGTGTGGCTTGAAGCTGTTTTACGAGCCAAATATCTTTTGTCCCGATTGCAAGGAAAAGGTTTCTAAAGAGCTCGAAAAGGTAGAAAAACCTACCCTGACGGCGAAAG
Organism: Dehalococcoides mccartyi; assembly: GCA_020724525.1. Lineage (GTDB taxonomy): Bacteria > Chloroflexota > Dehalococcoidia > GIF9 > DYGU01 > DYGU01. Next base: position 110,014 of record DYGU01000001.1, read on the forward strand.
AGATAGGTGATAAGATAGGATATTGTGCCAGGCATCTAACGCGTTTGGCGCCAGAAGGGTTGCTGGAGAAATATGGTATTCCCGAGCCTATCAAACGAGAGGGGAAGTATCTGTGGCTAAAAAGGAAGTTCAGGACTTTCTCAATGGTAAAGTGAAAACTCCAGCCCTATCTAAACAGCTTCAGGCACTTTCGGAAGCGCAAGCCAAGAAACTCGAGGCCTTGGTTGAGCTTCATGGTGGCATACATATTGACCCAGCGACGGGTCAATATAAGATTGGGCGACTTGAGGAAATAATAACTCGCATATATAGCAAAGAGAGTAACGAAACCAAGTCGACGCTTGAGGTCATCCCTTGGTACTATGTTGAAGATGCATAATGAGAAAAGAAAAGATTGACCGAAAGTTGGCAAAAGAAGCAGAAAAAATTAAAAGAACGATTGAGAAAGTAGAAAGACTGAAGGTAGAGCTTGAGAAAAGGGGTATCCAGGTAGAAAACCCCATAAATCTTAACACGCTTTACCTAACTACTGCCATTACAGATTCCATAAAAGACACAAGAAATCTGCTTCTGGCTATCCTTTTGCCTATACTAATTCTCATACTTGGGACTATTGTTGGATTTGGTATCGCAATCCTAATACAGTTACCTGGAGCTTAAACCTTCAGCCTATCAGCAACCCCAAACTTCTAATGCTGTGCTCTTACATCAGAATCAGCCAGATTGGAATAGTGTCTGGTCATCTGAAGTGAGCTGTGCCCTAACTTCTTTTGCAGGCTAAACGGGTCGCCACCATTCCTCAAATAGATGACCGAGCTTGTGTGCCTTAGTTTATGGGGATAACATCTGTTAAGTCCCGCCTTGGCACCATAGTGTCCGACAATTTTCTCTATACGCTCGGCAGTAAGCGGTCGTCCATCCTGTGTCAGCCAAAAGTAATCATTAGCTAAAGGCTGAGGACAATGCTTCAGTTCATACTTTAGCAGTGCTTTGGCTACTTTTTGACCGAAGGGGATATAGCGCTCCTTGCTGCCTTTGCCCATGACCCTTAGATAGCCATTCTCAAAGTCAACATCGCCAGCTTTAAGTCCCGCAAGCTCAGAAAGCCTTACTGCTGTATCAATTAGCGTGAGCATAAGAGCATAATTTCTAAAAACCAATATTATTCTTCTTATCCGGCTGAGACAATAACTTTTCTACCTCCTTCTCTGAAAACGTGGGCACGACCTTTTTGCGAGCTTTGGGCATCTTGACTTTTTCCATTGGATTAGATTCAATTAGCTCGTCACGATAAAGGTAGCTAAAGAAGGTCTTTATTCCCCCACAATATGTTCGGATGGATTGAGCTGAGAGCTTAGCTTGCTGAGGCTTATTGAAGGGATGGTTAGAAAATTTATGTGTATCCTGAAGGGCAATAATAAAGCGCCTTAAATCGCCAGCAGTGATGTTTGTGATTTCCTGATTGTTGCCAAGAAACTTGCTAAAGTGGCTAACGCTCTGAGCAACATGCCTAATGCTCTTAGGGGATTTTCCCTCAGCCTTAGCATAAATACGATAAGCTGCCAGAGCATCAGGAAGAGTTGTCAACTCAAACTCCTTAGCCTGACAGCTTAAGTCATTATTCGCCGACGGTCTACAACTTTTTGCTACATTTCGTGCATGAAAATCAGCTGCTCTGCTTAGCTTTGAACTGAGCCGCAGAGGACTCGAACCTCTAACCGGCTGATTAAGAGTCAGCTGCTCTGCCTGTTGAGCTAGCGGCCCTGCGAGTTATGGTAACAGTCTGTAGTGCTGAAGTCAATTAGCACCCCAACAAGAAGAAACAGGCTCTTTACGGACAGAACATTATTAGTGAGTAAAGTCAGGCAGGGATTTCTTTCAACTCAAAGCGATAGTTTTCGATAACCGGGTTTGCCAAAAGTTTGTGACACATCTCCTGGACCTGGGAGTGGGCTTTTTTAGGGTCATTTTCGTCTATCCGGATTTCCATATATTTACCAGCACGGACACCAGTAACAGTACTAAAACCCAGATTGTGTAAGGCGCCTTTGATAGTTAAGCCCTGAGGGTCATTAACTGTGGGCTTGAGAGTTATGTAGACTTTAGCCAGATACAAGCTTTAGCTCCTTGCCGGTGAGACGACGGTAGGCTTCCTGGTATCTCTCAGATGTCTCTTTGACTATCTCCGGTGGCAGCTCTGGTGCCGGGGGCTCTTTATTCCAGCCCGAAGCTGTAAGCCAGTCCCGAACTGGTTGTTTATCAAAACTGGGCTGAGACTGCCCCACAGTATATTGGCTGGCATCCCAGAAGCGACTTGAGTCTGGAGTTAAAAGCTCGTCAATGAGAATAAGCTGGTTATCAACAGTGCCAAATTCAAACTTGGTATCGGCAATGATAATTCCCCGCTTCTGAGCGTAACTCCGGGCATAGTTATAAATGGTTAGACTCGCCTGCTCAAGCCTCTGAGCTAAAGTCTTGCCCACCAATTCTTCCAGGTCTCTTTTAGTCAAAGGCTGGTCATGCCCCGTCTCAGCTTTAGTAGTTGGGGCAAAAAGAGGCATGGGCAATTCCTCACTTTCCTTTAGTCCTTTGGGCACAGACCTTCCCGAGATAGTGCCCTTTTCTTTGTATTCTGCCCAGGCTGAGCCGGAGAGATAGCCGCGGACAACGCACTCAACAGGGATGCGCTGGGCTTTTTTGACAATCATAGAGCGACCCAAAATGTAATCAGGAACGGCATCGGGAGAAAGACATTGGGAAAGGCCACTCACTTCATTAACTACCTTTATTAGATGGTTGGGTATCAGGTGAGAAGTTTTCTCAAACCAGAAGGCGGAAATTTGGTTGAGCACCAGTCCCTTAGTAGGTATAGCACAGGGGAGGACTACATCAAAAGCCGAGATACGGTCTGTAGCCACTATGAGTAACTTGTCACCAAGGTCATAAGTATCCCGGACTTTGCCCCGGCAAAACAAAGGTAAAGGTAAATCAGTCCCAAACAAAACCATCCTGGGACCTCCCTTATACTGCCCTTGGAGCCAGCTCGCCAGTCTCCCCTTTCTCCCTTTCTTTAAGCCCCAATCGGGCAAAAATTTTGTCGACATATTTCGAGTAGTAGCCATAGTCAAATAGAGATTCTAACTCTTTCGGTGACAAATTAAGCGTTATCTCTGGGTCAGCTTTAAGCAGGTTAAGCAAGCCAATCTTTTCCTGCCAGGCTTTCATGGAGTTTCGCTGGACTATTTGGTAAGCCTTCTGCCGGTCTACCCCTTTCTCTATCAAAGCCAACATGACTCTTTGAGAAAAGACCAATCCTTGAGTAATATCAAGGTTACAGCGCATATTATCCGGGTAGACCTGAAGTCCCTTCATTACTGAGGTAAACAAATTAAGAATGTAATCTAAAACGAGGCAAGAATCAGGGAAAATAATTCGTTCCGTGGAGGAATGGCTGATATCCCGCTCGTGCCATAAAGCGATGTTTTCCAGAGAAGTCAGGGCATAACCCCGGACAAGCCGAGCCAGCCCACAAATACGCTCGCACAGTTCCGGATTTCGCTTATGGGGCATGGCTGAAGAACCAGTCTGTCCAGCTTCAAACGGTTCTTCTACTTCGCTGATCTCAGTGCGTTGCAGACTTCTGATTTCAGTAGCGAACTTTTCCAAGGAACTGGCAATAATGGCTAAGGTAGTAATAAATTGGGCATGGTGGTCACGCTGGATTATCTGACTGGAGATAGAGGCTGGAGCGAGCTCTAATTTGGCGCAAACCCTTTCCTCAATCTCAGGAGGAACTGTGGCATAAGTACCCACGACCCCTGATAGTTTACCAACAGCAACAGCTTTTTTGGCTTCAGCCTGTCTCTGGGCATTACGCTTCATTTCCTCCACCCACAAAGCCATCTTAAGACCAAAAGTAGTCGGTTCAGCATGGACACCATGAGTCCGCCCCATCATAATAGTATATTTATGCTTTACTGCTTGCTCTTCCAGGACCGCAATAAGTTTATCTATGTCTTCGGCTAAAAGGTCAGCAGCTTCCACCAACTGGAGACTTAGAGCCGTATCCATAATATCGGAAGAAGTAAGTCCAAGGTGGATAAAACGGGACTCATCGCCGAGGCTTTCAGAAACAGAACGGAGGAAAGCTGTCATATCATGATGGGTAACTTTGAGGTGTTCAGTAATGCGCTCCAGGTCATAGCAAGCTGTCCTGATTCTGGTAAGGGCTTCTTCAGGTATGGCACCAAGTTCTGCCCAGGCTTCGCAAGCAGCCATCTCTATCTGGAGCCATTTGTCAAATTTGTTCTTTTCCGACCATATCTTTTTCATCTGGGGTCGGGAATAGCGTTCAATCAATAACGTCTCCTTTCTTAACCTTCAGCTAAACTGCGACGATATTTTTGATAAGCTTCCTTTATATTACTGTATTTCAAAGACAAAATCTGGGCAGCAAGAAGAGCGGCATTTTTGACTCCCGAAGTGCCAATGCCAACACAGGCTACAGATATACCAGCTGGCATCTGGACAATAGAATAAAGCGAATCAACACCTTTAAGCTCACTAGTAGGTAAGGGTATGCCAATAACTGGTAACGTCGTCCAACTGGCTAAGACTCCGGGTAAATGAGCCGCACTACCGGCACCAGCAATAATAATCTCTATGCCCCGGTCTTCAGCTTTTAGGGCATACTCTCTCACCTTTTCTGGATTTCTATGGGCTGACATAATAGAGACTTCATACTCGATACCAAGTTGCCTAAGCAAATCTAACGCTGGCTGCATTAGAGGCTCATCTGTTTTGCTACCCATAATAATACTAACAATGGGCATTTAGTTTACCTCCCGGGCGGCAATATCCCTGCGGTAATGGCAACCCTCAAAGTGGATTCGTGTTAGGTTATTATAAACTTTAGCCCGGGCTTCAGCCATAGTTTTACCTGTGGCTGTTACCGTAAGCACCCTGCCACCATCAGTATACGCTCTTCCGTCCTCGCCCAGTTTGGTGCCAGCATGGAAGACAAGGGCATCCTTGTCTAATTTATCCAATCCCTCGATAGGGTATCCGGTGCTATAACTTCCGGGATAACCAGCTGATGCCATTACTACGCCAACACAAGCATCATCACTCCATTCTATATTAATTTCTTCAAGCTCATTGCTAACTACCGCTAATAAAATGTCTACCAGGTCAGTCTTTAAGCGAGGCAGAATGGCTTGCGTCTCTGGGTCACCAAACCGGGCATTAAACTCAAGCACCTTTGGTCCCTCAGAGGTAAGCATCAACCCGGCATAGAGTACCCCCTTATAGGGTATACTTTCCTCAGCCATGGCTTTAACTGCCGGTATCAAGATAGTTTCAGTAACCTTCTGAGTCAAGGTAGTATCAAAAAAGCCCGGGGGGCTGTAACTTCCCATACCACCAGTATTGGGACCACGGTCACTGTCAAAAACCCTTTTATAATCGCAAGCTGGGACAAGGGGTATAACAGTATCTCCATCCGTAAAAGCCAGAAGGCTAACTTCCATACCTTCAAGGCATTCTTCAATGACTACTTTGTCACCGGCCGAGCCAAAGACTTTCGCCTCCATAATATCAGAAAGGGCTTTTAGGGCATCTTCTTTAAAGTTAGCCACGGTTACACCCTTACCAGCAGCCAGACCATCAGCTTTAACGACTATAGGAGAGTCATGCAGTTCAAGGTACTGGCGGGCTTCAAGGTAAGAGTCAAAAATAATACCATCAGGACAGGGGATTTTATATTTTTGCATTAACTTTTTGGCAAAGACCTTGCTTGACTCTATTTGAGTCGCCATCTTAGTCGGACCAAAAATAGGAATATCCAGTTTCTGAAAATAGTCGACAATGCCTGAAGCCAAAGGGGCTTCAGGACCGACTACAACCAAATCAACCTGTTTTTCTATGGCAGCTCTGCCAATATTTTCTATATCGGTGGGACGCAGGTTTAGATTATGAGCAATAAAGGCTGTCCCGGCATTACCAGGAACAGTGTAAACTTCCATTACTTTCAGGCTATGGCAAATTTTCCAGACTAAGGCATGCTCCCGAGCCCCACTGCCAATGACCATCACCTTCATTTCTTCTTTTTCCTTTTATGTTTACCCCTTGTTCTTTTTACTCCTTTCAATTTTGGTCTGTGCGCCATAGCGCTATTCCCATTCTATAGTCGCCGGTGGCTTGCTGGTAATATCATAAACTACCCTGTTGACACCGGGAACCTCGTTAACAATCCGATTAGAAATACGAGTCAGTAGGTCATAAGGGAGGTGTGCCCAATCAGCAGTCATAGCATCTTCACTGGTTACAGCCCGGATAGCCACCAGATACCCGTAAGTTCGATAATCTCCCATCACCCCAACACTTTTAACATCTGTTAAAACAGCGAAACTCTGCCACAGTTGCCGATACAACTTGGCTTTTTTAATTTCGTTCATCACAATCCAGTCAGCAGCCCGAAGTATCTCAAGGCGTTGCTTAGTTACCTCACCAATAATACGAATAGCCAGACCCGGTCCCGGAAAAGGTTGTCGCCATATCATGTCTTCAGGTAACCCTAAAGCTAACCCTACCTCCCGGACTTCATCCTTAAACAGATTACGCAGGGGTTCAATCAAGGTCAAAGACATCCGAGCTGGCAAGCCACCTACATTATGGTGAGTCTTAATTTTGGCAGAAACCTTGGTCTGGGCAGCCGTGCTCTCAATAACATCAGGATAAAGAGTACCCTGAGCTAATAAGTCAACCTTGCCTAACTTACTTGCTTCCTCCTCAAAGACCCTGATAAATTCTTCACCGATACGATGGCGCTTTTCTTCGGGGTCAACTACCCCCCGTAACTGCTCGAGAAATCTTTCCGAGGCATCAACATAGACGACATTCATGTGAAGATTACGCTGGAAGGTGTTAAGAACTCGTTCTGATTCTTCCCGGCGTAATAGACCGTTATTAACAAAAATGCAAGTTAACTGGTCGTTAATAGCCCGATGGATGAGGGTAGCCACCACTGCAGAATCGACACCACCGGAAAGAGCACAAATGACCTTACCTTCCCCTACTTGTTGCTTAATCCTATCTATACTTTCGGCGATAAAGTTACTCGGAGTCCAGTTACCTTTACAACCACAAATTTCATAGAGAAAGTTCTGAAGTATCATCTTGCCATGAGGGGTATGAACCACTTCAGGGTGAAATTGCAGACCGAAGATGTTATTGTCATTACCCATAACGGAAATGGGGGAGTTATCGGTATAAGCTAAAGCCCTGAAGCCCGGGGGCAGTTTCATGATCTGGTCTCCGTGGCTCATCCACACAGGTAACGAGGGAGGAAGGTTAGCAAAAAGAGGAGTATCGGTAGCACTCAGGTGTAGAATGGCGTGCCCATATTCATGCTTAGACCCTGAAGCCACCTGTCCACCTAACTGATGGGTAAGTACTTGCATTCCATAGCAGATACCCAGAACTGGCAAGCGACTTTCATAAACATAAGATGGAGCTAAAGGTACCCCTGGGTCATAGACACTCGCCGGTCCACCGGAGAGAATAAATCCTTTAGGATTTAAGGAAGCTATCTTTTGCCAGGGAGTATCGTGAGGAACAAGTTCGCAGTAAACACGACACTCTCGAACCCGACGGGCGATTAGCATACTATATTGAGAGCCGAAGTCAATAACAACTACAGTTTCTCGCTCCGGGGTAGGTCTTAGTCCCTCTTCGGCAATGGCTGCTTCGCCATGGAGTTCCTTGGCGATTTCTAAATAGGCAGAAACTTCAATATCATCACTTGTAGCAACACGGTGGCTCTCGTCTCCCATTACCCCTCCTTAAATATACTACCAAGATTATCATTGTGGTATACTTGTGTCAATAAAAATGAGGCAAGAAATTCTATTAACCTTGACTGAACAAATCCGGAAAGGGATCCAAATCTTAAAAGCAGGAGGCACGGTTGCTTATCCTACCGACACAGTCTATGGTTTAGGGGCTGATGCCTTTAATAAGAGAGCTGTCGAGAAAATTTACGAAATAAAAGGGCGCCCTCGGCAATCTGCCTTCCCTTTACTACTTGCCAATAGTAATCAAGTAGCCGATGTAGCCAGTTCGGTATCAGAAATTGCCTGGCTGCTGATGAGCCACTTTTGGCCCGGGGGGTTGACCCTTGTGTTGCCGAAAGGGATAAACCTGCCTGACTACCTTAGTTATGGAGATGCCACAGTAGCAGTCAGAATTCCTAATCACCCGGTCCCCTTAGCTCTCATTAAAGGGTTGGGCTCACCGTTAATTGGTACCAGCGCTAATATTAGTGGTCAGCCCAGTGCCTTAACCGCCAAGGAAGTGAAGATTCAGCTGGGTGGAAGGATAAGCCTTACTATTGATGGCGGTAGATGCCCAGGTGGAGTCGAGTCCACTATAATTGATGTTACTAGAAAAACGCCCAAAATCCAGCGACAGGGTCTAATACCCAGGGAAGAAATAGAAAGGGTATTAGGGATAAATTTAGGGGAATAGGCTATCAAGATAGCTCTTGGCTGCGACCATCGTGGCTTTGAATTAAAGCAAAGGATAGTTCCTTTCCTTGCCGAAACTGGCTACGAATTTGAAGATTTTGGCTGTTACGACTCGTCCCCGGTGGACTACCCTGATATTACAGAAAAAGTCTGTAAGGAGATATTATCAGGGAAGTTCCAGAGAGGGATTCTGGTATGCAGTACTGGTATTGGGATGAGCATAGCTGCCAACAAGCTAAGAGGCATCAGGGCTGCCTTATGTTCTGACATCTTCAGCGCTATCCGGTCGCGGCGACATAACGACGCTAATGTTCTGGTTCTCGGGGGTGACATTATTGGACAAGGAATAGCTTTAGAAATAGTTAAGACCTTCCTTACCACCGAATTTGAAGGTGGTCGACACCTGCGCCGCCTCCAGAAAGTGCATCAATTAGAAACAAACTTACTTGACACTCAGTAGTGTCTATGATATGTTTCCTAAACATAAGCTTCTCAGCCTTGCCCGTCCCGGAAGGGGCGGTTTTTAGCTTTGGACAAAGGGTGTGGCCATGAAAAGTGAAGTTGTTAAACAGGGCATTGAACGAGCACCGCATCGGGCTTTGCTATACGCCTTAGGGATTTCCAAAAAGGACTTAGCCAAACCTTTTATTGGTATAGTTAATAGTTTTAGTGAGATTGTTCCCGGACACATTCACCTAAGAGCCATCGCCCAGGCTGTTAAAGAAGGGATCCAAAGCCAGGGTGGTATTGGCTTTGAAGTCAATACCATAGCTGTCTGCGATGGTATTGCTATGAACCATCCCGGAATGAAATACAGTCTCCCCTGTCGAGAACTTATTGCTGATTCAGTGGAAGTTATAGCCGAAGCTCACGCCTTTGATGGACTGGTCTTTATACCTAACTGCGACAAGATAGTCCCGGGAATGCTTATGGCAGCGGTAAGGCTCAACATTCCAGCTATTTTCATAAGTGGTGGTCCGATGCTGGCTGGGCAATGGCGGTCCGGTGATAGCAACAAATTTGTCGATCTTAGCTCTGTATTTATGGCTGTAGGCAAGGTGGCTAAAGGGGAAATGACCGAATCTGAACTGGAGGAACTGGAAAGAATTGCCTGCCCCGGCTGTGGTAGCTGCGCTGGTATGTTCACGGCTAACACTATGAATTGCTTGACAGAAGCTCTGGGAATGGCTTTGCCTGGCAACGGGACTATACCGGCAGTAGAAGCACGGCGCACAAACCTGGCTTATGAGACTGGGCAGCAAATTGTGGAGATTTTAAAACAAAACATTCGTCCTCGTGATATTATTACTAACAACTCCCTATATAATGCTTTCGCTGTGGACATGGCTTTAGGCGGCAGCACTAACTCGGTACTTCATCTTATGGCAATAGCTTATGAGACAGGGATTGAGTTTCCCTTATCTTTAGTGAATGAAATCAGCTCCCGCATCCCACATATCTGCAAAATTAGCCCGGCAAGCGATTATCATGTAGAAGATTTAGACCGGGCTGGGGGTATACCAGCAGTAGTGAAAGAACTGGCACCACTTTTGAAGCTCAAGGCTAAAACAGTTCTCGGTAAGCCCCTGGCTCAAATTATAGACAAAGCTTTGGTTAAGAATTCAGAAGTAATTCGGCCAGTATCTAAACCTTACTCAGCTACCGGAGGCATTACTATTCTTTTTGGCAACCTGGCACCTGAAGGAGCTGTAGTAAAAAGTGCTGCCGTAGCTCCAGAAATGCTCAAACATGAAGGGCCGGCGCGTGTTTTTGATGGTGAAGAAGCAGCGACAGCAGCTATAATACAAGGCAAAATTAAGTCTGGAGAAGTAATTATTATTCGCTACGAAGGACCAAAGGGTGGACCGGGAATGCGTGAAATGTTAACTCCAACTTCGCTTCTCAGTGGTATGGGAATGGATAAAGAAGTAGCTCTGGTAACTGACGGACGTTTCTCTGGAGCAACTCGAGGAGCCGCTATAGGTCATGTCTCACCAGAAGCTGCCAGTCAAGGTCCCATTGCAGCAGTGCGCAATGGTGACACCATTAAGATTGATATCCTGGGACACAAGCTTGAAATAGATATAAGCAAGGAAGAAATGGAAAAGCGCCTTTCCCAGTTGCCCAAATTCCAACCGAAAGTCACCAGTCCTTATCTTGGGCGCTATATGGAAAAAGTAGGCTCAGCCAGCAAAGGGGCAGTATTTATTAGTGCGGAGACAAAATGACAAAAACTGGTGCTCAGATTTTGTGTGAAAGTCTGGTTATGGAAGGTACTGAGGTTATCTTCGGCTTCCCTGGCGGAGCCATATTGCCCTTTTATGACGCTCTCCTCCAGTACCCTCAACTTCGACATATCTTAGTCCGCCACGAACAAGGAGCCGCTCATGCTGCCGATGGCTATGCCCGAGCTACTGGAAAAGTAGGGGTTTGTGTCGCCACTTCAGGTCCAGGGGCAGCTAACTTGGTGACCGGCATTGCTAATGCTTGTCTCGACTCCTCACCTATAATTGCCATTACCGGTCAAGTAGCCAGACCCTTCATTGGCAAAGATGCTTTCCAGGAAGTAGACATCACCGGCATCACAGTTCCGATTACAAAGCATAACTACCTTGTCCTTGAGGCAGCTCAAATGGCAAAAACGGTTAAAGGGGCTTTCTTTATTGCGCAAACGGGTAGACCAGGACCAATACTCATTGACATACCCAGGGACGTTCTCCAGGAAAGTGCCGAATTTGTCTACCCGGATAAGGTTGACCTACCGGGGTATAAGCTTACCCTTCAGGGACATTCAGCTCAAATTAAGAGAGCTGCTGAGCTTATTAATACTGCCCGCAATCCGGTTATTATTGCTGGCAGGGGAGTCATCATTTCCAAAGCCTATACTGAGCTCAAGGAGTTAGCCGAGAAAGCCCAAATACCGGTGATCACAACCCTCTTAGGTATCAGTTGTTTTCCCGAAACCCATGTTCTCAGTCTCGGGATGTTGGGAATGCATGGTATGGCTTATGCCAATATGGCGGTGACTAATGCTGACCTGGTCATTGCCATTGGAATGAGATTTGATGACCGGGCAACCGGAAAGGTTAGTGCTTTTGCACCGCAGGCTCGCATCATACAGATTGATATCGACCCAGCGGAAATAGGCAAAAACGTCCGAGTAGATGTGCCTATTGTTGGTGATGTCAAAAATGTTATCTCCGCTCTCAACAAGCAAATTACTCCTGGTGAGCATATAGACTGGCTTCGCCAGATAGAACAGTGGCGGCAGGAACATCCGTCAACAGAAATAAGAGATTGTGATGAACTTTTGCCTCAGTATGTTGTTCGCCAGATTTGGGAAGTTACTAAAGGTGATGCCACTATAGTCACCGGTGTCGGTCAAAACCAGATGTGGTCAGCCCAGCATTTTATTTATACCAAACCAAACAGCTTCATTTCTTCCGGTGGTCTGGGCACCATGGGGTTCGAACTACCCGGAGCCATTGGAGTCAAGGTAGGTCGCCCTGAGGAAACAGTATGGTGTATTGCTGGTGATGGCGGCTTTCAAATGACTATCCAGGAGTTGGCTACAGTAGTCCAGGAAAATGTAGCTATTAAAATAGCTATTATTAATAATGGTTATTTAGGAATGGTAAGACAGTGGCAAGAACTTTTTTACGGACGGCGCTATGTAGCAACTCCCCTTTTGGGACCGGACTTTGTCAAAATCGCCGAAGCTTATGGGATCGCTGGATTAAGAGTTAAGAATAAAAGGGAAGTAATCCCGGCAATTGAGAGAGCTATGGAATACTCAGGCCCTTTTCTTATAGACTTCATGGTGGAACCGGAGGAAAATGTCTTTCCTATGGTGCCACCAGGAGCCACTTTAGCTGAAGTGATAGAGAGACCGAAGCCACAAAAAGTAAACCCTTAAAGCTCTTTAGTTTAATAGCTCATGCGAGGCGTCCCGAACAAAGTGAGGGAGCTCCAAGAGATTGCCACGCTTCACTTGTAATGACAGACAAAATTGCTGAAGTTTGGAGGTAGCAGCAAATGACTATGAAACATACTTTGGTAGCTTTAGTCGAGGACAAGCCTGGTGTCCTAAACCGTGTTGCCAGTCTTTTCCGTCGGCGCAATTTTAATATTGATACTATTGCTGTTGGTCATACCGAGCAGCCCAATCTATCACGAATGACTATTGTCGTCGAGGGTGATAGCGCTAAGGTGGAACAAGTTAGAAAACAATTAGATAAGGTTATCGAGGTGGTTAAAATCGTTGACATAACTGATCAGGAGATAGTAGAGCGAGAACTGGCATTAATCAAGGTCAAAGCAACCGCTTCCACGAGGAGTGAGATAATTCAAATTGTGGATATTTTCCGCGCCAATATAGTGGACGTAGCCAGTGATTCCTTGATAATAGAAGTTACCGGAGATGAGGATAAAATCGATTCCTTATTCAACCTACTTAGGGGTTTTGGCATAAGGGAGATAGCAAGGACTGGTTGCATTGCTTTAACCCGGGGTAGCACTGGTCCACTAATTGTCGAAGAAGAGCCAAAAGTAATAAAGCAACCCCGAAGACCATTACCCCCAGAAGCAGAAACCGCACCTGACTGGTAATAAAAATGAGTGAGAAGACCATTACAGAGCCTAAAGTCAAAGAACAGAGAAGCTTTTGGGCAGACAAAGAAGATTTTGCTGGTAATCGTCAGCTCGCTTTATTGAATAATGTCCAGTTTATCTATGAATTGGCATTAGCCCAGCTTGAGTTAGATGCTTTAGAAGCTAAATTCGAAATTGACCCTGGACTAAGGCAGTTTAAGCTTGTTGATATTAGTGCCCCAGAGCTTTTGAGAAAGCGTCTTGCTTATTTCAAAGTCGTTGATGGCCGATATACTGACTACTTCTATATTGCTCAAATGAATAGGACACGTTCTGTTAATCAATATTTAACCCACTGGATTTATCCTTACAAGGGTAAATTTCATCCCCAAATGATACGCGCTCTTCTGAACATTATTAAATTGAACCAAGGTGAGATTGTCCTTGACCCTTTTATTGGTAGTGGAACAACTGCTGTTGAGGCACAACTCTTGGGCATAAATTGTATCGGAGTAGACATTTCTCCTCTTTGTGTTCTCCAAAGCCGCGTGAAAGTCGAATCTATAGAAATTATTCAAGAGATAGAGAATTATAAAGATAAGATATTTAATGAAATGAGACCTTCTGTGTTTAATCCCAGGAATTTGACTCTTCAAGAAGCCATTGATTCTATTGCTGACGAGAAAGCTAAAAATTTCTATAAGATGGCGGAACTAATAGCTCACAGCGATAAAACCAGAAGAGGAAGGGATTTCTTTAAGTCTTTCGTTAACAATGCGGAGCTCATGTTAGCTTCTATTAAAGACTACCGAGACATAGTAACAAAACTTGGTCTAAAAGTTGGGAGAGTAAACATTCAAGATGGGGATGCAAGGCAGCTATTATTAGAAGATAACAGTATACAAGGCGTTATCACATCACCCCCCTATTCTATTGCTTTAGACTATGTTTCTAACGATGCTCACGCTTTAAAAGCCCTTGGATATAATCTTGATGAAATGAGAGAGAAGTTTATAGGTGTGAGAGGAAAAGGACTAACAAAAGTAGGTCTATATAACAAGGACATGATACAGTGTTTTAAAGAAATGTATAGGGTACTTCAGCCGGGCAGGTTTTGTGTTATTGTAATTGGTAATGCCACTCTTTACGGACAGGAGATAAATACTGTTGGATTTACTATTGAGCAGTGCCAAAAAGTCGGTTTCCAACTGTTCAAAAATATCGATAAAATCATATTCGGACTCTATAACGTCATTCAAAAAGAAAATATTCTTATCTTTCAAAAGCCCGCAAAGAGGTTCCCATGACAAATAAAGAGCAATATATCAAAGGTCTTGAAGTAACTATTCAGAAGTTTTTAGAACCTGTAGGAGGTATTCCCTTTCCCATAGCAATAAAGGCTTTAACTGGTTTTGAGGTAATCCCCTTCGATAAAGAAAAACGCATCAACAAAGACTTTCTCAAAAAGCTTATAAAGGCAGCACAAATTGCCGGCGAACAAGCTTTTGAAGAGGGTATATTCACCGACAGACCTAATGAAGCCGGGAATCGAATAGAACCCTTTGTACTGCAAGCGCTCAACGAAACCGGATTAAAAGCCACTAAGCCACAAACTATGAGTGGAAAGAGAAAAGCAGCGGGATATCCGGATATTCAGGTAATTAGTGAGGAAGGACTTGTGAGTTACTTAGACTGCAAAACTTTTAGCACAAGAACAAAGGAACAGTCTTTTAGGACTTTCTATTTCTCCCCTTCAGATGACCCGAAGATTACTGCGAATGCGTATCATCTTCTAATGAGTTTCGAGCTTGATATAGCTCTTAGAAACAACGAAACTGCTTTTGTTCCCATTTCTTGGCAAATATATACGCTTGATAAACTTTTAGTGGAGGTTAAACATGAGTTTAATGCGAGTAATCGAGACTTGTATAAGCCTGAAGCTTTATTAGCACAAGGTCGAATTACAAAATAAATAAGGAGTAAGCAATGGCTAAAATCTATTACGACAAGGATGCTGATTTAGATTTACTCAAGGGGAAGACAATCGGTATTATTGGTTACGGAAGCCAGGGGCATGCCCAGGCTCAAAATTTAAGAGACAGTGGCTGCCAGGTGATAGTAGCTGCAGTGCCTGGTGGTAAAGGATGGAAAAACGCTCAGAGTGCTGGCTTTAAAGTGTCCAGTGCCGAAGAAGTAGCTAAAGAAGCAGCTATAATAGTTATGCTGGTGCCGGATAGTCTACATCACGAAGTTTACTACCAGGCAATTAAAAAGGGAATGTCACCAGGTAAGATGTTGATGTTTGCTCACGGATTTAATATCCATTACGGTCAGGTAATGCCACCCCCTGACATTGATGTCACTATGATTGCTCCAAAATCTCCAGGGCATATGCTACGACGCCTCTACACTGAAGGATTAGGACCTCCAGCCTTAATCGCCATTCACCAAAATGCTTCAGGTAAGGCGAAAGAGATTGCCTTAGCCTATGCCAAAGGTCTGGGGTGCACCAGAGCTGGGGTAATAGAAACCACATTTGCTGAGGAAACGGAAACCGACCTTTTTGGGGAACAAACAGTCCTTTGCGGAGGAATTTCCGCTTTAGTCAAGGCTGCCTTTGAGACCCTTGTCGAAGCTGGCTACCAGCCTGAAATTGCCTATTTTGAGTGTCTTCACGAACTAAAGCTCATCGTTGACCTCGTTTATCAGGGTGGTTTAAGTTATATGCGCTACTCGGTAAGTGATACCGCAGAATACGGAGATTATACTCGCGGACCACGAGTAATTAATGAACTGGTTAGACAAGAAATGAGACAAGTACTCGCCGAAATACAAGACGGCAGTTTTGCCCGAGAATGGATACTGGAAAACCAAGCCGGGCGTCCTTGCTTTAATGCGCTGAGATATAAAGAAGCTGGACATGAAATTGAGATTGTGGGTAAGAAATTGAGGGAAATGATGCCCTGGCTAAAAGGCAGTTAATTAAGGCATAATGATGGCAAAAAGGAAATAGAAAAGTGCAAGAGCCAGTCTTATTTCTTGCAAAAGCTATAGCATCCGAGTTTATCTCGATTTGGCGCACGATAGCCTATCTTGCTCTTAAAGGTGACGAACGCCAAACATTTCTTGACTACTGGGAGAAAAAGGTGAGGGGAACATTGGATGAAATAAAGAATTCAGCGACAGTAGAGCAA
Organism: Dehalococcoides mccartyi; assembly: GCA_020724525.1. Taxonomy (GTDB): domain Bacteria; phylum Chloroflexota; class Dehalococcoidia; order GIF9; family DYGU01; genus DYGU01. Next base: position 126,323 of record DYGU01000001.1, read on the forward strand.
ACAATGGATATATTAAATAAGTTCAGGGTGGAGCTTGCTCAGTACATGGCCGCAAAAAAGGTAGATACTGCTGATAAGGCTATGGATATCGCTCATTCGTTTATCAAAAAGTATAGTCCTATTGCTTTACCACTGAAGGCGGTCAAGGAAGACGATATCTGGCTTGTAGATATAGATGTAGGTGCTTTAACTGTTAAGATAGCCAAAGTTAAAGTAGATGCCAGGACAGGCGATATCCTGAGTTACGAAATACCAGAAAAATGAAGCAAAAGGAAGCCTCAGAGAAATATAAACGGCAGAGCATACATTATTTAGAGAATGCTCAGGGCTTTATTAAAACTGGCGATGCTGAGAAAGCTGGAGAGTTTCTTTGGGGCAGCATGGCTGAAGCTTTAAAAGCAGTGGCAGCAAGCAAAGGGGTAGAACTTAAGGCTCATTGGGATATTGGAGATTATGCCCGAAAACTGGCAAAAGAGCTTGGAGATAGAGCCATTTTTGATGCTTATGGACATGCGAGCTATCTGCATAGCAATTTTTACGAAACTGGACTAAGGATGGAAGACGTTTATATTTATAGTGAAGAAATAAGGCTGATAGTATACAAACTTCTTGGACTTATTGGTGAGGGAGAATAAATGGAAAGAGTCATTATCTTTGATACTACTTTAAGAGATGGGGAGCAAGCCGCCGGAGCGGCTCTCAATGTTCATGAAAAACTGGAGATCGCTCAGCAATTAGAGAAGCTGGGTGTTGATGTTATAGAAGCCGGTTTCCCTATAAGCTCTCCCGGTGATTTTAAAGCCGTCCGGACTATTGCTCGGGAAGTACGTCAGCCCATAATTTGTGCCCTTTCCCATGCTAACCCTGAGGCTATAGACCGAGCCTGGGAAGCAGTCAAAGAAGCCAGCCAACCAAGAATCCATGTCTTTCTCTCGGCGTCAGACATTCACCTCTTTTATCAACTAAAGAAAAGCCGGGAGGAGATTCTGGAAATCTCTCGGGACATGGTTGCCCGGGCTAAGAAATACCTCAGCGATGTTGAATTTTCCCCAATGGATGCCAGTCGTAGTGAACCTACTTTTATTTATCGTATTCTGGAAGCAGTTATTGACGCTGGAGCCACTACCGTGAATATCCCGGATACTGTGGGATATGCTATACCTCAGGAGTTCGGTGATTTAATTGAAGGTATTTTCAATAATGTCCCCAACACCCATCGGGCCATTGTCAGTGTTCATTGCCACAATGATTTAGGACTGGCAGTAGCCAACAGTCTTGAAGCTATCCGCCGGGGAGCCCGCCAAGTTGAGTGTACTATTAACGGTATCGGAGAAAGAGCCGGCAATGCTTCTTTAGAAGAGATTGTAATGGCACTAAAAACCCGCAACGATTTCTTCGGCTTTACTACAAATATAAATACTACTCAGATTTACAAGACGAGCCGGGTGGTAAGCGAACTCACCGGTTTTCTAGTCCAACCCAACAAAGCTATTGTAGGTGCTAACGCTTTCCGCCATCAGTCTGGGATACATCAAGATGGGGTAATCAAAAAGGCAATAACTTATGAAATAATAGACCCGAAAACAGTAGGGATTCCTGCCAGCAGTTTAGTCTTGGGGAAGCTAAGCGGTCGCCACGCCTTTAAGGAGAGACTGGCTGAACTTGGTTATAGTTTAAGCGATGAAGCTCTGGACCACGCTTTTACCTCCTTTAAGGAGTTGGCTGATAAAAAAAAGGAAGTTACTGATAAAGATATAGAGTCTCTGATAGCTGAAGAGCTGCGCACTGCTTCCGAAGTTTACCATCTTGACCATGTAGAAGTTTCTTGTGGTAACCGGAGTATCCCTACAGCTACTGTCAGACTTATTGCCCCGGATGGACAGGTCCTGGCTGACGCTGCCTTGGGCACCGGACCAGTAGATGCAGTATATAAAGCTATCAACAGAATAATTGGAGTCCCTAATCAACTCACCGAGTTTACCGTTAAGTCTGTCACTGAAGGTGTTGATGCTATTGGTGAAGTGCTTATAAGGATTGAAAGCGGCGGCGTAACCTATACTGGTCGTGGTGCCTCTACTGATATCATTGTTGCCAGTGCCAAAGCTTATATGAATGCCTTGAACCGCCTCCTGATAGCTAAAGGGTCAAACAAAAAGTAAGGAAACTTCAAAATGCCCTCCGAAATAGAAGTTATTTCGCGGCTTCTCTTAGCTGCGGTTTTAGGGACAGCCATAGATTTTCAACGAGAACGAGCTGGTAAGCCAGCCAGGCTGCGAACCCACTCCCTGATTTGCTTAGGCTCATCTCTGTTCACAGTAGTTTCTATTCTTGGTTTTGGCTTTGGAGCTGACCCTCCCCGAGTGGCTGCTGGAACTGGTATGTATTTGGTGACTCTCATCGTCTCCATAGTTACCGTAGGCGTCTTAATGTTGCCCAAGGTTCGTGGGTAGATAGTTCCAAGGTTTAGAATATTGACCTTAGCTGAAAAAATATTAGCCACTCATTCAGACAAAGGAAAGGCCATCCCTGGTGAGTTTATAAATGTCTGGGTTGACCTGGTTCTGGCAAATGACATCACTGCCCCCCTGGCAATAAAAGAATTCCAACGCCTTGGTGTAAACAAAGTTTTTAACCCTGATAGAATTGTTATGGTGCCTGACCATTTCTGCCCTAATAAAGATATCCTTTCCGCAGAGCAAACGAAAGAGATGCGGGAGTTTGCCCGGAAGCATAGGCTTATTTATTTTGAAGTAGGTCGGATGGGTATTGAGCATGTGCTTTTACCTGAGCAAGGTCTTGTCCTCCCTGGAGAAGTCGTTGTTGGTGCTGATTCCCATACCTGTACCTATGGTGCTTTAGGCGCCTTTGCCACCGGCATGGGCTCCACTGATATTGCTGTAGCTATGGCTACAGGAGAAATTTGGATGAAAGTCCCCCCTACAATGAAATTTGTCTATTATGGTAAATTAGGGAAATGGGTGGATGGAAAAGACTTAATTCTTTACACCATTGGTGACATTGGTGTTGATGGCGCCCTTTATTCAGTTATGGAGTTTGCTGGGGAAGTCATTGATACTCTCCCCTTAGACGGACGCTTTACCATAGCAAATATGGCAATTGAAGCTGGCGCTAAAGCTGGTATATTCAAGGTTGACAGAAAAGCTCTTGATTACATAAGGGATAGAGCCAGGCGCGAATACAAAGTATATAAGTCCGACAAAGACGCTGAATATGCTAAAGTAGTGGAGTATGATGCCTCTAAAATCACTCCCCAAGTAGCCCTACCCTCCCTCCCATCTAATACCAAACCGGTAACGGAAATCGGCAAAATCGAAGTTGACCAGGTGGTAATTGGCAGTTGCACCAACGGGCGTCTTTCTGACCTGCGTATTGCCGCCAAAATTCTGAAAGGTAGGAAGGTGCATCCTGAGGTGAGGTGCATTATTATCCCTGGTTCCCAGGAGATTTACCTTAAAGCATTGCAGGAAGGGCTCCTGGAAATCTTTGTCAAAGCCGAAGCAGTGGTAAGCACACCTACCTGTGGTCCTTGCCTGGGCGGTCATATGGGGGTATTGGCTTCTGGAGAACGCTGTCTGGCAACTACCAATCGCAATTTTGTCGGCAGAATGGGAAGCCCTCAGTCTGAAGTCTATCTCTCCAGCCCGGCGGTAGCGGTGGCAACCGCTGTTCTGGGCAGAATTGCCAGCCCTGACGAAATTATGGGTCAAAGTGTAGAATAGGCTAAATCAATTCGGCTTAGCCGAACCTTACGCTATTTTGCTTATGCTTAGGTTGTGGATTAAACAATGTCAAGTCGCTTGATAGAAATATTTGAAGATGGGAATCTTGTAGAGAAAATCAAAAAACGTTTACCCTATTTGTTTCAACTTGCCGAATCAGAGAGTTCAAGGGCCGGAAAACCCGGGATGGAAGTCGATTCGGTTCGCGAAAGGATAGTCGTGGCTTTACTAATTTACAAATTTGGAGAGGCAAACGTAGAAACCGAAATTCCTATTACTGAACCAGAAGTAGATGCAAAATTATTTGGAGAACCGGTATCTATTAAAACGATTACAGGTAAGGGTTTCGGTGGCGTCAAACTGATATGGACAGTTGATCCTCAGAAAGCAAAAGAGTTTCGTGAAACCTACTATCCTTATTGTGATATTTTGCTTGTCCAAATTAACTGGAAGGATGTTGGTAGCTTTTATTACATCCCTTTGGAGGTTCAAAAGAGGCTTTTTGATAAAATAGGCAGACAAAATTATATTAAGCTTCCCAAACCAGGGACGAATCCAAGGGGTGTTGAAATTACTAAAGAAGCTTTATCAGCATTAGTTCTTGATAGTGAGGTGAAAGGTATCGAAATAAACTGGCAAAGAACAAAGATAGATTTCGATCCCTACAAGAGATGGGTTGACCTGTGGCAGGAGGGCTAAAATGGGATTTAATCGACGAAAAAAAAGGTACCAAAACAAGTGCTTTTGGCTCTCCAGGAAGAATTAACCATGACTCTACTCCTTTTTACACAAGTAGGCTATACGAAGAATTGCCTAAGGAGCAGATAATCAAATATGTAGAAAATCCAGTTCCGTCTGAGTTTCTGGATAAAATTTTTTGCAAAACAAGTGAGCGAATGGAAGAATTACCTGATAGTAGCATTCACCTGATGGTTACTTCTCCTCCTTATAATGTAGGGAAAGAGTATGATGAGAATCTTACCCTGAATGAGTACAGAGTATTTTTGAAAAGGGTATGGAGCGAAGTTAAAAGGGTGCTTGTTCCCGGGGGAAGAGCGTGTATTAATATTGCCAATCTTGGAAGAAAGCCATATATCCCCCTTCACGCCTTTATTGTTGAAGACATGCTTAACTTAGGATTTTTAATGCGGGGTGAAATAATCTGGAATAAGGCTTCCAGTGGTAGTCCATCCACAGCTTGGGGGAGCTGGCTTTCTGCTGCTAATCCCACTCTGAGGGATATTCACGAATATATTTTAGTATTTTCCAGAGGAATGTTTACACGCAAAAAGCACACAAAGAGGAATAGCACCGTATCTCGAGAGGAATTCCTTGAATTTACCAAAAGTGTTTGGACCTTTCCAGCCGAGCAGGCGAAGAATATCGGACATCCGGCTCCTTTCCCTATTGAGCTACCTTATAGGCTTATTCAACTCTATACTTATGAAGGAGAAGTAGTTGTCGACCCCTTTATGGGGAGTGGGCAAACAGCGATAGCCTCACTAAAAACAAAACGACACTACGTAGGCTATGAGATAAATGAAGAATACGTAAAATTAGCAGAAAAACGAATTAGGAGATTCACCTACGTTCAAACTGCTCCCGCCTTATTTGACCTTATCGTTAAAGAAGGTAGGGAAAATATGTAGCATTGTAAGAGAAGGTGACGGCTTGAAACTAAAGGGCAAAGTCCATAAATTTGGTGCCAATATTGATACCGATGTAATTATTCCGGCGCGCTATCTCAACTTGTCTGAGGCTACAGAATTAGCCAAGCACTGTATGGAAGGTATTAACCCTCAATTTATTTCCAGGGTAAAGCCTAGAGATATTATAGTGGCTACAACCAATTTCGGTTGCGGCTCTTCCCGAGAGCATGCTCCTTTAGCCATCAAAGCTTGCGGCATATCCTGTATTATTGCCAAAAGCTTTGCCCGTATCTTTTTCCGGAATGCCATTAACATTGGATTGCCCCTTTTAGAATGTGACGAAGCTGCAGAAGGAACTGAAACTGGTGACATTGTTGAAATTGATTTAGCTATCGGAGAAATAAAAAACCTCACCAAAAACAAAATCTTTGTTGCCAAGCCCTATCCCGATTTCATGAGGGAACTAATTAGCTCTGGGGGACTAATCGAGTATACTAAAAGGAAATTGAAAAGGGAAGCTTAATAACAGTGGAGTGGTCAGAGATACTATCGATTGCGGCTTTCATTATTGCATTAGTTAGTTTGTTCACCGTATTAATTGCCATATTTAACTTTGGTCGATGGGCGGGGCAATGGGAAAAGGATTTTAAGCGAATAGAGACATTGCTGGAACGAGTATTGAGACGGTTAGCTGAAAGCAATAAAGGCGAAGGAGAAAAATCACAAAATGCAGTTTGACATTGCTGTTTTGCCCGGCGATGGTGTTGGTCCTGAGGTCACTGCTGAAGCTACCAAAGTTTTAGAAACTGTAGGTCAGAAATATGGACACAGTTTTCATTTCCATTATGGTCTTGTCGGGGGAGCCGCCATAGATAAATATGGTTTAGCTTTGACTACGGAAACTTTAGGAATGTGCCGGAAGTGTGATGCCGTCCTTTTGGGGGCCGTTGGCGGACCAAAATGGGATGACCCAAGGGCTAAGGTCCGCCCTGAAGATGGGCTCTTAGCTTTACGGAAAAAACTGGGGCTATTTGCTAACTTACGCCCGGTTAAGGTCTTCCCCCAACTCATCAATTCAACAACTCTAAAACCAGAAGTGGTTAGAGGGGTTGACTTGATAGTTGTCCGAGAGCTAACTGGCGGTCTTTACTTCGGAAAACCCAAAAAAAACTGGCAAACTGCTAAAGGGAGACGAGCCGTTGATACCATGGCTTACTCCGAGATGGAAATTAAGCGAATATTGAAAGTTGGCTTTGAATTAGCCCGGCGCCGCCATAAAAAACTAACCTCTGTGGATAAAGCCAATGTTTTAGAAACATCCCGACTCTGGCGGCAAATAGCCACTGAAATGTCTCATGATTATCCAGACATAGCCTTAGAGCACATGCTGGTAGATGCCTGCGCTATGCGTCTGGTGCAACGCCCGGTTGATTTCGATGTCTTAGTTACTGAAAACACCTTTGGCGATATTCTTACTGACGAAGCCTCTATGTTAGCTGGTTCTATGGGTATGTTACCCTCAGCCAGTCTATCCGAAATTCCCCAGGGAGAAACCTCTAAGGTTTTTGGCATGTATGAGCCAATTCACGGTAGTGCTCCAAAGCGAGCCGGGCAAAATTTAGCTAATCCCATTGCCACAATCCTCAGTGCCAGCATGATGTTGCGTTATTCTTTTGATTTAGTCACAGAAGCTGAAGCCGTAGAGAAAGCCGTTACCACTGTTTTAGAAGAAAGTTACCGCACCTATGATATAATGGAAGAAGGCAAAATACAGGTGGGGACGAGGGAAATGGGGGAACTAATCACCAAAAGAATAGGTAAATAACAATGGTGCAAGTCCAACTTTATGACACAACTTTACGGGATGGCAGCCAGAGGGAAGGCATCTCCTTTTCTGTTGAAGACAAACTGAAAATTGCCCGAAAGTTGGCTGAATTAGGTATTCATTTTATTGAGGGAGGCTGGCACGGGGCTAATCCTAAAGATACGGAATTCTTCATTAAAGCTCAAAATCTTAACCTGACTAATTCAGTATTGGTTGCTTTTGGTAGCACTAAACACCCCGAGTCTAAAGTGGAGGAAGATGCTAATCTCCAGGCTTTAGTCAATGCCAACACCAGGGTAGTCACCATTGTGGGTAAAAGCTGGGATTTGCATGTGACCCAAGTTTTAGAGACAACCCTGGCTAATAATTTGGAGATGATTGCCGAATCAATAGGTTATCTTAAAGCAAAAGGACTTACTGTTTTCTTTGATGCCGAACATTTTTTTGATGGCTATAAAGGTAATGCCGAATATGCCCTTGAAGTTGTGAAAACTGCGGCTAAAGCTGGAGCTGATTGTGTGGTTCTTTGTGACACTAATGGAGGCTCCTTACCTCACCAGGTGGCTTCAGCTATTGAGGCAGTTCGCCAAAAGGTAACTGTCCCCCTCGGCATTCATGCCCATAATGATGCCGAACTTGCTGTGGCTAATTCATTAATAGCTGTCCAGACTGGTGTTACCCAAGTCCAAGGAACAATTAACGGTTATGGCGAAAGATGCGGCAACGCTAATCTATGCTCTATTATCCCTAACCTCAAGCTCAAATTAGGCATCAATTGCCTGAGTGACGAACAACTGACCAGACTCAATGAAGTTTCCCACTACGTTGCCGAGATAGCTAATCTTATTCCAGATAACCATCTTCCTTATGTGGGTATGAGTGCCTTTACTCATAAAGCAGGTCTCCATGTCTCAGGTCTGTTGAAATGGGAGGAAAGTTATCACCATGTTAACCCGGAGTTGGTGGGCAATCACCCCAAAGTAGTAGTCTCTGAGTTATCAGGCAAAGGAAACATCCTCTATAAGGCTAAGGAACGGGGGTTAACTCTGTCCGTTGATAAGAAGCAAATACAGCAAATATTGGAGCAGGTCAAACTTCTGGAAAGCAAAGGATTTCAATATGAGGGAGCTGAAGCCTCTTTTGAATTACTGTTACGCCGAGCCCAATCCAATTATCAACCACCCTTTGAACTGATAGATTTTATGGTAGTAGTTGAAAGACACCGCCGCCCGTCCCGCGACCAGAGCCAGGAAGAACTCCTGGCTGAAGCTACTGTTAAAGTGAAGGTAGCTGACCAGGTAATGCACACTGCAGCTGAGGGCAACGGTCCCGTAAATGCCCTCGATCAGGCTCTTCGTAAGGCTTTACTCCTGTCTTACCCCAATTTAGCTGCTGTCAAACTCATTGACTATAAAGTCCGCATTCTGGAAGAAAGTCTTGGTACCGCCTCCCAAGTGCGAGTGCTTATTGAGTCCACCGATGGTCAGGAGCAATGGCGAACTGTCGGCAGCTCAACCAATATCATCGACGCCAGTTGGTTAGCTTTAGCCGACAGCTTAGAATATTGGCTCCTCAAGCAAGCGGAAAAGGAAAGAAAAGCCTACTGACTTCCAGACAGGCTCCTAATTATATCGGTTTACCAACCGGCATTATGTATAAGGGCTTAATAGCCGCTTCCAAACCCAGAACCTTCCCCACCTCATCATCCTCAAAAGCACCTACCATAACTGTAGCCATCCCTAAAGTTAGCACTTGAAGATGGACATTTTCCCCCACGTGTCCAACTTCCATATGGACATATCTTTCACCCCGCTTGCCATATCTATACGAAGTCCGCTGATATAGAGCACAAACAACAATATCTATTGGTGCCGTAGCAATAAACCCTTGGTCAAGAGCTGCCCGGGCTAATTCCCTCCGAAAATCCCCCCGCTGATGCAAACTTAAAGAGTGACTATCTACATTATAATGATATATACCAGCTTCCAAACTATCTACAGTTCCATCACCAGTCAGAAGGAAAAGCTCCAGAGGATAGGTAGCCCCGGCACTGGGAACAGCTCTATGCCCCCCGCGCCCTGTTATACCTTGAGCTGACCACAAGACTTGAGATACCTGGGCGATGCTTAAAGGTTCACTTCTATATCTTCTAACTGACCGACGCTTATAAATAGCCTTCTCCACAGACATCTTGCCCTTGGTGACGGGCGGGGGTAATCTAACCATTTCCACTTTCATTTTAATTATCCTCTTTTTACGAGGCCGTTTAGGAATCGTCCACTTGTCATTGCGAGCGAAGCGTGGCAATCTCTTAGGATTGCGAAGCTTTTTCCAAAGCGTAAGCGAGAAATCTCGCTCCGAGTTTGCTTCGGCTACGCCTCACAACCGCTATGCTCCGCGCAATGACAGTTAGGAATTAGTAATCACTCTGTTTTTATCAACCCTTAATAACCCCAATGGGGGCTGCCATAGCTACTTTTCGGGAAATACCCGCTTGATGAGTCACCTCAACCACATGAGTCACATCCTTATAAGCCTCTGAAGCTTCTTCAGCCAATGACGCCATGCTCCCTGTCTTAACCAGAATACCCTTTGAGGCTAATTCTCGAGCCACATCAACACCCCTCAAGCTACGCTTGGCAGCAGCTCGACTTTGCATTCTCCCAGCACCATGGCAAGTTGAACCAAAGCTTTCTTTCATAGCCCTGTCAGTGCCAACAGCAACAAAAGAACAACGCCCCATGTCTCCAGGTATAAGAACCGGCTGCCCTATCTCCTGATAGCACTGGGGCACATCTTTATATCCGGCAGGAAAAGCCCGAGTAGCCCCTTTACGATGAACACAAACGGTGACCTTTCGCCCGTTGACCATATGCTCTTCTATCTTGGCAATATTATGAGCTACATCATATATTTGCTCCAGTCCTAATTCATTAAGGCTCCTGTCAAAAACCTTAATAAAAGACTCCCGAGCCCAGTGGGTAATACATTGACGATTAGCCCAGGCATAATTGGCGGCACACGCCATAGCTGCCAAGTAGTCTTTTCCTTCTGGGGATGTTATGGGAGCGCAAGCCAATTCTCTGTCCGGGAGATTAATACCGTATTTCCTTACTGCACCTTCCATTATCCTCAAATAGTCATCACAGACCTGATGTCCTAACCCTCGCGAGCCTGTGTGAATTAGCAATAATACCTGCCCAACCTTATCTATACCCATAACTTTAGCTGCCTTGGGATGATAGAGTTCTTTAACCACCTGGACTTCTAAGAAATGGTTACCTGAGCCTAATGTCCCTGATTGGGGAATACCTCGCTTTTTAGCTCTGGCACTTACCTTATCAGGGTCAGCTCCTTTTAAACAACCACCCTCCTCGGTGACTTCCAAGTCCCTCGGGAGACCAAAACCGTGTTCTACTGCCCACCTCGCCCCCCTGGTTAAGACCTCAGCTATTTCTTTATCACTTATACGTATTTTGCCTTCCGAACCCAGTCCGGACGGAACATCATTGAAAAGCTCATTGATGAGTTCTTTAATCTTTGGCTTAACTTCCTTCTCCGTAAAGTTAGTCCGTAATAACCTGACACCACAATTAATGTCATAGCCAACACCACCCGGTGAGACTACACCGTCTTTAACAGTGGTCGCGGCAACACCACCAATGGGGAAACCGTAACCTAAATGGATATCAGGCATAGCTAAAGAATGCCCGACTATGCCGGGTAAAAAGGCAACATTAACCACTTGCTCGGGGGCTCGATCTTCACGAATCGCCTCCAGCATATTTTCATCAGCATAAATCAAGCCGGGGGCTCTCATCCCTGGCTTATAATTTTTGGGGATTTCCCAGCGATAATCGTCTATCTTGGTGAAAGGTCCTTCCCATCGTGCCATTTTTCCACCTCCTTTTAAGAGATTGCTGAAAAAGTCCTTATGCCTTTATCAAAGTAAACCTATGCCCAACCCATCTCCAAATTCGGGGCTCCCTGAAAAACGAAGTTTTTCAGGGGTTTTTTAAATGTCAAAAATGACTTGCACCCTATAGTTGCCGTTATCCCTTTCTATCTTCAGCATATGATAAGTAGCTGCTTTAACGCCTGTCTTTAACTTATGCCGGGATAGGTCTACCCTTTCGCCAAAGCAGCGAGCTTGGAGCTGGTCTCTGGTTAATCGGTTAATCTCAAACTTTTTGAAAATAATATGTTCCACATCAAAAGTGTAGATAAGCTCATTAAGCCACCCTACAAGGAGACTTTCCTGATCCTCCGCAGACAGTTTTATATCCCGATGTAAATTTTCCACAACTGTGTTAAGGTCAATGATAAGACTGAACAGACCCATGGCGGCATTGGCAAAGGCTTGCTTGATGTCATTCCCATAAGCCACAACACCAGTATCTGCCGTGTGGTTAATAAATTCAAAAGTTTTCACAGGAACCATGTCTGACATCGCTTTAATTCCTCGGCATTAGGATTTCTCCTCTTCCAATTGCTCAATCTTCCGGATGTAAGAAACAAGATGCTCAAGATACCCCTCCACTTCTTCAAACTCCACCGTCCCCTCATAGTAGCCCTCAATGTGTAAGGCATTCCTTAAGGAATGGTAATAAAGCTCAAGCTCTTTGTCTCCATATTTGTGGGCTAGGTATCTCCTTCCTCTATCTCCTCTTTTTGGCAACTCTTCTTCCTTAACTCCCTTTTTAATCAAAAGGGCATAGGTTGCCTCGACGGCGGAGAGCCAACCCTTACCACAAGCATCCCTTAAAATAGTGCCATCACTCCGTTCCTTCGCCCTGTTGAATTCTCCTACTGCCTTTTGGTAAAGCTCTTTTGCCCCTTTTAGATGAACTTCAGCACTCATTTTTCTCTCCTGTCTCACTATTCTCTTTGAGACCCCATTGATTTATTATGTCAAAACGGACATATAAAGTTTTTGGTTGTTTCGATTTATTCCAGCCAAATTTGGGCAGACTCATTATACCAGTTCCCCAGACCGAAGCCAAAAACCCACGATTGAGGTCGTTTAGCAATTGTCGAGTTGTCATTGCGACCCTTCACTTTGTGAAGGGATGGCAATCCTTGTTGCGAGCACAGCGAAGCAATCCCGACCAAATTCCTTGCAGCAACCCCCTGATTTTATTCTCCTCTACATATGACTATAATAATGCTACCATACAAGAGGAGGTAAAATTGCGAATTGTCCGCTTTGTCATTCAAGGTAAAATCAAATACGGAGTATTAGAGGATGATGTTATATACGGCTTTTGGGGTAGTCCCTTTGCTCAGTTTAAGGGTTGTAAGAGCTCCTTCATCCAGCTCCCGCCTCCCAAAGCGCGTTGATTACGAAGGGGAGCTGGCAATAGTTATTTGCAAAAAAAGCCAAGGACGTGCTTCAAGACAAAGCCAAAGACTATATACTCGGCTACACCTGTTTTAATGATGTTTCAGAACGCCATGCCCAGAGGGAAGACGGTCAATGAACAAGACTCACCATACAAAGTTTTCAACGATTATCCAATTGCTCGAGGCAAGCGCCGGAGCCTATGCACTGGCCTAGCTATTTTGAGTGGGAGTGGTAGTGTAGAGGTGGCCGTGGAATTCAAGTATGAATCAGCTCATGCACGCGGCGATATTTGGCCGAGCAAATTCCCCGTTGTCTTTTGGGGCGATGAAGGTGTTGGTGAAGACATAAAGCGGATCAAGAGTTTCGTTGCTGATAAAAAGGCTCAAGTAGCCTACTCGCTTTTTATAGAGAGGGAAGTTACTTCCGCCATAGAGAGCCGCACCCCGGGAGCAAATGGATAGACTGGGATATAAGTGTCTGTCCACCACACCGTGTGGCGGTGCTTCTATCAAGAGCGGAGATGAACCCATTGTGACTGGTTAATGTTTCATATATGACTAATAGACAATAGGGCGAAATGTGCAATCACAACGGCGAACCTGATTTTCAACCTTCTATAATCTCTTTGGTGCTGGGGACTTTTCCGGAGAGGCGCTCATCAATTCGGGTAGCTATATCAATGGCTCGACCTAGGGCTTTGAAGATGGCTTCGACTTTATGATGGTCATTGATGCCATCCAAGACTTTAGCATGGAGGTTAAGTCTGGCATCCAAAGCGAAAGAGGTGAGGAAGTGACGGATAAGGTCAACACTAAATTCACTAATGGCAGTCTCAGTGAAGGGAGCTTCCACAACCGCATATCCCCTACCACCAAGGTCTAAAGCTACCAGGGATAAGGCGTCATCCATGGGCACTATGGCTTGAGCCATCCGGACAATTCCTCGTCTTTCTCCCAAAGCCTGGTTAAAGGCTTTGCCTAAGGCAATAGCTACATCTTCAACTATATGGTGCTGGTCATTACCAGTAGCCGATATTTTTATGTCAAGAACCCCATGCTGGGCTAACTGGGCTAAAAGATGGTCAAACATCCTGATGCCAGTAGTAATAGTAAATTGAGCACTGCCATCAATGTTAAGCTCCACCCTAACGGCAGTTTCCTTAGTCTCCCTGATAATGGTCGCTTTTCTTTCTATGGGCTTGCCTCTTTGAGGTTAATTGCCGACGATAACAATATCGACACTGGTATGTCCCATCATTTTCCCCGTTCAGCGTTAGATTAACATATCTCCTTCAAAGCGGCAATAAGGGCATCGGTATCCTGGGGCTTTCCTACGGTAATGCGAAGACAGCCTTTAAGTTCTGGTGTATCAAAATAACGGATAAATATTCCCCGCTGCCGAAGTTGTTGATGAACAGTCCTGGCATTACCCTTAACTACCCGACATAGAATGAAATTGCCCTCCGAAGGATAGGGGATTAGCCACTTAATTTCCTTTTCCAATCGGTTAAAAAGTCGTTCCCGTTCGGCTACTATTTTCTTAATAGTTCCCCGGAGATAGTCCACATCTTTTAAGGACTGGATGGCAGCTACCTGGGCAGCCACATTAATATTATAGGGCTGCTTTATCTTCATTAGATACTCGGCAATAACCTTAGGGAAAATGCCATAACCGATGCGCAAGCCCGCCAACCCCGCCCATTTGCTGAAGGTGCGCAAGACCACAAGATTGGAATAACGGGGAACGGAAAAGACCATAGTTACTCCACTAAATTCGGAATAGGCTTCATCTATTACTACCACAAGACCGGTATCAAGGAGTTCTGCCACTTCAGGCTCAGTTGCAACATTGCCGGTAGGGTTGTTGGGAGAAGCAATAAAAATTACCTTTGTCCTTTTGTCCACAGCTTTTTTAATAGCTGGGACATCAAGGGAAAAATCCTGGCGCCGCTGAACATTAACTACTTTACCTGCCCAGACTTCAGTACGAAAAGAATACATACCAAAGGTGGGTGGGCAATTAATTACTTTATCCCCGGGCTGAAGGAGGAGAGACAAAACAATATCAATAAGTTCATCAATACCACTACCAGCCACAATGTGCCCAGTATCCAGCCCAATATATTTTGATAAAGCCTCTCTTAGCTCCCGCTGCTCCGGGTCGGGATAAATATGATAGTAAGGATAAGTAACCAGGGCTACCAGGACTTTTGGTGAACACCCGTAAGGGTTTTCATTACCATCAAGCTTAATCACTTTTTCTGCGGCTATCCCTGTACCCCGGACTAAAATTTCCGGAGGTTCGATAGCAGCGTAAGCTTTCATTTTAATAAGTTCAGGTCTAATTAGTTTTTGAATGTCCTGGTCGGAAGTCATCGGTCTTTTTCTCTTCGTTTTAGTCTTATCTCTACAGACCTGGCATGGTAGGGTAGCCCTTCTGCTTTAGCCATAGTTATAGCTGCTTGTCCCAGTTTCTGTAAAGTGGCTTTATCTAAAGAGATAATGTTGGTAGCTTTAACGAAATCATTAATTCCCAGGGGTGAGCTGAAGCGAGCACAACCCCCCGTAGGCAAGACATGGCTTGGTCCGGCAACATAATCGCCCAGAGCCACTGCGGAAGCTTCACCAACAAAAATGCAACCAGCGCTGGAAATCTGGTTAATATATCTTTCGGCATTTTCCACTATTAAGGAGACATGCTCCGGGGCAAATAGATTGACCAATTCTATGGCTTCGTCAAGATTGTCCACCATAATTAGCATGCCTCTTTCTAAAGCCTGGGATAGAGTAGTTTGTGACTCCAGTTTTTTAACTTCTTCCGCTTCGGTAGCCACTTTATTAGCTAACTCAGAAGAAGTAGTAATCAGAATTACCGATGCCAGAGGGTCGTGTTCCGCCTGGGCTAATAAGTCAGCAGCACATAGATATGGGTCAGCCGTATCATCAGCGACAATTACTATTTCACTCGGTCCCTGGAGACCATCAATGTCTACTATGCCGTAGACCTTCTTTTTGGCTAAGACCACAAAAATATTGCCTGGACCACAAATTTTATCCACCTTTGGTATTGTCTGGGTGCCAAAAGCCAGGGCAGCTATAGCTTGAGCACCGCCGATTTTAAAAATACGGTCTACCTTGGCTATGTGCCCAGCGATAAGCGTCGCTGCCGGGATAGACCCGTCTTTTCTTGGGGGAGTAATGATGATTATTTCTCGGACTCCAGCCACACGAGCTGGAATGGCAGTCATCAGCACTGTGGATGGGTAGGCAGCAGCACCCCCGGGGACATAGATACCAACTCTATCTAAAGGGCGAAGCTGCTGAGCTAAACCGTTTTCACTAAAACTACTCCTTCCTTTTTGCTGACACTTCAGGTGAAAAGCCCAAATCCTGTCGGCAGCTAATTTCAAAGCTGAAACCAGCCCTTGGTCGGCTTTTTGCCAGGCAGCCTGAATCTCCCCTTGGCCGACTTCAAAAAAACTAAGCTCGACCTCATCCAACTTTTTGGTGTAGTCAAAAAGAGCCTCATCACCCTGGCTGCGAACATCAGCGATAATGCGTTCAACTACCTGGTCCGGTGTTAGCTCCCCACCAAAAACATCTCTAATCTTGGCTTTAACACCAGCCGGCAAAGTTATTTCGGGGAATATCCGCCTTGTTAACAGGGCTTTAGCCTTATTAAAGCCGGTTACCCGTATCATTGCCGGCTTCTCCCCGTAGCCTTACGGAACAGGTCAATAAGAGAATTAATTCTGTCCCTTTTGACCGCAGACCTGGGAATTGCTTTATTACCAATGAGGCAAGCCGTGGATAGAAAGAGCACTTCTATAATTTTCAGATTATGCCTCGCTAAGGTCTCACCGGTTTGAGTATTCTCAACAAGCAAATCAGCATCCTCAGGCAAAAAAGCTTCACTGGCTCCCCAGGTAGGGATTATCCGGTACAGACTCAGATGATTGTCCCTGAGATACTTCTCAGCAATGTTTACATATTCTGAGACAACCCTTAAGGGGGATAATCTACCAGAGCTTATAAGTCGTCTTAGCTCGCTAATATTATTTACTGAAAGCTCCTGACTTACAGCAGCTACAATTTTTACCTCCCCAAAACTAAAAGAGACGTGTTCCACTACTGGACTTGATGGGAACTGATAAAGATGGTCAAGGAGCCAATCTCTGCCGGTAATTGCCAGATCAAAGTTGCCATTAGCCACTTGAAGGGGCATGTCTTGAGGTCGGATAACCTTAGCTCTAACCCAATCTAAGTCAAAAATAGGACGACGACTTATTGTTTCGCCAGAATAACCAGTAACCTGAAGCCCGGCTTTACTCAGGAATTCTTCGGTTAGTCTTTGCTGGTGACCATCAGGTAAAGCCAGATAGACTGAATTTTTTTCTTCCGGTAATGAAATGTTCGGCGTCTTCTTTACCCTACTTGGTGATGGTGGTTCTGGTATTTCTCTAATAGCAGAACTAATTTGAGTTAGAATATCACTCATGTTTTTCGTTTCCCACTTCCGCCGATTAGCCACAAGCACGGCACTGGTCGAAAGTACTTCCTTTAGCGGGTAAAGACCATCGGCTTTGAGTTCTTTTTCATCTTTTTTCCAGATTATTATCAAGTCGGCATTTTCTGGCGGATAGGCTTCGACACTTCCCCAAACCGGAAAGATGCGGAAGCGCCTCAATCTGAGGTTTAAGGCAAAAGCTTCAGCTAAATTAGGGTATTCACTTACTATTTGCCAATCATCCTTTTCTGCCAGCAATGAAGAAAGACTGGATATCCCTCCGTGTTGACTCGTTGCCGCATAAAGATTACCCTTACCATAGTTTAAGTTCATTACCTTTACCAAATTACTGGCTGGGTACTTGACCAAAAGCTCCTCGACCCAATCCAACCCACATATACCCAGGTCATAATTACCCACAGCAACCTGAATGGGGATGTCCTTCTCATGAAACACCTTAGCCGAAAGATAAGGCAATTGGCTGGATTGAAGACGGTAAAGCCGGGGCTGGTCCTTATAGTCTTCCAATCCCAGTTCTGCCTCATCAAGTAAACTAACGGTGCCCGAGAAGAGCCTGCCTTTAGGTAGAGCTATCCTGATATAGTGGCATCGAATTTGAGAAAACAAATTTTAGGTAAATCCTCCAATTAAGTTAAGGACCTCAGCCGCCGAGGTAGCCCTTTTAGTCTGGTTTGTGTCTCGGTCAAAGACAATGAACAAGGGTAACTCTCTCTCACTCACCGTAATCAGCCAACGCCAGTCGGTAGTCTTCTGACCAACAAAGTCAAGTTCAGCTATATAACCTGCCTGACGGAGAACCTGAGCCAGATAAAAGCAAGCTGTAACTCCTTCAATTGTTTCCGTTTTGCCTTTAATTAAGACTCCCCGCTCTACCTTGTCTCCCAACTTCACCAACAGCAAATCTGCCAGGGGATCAACATATAAAGCAAAACCGCAGGCAGGTATGTTCCCACCACCCAGAAGAGGAATCAAATCGTCGTATCTACCCCCACCACCTACCTTTCTATCATCAATTAAAATTTCAAAGCAAACGCCAGTATAGTACTCAAAGCCAGGCAAAGACTTAAGGTTAATCTTATACTTATAGCCAAGAGTATCCAGCAACTCGGTGACCCCGATAAAGTTATCCAGATTGGCTCTAAGATTAACAGAGGTTGTAGGACAAACAGCTCTAAAATTTTCAAGGAAGTCTTTTGACTTCCCTACTATCCGCAACAATTGGGGAAGAAACTCCCCCAGAGGAGGCTTTAATGCTTTCGTCTCTGTAAACACTTGCCAATTACCTTCCAATATTTGAGTCAAAGCTTTAGTTTCCTCTTCAGGTTCAAGATTTAGCTCCCTAAGAAGTGCCTTGACCACACCGGCATGAGACAGACTGACTTTACTATTACTAAAACCAAGATTGTGCAAAACCTCCGTTGCCAGCAATATGATTTCTACATCGGCTACCAGCTCACCACTACCCAAAAACTCAGCACCGCATTGCCATTTCTCCCTGTTTTCCGTTCCCGTTGTTTCAAAAACAAAAACATTAGTTACATAATAAAGACGAGCTAATTTTCGCTCGGGCAAGTTACTAATAAACAGTCTAGCTAAAGGAATAGTACCGTCCGGTCTGAGCACTACTCTCTCTCCACTCCACCCATCCCAGTCAAGAAAAGAATAAACTCTACCAAGCATACTTGGGATAAGGGTGCCGGTAGCTGTGAATAGATGAAGGTACTCCAGAGATGGTGTCCTTACCTCTTGATAACCCCAGCCACGACAGCAGCTTCTGAAGACATCCTCAATAAGGCGAAAGCGCCTCATATCTTCAGGTAGCAAGTCCCTGGTGCCTTTATAGCTTCGACTATCCACGTTCCTTTTTATCTTAAGTAATTTGACCCATTCTACACCAATTATCTCCCCCCTTCAATCCGGCCCGAGAATGTTTATTAACAGTAAACTGTGGCTCTGACCCTGAACGAAGTGAAGGGGAAGAGTCTAATTATAGATTCTTCGCCTATAGGGCTCAGAATGACAAATTACGAATCGCTAAACAACCTCCTGAGCCCTGCTAAGGAGAGCGTTTAGCAACATAACCCATCATTGCGAGCCGAAGGAATACCCCACAAAATCTATGATTTTGTGGGGACACCGGGTTCCCAGCCGAATCTGAGATTCGGCTGGGAGTAGGAGGCGTGGCAATCTCTTGAGATTGCGGAGCTTATTCCGAAGCGTAAGCGAGGAATCTCGCTCCGACAGCGACAATTAGTAAACACTCTGGCTAAGGAGGTTTGCTGTCGGTAACGACTTCAGCTATAATTAGTGGTAGGGTTAAATGATTACTAAGCTATTGAAATTTTTGCGATTAGCAATTTTTTTTAACCTGCTGATTGTTTCCCTCCTCTCTTCCAGAACAGGTGCTGCCAGCTCAACTATTGTTGTCCTGCATGTGGAAGGTACTATTGTGCCTGTAGTTGCCGATTATATCCACCGTGGACTTGACCAAGCTGAAGCCAAGAAAGTTACCGCAGTTATTATCCAGCTAAATACCCCAGGCGGACTTTATGACTCAACCCAGAAAATAGTCCAGAGAATTCTAAATGCTAAAGTGCCGGTGGTAGTCTATGTTTCCCCGGCTGGGGGGTGGGCTGGTTCTGCTGGCACTTTCATAACCCTATCTGGTCACATTACCGCCATGGCGCCAGGCAGCCGTATTGGTGCCGCTACTCCTGTAGCTATGGGAGAACAAGTAGCTGAGGAAGCGAAAAAGAAAATAACCGAGGATGCTGCTGCTTTCATCAGGAGTATTGCCCAGATGCGTGGTCGTGACCCCCATCACGCCGAATTAGCTGTGCGCGAAGGTAAATCTTATACTGTTGAAGAAGCCTTAAAATACAAACTTGTTGATTTGCAGGCTGCTGACCTAAAAGACCTTATTGCCCAGCTTGATGGCAGAAAAGTTACCTTAGTCACCGGGCAGGAAGTAGTCCTTGATACCAAACGTTATGCCCTTGAAAATATTGGAATGACAGTTATTGACCGTTTTCTCCATGTCATCAGTGATCCGAACATCGCTTATATCCTTCTCAGCATAGCCACGATAGGAATTATTGCTGAACTTTACAACCCTGGGCTAATTTTTCCCGGAGTAGTTGGAGCTATTAGCCTACTCCTTGCCTTTTATTCTTTGGGGGTACTTGATGCTTACTGGGGTGGTATATTACTAATCCTACTTGCCTTTGGATTTTTCTTAGCCGAACTTTTCGTTACCAGTCATGGTTTGCTTGCTGCCGGGGGTATTGCTTCTTTAACTTTCGGGTCTCTTATCCTCTTCAGCCGCAGTTCGCCCCCCTTGGAAATAGACCGAGGAATGATTGCCGTCGTCGTCTCTCTTGTGAGTGCTTCCCTTGCTTTTCTTATCTGGGCGGTTATCCGAGCCCAGAGGAGAAAAGTAGCTACTGGTGCTGAAGGGTTGATTGGTAAGATAGCCGTGGCTCAAACTTCCCTCGACCCAAAAGGCACAGTCCTGGTTGAAGGAGAGCGCTGGACGGGGATACTCAATAATGGTAAAGTAAAGGCGGGAGAGGAGGTGATAGTTACTGAAGTCGAAGGCCTGACGCTAAAGGTCACCAAAAAAATCAAAAAAGGAGGTAAATAAATGGAAGGACTTCTTCTTTATTTTGCTATTGCTATCATAGCCATCATAATCATTTCTTCAGCGGTCAGAATTGTTCAAGAATATGAACGGGGTGTCATCTTCCGTCTCGGAAGATACGTGGGTATTAGAGGACCAGGTCTCGTTCTCCTCATCCCTTTCGTTGAACGAATGCAAAGGATGGACCTTCGTGTGATTACCATGGATGTGCCAGCCCAGGAAGCTATCACCAGAGACAATGTTACCGTAAAGGTAAATGCGGTGGTTTACTTCCGGATAGTCAATGCTGCTGATGCGGTGCTTAAAGTCATGGACTTTATAAAAGCCACTTCGCTCCTGTCTCAAACTACCCTGCGTAATGTAGTCGGTCAATCTGAGCTTGATGACCTTCTGGCGCGTCGGGAAAGACTAAACGAGAGGCTCCAGCAAATTATAGACGAAGGTACCAACCCTTGGGGAATAAAGGTAAGTATGGTAGAGACCAGGGATGTGGAATTGCCAACAGGAATGCAACGGGCTATGGCAGCCCAGGCTGAAGCTGAGAGAGAAAGACGAGCTAAAATTGTTCACGCCGAGGGTGAATATCAGGCTGCCGAAAAATTAGCCCAAGCTGCTCAAGTAATTGCGGCTGAACCAGCGGCACTCCAGCTCCGTTATCTCCAGACCTTAACTACCATCGCTACTGAGAGGACAAATACCATTATGTTCCCTATCCCGGTAGATATTTTTACTGCCTTACTCAGCAAAGGTAGTTCTCACCAAAAGTAAGAAGATAAACCTAATCTTTTAAAATAGTAACATCACCCACTGTTATTTCGGTGAGGGTGCCATCACTCTGATGCAGGAGTAAGGCACCCTCCCGGGTTGCTGACTCTGCCTTTCCTTCCTTTGTTACTTCTCCCGCTTTAACACGCACCCACTTCCCTAATGTTTCTAAATGCTTTTGCCATTCCTCATATATGCATATCCCCGATTGGGCTAAAAGATATAATTGCTCAATTTCAGTTAGCAGGACAGTAGCAAAACTAGATAGAGATACTTCCTTACCTAACTCCCGAGACAAGCTCGTAGCCAAGGTTGAAATCTCAGGGAAAGATTCAGGAGTTAAATTAACATTTACTCCCATTCCAACTATGGCAAAGTTTACTAATTCCCCTTCAACCTCACTCTCAACTAAGATGCCACAAACCTTCTTCTCTCCAATGAGTATATCATTGGGCCATTTAATTACCGCCTTAAGCCCGCAGAATTGCCTGATAGCATGCACTGCAGCTAATGAAGTTAGCATTAAAAGTTGTGACATCAGTCTTAAAGATGGGCGGAAAATAATGGACAGAGCCAGACTACCTTTAGGTGATAACCACATCCGTCCTAATCGCCCTCGTCCTGAAATTTGTTCATCGGCAATGATTACTGTTCCCTCTTCAGCCCCCTGCTGTGCCAGTTCTTTAGCCACTTCCATAGTTGAAGTAACAGAAGTGTAATGGACTATCCGCTTCCCAATAAACTTTGTGGTTAACTGGTTCTTTAAAAGAGCTTCCATGACTTTAAATCCTGAGAAATCACCTCCGTGTCAAATTTAACAAAACAATCTAAAGTCAATTATAATAGAAAAAGCAAACGGACAAAACAGAGAGCTGCCGTCTTTAGAATATTAAGGAGTACCAAATCACACCTGACTGCCTTCTGGATTTATAAGAAAGTTCGGACTAAAGGCAATGTTAAAGGTATTGGGTATTGCCGGTAGTCCACGGCGCGATGGTAACACTGACCTGTTACTTAAAGAGGCAATAGCCGGTGCTGCTGGTGAAAATACCCAGACCAAGACGGTCATTTTGAGCGAGTTAAGTATTGCTCCGTGTCGCCATTGTGACGGCTGCCTCAACACGGGTAAATGTGTCGTAGATGATGATATGCAATGGCTCTATACTGAGTTACGGGAGTTAGATTACCTGATTCTGAGTTCACCTATTTTCTTCATGGGGGTTACTTCCCAGACTAAAGCTATGATAGACCGCTGCCAGGCATTATGGGTGCTGAAATATGTCTTGAAACTTCCTTTGGCACTTAACCTGAACAGGGAAAGAAAAGGATTGTTTATTTCCGTAGGTGCCACAAAGCCGGCTGAATTGTTTCAGCCAGCTATAGCTACTGTTAAAATCTGGTTTAAAACCCTGGACATTTCCTATGCAGGTGAACTTGTCTTTCCCGGTATAGATGCCAAAGGTGCTATCCTTTCCCATCCAACAGCACTAAAAGAAGCCCTCGCTGCTGGACGACGGCTGGTAACCGGTCAGTAGTATCAAGACTTTGCCCTAATGAACAGAGATTGTTTACCAACCCCATTCTGTCATTGCGAGGGGCGTTAGCCCCGAAGCAATCCCGGAGATTGCCACGCTTCGCTCGCAATGACAGGTAAGAATTGCTAAACGCTCTCATGAACATTTCCTTGACAAGAAGTCTCTGGTTTATATAAACTATAGTTACCTTCAATGTTATTCCTGAAGGCGAGACCCTCTGGTGGCTGGAGCGGGGCGGAACCACCCGTTCCCATCCCGAACACGGAAGTGAAACACCCCAGCGCAGACGATACTGAGGGGGCAACCCCTTGGGAAAATATGTCACCGCCAGGGGGTTTTTACTTTCTATCGTGGCATAGCCTTTCACATCTCCACTTTGTTTACTAATGCTTATCCACCATCTTGAACAAAGCGGAGAAACCCTTCCTTCAAGAAGAGTGACAAAATAAACACTCTTTACACTTTTGATATTTGCTGATAAAGTGGGTATAATACTTAAAGGTGGGGAAAAGAGAATTAAGCTTTAGGAATGGGTTTAGACATGTCAAGCAAATTTGAGAAATTTTCTGAGCGAGCTCGCAGAGCTCTTACCCGGGCTCAAGAGGAGGCACAACGTTTTGGGCATAGTTATATTGACACAGAGCATGTCCTGTTAGGGTTAATAGGAGAAGAGGAGAGTATCGCCGCTAAAGTCTTAACTAATTCAGGTATAGCCCCTAATAAAGTTCGGGCGGCAGTGGAATTCATAGTGGGACGGGGGGGCAAGCCAATAATAGGTGAAATCGGGCTTACCCCCCGGGCAAAAAAAGTCATAGAGTTTGCCGTAGACGAGGCACGCCGTTTCAGTCACAATTACATTGGCACTGAACACCTTCTTCTTGGGCTATTAAGAGAGGGAGAAGGAGTAGCCGCCGGGATTCTGGAAAGTTTTGGTGTTAATCTGGAGAAAACACGAGCTGAGATAGCCCGCCTCCTGAGTCAGAGCGTCCCCCAAGCTCATGCCATTGCCCGAAGTACTTCCCGGACGCCAACTTTAGACCAGCTTGGAGTAGATTTGACTGCAGCCGCCCGAGCCGGAAAGCTTGACCCTATTATTGGACGTAACAAAGAAATCGAAAGAGTGATTCAGATACTTA
The DNA here is from genome assembly GCA_020724525.1 of Dehalococcoides mccartyi. GTDB lineage: Bacteria > Chloroflexota > Dehalococcoidia > GIF9 > DYGU01 > DYGU01. Next base: position 150,484 of record DYGU01000001.1, read on the forward strand.
GCCGGCGAACTAAGAACAATCCGGCGCTTATAGGTGAACCTGGTGTCGGCAAGACTGCTATTGTGGAAGGATTAGCCCACCGTATCATCGCCGGTGAAGTCCCGGAAACGCTACAAAATAAGCGAGTGATAATATTGGATGTGGGAGCCCTGGTGGCAGGTACAAAATATCGGGGCGAGTTTGAGGAGAGACTGAAGAAAGTTATTGATGAAATAAAAGCCGCCGGTAATTGTGTTCTCTTCGTTGACGAGCTACATACTATCGTTGGTGCTGGTGCTGCTGAGGGGGCAGTAGATGCTGCCAATATTCTAAAGCCTTCCTTATCCCGAGGAGAAATCCAGTGTATTGGAGCTACCACTCTTGACGAATATCGCAAATATGTGGAAAAAGATGCTGCTTTGGAACGACGTTTCCAAACAATTTTGGTAGCTGAGCCAACAGCGGAGGAGACGCTGAACATCCTGAGGGGTATTAAAGAACGCTATGAGGAACACCATCGGTTAACCATCAGCGACGAGGCTTTACAAGTAGCCGCTTCTTTAGCTGCTCGGTATATACCCGACCGCTTTTTACCCGATAAAGCTATAGATTTGATGGACGAGGCAGCATCGCGAGTGAGAATTAAACGGGGTGGGGTGCCTATTGGGCTGGCTGAAGCTAAACGAGCTTTAGAAAGTGTGCGCAAGGACAAAGAGGCTGCTATTGCTTCTCAACAATACGAATACGCTGCCGAACTACGTGACCGTGAAGTCCAGTTAATCGAAAAAACTAAGAAGATTGAGCAGGAGTGGCAGAAGGAGAGAGAGCAGGAAAAACCTTTAGTCACAGAGGAAGATATAGCTGAGGTAGTCAGTATGTGGACTGGCATTCCCCTTGTTCGGTTAACTACTGATGAAACTAGCCGGTTACTTCAGATGGAAGAGGTTCTGCATCACCGCATCATTGGACAGGATGAAGCTATAACCACTGTGTCTAAAGCTGTCAGGAGAGCCCGAGCCGGTCTTAAGGACCCCCGCCGCCCCATTGGCAGTTTTATCTTTCTCGGACCAACCGGTGTCGGGAAGACAGAGCTGGCACGGGCTTTGGCTGAATTCATGTTTGGCAGCGAAGACAGTTTAATCAGACTTGATATGTCTGAATTCATGGAGCGACACACAGTAGCCCGGTTAGTAGGCGCTCCTCCCGGTTATGTCGGCTATGACGAGGGTGGGCAACTTACAGAAGCAGTGAGACGAAAATCTTACTGTGTTATCCTTCTCGATGAAATTGAGAAAGCCCATGAGGATGTTTTCAATATATTGCTTCAGATTTTTGATGACGGTCATCTAACAGACGCCAAAGGGCGGCGAGTCGATTTCCGTAACACCATTGTGGTTATGACCAGTAATGTGGGTGCTCGCCTTATTAAGAGCCATATGACTTTAGGTTTTGCTACTCGGGATGAAGAAAGAAGCCGGCAGATTGAGTATGAGAAAATGAAGGAGAGAGTGCTGGATGAGCTGAAGAAAACTTTCCGTCCTGAATTCTTAAACCGTATTGATGCTACCGTGGTTTTCCATCCATTAACTAAAGAGCAAATCCACCAAATTGTCGACCTGATGCTCAACCAAGTAGCTAAATCGTTAGCCGAAAAGAACATTAAGCTTGAAGTTACTGATACTGCCAAGGACTTTCTGGGAGAAAAGGGGTATAACCCTGATTTTGGAGCTCGACCATTGCGCCGCACAATCCAGAATCTGGTTGAAGACCCGTTGTCTGAGTCGCTACTTCGCGGAGAATTCCAGCCAGGGGAAACAATAAAAATAGACTGTGATGGTGAAAAGATTATTATTCGCTCAACAGCATTAGTGAAGAATGGCTCACTCTGATAGTTTATAGACTGTACCAAATAAAAAGTTAAATCAGGCATGGGGCGGATTGACCAGAATCTGGAATACCGCCCCTTCTAGTATAAACCCTTAAAATACTGGAAAGAAGTTCGATACCTTGAAACCAGACAATTTAGACAAGTCCAAATTCAAGACTGTATATATTTGCCAGCAGTGTGGCAAAGAAAGCCTTAAATGGCTGGGGCGATGTCCTTATTGTCAGGAGTGGAACAGTTTTGTTGAAACCGCTATCAAAGTAGCCACTCCATTGTCTTCATGGTTACCTTCAGCCGAAAATGCCCCCCAGGAACTTTCCCAGATAAAAACAGAGGCTGCCCCAAGATTTACAGTCCCCCTTGCCGAGTTTAACCGAGTTCTGGGTGGCGGTCTGGTGCCCGGTTCTTTAGTGTTAGTGGGTGGTGACCCTGGCATTGGTAAATCAACCTTATTACTGCAAGTCTCCTCCCTAACAGCGGATAAGGAGACCCGGGTAGTCTATGTGTCCGGAGAAGAATCGCCTCACCAGATCAAATTAAGAGCCGAGAGATTAGGAATAAAAGGGGGAAGGCTTTATCTTTTACCCGAGACCAATGTGGAGGCTATCCTGGCACGCCTGGAGGAATTACAGCCCAAACTCGTTGTTGTTGACTCTATTCAGACAGTCCATTCAGAGGATTTAGCTGGGGCGCCGGGGAGCCTCACCCAAATACGGGAGTGCACTTTGAGGCTCATGCGTTGGGCAAAAAAAGCAGATGTCCCAGTACTTATCACCGGGCATGTAACCAAGGATGGAGCTATCGCCGGACCTCGAGTGTTGGAGCATATTGTGGATGCCGTTATGTATCTGGAGGGAGAGTCTTTCAGCCCTTATCGCGTCTTACGGAGTGTAAAGAATCGCTTCGGGTCAACTAATGAGGTTGGCGTCTTTGAAATGAGGTCTGAAGGACTGATAGAGGTGGACAACCCATCACAAGCGTTTCTATCCCGACACCCAGAAGTAGCTATTGGTTCAGCAGTAGTGCCTACCCTTGAAGGTAGCCGCCCATTGCTGGTTGAAATCCAGGCTCTAACTACGCCAGTCGGTTTCGGTCCACCCCGCCGTATTGCTAATGGTGTTGACTTTGGGCGATTGCTTTTAGTAACCGCTGTTCTCACCAGGCGCGCCGGATTGAACCTATCCAACCAAGACATTATGATTAATGTTACTGGAGGGTTAAGAATAGGCGAACCAGCAGCAGATTTAGGGATGGCTTTGGCTATCGCCTCAAGTTTCCGGGATACGAGTATCAAGGGAAGAACTACCGTATTAGGAGAGATAGGTTTGAGTGGGGAAATCAGGGCAGTACCCCAATTAGAGCGACGACTTGCCGAAGCCGAGAGACTGGGATTTAACCGTTCCCTCGTTCCTAAAGTTTTCCACAAGCCAGTGTCTCAGGCTCTCAATATTGAGTTAATTCCAGTAACTGCTGTCGCTGAAGCACTGCGCCTTGGGCTTAATTGGAAGAGAAAAGGAGCCACCAAGTGACACAAGCCCAACGCTTAGGAGCCATTATTGCTGCCGCTGGAAAAGCTCAGCGAATGGGTAATGGAGACAAACTCTTTTTGTCTCTCGGTGGCAAACCACTTCTTGCCTGGTCAGTAGATACCTGTCAAATATATCCTTTAGTCACCCAAATCGTTCTGGTCCTGAAAGAGACCGACTTGGAACAGGGACAGAAACTGGTAAGTGAGAGGAACTGGTCTAAGGTAATCGCTGTATGCCGTGGTGGTGAACGGCGACAAGATTCGGTGCAAAAGGGACTGAGAGAGCTAAAAGATTGTGATTGGGTAATGATTCATGATGGCGCCCGCCCCTTCTTAACCTTTGCCTTAATCGAGGACGGTATGAAGGCAGCTATAGAAACCGGGGCGGCTGTAGCAGCGGTTCCGGCAAAAGAGACTATAAAAATAGCCACACGAAATGGGATAGTTACCCAAACCCTGGAACAACAGCTTCTATGGGTAGCCCAAACTCCTCAAATATTTCGACAGGATATAATAATTTCAGCTCATGAGCAAGAAAGGGGGAAAGTTACCGACGATGCTACCATGGTGGAAAGACTTGGCTACAAGGTAAAGCTTTACATGGGCAGTTATAATAATATAAAAATAACTACTCTTGAGGACTTATTGTTAGCAGAAATGATTGCCAGAAGTATGGTGCCGTGAATGAAAGTTGGAATCGGGTATGATGCCCATCCTTTTACCACAAGGCGTAAGCTTATCTTAGGAGGGGTTGAGATCCCCTTCCCTAAAGGCTTATCAGGGTACAGCGATGCTGATGTGTTAACCCATGCCATTGTTGACGCTTTATTAGGCGCTGCCGGTCTTGGCGATATAGGTCGTCAATTTCCACCCGGAGAACCAAAGTATAAAGGTATTTCCAGCCTTACCTTACTATCTGAAGTTAAAAAATTATTACAGGATGCCGGGTTCAGAATTAAGAATATTGATGCTACTATTATCGCCGAAGAGCCTAAACTCATCCCCTTTCTTGATGAAATGGGACGATGCCTTACTCAGGTCTTGGAAATTAGTCCAGACCAGATTGGTATTAAGGCAAAGACTACTAACGGTTTGGGGTTCGTGGGCAGAAAAGAGGGTATAGCTGCTTTAGCAGCTGCTTTAGTCGAAAAATAATAAAAGTAAGCACCGGAGTAAGATGCGACTCATTAAAAGTATCAAACGAGACATACAAGCAGTATTTGAGCACGACCCAGCAGCTCGGAATATCTGGGAAGTAATTCTGGCTTATCCCGGATTTCATGCCCGGCAGCTCCATCGTCTGGCTCACACCTTGTGGAACTTGAGTATTCCAGTGATACCCCGGCTGATTTCCCATATTAATCGTTTCCTCACCGGAATCGAAATCCATCCTGGAGCTAAGATAGGGGAAGGATTTTTTATTGACCATGGTATGGGGGTGGTTATAGGTGAAACCTCGGAGATTGGGGATAATGTAGCTATATACCAGGGTGTCACTTTAGGGGGGACAAGCATGCGACGAGAAAAGCGTCATCCCACTCTGGGTAATAATGTAGTTGTGGGAGCTGGGGCTAAACTTATCGGGGCTATCAAAATAGGTGATAATGTCAAAATTGGGTCTGGTTCAGTGGTAATAACTTCAGTCCCCCCAAATACTACCGTGGTCGGGGTGCCGGGACGAGTGGTCGAAATCCGTAATCCAGACACTGATACTGTAGAAAAACTACCCGACCCGGTCTGGGAAAAACTCCAGGACTTGGAGAAAAGAGTAACTGACTTAGAAAGACTGGTGGCTCAGTATCAAAAGATGCCAGAAAAGAAATGATTAAAATATTTAACACCTTGACAGGACAAAAAGAAGAATTTCACACTCGCAGCCAAACGGTAACAATGTATGTTTGTGGTGTTACCACTTACGATGATTGCCATATTGGGCATGCCATGAGTTATATCGTTTTTGACGCCATCAGGCGTTACTTAGAATTCAAAGGCTTTTCAGTAAAACATGTCCAGAACTTCACCGATATTGATGATAAGATTATAAATCGGGCACAACAACTGGGAGTCCCCCCCTTAGAGTTAGCCAATAAATACACCTCCCAATATTTTATAGATATGGATGCTCTCAACATCAAGCGGGCTCACTTTTATCCTAAAGCCACAGAAGAAATACCCGAAATTATTGAAATTGTTCAGACTTTAATAAAGAAGGGGCATGCTTATGAGTCCGATGGCAGCGTTTACTTTCGAGTGGGAAGCTTTCCTAACTATGGAAAACTTAGTAAGCAAAACGCAACTGAAATGATGTCAAAGGCAAGCCTTGAGGGAGAAAAAAAAGAACACCCCTTAGATTTTGCCTTATGGAAAGCAGCCAAGCCCGGCGAGCCTTGCTGGAAAAGCCCCTGGGGTAAAGGAAGACCAGGCTGGCATATAGAGTGTAGTACTATGGCACTGAAGTATCTGGGGGAAAATCTTGACATACACGGAGGTGGGCAGGACCTCATTTTCCCGCATCACGAAAATGAGCTAACCCAGTCAGAGAGCTTCACTGGAAACGCTCCTTTTGTTAGATACTGGATACACAATGGACTTCTGCAACTGGAAAAAGAGAAAATGAGTAAATCTTCAGGCAACTTCATAACAGTAAAAGAAGCTCTGGAACGCTATAGCCCTGATGCCATTAGGCTTTTTGTTCTCAGTTCTCATTACCGCAGTCCTTTGACCTACAGTGAAGAAGCTTTAGAAGCAGCGGAAAGAGGGATAGAAAGGTTGCGGCAGGCAGCTAAAGGCAAGGAGAGCCAAGGGCAAGTAGCACTGGAAACCGAGCCACTCCGGCAAAAATTCATCGAAGCTATGGATGATGATTTCAACACAGCTCAAGCAATTGGTGTCCTGTTTGACTTGGTGAGAGAAATTAACCGGGCTTTAGAAGAAGGTATGGATATTACCCAGGCTCGCCTTGAGCTAATAGAATTAGCCAGTGTTTTAGGCTTCACCTTGGAAGAGAAGGAAAAACCACCTCTTATAGCTGAGCCTTTTATTGAACTACTGATTTCTATTCGTGACGAATTACGGCGAGGGAAGCATTGGCAATTAGCCGACAAAATCCGGAGCCAATTAGCCGAACTCGGCATCGCCTTGGAGGACACCCCAAAGGGAACAATCTGGAAGCGCCTCCGCACTAAAAGCTAACCAGGCTGCCGGCGTTATTGAAGAAAAAGCCTTCACCGAATTCTTGGGCTAATATGCCGGCTGCCCCTAAGCCGGTACAATGGGATACTCCCAGCCGTTCAATACCAAATTCCTTGAGTTCAGCAATGGTTAAGTCTACTTGCTCTCGTTTAGCAAGGATACTCAGTCCCCATTGCGCCAGAAGTCCCACTCTGCCAGCAGTATTCTCACTTAAGGTAGTAATCGCTATCGCCAATTATTTTGCCTTCCAGCTTTAGCCATGGCGTCATCCCTCTTTCTACCAGCATAAATAATGGCTACACCTTGAGTAAGGCGGTGAATTTTAATATCTTTAATCCCCACCTCTTCCATAATTTGGGTCATCACTTCCTGGGAAGGAAGTTCTCTTATCGACCAGGGTAAATACTCACAATAGGCTTCTCTATCTATCGATAAGAAATGGGTAATCAAAGGGACTACAGTCCTGAGATAAAAGTTATATGGTAGTCTAAACAACCTTGATTGAGGTAAGCTTAACTCCAGGCATATTATTTTACCCCCTTCCCTTACCACCCGAACCATCTCTTGGAAACTCTCAGGAAGACTGTAAAGGTCCCTTAAGGCAAAGCTGGTAAAAGCAGCACCAAAGCTACCATTTGGGAAGGGAAGGTGATGGGCATCGGCCAGAACAAAGTTTATATTTCTGACGAAGGGAGTCCCTTTTAATTTAGTTTTGGCTTTAACCAGCATTTCTTGGCAGAAGTCAATACCCACTACTTCCCTATTAGCATTTTGTTTAGTCAGCTCCAAAGCTAATTCCCCAGTTCCGGTAGCGACATCTATGACCCGACTTTCCAAATCTGCAATCTGAGAGGCGGCACACCTTCTCCAGAACTTATCTCTGTTAAAACTGAGGAGGCTGTTAGCCAAGTCATACCTGTCAGCTATAGTCGTGAAAAGTCTCTGGATATACCTCTTCTTATTGTTTGTTCATGATTTATTTTAACTGTTATCATTCTGAGGAGGAATTGAGATGAGGGGTCACGAAGCCAGCCTGACAATAAGTATAGAGAAAATGATGAAAAGGATAGCTAAAACGACAGTCAGTTGGAAAAGACTTTTTTCAATCCCCCGTCGGGTGCGATAAACACTATCTGGCTGCCCGAATATTCCTCCAAGTCCACCACCACGCACCTGAAGGAGGATAGCTAAAATTAAACCTATAGCTACCAGAATCTGAGCAATAATGAGATAGTCAGGCATTCTGTTTTCCCTCCAGTTGCGTTAAAATAAGTTCTCGGACCGTTTCTGGGTTAGCCCGCCCTTTAGTAGCCCGCATCACCTGCCCAATAAGGAAAGTGAGTGCTGGCTGTTTACCAGACTTGAAATCAGATACTGCCTTAGCATTATCAGCTATTACTTGATTTATAACCCTTTTTATTTCTTTAGTGTCCTTAACCTGGGTGAGTTCCTTTTCCGATACAATCTGAGATGGCAACTTACCGCTGTGAAACATTTCTTCAAAGACCATCTTGGCTACTGGTCCGGTGAGATGACCTTGCTCAATAAGACCGAGCAGGTCTACCAAATACCGGGGAGTAACCTTACTTTCCGGTATTTTCGTATTAGTAGCATTTAGCAAGCGGCTAAATTCTCCCAGGAGCCAATTACTTACTTCCTTGGCTTTTTGGGGAAGTCGGGGCGCATCTACAGAATTGGCTATCAAATCCAGACAACTCTCAAAGTAGTCAGCCATAGCTCTGGAATTAGTCAATAGATTGGCGTCATAGATAGGGAGACCATACTCGGATATAAAACGGTCACGCCTGACTTCAGGAAGTTCCGGTAATTGAGACTTGATTTCCTCTATCCAAGCCTGGTCTAAAATAATAGGTGGTAGGTCAGGCTCAGGAAAGTAGCGGTAATCGTGGGCATATTCTTTAGTTCTCTGGGTTACCGTTATTCCCTTTTCTTCTACCCAACCCCGCGTCTCCTGGGTGAGTTCTCCTCCTTGCTCCAAAACTTGCTTCTGCCGTTGAACCTCATATTCCAGAGCTTGGAATACAGCCTTAAAACTGTTCATATTTTTGATTTCTACTTTAGGCAGAAACTTATTACTCCCTTTGGGGCGGAGACTAATATTAGCATCACAGCGGAAGCTCCCTTCCTCCATATTACCTGTAGATACACCTAAATACTGAAGAATAGTCCGCAGTTTCATAAGGTATTGCCGAGCTTCCTCAGGAGAACTTATCTCGGGTTGACTTACAATTTCCATTAAGGGGACCCCAGCCCGGTTAACATCTATTAAACTATAACTTTCGCCCCAAGGAGTGACGCGATGGAACAACTTGGCTACATCCTCCTCCAAATGGACACGGCTAATACCGACAGTCTTCTTACTGCCATTAACTTCAACAGTAAGGTTACCATTACGTCCTACAGGATAGTCGTACTGGGAAATCTGGTACCCTTTCATTAAATCTGGGTAAGGATAGTTCTTGCGGTCAAATTTAACATATTCAGATATAGTGCAATGGAGAGCCAAAGCTGTCATTACAGTATACTCTACTGCTTTTCGATTAATGGCTGGCAGAACGCCGGGCATGCCCAAGCAAATAGGACAAACCTGGGTATTAGGTGGAGCACCGGCATAATCAGCACTGCAGGCGCAAAACATCTTGCTCTTGGTCAAGAGTTGCGCATGAACTTCCAAGCCGATAACGGTGGCATAATCCATAATCCGCAGCACAGTATAGCAACATCAATTTACTGGAGCAAGGAAAATGAACTTGACAGCAATTTGGTAGCTTTGTTAAAATGGGCAAACTCTGGGGGATATAGCTCAATAGGGAGAGCGCTGCGTTCGCATCGCAGAGGTCGGGGGTTCGAATCCCCCTATCTCCACCAGGGTAAGGGGGATAGGAATATGAAAAAAACAGAAAAAGCCAAAAAGAAAGGCGAAGTGAGAGATATTGCTACTGCCTTGCTTCATTCCGAGATTCCAGAAATTCAGACTATTATCAATGAACTATCCGAAAGCACTAAGCAACTGGAGGAGCACAGTCAAAAACTCCAAAACTATGCCCTTAAAATACAGGAATTAGCTGAAGAGGAAACCGAAGCTCCAGTTGAAACCGAACTCTTAGAACGCCTTAGGAGCCTGGAAAAGAATTTAGCTGAATTGAAGGGAAAAGCTGCTGGGTTAACTCCTGAATTTAAACCGAGGGAAATAGTTAAGGAGGTGGTAGAAGAGGTTAAGAAAGAAGTACCGCCTTTACCTGGGAGAACAACCATTTATACTACCCCTGAGGGTTTTATTGTCCGGCGGCGACTTTATTAAGGAAGAAGAGCTGCCCCTGTAGCTCAGGTGGATAGAGCAGCGGTTTCCTAAACCGCGTGTCGGGTGTTCGAATCGCCCCAGGGGTACCAAGTGAAAGAGGGTAAGAAGTGATGACGCAAATATTTACAGGATTGGCGATAGGAATAGGACTCTTCAGCCTATTGATAGGTTTTCAGTCGAGTTGCACCCTGAAAGAGGTGAGGGAGAGTATGATCAAGATAGGGCGCACTGCCGAAGTATCATGGACTTTGGCAAATGTTAGTAGCGAAAAAGCGTGGCCAGATTACAAAACGTTAGCAAAAAAAGAGGCAGCTTACTCCAAACCAGCTTATATGGTACTTGACGCCATAGGAAAATACAACCTAACAAAGGAAGGGGAAGCACTTTTGGATGCTAAATTAAGGGAAGATATCGCTAGGATAGTAAAAGAAAATAAAGACATACCAGCAAACGACCTAATTCTTAAGTTGGGTATTCGAGAACTATACAATAAAGCTAGGGATAATAATATATCGTTAGAAATAATGATAGCAGTGATTACTGTTCATGTTGGGCAATAAATTATTTTCAAAAGTATTGGTAGGAGTGTAGCTCAGTTTGGGAGAGCAGCGGTCTCCAAAACCGCAGGTCGGGGGTTCGAATCCCTCCACTCCTGCCAGAAAAGGGGAAGATGGTTCGTGAAGTTATAGAAGTTTTATTATGGCTCTTGCTTTTTATTTGTATTGGAGGGTTAATCTGGCGGCTTTGCTTTGTCCGCTATCCAGATAAAGGTAAAAAGGATAATCATCAGGATATAACTAACCGGGAGTTGTATCTCTTACTCAGGGAGGAAATTAGCTCTCTTTCTACAGGATTACGCGGGGAAATACGCTGGCTTATAAGTTTCCAGACAGGGGTGTTAGTTGCCCTTTTAGGCTTGATTTTATCGAGAATTTAGTGCCGAGGTGGTGGAACTGGTAGACACGCCATCTTGAGGGGGTGGTGGGTGTAAGCCCGTAGGAGTTCAAATCTCCTCCTCGGCACCACCTTAGAATATAATATAAAGTATGCGGAAGTAGTTCAGCGGTAGAACGTCTCCTTGCCAAGGAGAAAGTCGTGGGTTCGAATCCCATCTTCCGCTCCATAACATTCTCCGGCGGCGTAGCCAAGAGGTTAAGGCAGGGGTCTGCAAAACCCCTATTCAGCGGTTCAAATCCGCTCGCCGCCTTAACTGTGCCGAGGTGGCGGAATGGTAGACGCGGCGGACTTAAAATCCGCTCCCCGAAGGGGGGTGTGGGTTCGAGTCCCTCCCTCGGCATTATCAGAATTTTCTTGACTTCAAGCGCCCGTGTTGACAAATTACAGTTGACAACTGTAATTTAGTAGTAGACTACTAATAAGGCACAAAGTGGAATTGCTGGTGTTCTGCCAGCGAAAGGAGGTAGAAGATGGATGCTATATTATACTCAACATGCCCGCCACCGAATGAGGGAACGTCGAATCTCTGAGGCAGAAGTGGAATTTTGCCTTGAACATCCTGAAATTTCCTACGCTGACATAAAGGGCAATCCAGTTTATATTGCCTATCCCCAAGGTAGACGCATCAAGGTGGTAATTCAGGCAAATTCTATAGACCCTGTAATAATCATCACAGTGGCTGATTAAAAGATAGCCGACTAAAAGAGGGGGTGACAAATGAAATTAGAGTATGACCCAGAGGCTGACGCCATTTACATAACTTTCAGTGATGCTCCATATGCTTACGGCAAAGACTTGGACAATCAACGGCGAATAGACTATGCCCAAGACGGAACACCAAGAGGTATAGAATTACTCTGTGTCAGCCGTGGCGTGATTTTACATGACCTGCCTCATACTGAAAAAATAGCACGGTTATTAGAAAATATGAGGATTAAGGTTTTCGCCTGATTCGGCGTCAAAGCGAAGACGAAGAGAAAGAGCCGGCTTTGTAGCGACTCTTTCTCTTTTGATTGTTTGGCTGATTGGAGAATAGACGTTTAGTAAACAGGTAGACCATCTACTGTAAACGAGCTGAAGGCTTTGCGGACGTGTTGAAAAAGTCCAAATTTGAGGGGTTATTTTGTGGGCCAGATCAAGAAAATAGAGAGGGGTATGGCTTTGGGCTTTTCCAGCCTTATCTAAAACACGCTAATTATGAAGCTAAATGAATAGGGCTTTTTATTATGTATTCTCTCAATTCATTCTACTTGCAATGCAGATTGATAATCTATCTAACCCTTTCTTATCTATCTCTTCTTAGCTACAAAAGTCAAAATTTCAAAATTAAGTCTTAAGGTACCCACAAATATAAAGCCAACCTTGTCTGAGGGTATGCCTTGCTTTTTAATGCTCCTTTTATCCACCGGACAAGGTCTTCTTTCAGAAAGACCCTCTTCTTGCCTATCTTATGAGAAGGTAAGCCCTCATTCATAAGCTTACATAACCGTCCAAGCTATTGATAACTGTGATAAGAAGAAATAGAATAGCGATTAGATATTAGCCCAACTAACGGGTTTGGAGAGGAGAGGTATGACCAAAGCTTACCACAAATCCTTCCAAGGTAAATAGAATGTTAGAAGGAAGATGCCCCAAGTGTGGTTACCAGTGTTATGGCTGGGCTTTAACTAACCCAGAGCAGCAAGCTTGCCCCGAATGCGGCACCAAGTTAGAAATTTACCAAGAAGGGGGAAGAGAGACCAGTCAAGCGGACTCAGAGACAGCATAAAGTAGACAAGAGGAGGTTCAAATAAAAATATAGCCAAAAATAATAGTTTATTCACAAGTATAAATATTAAAATTTTTTAAGGGGGGATAAATATCAAACCAGATTAAGGTAAAATGAGGAAGCCTCCTTAGGCTTTAGGGAGACTAAAATCCCTTGTCCAGAGGGGTACGAGTTCGAGTCCTTCGCCCAGTACCTTAAACTAAATATAATTTGTTAAGCGAAGGTTACTCAGCATTTTAAATCTAAAAATGCTTGACACTTTTGCCTGTTTAGGCTTAAAATACAAATAAAAATGAACAAATCAAGGCAGGGGTATAAAGATGAGGTATCGATTCAGAAAAAATTACAGGAAGGGTAAAGTTACTGAAGAGGTTGTTGCGACCAGATATCGCTTGTTAAGGTACGAACTTGAACCAACTGGGCGAGGTTCCGATTTTTATGTCACAAAGAGAGACATCTTAGGAAATATCATAGATAGCGGATACATTGAGGTTAAGGCAGGGGACTCTCGCCTGAGTGAGCTTCAACAGGACACAAAGAAAAGGAAGGGGTGACGTTGTAGGGTAGAACGTGTAAACTTACCTCGGTTTTTCTATAACTATGCAGACTTATTTTGAAATTGACTGACCTCATATATCTTGACACTGTGTCCAACCTCTCCCAGCCAAGAGGTAAGGGTAAAATTTAGATATCCAGCGAATTTACCCAAAATTTCCGTGAGGCTATTAACAGCACAAAGTAAGAGCCGAAGTGAGGACGGCACCCTCTTAGAAGGTTTGAGGCTATCAAGTTTTTTGACCTGATAGCTTTTTTAGTTTGAAAGCAATTAATACTTCTGCTATAGTTTAAATTAAGAGTAAGCTTTGTTAATGGCTGGAGGGATCGCATAGTGGTCTAGTGCGGGCGCCTGCTAAGCGCTTACCCCGAGAAATCGGAGTCATGGGTTCGAATCCCATTCCCTCCGCCATATTTTGCCTCAATATAATAAGCTGCCACGAATTGTTTTTTAATCCCTTTAAGCCGTCTTTCTATAACTCTATAGAGATTGTTTCGCTTCACTCGCAATGACAGTTGGAATTGCTAAACGCTTTCCAGATCCACCTTTGACATATTAGAGAGGCAGTTATAAACTGGAAAACACAAAGGTAGGAAAATATTATGCCTAAGTTTCATATCTGGACTATAGGCTGTCAGATGAATAAAGCCGAGTCAGAACGAATAGCTGGCTATCTAAAACAGTTTGGTTATCACAATACGCCAGACTCTAAAGCTGCTGACATCGTTGTCCTTAATACCTGTGTCGTCAGACAGCACGCCGAAGGCAAAGTACTGGGTAATCTTGGCTACTTAAGAGGTATTAAGAAAGCTAAGCCTCATTTATCTATACTGGTCACTGGTTGCTTTGTCAATTCTAAAGTTGAAGAACTGGAAAAGCTCTTCCCTCAGGTTGACCTTTTCTTTAAACCTGGTGCCTACCCTGATTTCCTTCATTGGGCACATAAGCAGGGCATAGTTAGTAAAATAGAGAAAAGCCCGCCCCTGCCCAACCAGCCAGCCCCAGCTACTTTTGTCCCTATTATTCAAGGCTGTAATAATTTTTGCTCTTACTGCATTGTCCCTTACCGTCGTGGTCGAGAAAAAAGCCATCCCCTTCCAGAAATAGTCTGCGAAGTAAAGGAACTGGTAAAGCGCGGCGTTAAGGAAGTCACCCTGCTGGGGCAAAATGTGAATTCCTACGGACATGACTTACCCGAAAACCCAACCCTCGCTGAGCTACTCACCGAATTGAACCAGGTTGATGGACTTCTCAGAATTCGGTTCCTGACCAATCACCCTAAGGACATGAGTCCCGAACTTATTACGGCAATAGCTTCTCTGGACAAGGTCTGCGAACATATCAGCTTGCCCCTTCAGTCTGGGGACGATGAAATCTTGAAAAATATGCGCCGTGGTTATACTGCCGACCAGTACCATCAGCTTGTAGCGACCCTTCGCTCTACTATCCCTCAAGTAGCTTTAAGCACCGATGTCATTGTGGGCTTCCCCGGAGAAACTGATGAGCAATTTAATCGGACTCTGGATTTGCTGGAAGAAAACAAATTTGATACCGTTCATGTAGCTGCCTATTCCCCCCGTTCCAGCACCATGGCTGCCCGCAAGTTCCAGGATAATGTCCCCATAGCTGTTAAGAAAGAACGTCTCCAAAAAGTAGAAGCGCTCCAGACGGCTATAGCTACTGGAATTAATTCCCAGCTTTTAGAGAAAACTGAGGAGATATTGGTGGAAGGTAAACGAAAAGGTAAATGGTTCGGGCGCACTCGGAACAATAAATTAGTCTTTTTCGAAAGTAGCGACCATTATTTAGGAGAACTGATTAAGGTTAAAATTGACAAGACAAGCCCCTGGGCACTCCAGGGATATTGTATAACCAACTAAAGTACCTGAGGAAATAAACATGGTAATCCAGTCCAAAGTGGCTGTTATAGAGAGACCTGGAGCTGAATTAATTTGGCTTCAGGAAAGATTCTTAGAATTAAAGCAGGAGCTTAAAGCTGTTATCGTCGCCCATAACTATCAGCGCCCCGAAGTGCAGGATATTGCTGATTTTGTAGGCGACTCCCTAGAATTAGCCCGTCGCTGTGCTGAAGTTAAAGCTGAGACCATTGTCTTTTGCGGCGTCCATTTTATGGCAGAAACAGCGGCTATTCTCAATCCGACTTCTACTGTTCTACTGGCTCATCCCACTGCTGGCTGCCCTATGGCAGACATGATTGATGTGGATGCTCTAAGGGAATGGAAAGAGAAATATCCTAGAGCTACAGTAGTAGCCTATGTTAATACTACAGCTGCAGTTAAGGCCGAAAGCGATATTTGTTGCACTTCAGCTAATGGCATTAAGGTAGTAGAATCAGTCCCCAACGATAAAATTCTATTTATCCCGGATAAACACTTAGGACATTATATTTCGACTAGGACTAACAAGAAAATGATCCTCTACCCAGGGTATTGTATTACCCATGTCCGTCTTACTGCAGAGCAAGTTAAATTAGCCAAACAGCATTATCCTCAGGCTAAAGTTTTTGTCCATCCCGAATGCCAGGAAGAAGTGATAGAATTAGCCGATGCTGCCTTGAGCACTTCTCAGATAATCCGCTATGCCAAAGAGAGTCCAGCGACCACTTTTCTTATCGGCACTGAAGAAGGTATCCTTCACCGCCTGCGTAAAGAAAACCCAGGCAAGACTTTTTACCTTCTCTCTAACAGTCTCATCTGCCCTAATATGAAAAAGACCCGCCTGGAAACGGTTATTGAGACCATGGAATTGAAACGCAATCGTATTACCATCCCTGAAGAGATAAGGCTGAAAGCGAAGCAAGCCCTTGACCTGATGTTAGCCGTAGTTTAGGGGGTAGACTATGAGCTATTATGATTACATTATCGTGGGTAGTGGTATTGCTGGACTTTATACGGCTCTTCTGGCTAAGGAAGAGGGTAGTGTCCTTATTCTGACTAAAGGTAGTATTGATGATTGCAATACTAAATATGCTCAGGGTGGAATTGCGGCTCCTATCGGGAAAAACGATTCTCCTGAGCTTCACTTCAGGGACACTATAGCTGCTGGAGATGGTTTATGTAACCCAGAAGCAGTGCGGATTTTGGTAGATGAAGCTGCCGACCGAATTGCTGACCTTATTAAATTTGGGGTTCCTTTTGATACTGTGGATGGTGAAATTGCCCTGACCAAAGAGGCAGCCCATAGTGTTCCGCGCATCCTTCATGCCGGTGGGGATGCTACTGGCGAACATATTGAAATTACTTTGAGCCGGCGTGTCCGCCAGGCAGGAATAAGAGTTCTGGAATACTGCTTGGCTACCCAGATTCTAATGGATAATAGAAAAGTGGCTGGAGTAAGAACTTTAGACACCCGCTTTGGCATAGTCGAAGAATATCCATGTCGCTTCCTCATCCTGGCTACTGGTGGTGCCGGTCGTCTATTCAAATATACTACTAACTCTGATGTGGCTACTGGTGATGGTATCGCTTTAGCCTTTGCTGCTGGTGCCGAGATTACCGATATGGAATTCTTCCAGTTCCATCCCACTGCCCTGCGCCTTTCTGGCGTCATCCCCTTCCTTATCTCGGAAGCTGTTCGGGGGGAGAGGGCTATCCTGCGCAATATAAAAAGATACCCCTTCATGTCTGACTATACCCCTCAAGCAGATTTAGCCCTCCGGGATATAGTAGCTCGGAGTATTGTCTATGAGATGAAAAAGACAGGTAGCGATAGGGTTTTTCTGGACCTCACTCACCTATCATCGTCTCTGATTACCACCCGATTTCCTCATATCTACCGCTTCTGTCTTGAGCATAATTTAGATATTACTAAAGAGCTGATTCCAGTGGCTCCGGCAGCTCATTATCTTATGGGTGGTGTCAAAGTCAACATTTGGGGGGAAACTAATATCCCTGGACTTTTTGCCGCCGGGGAAACAGCTTGCACCGGAGTCCATGGCGCTAACCGTTTAGCGGCCAACTCACTCCTTGAAGTCCTCGTTTTCAGCAAGAGAATTATGGACAGAACCCGGAAAACAGAAAGCGTAACTCCCCCTCCGGCAACCCCGAACTCTAATTACTACGCCCTAAAAAAGCGAAAACCTCTAAAAGATGCCCCCTCTTTGAATCTACCTAATCTCCAGTCTCTTCTCTGGGATAAAGTAGGTATTATCCGCTCCGGTGATAGCATTAGCCAAGCTGCCGATATTTTGGCTACCTGGGAACAGAATTTGACCCAGCCTATTGACCGCTCTTCCTACGAATTAAACAACCTGGTATTAAATGGGCGGCTGATGACAGAGGCAGCTGTCCTTCGTGAAGAGAGCCGTGGGGCTCACTTCCGTACCGATTTTCCCCAACCTTTGCCTACCTGGCAAAAACACATTGTCTTCAGGTCTAAAAATGCAAATTGATGCTTCCATTACTGAAATTATCAACCAGGCGCTATTGGAAGACCTAAGCCACGGTGATATTACCACCGAAGCCTTGATAGCAAATAACTGGCAAGGAAAGGCTTCTATGTTGATTAAAGAGGAAGGGATTTTGGCTGGAACTGAGGTTGCCAGACAAGTTTTCCTCAAAGTCGACCCAGAACTTCAGGTAGACATTCTTATGCACGATGGAATCAGGGTTAAGCTAGGGGATATAGCAGTTACTGTGAGCGGTAGCATCACCAGCATCCTTAAAGCAGAACGGACAGCTTTGAACTTTTTGCAACGCCTTAGCGGAATTGCCTCGGAGACAGCTCGTTATGTGGAGGCAGTCATAGGACTGCCGGTAAAGATTATGGATACCAGAAAAACTACCCCCAGCTTGAGAACGCTGGAAAAATATGCCGTCACGATGGGTGGTGGGGAAAACCACCGAAGGCACCTCGGCGATGGTATTCTTATAAAGGATAATCATCTGGTAGCTCTTCGCCGCCATGGGTTAGATATAAAGGGAATTATAGCTCAAGTTCGCCATAAGGCTCCTCCCAACTTGAAAATTGAAATAGAAGCCAAAACTGTGGCAGAAGCTTTAGAGGCAATCGAGGCAGGTGCTGATATTATTATGCTCGATAATATGAGTCTTGATGAAATGCGTCAGGTAGTTCAGCTTTTTAAAGGACAAGCTTTATTCGAAGCCTCTGGAGGCATTACTTTAGCTAATGTCCGGGCTGTGGCTGAGACTGGTGTTGACTTTATTTCTATAGGTGCTATCACTCATTCAGTAAAAGCCTTAGACATTAGCCTCGAGCTTGAAATAGTCTAATTTCTTACAAGCAATAACTAAATAGTAATCTGAAGTATCTTCTGGCCTCACCATTTCAAGACCAGCTTGAGATAACAATCGGCGAAGCTCACTTTCATTAGGAAGAAAATCATTACTCACCACAAATGCCCGCTTCATAAAACTATGCTCTGCTTAGGAAAACGCCTAGATGTCAAAGATAAATATATGGAACGGACATGGTAGACCAGCACCAGCGTTGGCAGCCTAAGGTGAAGAGTTAGTATTCATTTAACATACTTCATAGGTTTACCACAATGTTTCGGCAGGTCTCGCTCACTGTCTTGCTGGCAGCCGTTAGGGAGCTTAAAAGTCCCGCGCTCGAGTGGGCTTCCCCTGAGGCTACCTTTTGCGGCACACTGATTAAACCGAGATTTGAAGCGCCTATTGGGCATCCATGTTTTTCCTTTCCTAAGAGAACACTCTCACCCTTTCTAGCACGGGCTATGGATGCACAGTAGGCAATAGGCTCAGCCGGCTCAGCAAACTTTGGCAGTTCCTCACCCACTTTAATTAGTTTTACCCCAACTGCTGAGTCTTCCAGCTCCAAAGTCGTCCGCAACTTTTTCGAGAGTTCTTCAAATTTCATTTATTATTAAACCTTCTCAGGACTCGCCTTGTTTTTCCCAAGACTTGTGTATACTATTACAGCAGCTAAGTTGATATCAAGCTTCGGGAACAAGCTTTAACAAATCGACTGCGCCAGTGGCGAAACAGGCTGCGCCCATCTTGCGTATCCCGGCGGTCTTCTGACACCTGGTATCCTCGGCAATAGCCAGCTCGTCAACTGCCTTGGAGAGGGCATCTACTCGGGCTTTAAGGTTTCCCTTGGTCTCAGCGCAGGGAATGGACTCAGCTTCTATATCCCTGGCCAGCTTCTTTAAACCCTTCTCTACCTTTGTTTTTGCCGCTTCCAGACTGATGCAGTTTACGCAGATGTCCCTGGTTAGAGCTTCAAGACCACCCAATGCAGCCCTGTAGCCTAAAAGCTGGTTTTGAAAAGCCTCCACTGTCATATTGCACCTCCCTTTTA
>DYGU01000013.1 GCA_020724525.1 Dehalococcoides mccartyi
CAGCATATTGCTGTAAGCAGAATCAGAGTCCATAAAGTGCCCTGAGACAATCATCTTTAAGTATTATCACTGCATTCCTGACATTCTGGGGAAGCTTGTTCCAGGCTGGATGGTGGCGCCTAAAGAGAAGGCAATGGATGTCCCCTTTTGCCTCTCTAAACCTCCTCATAAGAAACTTAGCATGAGATAAGGACAAACCAAGCTCCTGAGCTGCCTTTCTCTGGCTTATTTGCTTGTGTAAAGCTAACGTCAAAATCTGGTGTCTCTCTATCACCTTGAGTAACTTCACCTCCATTGGTAGTACCTCCTTTTTGGAGAATACTACCCTGTTACTCAAGGTATTATTCTTCCTTCAATGTTATGGTATTATTCTACCTTCAAGCCAACAATTTTCTTGATGTTATGCACTAAGCAGACTAATATCCATTCACCATCTGCCTTGTCCAATCCTAAAAATTTAAAGGCTTGCTCAGCTGATAAAAGAGGAAGAGACGCAACCAACGCCGAAGCCTGTAGTTGCTGCAGCCATCTCCCAGAGTCCGGTTTAATGGAGAGCTACCGAGAGGTCAACTATTGACAGACATTTAGGAATCTATAAAGTTCAGAGGATAGTTTTTCTTGAAGGTAGGAGCTAAAAAATAGCTTGCTACGGAGAAACGCGGAAACCTTGCCTCCAGCGGGTGAGCGCCTACAACTTTAGCGGTGTTTAACCGTATACTTCCTGTCGGCGACCTACTGCAAAGATAGTAACTACGCTATCGTTGTCATTAATAGTATATAAAATCCTATAGTCACCAACTCGGAGGCGATATTTCCCTTGACCAATAAGTTTCTTTGTACCTCTGGGTTTGGGATTGTTTTCTAAGGAAAGGATTCTTTTGTTGATACGGACATAGATTGCTGTGGGGAGTTTATCCATCTCCTTCTCAGCAGAACGGAGAATTCGGACTTCGTACTTCACCCTTTGTGAGCTCGTTTTGTTGTCTTTGCCAGGTAGTCCCTAAAGGGGCGAGATGGTTCTCCCTGCCGCTGCCGGATAGTTATCAAATCGAGAATGTCCTCTCTTAGCTTTGCGTCTTCCAGCAAACGGGTAATAACTGCCTCCCTTTCCGCCTTTGAAAGGGACTGAAGAGCCATTAAATAAACCTCGGCTCTCAATTCAACTGCCTTCAATTAGCTATCTCCGTTCTTATTATAACACAACAATGAGAGGGGTTAAAATTTGTGATACCGTCTCATTAATTCATGCTTTTCTTTAGCAGATCAGCCTCCCCGTAGGTTTATCCTCTTTGGTCCCTTTTCTTGACCAAACTTCGGATGCGATTTAATAGTGGAAATCGAGGGAAAGAGAATAGATATAGAAGCCTTTCTTAACGATAATCTGCCAGTTCCCCTCATTTTTGGAGCTCTGGATATAGAAGGTTATCTAATTAAAATAGATTTAGCTAAAAGGCAACTTGGTCTTTCAGAGTTTACAGGGTTCATGTTAGCTCTATGAATTCTAAAAAGTAGCTTTGGCTTGAGAATCTATTAAAAACCCCTGAAAAACGAAGTTTTTTAGGGGGCCCGAATTTAGAGACGGGTTAAGCATAGGTTTACTTTGGAAAGACATGAGGATTTTTCAGCAATCTCTATTAGGTGAGCCCTATTCTTGTCTTAGCAAAGTATGAATAAGAAGACCGCTACTCAAGAGCCCAGGAGTTCTTCAAAGAGATGGGGGGATAAGCTTTTGAGGAAGGAATACAGGGAGCCGTTGGGGTTGCTAAATAAAGGAGTAATAGAAATGCGATTTTGTTCCAGTGCCCAGGTGTCAATTCCTTGGTCTTTATTCCATTGAGGTTTGGTGCGCTTTATCCAATAGAATTCTCTTTTGCCATCGTGCCCTTGTTCTACGATATCATTATAAGCCTGGTCTCCCAGTCGGGTAATTTCTAAACCTTCAATTTTATCTAAGGGGAGATTGGGTAGATTTATACTCAGTATTAGCTTTTTAGGTAAGATATTGTCTTGAACCTTTTGGGCTAAGATTTGAGCCAGCCTGGTAGCACTATCAAAGTGAAGGTCTTTAAAAGCAGCTACGGAGAGGGCAATGGAGGGGATGCCATAGAAATAGCCCTGGAGAGCGGCTCCGACAGTTCCAGAAATGAAAACATCATTGCCGAGATTAGCTCCCTGGTTAATACCGGAGACAACCATATCTACACGGTCTTTCGCCAACCACTTAACTGTTAGGATGACGCTGTCTGTTGGAGTCCCTTCTATGGCATAAGTCTCTATTCCAGTAATGGGCGGATGCATTGGCTGGACTCTGATGGGACGGTGGAGACTTACTGCAGTGCCAATACCGCTCTGCTCCCGGTCGGGGGCAACTACAACTACTCTGTGTGTCTTTTGCAACTCGTTGGCTAAAGCCCATAATCCGGGGGCATTTATACCGTCATCATTAGTTACTAATATATTCATGATTGTTTGATTTAGGGAAGTTTAGCAAAATTCTGTCCGAACAGCAATTGTATCTGCTTTTTGTCATTGTGAGCGCAGTGACAGGGGGACAAGTCAGGCAAAAAACACGAGAAAAAGACCATGGGTCACTTAAGGCAGCGGATGAATACGGTCTTGCCTTTTGGTTTTGGGGCGTGATAGAATAGCAGCCGATTTTTGGCAGGAGATTTGTTGTTTGCTGACTGACTATGGCTATGTTGGGCTCTTTCTGATAATAGCTATTCTATTTGCTGTGAGTATGCCTCTTCTCCCCCTCACACTTAGTCTCCTTGGTCTCGTCCCTAAAAAACCTAACCCAATAAAGACGTCTACCTACGAATGTGGTGTGGAGACCATTGGTAAGACCTGGGTTCAGTTCAATTTCCGCTATTATTTTTATGCTCTCCTTTTTGTCGTTTTTGATATCTTGATTGTTTTCCTGTTCCCATGGGCAACCAAGCTTAAACAGTTAGGGGCTGGAGCTTTTGTAGCTGTTTTAGCCTTTCTATTGATTCTTATGGTTGGCTATATTTATGCCTGGATGAAGAGGGTTTTGGAATGGAAATGAATGAGATGAAAGCCTTACTCACCGAAAGTGACATAGCTGAAGGTCGGGCTATTAACTTGCTGAAGGAGACCTGTCAGCCAATCCCTGACCCGGATAAGTGGCTGGAAGAAAAGCTAAGCCGCAATGTTCTGGTAACCACGGTAGATGCGGTTCTGGACTGGGGGCGGCGTTCTTCAGTTTGGCCAGTCAATTTTGGTCTGGCTTGCTGTGCCTTTGAAATGATTGCTATGGCAAATGCCCGTTTTGACCTGGCTCGCTTTGGTATGGAGGTGATGCGTCCATCACCAAGGCAAGCTGATTTGATGATGGTGGCTGGGACTGTAACCTGGAAGATGGCACCAGCCCTAAGGCGAATTTATGATCAGATGGCTGAGCCCAAGTGGGTAATAGCTATGGGTGTCTGTGCTATCAGTGGCGGCACTTTCCGGGAGTCCTATAGTGTTGTTCCTGGAGTTAATTATATTGTACCGGTGGATGTCTATGTGCCTGGCTGTCCACCCCGTCCTGAGGGATTGCTATACGGAATAATGATGTTGCATAAGAAGATTTGCCGGGAAAGTATCCAGAGAGCGTTAGCTGGAAGGATGGAGGAGTGGAAACAAAAAGTGAGCCGGCTACCTTCTTTGAGAGGTAAGGAAGAGTGACCGTTACCTTAAAAGGTGAGGAAGTAGCTAAGAAGATAGCCCACTCTTTCCCGATGGCTATCATTACTGCTAACCAGACTGCTATTATTGTTACTCCAGACTCCCTTTATCAAGTAGCCAGGTTTCTCAAAGCGACCCCAGAATTTGATTTTGATTACCTGACCAACCTCACTGCTGTGGATTATCTGGATTATTTTGAAGTTGTTTATCACCTGACTTCACTAAAACATAATCATAGCTTAGTTTTAAAGACCCGGTGCTATGACCGGGAGAAGCCGTCAGTACCTTCGGTGGTTAGTTTGTGGCAAGGAGCTGACCTGCAGGAACGAGAGGTCTACGACCTTATGGGTATTACCTTTTCTGGTCACCCCAATTTGAAGCGTCTTTTCCTCTGGGAAGGCTTTCCCGGTCACCCATTGCGGAGGGATTATCTGTAGTGGCTCTCCGGACTGAGCCTTTTGTTCTTAATATTGGTCCCCAGCATCCTTCAAGTCACGGTCTATTCCGTCTTGAGGTCACCCTTGATGGCGAAGTAGTTACTGGCCTGGAGCTTGTTTTAGGCTATCTCCACCGAGGCATTGAAAAACTGGCTGAAGGGCGCACTTATATTCAGAATATTCCTCTCACCGACCGCCTGGACTACTTAGCCTCTATGACCAATAATTTTGCCTATGTCTTAGCTGTAGAGAAACTGGCTGGAATTGAGGTGCCAGAAAGGACCGAATACCTGCGAGTGATAATGGCAGAGCTGATGCGTATTTCGAGTCATCTTTCATTTATTGGCTTTCTTCTTAATGAGCTCGGGGCTTATTTTACGCCACTTTTCTATATGTTCAGGGAAAGGGAAAAGATTTTAGACCTTTTTGAAATGGTCTGTGGACAGCGCCTTACTTATAACTACATGCGTATTGGGGGTGTTAGCCAGGATATTCCAGAAGAGTTTTTACCAGCAGTGAAAAGGTTTGTAGCTGAAATGCCCAGATTAGTTGATGAATATGAGCAACTTCTGTCTGGAAATGAAATCCTTCTGGCTCGGACTAAAGGGGTAGGTATTTTGCCCCGGGACAAGGCTATAAATGCTTCAGCCAGTGGTCCGGTGCTCCGTGCCAGTGGGGTAAAGTGGGATATCAGGAAAGTTGACCCTTATTCGGTGTACGACCGCTTTGATTTTGAGGTACCAGTTGGTAGTGTCGGTGATGTCTATGACCGATACTGGGTTAGGGTATCGGAGATGAGGCAAAGCGTTCGTATTTTGGAGCAAGCTTTGAAGCAATTACCTAAAGGGGAAGTTTGGACCAAAGTGCCCGGTTTGCTCAGACCTCTCCGAGGGGAAGTCTATGGGCATATAGAAGGACCGAAAGGCGAGCTGGGCTTCTATCTGGTGAGCGATAACTCCATTGCTCCTTACCGTTTTCATATTCGACCACCGGCTTTACTCAATTTGACGGCTCTAAAAGACATGGTTGTGGGCTGGAAATTAGCCGATGCCATAGTTATTTTTGGCAGTTTAGACACGGTTTTGGGGGAGGTAGACCGCTGATGACCCTTATCGGGCAATTTCGAGACTGGCTTATTAATTTTATGCCGGAATGGGCAGCTTATATTGTTGCCTTTTTAGTTGGTGTGGTGGCTATTATTGCTTTCGTCCTGGTCATGATAATTGTTTTTATTTACCTGGAGCGACGTCTTATCGGCAGGTTCCAGGTTCGCTTAGGTCCGAACCGATGTGGTCCCGAAGGAATTTTCCAGCTCATTGCTGATTCTATTAAGCTTCTGACTAAAGAAGATATTGTCCCGGCTAAAGGCGATTTTTGGGTCCACTTTTTAGCTCCCATTGTCACATTTGCCCCAGCTCTGATGGTGTTTGCCGTAGTCCCATTCCATAAGGGTGTTGTTCTTACTGACCTGGATGTGGGCATCCTTTATGTAGTGGCTATTAGCTCGATATCAGTGGTTGGCATATATATGGCAGGCTGGGGGTCTAACAATAAGTACTCTCTGATTGCAGCTCTGCGAGCGGTAGCCCAAGCCATTAGTTATGAGTTACCTGTGGTCATGGCGGCGGTGGGTGTTATTTTGATAGCTGGCTCTCTGTCTTTGAGTAAAATAGTTGAAGCTCAAACTATCCCCTTCTTTCTCCTTCAACCTTTGGGCTTTTTCATCTTCCTTCTGGGCTCCATGGCGGAAATTAATCGCTCACCTTTTGACCTTCTTGAGGCGGAATCAGAAATTGTTACTGGCTACAACATGGAATATTCAGGAATGAAGTTTGGTCTGTTATATTTAAGTGAGTATGGTCACACTCTGGCAGCTTCGTGTATTATTACCACTCTTTTCTTAGGGGGCTGGCAAGGACCGCTTTTGCCCCCATTTCTGTGGTTCCTGATCAAAGTGCTTTTGGTCTTCTTTGTCTTTTTATGGGTAAGGAGCACTGTTCCCAGGCTACGGGTAGACCAGTTGATGGCTTTTGCCTGGAAATGCCTGTTACCTATGGCATTAATCAATTTGCTTCTGATTGGTGCTCAAGTGCTCTGGTTCCCTAAAGCTTTGCCTTGGGGAATGATGGTGGTGAACTTCGCTGTGGCTGGGATTTTGATACTGCTATGGTCAAGACTCTTTGCTCTGGGAGGCGGTAGAGTTGAGGTTTGAAAGATACGGTATTGGCATTATCAAGGGGCTTATGGTAACTATGAAAAATTTCCTTCGTCCTCCTATAACCCTCCAGTATCCTGAAGAGAAATTAATCACTTCAAGGCGGATTCGGGGTAACGAACTGGTGTGGCAAGTGAGTAAGTGTACCGGTTGTGCTACCTGTGCCAAAAGCTGTCCGCAGGGAAATATTGAAATCGTTACCCATTTGGGTACTGAAAATAACTATGTTGTGGACAAATTACAGGTAGATACTGGAAAATGTATGTTTTGCGGTTTGTGTGTTGAGTCCTGTCCTTATGAAGCTTTGTTTATGGGGCGGAGTTATGAGCGAGCTACTTACCGACGCCGGGAACTGGTGCTGAGTAAAGAAGCTCTGGAGCTATCTGAAGACAGACAACCCAGCGGTTATTTCTATCCCAGAATAGAGGTCTTGTTGCCGCGACAGACACTACTTCTTTACTGGGATAGAGAAGACGGGCAGAAATTGTGCTGGTTTCCGTGGCGAAAGAAGGCTAATAGGGGTCGAAGGTGACTGTCCTTGATATTGTTTTCTGGTTATTAGCCGTAATAAGTATCGGGGCAGCTTTAGCTGTAGTTTTTCTGCAGAATATTTTCCGGGCAGCCCTTTTCTTAGTCCTATGCTTCTTTGCAGTCGCCGGACTTTTTATCACCCTTCAAGCTGACTTTTTAGCTGTTGCTCAAGTCCTTATTTATGTCGGTGCTATTTCTATTTTGATTATTTTGGCTATTATGCTGACCCGAGAAATGTGGCGGGGAAATCCCGGAGGTAGGTTTCAGTTGCCAGCTTTTATCATTGCCCTGGGGCTCTTCGGGGTGATGGTCTGGGCGGTTATTAATACATCCTGGCAAATTAGTGCTGAGTTACCCCTGGTACCGACAACAGCAGCTATTGGTAGCCGACTTTTTGGTGAAGGTGGCTTGCTTTTACCTTTAGAGATAGCCGCAGTGCTGCT
Source organism: Dehalococcoides mccartyi (assembly GCA_020724525.1). GTDB lineage: Bacteria > Chloroflexota > Dehalococcoidia > GIF9 > DYGU01 > DYGU01. The sequence goes on from DYGU01000013.1 coordinate 7,320, forward strand.
TCTGGCGGCAATCTTAGGAGCTATTGTTTTAGTTCGGGAGAAATGAGGGATGTCTGTAAGTCTGGAACATTATCTTATTCTGTCAGCGCTCCTTTTTTGTATTGGTCTGTATGGGGCTCTGTCGCGGCGTAATACCATAGTCATCTTGATGAGCATAGAAATCATGCTTAATGCGGTTAATGTTGCCTTAGTTGCCTTTTCCCGGTATATTGTGCCCCTTGTTCTTACTGGGCAGGTGTTTGCTCTTTTCGTCATGGTTGTGGCTGCGGCTGAAGTAGCTGTCGGCTTGGCAATAATTATTGCTCTTTACCGGAGCCGGGAAACGGTTGATGTAGAGCAAGCCGATTTAATGAAGGGGTGAGTGAAGGTGTGGGTTCAGGTTAAAACAGCACCTAATTTGATAATTGCCGAAATGTGGAAGGAGTATTTTGAAGGAGAGGGTATCCCAACTCGGATCCTGCCCGACCCGGAAAAACCGGGAGTCGGGGAACTGGCTACCTATAAGGTTCTGGTCTCCCAGGAAAAAGTCCATGTTGTTGAAGAGGTCTTAAGAAAGCTGTGATGCCACATCAAGTTCCCTGGCTTATCTGGCTTTCCCCTATGTTCTCCTTCATTATTATTTCCCTCATTCTCAGACCTTTCTTTAACCATCACCCCAAGCTTTCTGGCTATACTACTATTGCTGCCATAGGCATTAGCTGTTTCCTTTCCTTCTGGGTTCTGATTGAAGTTCTGAAAGCTCCCGGACATAGATTAGAAATCCCTGACATCCAGTGGGTAGTCATTGAAGATGGCATTAGTATTCACCTGGGTTTGATTGTGGACGCCTTGACGGCGGTGATGCTGATAGTAGTCAGCGTGGTCAGCTTACTAATTCAGATATATTCCCAGGGCTATATGCATGGTGACCCGGGTTATCCTCGCTATTATGCTTTTATGTCTTTATTTACTGGTTTTATGCTCGGCTTGGTTATGGCAGATAACCTGGTCTTTCTCTTTCTTTTCTGGGAAGGTGTTGGCTTATGCTCTTATCTCCTTATTGGCTTCTGGTTTCATCGACCAGCAGCGGCTAATGCAGCTAAGAAGGCTTTTATAGTCACCAGGCTCGGTGACTTTGGCTTTTTGGCTGCTATTTTATTCCTTTTCTATCATACTGGCACTTTTGATATCGAGAGGCTCCATAGTTTGGCTATCGCCGGGACATTAGCCGGTACCACTTTGACCTGGGCAGCCTTGGGGATTTTCTCGGGAGCTGCTGGCAAATCAGCCCAGTTCCCTCTTCATACCTGGTTACCTGATGCTATGGAAGGTCCGACACCAGTGAGCGCTTTAATCCATGCGGCAACTATGGTCGCTGCTGGTGTCTTCTTAGTCGCTCGTTTTTTCCCTTTATTTGAACATTCCAAGGTAGCTTTGACTATTGTTGCGGTTATTGGTGCCTTTACGGCTATTTTTGCCGCCAGTATGGGACTGGTGATGAACGATATTAAACGGGTAGTGGCTTATTCTACCATCAGCCAGTTAGGTTATATGATGTTGGGTCTGGGGGTTAGTGGTGTTGCTGTTGGTATTTTTCATCTGTTCAATCACGCCTTCTTTAAAGCTCTCCTTTTTCTTGGTGCCGGCAGTGTCAATCATGCTACCGGGACTTTTGATATCAGGGAAATGGGTGGGCTGCGGAGGGTAATGCCCTGGACTTATATTACTTTTATTATTGCTGCCTTAAGTTTGGCTGGTATTTATCCCCTTTCCGGCTTCTGGAGTAAAGACGAGATTTTGATTTATTCCTTTAAGACTCAACCGTTTCTATTTACTTTAGCCCTAATAACCGTATTTATGACAGCTTTCTATATTTTCCGGGTAGTCTTTGTTGTTTTTGGTGGTGAGTATCGGGGGACAAAATTGGCGCATCATAGTGAACATAAACTTCACGAGTCGCCAGCAGTAATGGTTATCCCTATGGTCATTTTAGCTTTCTTCTCAGCGGTTTCCGGCTGGCTCAACCTTACTGGAAATTTTGGGGAATTCTTAGGTCATGGCGAAGCCCGTGGTCTCCTGGAAGGCTTCTTTGGGATTTTAGGAAAACCCTTGCCCTGGCTTTCCTTAATAGTTGCCGGTCTGGGGATTTACCTGGCTTATGCTATGTATAGCACCAGGCGAATTTCTCCAGAAGCTGTGGGCAGGACTTTTGTCCCCCTCTATACCACGCTTTCTCGAAAATACTGGTTTGATGAGCTTTATGAGAGGATTTTTGTGGGCAAAACCTTAGTCAACGGTCTTTTTGTCGGTCTTGAGGCTTTTGATACCTATGCTGTGGATGGTAGTGTCAATGGAATCGCCGATAAGACCATAGCTACTGGTAGAGCCCTGAGTCGGGTTCAGACAGGTCAGCTTCAGCTTTATGGTCTATTTATTGCCATGGGTATTGTGGCTATTACTATCTGTTTCTATTTCTTTGGCTGAGGAGTAAGCCTTGGACTTTCCTTATTTAACAACCGTAATTTTTCTGCCGGTGGTGGCAGTAGTTATTATTGCTTTACTACCTCAACCTAAGCCTAAAGTTATTAAATTTATTTCCGCCTTGTTTACCTTAGCTGCCTTTGCTCTGTCTCTGGTTGTCTTTTACCTCTTCGACCGTTCCCCAGGGGCTATTGGACAGATGCAGTTTGTGGAGAAAGTCCCCTGGATTTCAGCAATCAACGCTTTCTATCATCTGGGGGTTGATGGGCTCAGTTTATCCTTAGTTGTTCTGACTACCTTATTAGGTTTCTTAGCTGTTCTGGTTTCATGGAAAATTGAGCTTAGACCCCGAGAATATTTCATCTGGCTTTTAATTCTGGAGACGAGCCTCCTTGGTGTCTTTTGCTCCCTGGACCTGGTTTTATTCTTTCTGTTCTGGGAAGTGGAGCTCGTCCCGATGTACTTCCTGATTTCTATCTGGGGCACGGGTCGGCGGGAATATTCGGCAATTAAGTATGTTGTTTACACCCTCATTGGCAGTGCCCTGATGCTGGGGGGCATTCTGGTCATCTACTTCACTACTGGCAGCCTCAATATGCTTGAGCTGGCTGATTTAGCCCCAATGACAGCGGTTATCCCTTTTGCTGGCATTTTCTTCCTTCTTCTCTTTGCCTTTGCTGTAAAATTACCTGTTATCCCCCTCCATACCTGGCTACCTGATGCTCATACTGATGCTCCAACAGCGGTAAGTGTAATTCTGGCTGGGGTACTGCTCAAAATGGGTGGCTATGGCATGATTCGTCTCTGTGTTACTATTTTCCCCAATGTAGCCGTGACTTGTGCACCTTTACTGGTGATTCTGGCTGTGGTCAATGTTCTTTATGGTGCTGCCGTGACCTTGCGGCAGAAAGATTTGAAGCGGCTCATTGCTTATAGCAGCATCAGCCATATGGGCTATGTCCTCTTAGGTATCTTTGCCTTGAGTCAGGTGAGTCTGGTTGGGGCTACTTTGCAGATGTTTAGCCACGGTATTATCACCGGTCTCCTCTTTGCTCTGGTAGGGCTGGTATATGACAAAAGCCACGAACGCAATTTAGACAGACTCGGCGGGTTAGCCCGGCAGATGCCGGTTATTGCTGTTGTTTTCTCGGTTGGTGGGCTGGCAGCTTTAGGTCTACCCAGCACCAGTGGCTTTGCTGCTGAATTCATTACCTTTGTCGGCTGTTTCACTAGCACGGTGGTTGAAGGCATCCGCCTTTACACTATTCTCGGTGTCTTAGGTGTTGTGATTACTGCCGGCTATATATTATGGATGTTACAGCGGGTCTTTTACAGTGAACCTCTGGAGAAGTTCAATGGTGTCCCTGATGCTGATAATGTTGAGAAGCTGTGCATCTTTTCCTTTGTCGCCGCTATTATGGCGATTGGTCTTTATCCGGCGATTTTAACTGATGTTATTAGATTGGGCATTATGCCCATAATTAAGTTAATTGGAAGTTAAAGAGAAGTAACTGGGAAATGAGCTTAAAGCTTGAGCTATTGACACCGGAATTGAGCCTTTTAATTTTTGCTTTGCTGGTCATTTTGCTTGATTTGGGAATTAAGCAAAAGAAAGTCCTTGCTGGAGTTAGTATTCTTGGTCTGCTGGTCTCTGGTGGGTTTGTCTTGACTTTGTGGGGCAGGGAGTCAGCTTCTGCCTTTAATGGTATGTTTCTGGTAGACCCGTTTGCCTTGTTCTTTAAGCTCCTGTTCTTAATTGCTGCCGGGCTGGTCATCTTAGCTTCCCAGGACTATGTAAGCAAGTTTGCCCGGTTTCAGGGTGAATATTATGCCTTAATACTTATCTCTGCCATTGGTATGATGCTTCTTGCTACCACCGGAGAGCTAATTTCCATCTATATTGCTCTGGAACTGAGCAGCATTTCCCTTTATATTCTGACTGGTTTCTTAAAAGACCCCAAGTCCAGTGAAGCTGGGCTTAAATATCTCCTTTTGGGTGCGGTAGCTTCAGCTACTCTCCTTTACGGCATGGCTTTAGTTTTCGGACTTACCGGAAAGACTCGTCTTACAGAAATTGCCCAAGCTATTCAGACTATACCCTTGACGACTCTGCTGGACAGCCCGGCTTTACTTTTGGGCATAATCCTTCTCGCTTGTGGCTTTGGCTTTAAAATTGCTTGTGTTCCCTTCCAGATGTGGGTGCCTGATGTTTATGAAGGCGCGCCAACACCTATCACCGCTTACCTGTCCGTAGCCAGTAAAGCTGCTGGTTTTGCCGTTATCGCCCGCTTTTTCTACACTACTTTTGGTGTCCCCGACTGGCTGAGTCTCAACTGGGGTATTCTCTTTGCTAGTTTAAGTGCCATCACTATGACTCTGGGTAATGTGATAGCCATTGCCCAGACGAACATCAAACGGATGTTAGGTTACTCAAGCATTGCCCAAGCCGGTTACTTAATGGTGGGGTTAGCTGCTGTAGGTGTAGCTTCGATGGCAGACACTCTGGGTCGCAGTGGTCTCCTTTTTTTCCTGGCAAGCTATACTCTTACCAATCTTGGTGCTTTCATTGCCATTATCGCCATTTCCAACAAGATTGATAGCGACCTTATTGATGACTATACCGGGATGGGCAGTCGAGCCCCCCTTTTGGCTTTAGGCTTGACTTTGTGTTTAATTTCCCTGATTGGGTTGCCGCCTACTGCTGGACTTATCGCCAAAATTTACATCTTCAACGCTGGTGTCCATTATGGACTCCTGTGGCTGGTAGTTATAGGTGTCATTAATAGTTGTATTTCGGCATACTACTATTTGGGGGTGGTCAAGGTTATGTGGCTGGGCGCCCCGGTCTCAGAAGAAAAAGTACCCTCTTCCTGGGCACTGCGGATAGTTTTAGCTCTCACCTGTCTTGGTGTCCTGGTTTTAGGCATCATCCCCGGCAAATTTGTCCAGATAGCCGAAACGGCTGTTAGAATCTTCACCTCGTAACTTTGGCGAGTATCAGTGGGAAGTCAAAAATAGCTGACCTTTTACAATTTGTCTTGGGGCAATCAAAGCCTCCACAGCAATAGCCTTAACAAGTTAGCAGTGTTCAACTGTAGGTCATGCCGCCAAATATTTTAGCAAGCCATTTTATGGATTTTTTAATCATTTTTATTACCTAAAGGCAATCCTTTTTAATATAAACTTCTTGATTTTTTTCTGCCATTTCCACGGCTTCTTTTGTTTCTTCAAGCGTGGGTTCTTCTTTAATCCACACTTTTACAATATCAATCTTTTCTCTCATACAAGACCTTACCTTTACTTACAATGGAGGTAATAAACGCTTGCGGAACATCTTCCCATTCTTCAATATCTTTAGTTGTGGCGACTACAACATCCTTGGATATAAGAAACGGTCTTAATGCTTTCCTAATTTTAAGTCTTAATTCCTTACAAGTGGTCTCTATGTTTTCTACAATTACTAAAATATCTACATCGCTTTCTCTCCTGATTTTCCATAAGCATAAGAGCCAAAAAGTATTATCTTAACAGGATTAATAATTTCTAAAATTCTTTTTACCATTTCTTGAAGCAACTCTGTGTCAACTTCCTCTACCTTTATTAGTTCCATTTTTTCACCACATCCGAAAGTTTTAAAGCCCCAGCTCTTGTAGGCAATTTTGAATACATCTCATCAATTTTATCTCCCCAGACAGATTTTTCAACAACTTTTATGTCCACCATCTCCATACTGAGACTGTTTACTAATGTACTGCGAGGCTTTAGCCTCACTACAGAAAAGCGACCCTGAAGGGTCGCACTACATTGCAAATAAATCGTTGATAAACACCATCTCCATACTATCTTAACTCATATTTAATAAACCTGCCATTTCATATAACGGCGGTATAGACGAACTTTGGTTCGACTAATATTTTCTCATCAAAACCGTTTTAAGGCAGCCTTTGCCAAGCCGTGGGCGTCTTTGTTTTGCTGATGGGTGATATGGTTGATAGTTAAATTTTTGAAGCTTCGCCCAAGTCTTTGGGCTTCGAGATATAATTTCCTCAAAGAAGGGTTCTTTACCCGGTATTCACCAGCGAATTGCCTGACTATCAATTCCGAATCAAGATATAGGGTAACTTGGACTGCTTTGAATTTGATTGCCGCTTTTAAGGCAGCAATGACGGCTTGGTATTCGGCTTGATTATTGGTTGTCAGTCCTAAATATTGAGAAATCTCAGTTAGTTTCTGGCTCTTTTCATTCTTAATAATAACACCAATAGCTGCCGGTCCCGGATTACCCGAAGAAGCCCCATCAGCATAGATTTCAAGATGCATTATGTTTCTGAAAAACTTTTAGTCTAAGTGGAGTATCCTGCCACAATTGTCGCACATGACCAGCATCCCCACCCGAACTTGCTGCCACCCGCCCACCGGTAGAGTAATGCGACATCCCTGACATCGCCCCTGCTCAACCTTGGCTACTGCTTGTCCCTTCTTTAATCTTACCTGTTCATAAAGCTGGAGTGTTGACGAATCAATTTGGGCGGCTGACATTTCCCGCTTCTGGGCTAATTGTGTAAGCTTTTCTTTGGTCTCATTTCGTTTTTGGGCTAAAATCTCCTGCTCCTTTTGCCACTTTTCCTGAACTTCCTTAAGTTTTTCGGAGTTGATGCGGATTCGGTCTCGAACTACCTCCACTTCACCCATTAAATCCAGCAACCTGTCTTCCTTTTCTTTTAACTGTTTTTTCAGGGCTTCAACTTCGTGCTCAAGGTTAAGTAATTCTTTCGGGTTCTTTATCTTGCCGCTATATAGTTTGGTCTTGAGTTCACCAATTTTAGTCTCTAAATCTTCCACTTCCCATTCCGCATCCCTCTGTTTTGTTTCCACTTCAGCCAGGTAGTTTTGTGCTAAAGCCAGGTCTGTCTTTACCCTAATTAAGATTTCGGTCTCACCAAGCTGGCGCTCAAACTTATCTAAGGCTTCCTGACCCTTTTGAAGTTCCAAATCAATTTGTTGCAACTCATACAGTAATCTGGACAGACCCATGACAAAGCCATTCTACGGCTTTGAAGGCAATTTAGCAAGGGATTGCCCCTGGTCAGGTAACGATAGAAAAAGGAGAAAGGTTGCTAATCACCCTTAATTGTTGGCAATTGAAATTTAACCAAAATGGTGGTATCATATCAAGGTAAGCGGTGGTAAGACGATGGGAGTTGAGCTTCCTCAAGTATTTGGTGTGGTCCTTCTTATTATCTGGACGGTATCGAGGTCCAGAACTTCACCACGCGCTAACCCGAGTGCTTCAGTAACCGTAAGCGACCTGGATAAAGCTCTTGATAGGACTGGGATAAGAATCGCCCTTCTCACAGTAGGACTTTTAAGTATAGCACTGAGTCTTTAAGGTCGGGGGAAACTCGCTGTTTAAAGGAGTAAAGAACGCAATCCTACTTTTGCGGATAGTGGAGAACAAAAACCTGGGTGGTACTCGGTAAGGTCGACCGGCTCACAGAAAGTTTCGGCTGGGCGGCTATCTCTCCAGTCCCCATTTCTTTAAGGAATTTACCCACAGGCTCCGATTCCCGGGTTAAACATGGTGTCTTGTAATGCATAGGTATAACAACTCTCGGGGTTAAATGCTTTACCAGTTCAACAGCGATTCGAACGTTAAAAGTGGAAGTTTCCCCCACAGGCAACATCAATACTTCAACACCACTCATTTCTTCTATTAACTCGGGAGGTGGTAAGTGTCCCAGGTCACCTAAATGGCATAAGGTTATGCCATCCATTTCTACAAGATAAACAGTATTCTTGCCGCGCTTTTTCCCTTGTTCAGTATCGTGAAAAGTCCCAATTCCGGTAATGAAAACCCCTTTTACTTCATACTCCCCGGCACCTTTAATTTCTTTAAAACTGCCGCTAATGCTTTCAACATAACAATGACCTGGATGAAAATGGCTCACAGTCACTATGTCAGCTTGAAGTCTACCTAAAGAGTAACCTAAACTCGGATGACACGGGTCAGTAATAACTGTTGCTTCTTTTCCTTTAATGCGGAAGCAGGAATGCCCCAGCCAGGTAATTTCCACCAATGACCTCACTCGAAAGTGTTCAATATCGCGGTTTCCCTCTCACTCTGTCAAGAGCTGCAATGACAAACAGGGGATTGATAAGCAGTTTCCCCACTCAGAAGCTGGTAGAATAACAAGAATAGGGGAATTAATCTTGCCTCTTAAATTTAAATCGCTTAAGGAGCAACCATCCCGAGGGCAAAACTGAAGCTGCCAGAGCAATCTTGAATAAGTCTCCGGGGATAAAGGGGTAAAGCCCCGCTTTTAGTAACTTCTCCCCGGGAACAAATTGAGCTAACCAGGGCAAGCCGAAAATATAAATAGTAATATTGCCGATAACCATTGCCAGTACGGCTGTCCATAGACGACGGTCCCAACCCCTTTCAGCCAGCCAGCCAACAACAAAAGCAGCGGCTACAAAACCAATCAAGTAGCCACCTGTTGGACCAAGCAAACGGGCAATTCCAGGTGGTCCGCCTAAGGCAAACCAATAAGGAATCGCAGTAGCTCCTATAGCCAGATAACTGAGCTGGCTCAGGGCACCTCGGCAACTCCCTAAAAGGGCACCAGCTAACAGGACAGCCAAAGTTTGACCGGTAATGGGTACAGGTCCGATCCAGAAACTTATCTGAGCCAACAGAGCCGTAAGACAGCTAAAACCAACTATTAAGGCTGCGTCCCTAAGTAACCCTTTCTTAGGAAAAACAGCGTCCATTAAGGTAACCGATAAAGCTAACTTCTTCATTTGTTTAGTTCACTCCTTTGCTGTTGACAAACAGGGTAAAGTATATCATTGCTTAGCAAAAATGGTCAAGAGTAATCACAGAGGCTTCAACCTTGTTATAAATTGACCAGTAAGATGGGCTATGCTATGATTGCCATAGATGTCAGCCTTGGATGAACTTTACCGCCAGATTGAACGCTGTCAAAGGTGTGAGTTAGCCAGATACCGGACCCGAGTAGTGCCCGGAGAAGGCCCAGAAACAGCCAGTCTCCTCTTTATTGGTGAAGCCCCCGGTTGGCACGAAGACCAGCAAGGACGCCCTTTCGTCGGACCAGCCGGACAATTTCTGGAAGAACTACTGGCTTCTATCGGTCTGAAGCGGGAACAAGTTTATATTGCTAACGTTATCAAATGTCGACCACTCGGTAATCGAGACCCGTTGCCCAGCGAGATACAAGCCTGCTCTCAATGGCTTGAGCAGCAAATAGAACTAATTCGACCCAAAATGGTCGTTACCCTGGGACGCTATTCCATGGCAAGATATTTTCCGGGAGAGAGTATCAGTAAAATCCATGGCAAAGCTAAAAAGCAGGATAATATCATCTATTATGCTATGTATCATCCGGCAGCCGCTCTTCACCAGGGCAGCTTGCGTAAAATCATCGAAGAGGATATACATCGAATTCCAGAAATATTAGCTAAAATCGATAAAATACCAGAAGCTAAAGCTGGACCCCAGCAGTTGACTTTGTTTTAGATAAAAGTAGTGAATAAGCAAAAACTCAAAGTCATCCCATTAGGCGGCTTAGGCGAAATCGGCAAAAACATGATGCTCCTGGAATATGCCAATGATATTATTATCATTGACGCCGGACTTATGTTCCCTGAAGAGGAGATGTTAGGAGTTGACCTGGTCATCCCGGACATAAGTTATCTTTTGGAAAAACCGGAAAAAGTGCGGGGTATTATTGTTACCCACGGTCACGAAGACCATATTGGCGCTCTACCCTATATACTGCCCCAGCTCAATGTGCCTGTATATGCTACAAGACTCACTAACGGACTCATTTCTGTTAAGCTGAGAGAAAAGCGGTTCAAGGAAAAAGCCAAACTTAAAACAGTCCGCCCCGGAAGTAAAATCATACTGGGCAATTTCAAGATAGAGTTTTTCTCTGTCTGCCACAGTATTCCTGATTCGGTAGGGCTAATTATCTCCACTCCAGTAGGTACCGCTGTCCACAGTGGCGATTTTAAGCTTGACTATACTCCTGTCGATGGGAAAGTCATTGACCTATCCCGTCTGGCAGAATTGGGTTCAGCCGGGGTCTTGCTGCTTCTGGCTGATTCTACCTATATCGAGCTACCAGGGTATACTCCCTCGGAAAAGGTTGTTGGAGAAACTCTGGAACAAATTATGGCACAGGCTCCGGGACGAGTCATTGTCACCACTTTCTCCACTCTGATTTCCCGTGTCCAGCAGGTTATTGACGCCGCTGTTAAACATCAGCGGCGAGTCTTCATTCTCGGTCGCAGCCTCAGGGATACGGTGCGAATAGCTTCAGAATTAGACTATTTAAAAGCCCCCCCAGAAGTTTTGGGACGTCTTGATGAATTACCCCGGCTGCCCCACCACCGAATTGTCCTGCTCACCACCGGAAGCCAGGGGGAACCGACCTCAGCTTTAGTCCGTATAGCTAATCGTGACCATAGACAGGTCCATATTATCCCCGGAGACACCGTGATAATGTCAGCGACTCCTGTGCCCGGTAATGAGGCATTGGTCAACCGGACTATAGACAATCTCTTCCGTCAGGGGGCTCGAGTCATATATGAAAAATTAGCTCAGGTTCACGTTCACGGACATGGTAGCCAGGAGGAGCTTAAACTTCTGCTTACTTTAGCAAAACCAAAGTTTTTCGTGCCTATTCACGGCGAATACCGTCACCTTAGCTTGCATGCCGAATTAGCTAAAACTCTGGGTCTGGCTGAAAAAAACGTCTTTATCCTCGAAGACGGTGATATTCTCGAACTCGGAACTGAAGCCGCCAGGAAGATTGGTAAAATCCCTGTCAGTAATGTTTATGTGGATGGCTTGGTGATTGGCGACCTGGATAGCATCATCCTTCGTGACCGGAAAACATTATCTCGGGATGGAATTGTGGTGGTCATTTTTACTATAGACAAAAAAGGTGGGAAACTCATGGGCCGACCCGATATTGTATCCCGAGGTTTTATAAATACCAAGGAAGGTGAACTGTTACTGGAAAAAGGGCGAGACTTAATCGTAGCCGCTTTAGACCACAGGGGTAAGCATAGTATAGAATGGGGATCAATTAACACCAAGGTGAAAGATATTTTGACTAAATTTTTTTATAATGAAACCAGACGCCGCCCCATGATTTTACCCATAACTGTCAGAGTTTAAGCTCAACCTTGCCTAATAGAAAGAAAGCGCAACAACCTTACCATAAAGCAAAAAGGCATCGCTTTTTTGGCAGTGTTGCCTTTGCCTTATTGTGGCGATTTTTGTTACTGGTCAGCATCGTTGCGCTACTCTACTGGCTGACACCTTACCTCATTAAGCTGGGAGTTAATATCTGGCACAGTCTTCTGGAACTATTTGGAGCCGGATTGGTCTTAATCGCCTTAGCTCTGGGGACCTTTGTCTGGGTAATCTGGCGGCAACAACTTTACTTCTTGCTAAAGAACTGGAACCGGTGCCTTGGCGCTATTGCTTTAGCCTTAGCCCTGTGGGGAGTGTTTGCCTTCTTTAACCCGGGTGAAGGCATCTTAAGTCAAGTCACCTTAGGTGGTAACCTTGGTAAGAAACTGATTGGAAGCCCTGGCATTGTTGGCGGGCTAAGAATAACTGGGCTTGTTCTTTTGGGCATCCTATTCATAGCGCCCCGATGGAGCTGGCAAGCAATTGTCACTCTTTACCGAGCTACAGCCAAAGCTAAAGCTAAACAACCTACCATCATAAAGAAAGTCGAAGTTAAAGAAGAAGCGGCTATACCAACTGAAGCGCCAGAGCCGGAATTACCTCTTAAACCAGAAAAATTACCGGTATTCACCGCTGGGGGGTGGCAATTACCACCAATTGATATCCTTGATAAAGCCACCGAAATAGAACTTAGCCAGTCGGATATCGAGAAGCGGGCACGCTTAATAGAAGAAGCTTTAAGTAGCTATGGAGTAGAGGCTAAAGTAGTCCAGATAAACATCGGTCCTACTGTAACCCAGTTTGGTGTTGAGCCCGGCTGGGACCGAAAGTACAAGGAAATCAGGGAAAGGGACAAAGATGGCAATATTAAAGTCCGCCTTCAAGAAGTATCAAAGACCAGGGTCAAGGTAGAACGCATTAACTCTCTGGCTAATGACCTGGCTTTAGCTTTAGCTGCTCCCACTATCAGAATTGAAGCCCCAGTGCCCGGAAAGTCAGTGGTAGGGATTGAAGTCCCCAATACCACTTTTGGACTGGTCAACCTCCGTAGTGTTATTGAAACAGCCGCTTTCCAGAAAGTTAAAGCCAGATCAAAGCTGGCTCTTGCCTTGGGCAAAGGTGCCGGAGGGGAGAGTGTAGTTGCTGACCTGACCAAAATGCCTCATCTTCTCATCGCTGGCGCTACTGGTAGTGGCAAAACAGTTTGTCTCAACTCCGTCATCTGCTGTTTACTTTTCCATAATACCCCTCATGATATAAAGTTCATTATGCTTGACCCCAAACGCGTTGAGTTAGTCATTTATAGCAGTATTCCCCATTTAGTCTCCCCGGTAGTTGTTGATACCGATAAAGCCATAAAAGCCCTGCGCTGGCTCAATCAGGAGATGGATAACCGCTACCTGAAATTTGCCAAGGAGGGGGCTCGCAATATTGAAAGCTATAATAAGGATAAACACCCCGGCGAAGGAATGCCTTACTTAGTGCTGATTATTGATGAACTGGCTGACTTGATGATGGCAGCTTTTGACGAAGTAGAACACATCTTATGCCGTTTAGCCCAATTAGCTCGGGCTACTGGTATTCATCTGGTTGTAGCTACTCAACGACCCTCGGTAGATATAGTCACCGGACTAATTAAAGCTAATTTCCCCACTCGGATCAGTTTTGCCGTTACTTCCCAGGTAGACTCCCGTACTATCCTTGATACCACTGGGGCTGAGAAACTTCTGGGGAGAGGCGATATGCTTTATATGCCTACCGAAGCCACCAAACCAAAACGTCTCCAGGGTACTTTGGTCACTGACCGTGAGATTCAAAGTTTAGTCTACTTCTGGGCTAATCAGCAAAGAATAGGGATAACCCCGATTAGATTTGAGGAAGTAGCCGAAACCCCCTACTCTGCCATCCAGAAAGCCCCAGACCCCTTGTTAGAGGAGGCTCGGCGTCTGGCGCAGGAACATAAGCATATTTCTACTTCTTTCCTCCAAAGGCGTCTCCGTATTGGCTATCCCCGCGCCGCCCGACTTATGGAAATGCTGGAGCAAGGAGAAGGTAAAAAAACCTATTGAGGTTAACACGATTCTGAACAAATACGTCAAGTTACCTGGGTCTAACCAGGGGTGACATAAGCTCTTCGTCTTTTCTCAATTCAATGATACGGTCACGGAGCAAAGCCGCTTTTTCAAACTCCAGATTTTTAGCCGCTTTTTTCATCTGAGACTCTAGCTCTTTAATCAGCCTGGCAACCTCTTCCTTAGAAATAGGCACTGGCATATAAGGTGCCCGAGCCTCAGCTACTACCTTGATCCTCTCTGTAATATCCCTGATAGCCTTCTTTATCCCCTGGGGAGTGATGTCGTGTTCCTTATTGTAAGCCTCTTGAATTCGTCGCCGCCGGTAGGTCTCATCAATAGCTTCACGCATAGCTGTAGTCACACTGTCAGCATACATAATGACATGTCCATCTATGTGTCGAGCCGCTCGCCCCATGGTCTGGATCAAGGCTTCTTTTGACCTCAGATAGCCTTCTTTATCAGCATCCAGGATAGCTACCAGGCTTACCTCAGGCAGGTCCAGTCCCTCTCGGAGCAGGTTTATGCCCACAACAACATCGTAGACGCCTAAACGCAGGTCGCGCAAAATTTCCACCCGCTCCAGAGTCTCAATTTCAGAGTGGAGGTAATGGGTTTTTATTTCCATTTCTCGGAGATAATCAGCAAGCTCTTCCGCCATCCGTTTAGTTAGAGTTGTTACCAGACAGCGCTCCCCCCTCTCGACACGGCTCTTTATCTGATAAATGAGGTCATCAATCTGCCCCTTAGTCGGCTTGACTTCAATAGTCGGCTCTAAAAGTCCGGTGGGACGAATTAATTGCTCAACTATTTTCTGACTGTGTTCATACTCATAAGCTGCCGGTGTCGCTGAAACATAAATAACCTGATTAATATGCCTCTCAAATTCCTCAAAGTTCAAAGGACGGTTGTCCAGAGCTGAAGGCAAGCGAAAACCATAATCCACCAGGGTCTGCTTGCGAGAAATATCGCCGTGGTGCATACCCCGTATCTGGGGGAGGGTCATGTGGGACTCATCGATAAAGAGCAGGAAGTCGTCAGGGAAATAGTCCAGTAGAGTCCAGGGAGGGCTTCCCGGTGCTCGTCTCTGGAGGTGCCGCGAATAGTTTTCCACACCGGTGCAATAGCCCACTTCCCGGAGCATCTCAATATCATAATTAGTCCGGGCTTCCAGCCGTGCTGCTTCAAGGAGTTTACCCTGACTTCTCAATTCCTTTAGTCTCTCGGCTAACTCAGCTTTAATATCTTCAATAGCTGCCATCAACTTATCGTAAGAAGTAACGAAATGCTTTGCCGGGTAAATATCTACTTCTTCCCGTTCGGCTAATAATTCACCGGTAAGGGGGTCAACTTCCACAATCCGCTCCACATCATCCCCCCAGAACTCAATCCTCAAAGCTATTTCTTCGTAAGATGGCTGAATCTCTAAAGTATCACCTCGGATCCGGAACTTACCTCTGGTAAAATCAAAGTCATTTCTCTCATATTGCATATCCACCAACCGGCGCAACAGTTTATCCCGATTGCATCTCTCCCCCTTTTTCACCGTTACCACAAAACTATGGTATTCTTCTGGAGAACCTAAACTGTAAATGCAGGACACTGAAGCTACAATAATTACGCCTCGTCGCTCAAAAAGAGCCCGGGTTGCCGCATGTCTCAGCTTGTCAATCTCCTCATTTATGTCAGTCTCTTTCTCAATATAAGTGTCCGTCTGAGGGACATAAGCTTCAGGCTGATAATAATCATAATAGCTAACGAAGTATTCCACAGCGTTATCCGGGAAGAACTCTTTGAATTCAGTGCATAGCTGAGCGGCTAAAGTCTTATTATGACAAATGACCAGAGTCGGTTTCTGCACCCTTTCAATAACATTAGCCATGGTGAAAGTCTTACCGCTACCAGTTACCCCCAGCAGCGTCTGCTTTCGGTATCCCTTGTTGACACCCTCCACCAGCTTCTCCACAGCTTGGGGCTGGTCACCGGTAGGTTGAAAATCAGAGACAATCCTAAACTCAGGCATCCGCCTCCTTAGCTAAAGCAAACAGTAACTTCTTCTCCAAGTCCTCAATTGCTGGAACTTCTACCCTTCTGGGTTTGAGAAGCAATACAACAATTAGTGCCAACAAAGCCAAAATCACAATGAATAGGTATATTTCCATATTAAACTCCTAAAAACGCACGAACGCAATTTCTTACTTCCTGACCCGCTGCTGCAGTGCTAACTTAACTTATCCTCAAGGCTTAGCTTTAGACACGGAGACAGAACCTGTGTCAGGCAAATTCAACTTAAGAATATTCACTGAATGATTATATATTCAGAAAAAGATTGCGACTCTGGAACAGGCAAGTTGTCTTCCACCAACCCTCGCAAGTGCATCTCAATTGCCTCATACATATTTTGTTCAGCTTCTTCTCGAGTATCACCTGTGGCTACGCAACCGGGCAAGTCGGGTGAATATGCTGAATAATTCCCGTTAGCCTTTTCAATAACAACGAGAAATCGATACATGTCTACTTCTCCTCCTTTAATTTCGCCTGTTTCAAAATACTTCAAAGCTCTGTTAGCTCTCCTTTCCGGAGACGGTAATAATCAACCTGGGGTGGGATGGTACTTTCGTTGATAATTGTCCCCCAGTCTTCAAGAATAACCGCTCCAAAGAGGACATCTATCCTTTTGCCATTTTCCTCTCCTAAATCCCTAACAGGGTAAAGAACTTGAGCAAATTGATATGCTCTTCCTTCACTGTCCTTAATGATGCCGGGAACAACTCTCCCCTCCTTCACTCTAAAGGTCTTGCCTCCCAGTCCTACTTCAAACGGTTGGACCGGGAACAATGGAAGCCTCTTTGCTAATTCAGACCTGATATAAGACCTCCAAGCACCTGTATCCAGGGCGGCACACAACTTCTTGCCTTTTATTTCTACCTCAACTAAAGGCCTCGCCATGGATATCCTTCCTTTCCCTTTTAGTTTTTAAGTTGCTAATTTAATCTCTCTTTTATACTACTACCTAAAATTATAGGAGTCAACGGAATGCTGTATTTGTGACCGTTAGTGGCATTCAGGCGCCCCGTTTTTTACTTCCTGCCTAGCTGCTGCAGCGCCAGCTTGACTTTGTCCTCCAGACTTAACTCTGAGGACTGGGGCAGTGCTGAGACAGCCTGGGTAGCTTCTTTGAGTGAGTAGCCGAGACTGATAAGAGCCGCTACAATATCGGCACTTTCTGCTGCCAATGGTAAAGCTGCTACCCTCTTCCACCCCTTCTCCAGCTTACCTTTTAGCTCAAGGACAAGGCGACTGGCTATCTTCTTACCAATGCCAGGCACCTGACTGAGAATGTCAACACTGCCGTTAACAATCGCCAGAGCCAGTTGCTCTGGAGTTAAAGAGGAGAGTAAGGATAAAGCTGCTTTGGGACCAACCCCCGATACAGAAATAAGGTTTTGAAACAGTCCTAACTCTTCCGCCGAGGCAAAACCATAAAGGGTGACATTGTCTTCTCTTAAATAGAGATGGGTCTGGAGATAAACTTTATCTCCCACACTACCTAACTGCTCTAAAGTAGAACCAGGAATATGAACTCGCAGACTAACCGAACCGACCTTTATCACGGCTGAGTCCAATTCCCGCCGCTCCAGAGTTCCTTCCATAGCTACTATCATCTTACTTCCTTATTTTTAGTCAGCAGTCGGTTGAGACGAGTCTTACGCAGGTGGCAGATAGCTATAGCTAAAGCGTCAGCAGCATCACCGGGATAGGGAAATTGAGCTAAACCGAGCTGAATTTTAACCATTTCCTGCACCTGCTCCTTGCTGCTATTACCATAGTTAGTTACTTGCTGCTTTACCTGGGCTGGAGAATAGCAACTAACAGGCAGTTCCCGGTTAGCAGCAGCTAAGATGGCTATAGCTTGTGCCCTGCCTACAGTTAAAGCTGTCCGAGCATTCTGAGCCACAAAAGGTTCCTCCACCGCCATCTCATCCGGCTGATAACGGTCTATAAGCTGGTTCAGAGAATGATAGAGGGAACCTAACCTTTTTTCTACTGAAACTCGTGCTGGGACAGTCAACACCCCGCAGTCAACCAGTGTCATCCCCTCTTCCCCCTCATCTACCACACCATAGCCGAGGATAACGGTGCCTGGGTCTACACCAAGAACACGCATAAGTAAATAGTCCCAAAAACCTGGATGTTATACTTGGGCACGCAACTTCTCCAGGACAGCATCAGAATAGTCCACATTGGAGAAGACACGCTGTACATCGTCCAATTCATCGAGGTGGTCAAGGAGCTTCAAGGTTTGCCAGGCTTCCTTCTCCCCCAGCATCACTGTTGACCTGGGCACCAGAGACAATTCAGCAGAAACAACCGGTTTCCTCTGCTCTACAGCTTTTCGGACTTCTTCCAGGTTACGAGGCGAGGTATAAATTTCAAGGTAACCTTTCTCTATCTTGACATCTTCGGCACCGACATCTATAGCCAGCAAAGCCAGTTCTTCAGCATCAGCCCCATCAGTCTCCACAGTAATCACGCCCCTGCTCTCAAAGAGCCAGGCAACACAACCGCTTTCCCCCAGACTACCCCCATATCGGGCAAAAACACTACGCACTTCCTGAATGGTCCGGTTACGATTGTCGGTCATGGCTTCTACAATAATAGCCACCCCATTAGGACCATAGCCTTCCAGGCTCACTTCGGTCATAGTAGAGGCTTCTAACCCACCACTACCTCGCTTTATAGCCCGCTCAATATTTTCCAAGGGCATATTATTATCCCGGGCTTTTTGCACAGCTAAACGAAGGCTGAAATTGCTTTCCGGGTTACCGCCGCCCTGGCGAGCCGCCACCATAATTTCCCGGGTCAATTTGCTAAAAAGCTGCCCCCGCCGGGTATCAGCCACCCCTTTTTGACGCTTAATCTGTACCCACTTAGAATGACCAGACATAGCAACTATCCACCTAATTTTATCACTTCAAACCCCTGAGGGTAAAGCTACTCATAAAGAGATCGTTTAGCAATGCTTATCCACTACCCTGAACAAGGCGGAGAAACCCTCACCTACCCTCTCCCTTCAAGGGAGAGGAATAAGGTGAGGGTGACAAAATAAACACTCTCTCATAAGGAGAGGAATTAGCTTCTTTGTCACCAGATTCAACAAATTATTCAAAGCCGCTGAGCTCTTTTAGAGGTCGCATGGCAGCCAAAACGTGCTTATCAAGGCGGTGCCAAGCTATGCCCATAGGTCTGGGGCGCGGAGATTCAATCCTGATTGTCTGTGTTGGTGTCACGATGAAATCCACGGAGATGTCTTTCTCGTCCCAGGGTAGCTCGTCATAAACTTGAAGGTCATGAACTACAACTATAATAGGAGTCCCCGCCTTGGTGCTGTCAATTTCCCTCAAGATAGCATATTCTAAATCGAAATATCCCGTTCCTTTCCCTAACCTTTCACCACTAAGGCTCACCGCCACTGCTCCTGTGACCAGGAGGTCGATTTCACCTATGTCATCTTTGCTTGTTATTAGTCTCTTTCCTAACTTTCGTATCCCGGAGCTACGAATAGCCTGTGTCCAGAGGTGTCGGGATATACTCTGATTAACCTCATAAAACCCGTCTCTGAGCCGAGGTGTCGCCATGACCAGAACTTTACTATCCCGCAGGACATTCCATCTCACCTCGAACTGTGCCATGTCCGGTGGTACAAAGACTTTTCGCGCCTGTATGTAGACCTCAAGCTCTCTTAGCCGCTCAGCTGCTTGCTCCTGCCCCTTAAATGGGGGTATGCTATTAAAAGAATGGGAAAGCCCAAGGGCAGCCAGTTTCTCCCAGATTTCCTGCCTGATAAGCTGTTTCTCTTTCATCTCAATTCTATTTTAGCCGAAAAGGAACCTGAATAGCGACCATGACCGGGGAGAAGAACAATAGAGTTTTAGAGGAAAAGTGTCGTCTCCTGGAGCAAGGATTTTCTCCGGGTAGCTGTGCCACCTGGCACCAAGGTAAGAAAGAGCCTGCCTGCCGGGTAACCCTTAAGTGGGAAGACGACAAGCCATATCGACTTATCAAATCAACCCATCTCTCCCGCCCCGAGCACTATTTCTCCGTCTATCAATCAGGATGCAACTGGAGCTGTAAAAAATGCCATTCCTGGGAATTCACCAAAAATGCCACTGGCAGCTGGATGTCCCCTCAGGATATAGCCAGGCTTGCCCAAAACTATGCCCGGAAAATAACTTATAAGGAGCCCAGAGAAAGGGCTACTGCTTTCCATGCCTTAGACCTCTGTCGTGGTTGTGGTGCTTGTGTCACTCTGGCTTACTTACCCTTAGTCAAAGCCGGACAGCTATTGGAAAAACCTTACCTTATAAAGACGGGCACAAGGTCGAAGCTTTGTCCGCAGAAACTCAAGCCTGAGCAAATAGTGCTCTCGCCACAGGGATTTGGTCCCGCCCGGAACATAATTGCTTTCACCGGCGGTGACCTTGCCTGTCAGCCCGAATTCTATGCTTTATGCGCTGAAAAGATAAAAGAGCTTGAGCCGGGACTCTGGGTGCTCTTTGAAACTAATGGCTACGCTCTTACCTCTCGAAACCTTGATGTCTTCTCCAGCGCCGGGATAGATGCCTTCTGGCTTGATATCAAAGCTTATGATGCAGAAGTGCACCACAGGCTCACCGGTGCTGGCAATGACTGGGTGCTGAGACTGCCAGAAGAGATTCTCAAAAGAGACTTTGTCCTCGAAGTCCTTTCCCTCTACATCCCCGGCTGGGTGGAGACAGACCAGATTGAAAAAACCTCAGCCCTCCTGGCATCGGTAGATAAAAACATACCCTTTACTATCCTCGCCTTCTTCCCGGAGCATGAACTGAGACACGTGCCTTCCCCAACGCTGGAGCAAATGATATCAGCCTATGGGGCAGCTCGAGCCACCGGGCTGAGACAGGTAAGGCTGGGAAATGTCAGTGTCTTTGCCGAGACTGAAGAAGACTACCAAAAATTAGCTGCCCTGGTTCCCGACAGTTGGTGAGTCGGCTTTTTGTTTTCTTGTGACTTTTGGCACAGCCCGCCTCATCGCTTCTATATCTCTAAGTCATTTCTCATAAAGCTTCAGAAACTCTTCCCTTGTTAACCCAGCCTCGCTAATTATACCGCGAAGTAGTCCTCTTCTTATTTCTCGATGAGCTGGAACGACTACACGGATATGGGGAGGCTCTCTTCTCTTTAAAATTATGTGGCTTCCCTTCTGATGATGAACAAAGAAACCGGCTTTCTCTAAAACTTTGACGAGCTCAGCTCCCGAGAGAATGGGAAGCTTCCTAGGCATAAACTTCCACGTCAAGGATCTCCGGTTCTATATTTAAAGGTATCGGAAGCTTGTCTTTTCTCAGACTCTCTAAGTAGGCTTCAATTGCCTCACGAATATTGGACAGCGCTTCCTCTCTCGTGTTTCCTTGGGAATAGCAGCCAGGTAAAGCAGGACAGCGAACTACGTACCCACCATCTTCAGGGTCTGGCTCCAACACAATTCTATATTTCATACAAACCCTCCTGGCTTGAGGTTTAATTGTATATTGTTAACTACGCTTTATAAGCTTTTTTCTCCCTCGACAAGTTTACTATTCGGATTATATCACGTTCTCTCAGTAGAGGCACTCTCTTCTATTAGTGCCTCACACCGAACAATGTCCTTTAGTAGCTGCTTTCCCATCTTTCAGGATAACCTGTTCTTCATTATTGATTTCCCTTTTTGCTCTGCACTTCAAGCAAGTAAGCCTGGGGTACCACGAGTGCTTGAAAACATGTTTAAAAAATGTTAACCTTAAGCAGTCAAGGCATCATATTATTAATTAGGGAGTTTATTGATTGTTGCAGATGCGTCAGTGCTCATAGTTCTGTCGAAGATAGGCAGAGTTCGTCTGTTAAGACTACTATATGAGCAGGTTGTTATTGGCCCTGTGGTTAAGGCAGAGGTGGTTGATAGAGGCAAAGCAATCAGTGCGGCTGAGGTCAGACAGGTGGAAAAGGGATTAGAGGAAAGTTGGATACGAGAGGTTCTGACCACGAATAGGGAGAAAAGGCTTATCCAGCGAATATTAGACAGTATTCGCTTAGGCGAGGGTGAGGCTGAGTCTCTTGCGTTAGCAAGCACTCGCAAGCTCATCGTTTTGATAGATGATAAAGAAGCGAGAGCAATTGCCAAAGCCATGGAGATAGAGCATATGGGCACAGCTGGAGTGTTATTAGAAGCTTTCATTAAGAGGCATCTGACCTATAATGAGTTGGAAGAGGCTGTGAGAGATTTGGGCGGGGTGATGTGGCTTTCCCCTGATATTGTAACTGATATAATGAGAACAGCGAGGGAGGTAAGGAAATGAAAAGGGAGCAAATGGTTGGGTCACGTCTTCCACAAGAGTTGTTGAAAGATCTGGAGATGATAGAGAGGCTGGAGCAGACTGACCGCTCTACTACTGTAAGGAAGCTTCTTTACAGAGCCGTAGGGGAATGGAAACAGGAATACTATGCAAGGCAGTATGGCGAAGGAAAGACAACCCTTGCTCGAGCTGCTCGGGAGGCTGGGGTCTCGTTGTGGGAAATGGTGGATTATGTGAGGCAGAAGAAAATAGCAGCCCAATATGATTTAGAAGAATTCAAGAAGGATGTGGAAGCTGTACTCCGCAGAACCGGTTCTACCAGAGCGGTAGTACAGTAGAGTTAGAGTTTAAGGAATAAGGGGCAAAACCAGCAGCGAGTCTACTTTAGAAAAAACGGGCTCCAGTCAAAACCAGAGCCCGAATCCTATTCTGGTGGAGACGGGGGAGAGTTGAACTCCCCGTCCAGAAGAGAACCTCCAGAATCTGCTACAGGCTTAGTCAGCTCTTTTGTCTTATCCAACCGTCCTCTGCTGACTGAGTACAGTTAGACCAGTCGATAATCTCTTGTCCAGTCTCTATCGACTTCAGGACTGGGGCACCCTGACTTTTCGTCGCCCAATCCCAACCCGCCAGGGCAGGGTCGGGTTGGGCGTGCAACTTTAATTAAGCTGCGATAGGAACTGCTTCGGCAGTTGTCTTGTGCCCTTTGTTTTATGAGGTAAAGGGCACCTCAGCCTGCTATTCTGTACGCTCTTCCCTGTCGAACCCACGCGCCCCCGTTAAAGTTAATTTTTAATGTGCCTGTCGCCAACTTTTTAAGGCTCGTTCCACCTCCCTCTCTGCCTCCCGCCGGGCAATAGCCTCCCGCTTATCGTGAAGTTTCTTGCCCCGGGCAACACCCAGCTCCACCTTGGCAATTCCATCTTTAATATATAGCTTGAGAGGCACTAAAGTCAAATTTTTCTGAGTTAGCTTGCCCACAAGACTGTCTATCTGCTGGCGGTGGAGCAAGAGTTTACGAGGGCGGGTTGGCTCATGATTATAATGACTGCCAGCCTCATAGCGGGCGATATGGGCATTAAACAACCAAAGTTCACCATTATCGGGATGAGCATAGGCTTCCCGGAGATTGACCCTTCCAGCCCGGATAGACTTAATTTCAGTGCCGGTAAGCGCAATGCCAGCTTCCAGGGTCTCCAGAATATGATAGTCGTGATAAGCTTTGCGGTTAACAGTTATTGCTTTTAGGTCCATCGTCCTGTTAGAATTCTACCATTATTTTTAATAAAAACACAAAAGATTACCAAACAGTCCCAATGAATATCAGGACAACGGAGGATAAAATGGGAAAGTTACTGGACAAATTATGGCTGATTCTCATTCTTTTCTTAGTGGTTACTGTTATTTCAGGTGGTATTGTCCTAGCAATAAAGCAGGTACAAAGCCAGCCGGTAGAAATTGTTATTACCCCGCCAAAAATTCCCCAATACCACGGGCAAGTTCACATTGGCGGAGCCGTAACCAATCCCGGATACTATCCGTGGAAAGATGGGGATACCCTTCAAGCTGTTCTCCAAGGTGCTGGACTTAAAGTAGAAGCCGACCTGAGTCGGCTAAAAATCTATGTGCCGCAGGTCGGTGAAACCTACCCACCCCAGAAAATCAATATTAACCGAGCCGAGACCTGGCTACTTCAAGCCCTACCTGAAATTGGTCTGGTGAGGGCTCAGGCTATTGTAAATTACCGCATTCAAAAGGGACTTTTCCTTCGCCCGGAAGACCTGCTCAAAGTAGAAGGCATTGGTCGCCTGACTTATAACCGTATAAAAGACTTGATTACTGTGGATGACTGAAAAGGAAATTTAGTTATGCCCCTCCTTCATGTTAGCTGTGCCTGGCTTTTAGGCATCTATTTAGGAGCCAAAATCTCTTTTCCTCTAAGTAGCCTTCTTTTCAGTTTAGCTCCCGTTTGCCTGCTGCCTTTCTTATTCCAATACAGAAGCAAGTTGCTTCTCCTCACTTTCTGTCTTTTAGCTTTCTTCGGTGCTACTTTTCGGTTTCAAACAGCTCAACCGGTGGTTAATGAGCAACATTTGGCTTTTTACAATAACCGGGGAGTAGTGGAAATTACAGGTCTGGTCTCCAACGACCCCGAAAGCCGGAATACTACGCAGTCTATCCACCTTTCCGCCTCGGAGATAAGAATAGACAATCAAGTAAAGAAAATTTCAGGAACAGCTCTATTACGGACCGCAATATACCCGGAATACTATTACGGAGACATCCTGAAAGTAACCGGTAAATTGGAAATAGCACCGACCTTTGCTGATTTCGATTACAAGGGATATCTGGAACGGCAAGGGATTTACTCGATAATCAATTACCCGAAAATAGAAATTTTAGATAAGAGAAAAGGCAGCAAACTCCTGCAATGGCTTTATTCCTTTAGGAACCATCTGTCTCAAGTCCTGAAGGCGACTCTACCTGAACCCCAAGGGGCTTTAGCCCGAGGTATTACTCTTGGTATGAGAAGTGACATACCCTCTTCACTGAGCTAAGCTTTCTCTCGAACTGGTACAGCTCATCTTCTGGCTATTTCCGGTCTCCACCTCAGCATTATTATCGGGATGTTTGTCAGCCTGGGTCTGAGGTTATTCGGGAAAAGATACTATTTGTATATTTGGCTTGCCTTGTTAGTTACCTGGCTATATGCCCTATTCACCGGCATGCGTCCCCCGATAGTCCGGGGAGCAATTATGGGAAGCCTGTTCTTATTAGCCGAA
The DNA here is from genome assembly GCA_020724525.1 of Dehalococcoides mccartyi. Taxonomy (GTDB): domain Bacteria; phylum Chloroflexota; class Dehalococcoidia; order GIF9; family DYGU01; genus DYGU01. The sequence continues at coordinate 32,230 of DYGU01000013.1, forward strand.
TATGTAGGAAGACAGCGAAGTGCTATCATTGCTCTGGTGTTTGCCGCGGCAATAATGGTTGGAGTTAAGCCTCAAGTCTTATGGGATGCTGCCTTCCAACTCAGTTTCCTGGCTATGGCAGGACTTGTTTTCCTATCTCCACCTCTGCAAAACTGGGGGAGAAGATGGGTCACGAGCATTTTCAATAACAAGGCTATAGTCGCATCTATAGTTAATGTAGTTACTGATGGCTTTGCCGTAACTCTGAGTGCCATCATTGCTACTTTCCCTGTCATAGCCTACTATTTCGGTATCGCCTCTTTGGTCGGTCTTCCAGCCACCTTTTTAGCCTTACTCGCCTTGCCGGCTATTATTGCCATCACCATACTGGCTGGTTCCTCAGGACTCGTGTTTTTTCCCTTAGCCCAGGTCTTTGCCTGGGTAGATTGGCTTTTTCTCAGCTATCTAATTCTGGTAATTAAAATCTATGACTCCTTACCCCTGTCTTCCTTTGAAATAAACAATCCCCAACTCTGGCAAGTGTGGGGTTACTATGCTTTCCTTACCATCACTATCGGCATTGTCAGCTCCAGAAGACAAGTTGTTGGACTCCTATCTAAAGCATTTTCCAAAGTCCAGCAGTTAGCCCAGAATTCGGCTAACTGTCTTTCTCGCCTGCCCAGGAAATGGCTTATTCCCGGCTTGTTACTAATAGCTATCCTGGTCTGGACAACCATCCTGACCCTGCCTGATAACCGGCTTCGGGTGAGCTTTCTCAATGTTGGTCAAGGTGACGCTATTTTGATTCAGACACCAAACCGTCAGAATGTCCTTATTGATGGTGGACCCAGTCCTCAAGCCATAAATCTGGAATTAAGTAAAAAACTCCCTTTCTGGGACAGGACTATTGACCTGATAGTACTAACCCAACCTCAGGCTGACCATGTCACCGGTCTGGTGGAAGTGCTCCACCGCTACCGAGTAAGGCAAGCAATGGAACCAGGATTAACTTCTAACTTGCCAGCTTATCAGGAATGGCTAAAACTCGTCTCCCAAAAACAAATTAACCCTACATTAGCTCAAGCCGGGCAAACTATTGACTTAGGGAAAGGAGTAATTATGGAAGTGCTCAATCCCCCGTCACCCCTTCTCAAAGGTAGTGCTGATGATATAGACAATAATGGAATAGTTTTACGTTTGAACTGGGGCAAAGTCAGCTTTCTCTTTACCGCTGATATCGAAGAGGAAGCTGAGTTAAATCTCATCGCCCGGCGAGCCAATTTGACAAGCACAGTATTAAAGGTAGCTCATCATGGCAGCCGGACCTCTACCTCGCCAGAATTTTTAGCCATGGTCAATCCACAAGTAGCTGTCATCTGTGTCGGTAAAGACAACAAATTCGGTCACCCCCACTCTCAAGTTATGGAAAGATTAACCAATCATTTAGGTAAAAACAGAATCTATACTACCGCCGAAAATGGTGCCATAGAATTTGTCACTGATGGCGAAAGATTATGGTTAAAGAGAGAAAACCGGGGCTCCCGTTAAGTTGACCTTATCTCTTCTCGCATAAACTTTATGTAAGAAATGGCAAAGCATAATGAAGATAAAGCAATAAGGCTGGTCAAATGAGGCCAGATTAATAACAAGCTTTGCCCGAAGGGCAAAGGATTAGGCAGCATCCTCTCTACTTGGATAATCAATAGAGGACTAAAGCTTCTCACTGTAGGCACCAATAAAACAATAACCGCTTCCTCATAAAGAGTATTAGAGGAAAGACGTTCAATCATCGCTCGGAATTCTTCATGCTTCACAATTAACTCTGCCGGTGAATCGCGGGTAACCGGCACAACCGCATCAGCGATAACACCAGAAATCATGAACAGGAAAAAAAGAGGAATATCCACAAAGCTATAGAAGCTAAGGCAGAGGTAGCCGTCCGTTCAAAAAGGAGAGAAAAAAGGACAGCTAAGGCTAACCAGAAGGCTCCATAAATTACACTTACAAGGAGGAAAGCAACGAGTCTCAAAGCTTCTTCCGAGCTGGGGGGACACCTATCATACGCAAGCCCATCCCGGCAACAATGGCAATTATGCTTATCAGGAGAATAGCCAGAGTAGTCAGTCCGGCTAAAAACTTGCCATTAATAACCGAATCTCTGTAAACAGGCTGAGATAAAAGCCGACTGAGATTGCCGCTGGTTCGCTCACTATTTATAGCATCGAAACCGAGAGCTATGCCCACTATCGGTATAAAAAGAGCCAGAAAGGTCAAAAAACGGTGGCAACATACCCCCTGAGGTAGTAAACAGCATAATAAAAACAAATTCAGTAGTCTCAGTTACTTCACTTCTTATAGTCTGAGCCGCTACATAAATAGCTGATATCCCAGCTAAGTAAATTAAGAGAAATAAAATTATGAATCTCTTACTGCTAAAATGGTCAGCCAGTTCTTTCCAGAAAATGGTTATCAATCCCGGCATATTCAGTCCTCGCTGAAATATTTCCGATAAATTTTCTCCAGAGTATACTCCTCAATTTTCATCTCCATTAGTGAAGCACCACTCTCAACGATAGTTTTAGCTATTTGAGGTCTCAAGTCAGTGTCGCAATGATGAGGAATAACTCACCAGACTCTTCCACACTTAGGACGCCCTTAATTTGCTTCAGAGAATTAACCAGTCCCGGACCTGGTTCAGTTACTCGAACCTCAACTCTGTATCTCCCACCAGCTACAGCTTCCCTGCCCAAATGGTCGACTGACCCTTCCACTATTAACCGCCCCTTTGCCACTATACCAGTACGATGGCAGACTTTCTGGACCTGGTGTAACTGATGAAAGCACAGAACTAAAGTTATTCCGCTTCTCTTCATGTCACTTATAAGTTCCAAAATTTCGTCAACGCCCTTAGGGTCTATCCCAGCGGTAGGCTCATCCAAAAAGACTATTTTAGGTTCTTTCACCAGCACATCGGCTATCCCTAATCTCTGCTTCATCCCCCGGGAAAATTTGCCTACTTTTTGGTCGGCTACTTCTGATAAACCTACTCTTTCTAATAGCTCGTTAATACTCTTTGAAGCTTCCACTTCTTCCACACAGTTAAGACGAGCCGTATACTACAAATTCTGTCGGGCAGTGAGGTCTTCATAGAAGCCAACTTTTTCCGGAAGGTAGCCCGCAATCCGCTTTACTTTCAAAGGCTCCTGGGTTGAATTATAACCGTAGACCCGGGCGGTACCCGAAGTAGGTTCGGTAAGCCCCAATAACATTAATAGAGCCGCTGTCTTGCCGGCACCATTAGGACCAAGGAAACCAAAAACTTCTCCTTCTTCAACTGAGAGATTAAGATTGTCGACAGCGGTGAAACTTTCATACCGCTTGGTTAAATTCACCGCCTCAATAACCCGTGGCTTCACCTCTACCGCCTACCCAAACGCATGAAAATAATGGCTAGGCCAGCTATTATTGCCACTACAATACCGACACCAACCCAGCCCCAAAGAGTTGGCGTTAATACGGTCACCCTGAGGTCTAACCTGTCGTAGGCGAGCATACTTTCCTCATCAATTTTTAAAGTAACTGCATAATCGCCAGCTATTGTTTTCCGGGATGGTTTTATGTTCACCTCAACCTCCTGTTTAGCCCCGGGTGTTAGCGTGTCTATAGTCTCCGGGTTAAAAGCAATACTCCAGCCTGCTGGTTTTTCTGTGGAGAAAGTAATCTTCTTCAAGGTAGCCGTGCCTCTATTCTCTATAATAACAGGGATCGGGTTATCTTCCCCAGCGGTAGCCTTCGTGTTAAGCCTGCCTTCCAGTATACCGCCTGTCTTAGCTTTAAGGTCATATTTGGCAGTAATAATAGCTTTAAGATCAATGCTGCCTTTAAGGTCCTTAATCTCCTTAGAGCTGGCAGATAAAGTAACCACATACTCGCCAGGTTCAGGTAGACGCTCAGTGTACCAAAGGAAAATCGGGCTGACTACAACTTTAACTGTATCTGGATAAGCTTTGCCTGGGTCAAGGCGAATTGAGGCTATCTCCTTAGCTTCGTAGCCGGGACGGAAGGATACATAAAAGCCGGGTGGTGCTTTAGCTGAAAGTTCAAACTCGCGGGACTTTTTACCTGTATATTTCAGTTCAACTTCAAATTCAAAAGTTGAGACGGCAGTGCCACGAATTACCGGATAACGGGTTTCAAGCTTAATTTCTTTCTCCGAGGAAGTTTGTCCTAATGACGCTGATATGGAATCAGGCTATTCTGAGGTATTGCCAGCACTATCTGGCTTACCAGCCCACTAAAGAGTATCAAAAACAACCAGAGAAAAAGGATACCGATAACACCCCTAAACCGCCTATACTGTCAAACTTTTTGCTTTGAGGGTGTTTGGCAAAACACTTTAAAAATTGCGTTGTTATTGCATATAGGCCGTGTTACAATTTGTTTTATTCGGGCTAGTTAAGAAAACTACCGGGCTGAAAGTCCGGTAGAACCCCTGAAATTTGCAACTAGCCCTGTAGGTGTTTAGGAGAAATAAGGTGAACCTATCACCTCTATTGTCTTTGATTAAAGCCATTCCTATTTACCACCAACTTACAAAAGAATTGTGTCAAGGCAAAAACGAGTCTAATCTTGTGCTTCTTGATGCAGCTAAGCCTTACTTAATAGCTGCCCTGTATCAAGAATTGCTCTCCCTTATTCTCATGATATGTGCCGAACCTAAAAGTTCACGGAAGTTTTATGACGAGCTTCAAAATTGGGCTCCAGATCCGTCATCGGTTTACCTTTTCCCTGAGCCTGACGCTCTGCCTTACGAAGACCTACCTTCAGACATTACTACAACAGGCGGAAGACTCCAGGTCTTATCTACCCTGACCTCTTGGCAAAAGACAGTGCTTTATAGCCAAAAACCGCCTCTGATAGTAGCCTCTGCCCCGTCAGTAGTAAATAAAACCCTGAGCTTCTCACAGTTTGCCACAGCTTGCCATACTCTTCACACCGGAATGAGCCTTGACCTCCTGCATCTTTTAGCTAAATGGCAAGCTATGGGTTATGAACTTGAGGAAATTGTAGAGATTCCCGGAACAGTAAGTCGCAGAGGTGACATCGTTGACATTTTTCCCCTTGATAGTCACCTGCCAGTTAGAGTAGAGTTCTTTGGTAATCAAATAGAGAGTATTCGGCTTTTTGAGCCTCAGAGCCAGAGATCTTTAAAGCCCATAACTTCAATAACTATCGTTCCGGCTAAGGAAAACCTGGGACATGAGCAAAACTCGTTTTCGACCAATACTGGTTGTATTATTGATTATTTAGCGGAGGAGACACTCCTTATCATAGATAATCCTGAAGACATTAAAATTACCCTTGAAGAATTAGATAAGAAAGCTAACGAGTTGCGGCGGGTGAAAATTGAGCAAAAAGAGATTACCGAGGATTCCCCCAGACCTTACTTCACCTGGTTAGAGTTCTGGGAGAAGATGACCAGAACCAAAAAACGTCTAATTCTCTGGTCCTGGGACACGGCTCAACCCAGCTTCGATACCATCCCACCTTTTCCCTTTACTTTAGCCCCGAGTTACGGGGGAAAACTTGACCTTCTGGTTAAAGATATTAAAGCAGCAGTTAAAGAGAATAAGCGAGTTATTATAGTCAGCCATCAAGCCCAGCGCTTGAGCCAATTTTTTCAAGATAATGACATTCTCACCCCGGTAATAAATCAAATTGAAAAACCACCCATATCCAGCTCGATAACTCTTCTTCAAGGCTCCTTAGCCGAGGGTTGGGTGATGAAAGGAGGTTTCGCTCTTCTCACTGATACTGAAGTTTTTGGTTTTGTAAAACAAAGGCGCCTGACCAAAAAGCGTCCGGTGCAACGGCAATGGCTCTTCTCCCAAATCTTTCCCGGTGACTATGTAGTCCACATTGACCATGGTATTGGTAAATTCAGTGGGCTTACTACCATGTCTTTAGACAAAACCGAGCGGGAGTACCTTGTTATTGACTATGCTGCCGGTGACCGTCTCTATGTGCCCACAGACCAGGTTGACCGTCTTAGCCGCTACATTGGCGCCAGCGACAAGCCTCCTGTCGTAAGTCGGCTGGGAACCCAGGAATGGGCACGGACTAAGCAAAAAATTAAGGAATCTGTAATTAACATCGCCCAAGAACTTCTGGCGCTTTATGCTACCAGAGAAGTAATTACTGGCTTCCCTTTCTCCCCGGACTCTATCTGGCAACAAGAATTAGAAGCCTCTTTCCCATACCTGGAGACACCTGACCAGCTTGAGACTATCCAGGCAGTCAAAGAAGATATGGAAAAGGCTAAACCCATGGATAGACTAGTGTGTGGTGATGTCGGTTACGGTAAGACCGAAGTGGCTTTAAGAGCTGCCTTCAAAGCAGTAATGGACAATAAACAGGTAGCCTTTTTAGTGCCGACTACAGTATTAGCCCAGCAGCATTTCAACACCTTTACTCAAAGGTTACAAGCCTTCCCGATTAGAGTTGAAATGCTAAGCCGATTTTGCTCAGAAAAAGAGCAGCAAACTATTCTTGAAGGATTGGCTGATGGGACAGTGGACATTTGTATCGGCACCCATCGCTTGCTGCAAAAGGATGTCTTGTTTAAGAACCTGGGGGTGGTAATCATTGACGAGGAACAGCGTTTCGGCGTAGTCCACAAAGAACGATTAAAGCAAATGCGCCAGGAGGTGGATGTTCTGATCCTTAGTGCAACCCCTATCCCGCGCACCCTCCATATGTCTTTAGCTGGAATTAAAGATATAAGTATTATGGAAACGCCTCCCGATGAGCGTCTGCCAGTTAAGACTTACGTTAGTTATTATGACGACCAACTGGTTCGGGGAGCAATTATCCGGGAACTGGAAAGGAATGGTCAGGTCTTTTTCGTCCACAATCGGATTCAGAATATCAGTAATATAGCTAACAAACTCCAAAACTTGGTGCCTGAAGCCAAAATAGCCATAGCCCACGGACAAATGCCCGAAGAGGAATTGGAAAAAGTAATGATAGATTTCACTGCTGGTAAAAGCGATATTCTGGTATCAACCACCATCATTGAATCAGGGCTGGATATACCAAACGTCAACACTTTGATTGTTAACCAGGCTGACCGGTTAGGTCTAACCCAACTTTATCAACTGCGGGGGAGAATAGGGAGAGGTAGCAACCGGGCTTACGCTTACTTTCTCTTCGATAAAGGTAAACGACTAACCCCTCAGGCTCAAAAACGACTCAGAACTATCTTCGAAGCTACTGAACTGGGAGCTGGCTTCGGTATCGCTATGAAAGACCTCGAAATCCGTGGTGCCGGTAACTTACTGGGAGTGGAACAAAGCGGACATATTGCCGCTGTTGGTTTTGACCTTTACTGTCGCCTCCTTGCCGAAGCTGTGGAAGAACTAAAAGCCAGGGAAATGGGTAAAAGTATGGACAAAAAGGCTGAACTACCATCACCCGTCATAGCTCTTCCATTGCCGGCTTATATACCAGAAGAATATGTCCCTGACATTAATACCAGAATAGCCCTTTATTACAAATTAGCCAGGGTTAAGCAAAAGTCAGAAATAGACGACATAGCCCATGAGTTAAGGGACAGATTTGGAGTTCTACCTCAGCCAGTGAAAAATCTACTGGACATGTTAGAAATTAAGTTACTCTGTATCAGCAACGGGGTAGAATCAACCACATCAGAGGCAAAGCAGATAATAATAAAATTCAGTCAAGGTAGAAAACTTAGACACCCGCCCCCTGAACTGCTAAAGGCGGGGATTAAGATAGGTAGTACACAAATAAGATTAAATATGAATTACTTTGGAAGCAAGTGGTTGGAAGCACTTAAACAAACACTCCAGGAATTAGCCGTAAATTCAGTGAACTAAAGAGCGGAACATATTACCAATTACTCATTCATCAAAAAAGCAATACCTAAAAGTCCAGGACCAGTATGTCCCCCCATGACCGGAGTAAAATCCCTAACATAAATTTCAACATTTCACCCCCTCTCTATTTTTAAATTTTGTGAGTTGATAGACAGTACTGCTGCCCTGGTTTCAATTAGAATACCTCGGAGCACTATATACATAGTAACACAAAATACAACTTTGTCACAACCTATATTTGCTTGTTATAATAGAGTAATGTCTTACCAGCGCATAGTAGCCAAATTCGGGACAAATCTGCTTACCGGAGGCAGTGACAGTGACCGCCTTGACCTGGAGATAATGGCAAGCCTTGTGGGACAGATAGCCAAAATTCACCACCAAGGAAAAGAAGTTATAATTGTTTCCTCAGGCGCTATCGCTGCCGGCAGGCAAAAGCTTGGTTTAGTTAAGGAGCGAGAGGACATACCTTTTAAGCAAGTCTTAGCCTCAGTGGGACAGAGCCGTCTTATGCATGCCTACGAGCAACTTTTTAGCTGGCATGATATAACAATAGCCCAAGCTCTCCTCACTAAAGCAGATATCTCCGACCGTGCCGGTTATTTAAATGCCCGCAACACATTGCTGACTCTCCTGGAGCTGGGTGTAATCTGTATTGTCAATGAGAATGATGTAGTGGCTATCGATGAAATTGAGGGAATCGCTTTTGGTGACAATGATAACCTTTCCGCCATGGTATGCAATCTGGTTGATGCCGACCTTTTAGTATTACTTACGGATATCGAAGGCTTATATTCGGCTGACCCACACTATGATCCTAACGCCCGTCTTATATCTCGGGTAGATAAAATTGATGCTGAAATTGAGCGTATCGCCGGTTATGCCTTCAGCCACCATGGAACTGGAGGAATGAGAACGAAAATCGAAGCGGCTAGGCTGGCAACAGCTTCAGGAGCTACTGTAGTCATCGCCAATGGCAAGGAGCCTGATGTCCTTTTACGAATTGTTAACGGTGAAGAAATAGGCACTTTGTTTCCTCTCAGGGTAACTAAGTTGGAAAGCAAGAAGCGCTGGCTGCTCAGCGGGCTGGCTTCTAAAGGTAAATTAATCCTTGACACTGGAGCTGCCAGAGCTATTAAGAAGCAAGGCAAAAGCTTACTTCCCGCCGGCATTGTTGCCATTGAGGGCAATTTTCAACGGGGTGACACGGTAGACATTTTCGACCAGGAGAATAACCATCTTGGCTGTGGTATAGTTAACTATGGTAGTAACGATATAAATATTATTAAAGGTGCTCACTCAGAAAAGATTTTCAGTCTTCTTGGCTATGAATATGGTGCCGAAGTAATTCACCGGAATAATATGGTAGTCTTATGAGGATACTTAAACAATCTCTATTGAGCCGGGAACTTGAGCTAATTCAGGGGTTAAGCCAATGGAAATATGGCTTATTGTGATTATAATCTTTGGCTCGGTCACGATTCCGCTTATAGCTTTCACGTTTAGTCTAAGACCGTTTGTAAAAGACACTGTTCGTGCTGAGTTAAGCGATTTTAAGGTTAATGTTGAAGGTCGGTTATCTCGGATAGAAAGTAGACTTAACGAGCTTGGTAAGTGGACACGAAAGCTACCTGACATATTGCCCGAAACTAAAGAAAATCCTGATAGCAGAAGAAAAGAGCTTTTGGAAAAGTGGAGGCAAGGCACATTAACCTACCATGAATCGATAGAGTTACGAGATATACTTGCCCAAGAGGCAGAACAAGCCGAGGAGAATAAAAAGGTTGTTATTACGCTTTGTTTAATCGGTCTGTTGCTTTATGCACTTAGTAGAAGGGATTAGACAAAGAACAAATCCTTAAATAAGGCAGGAAGAAATGGAGCAAGCCATAAAGGAACTGGAAGAGAGGGGAAAGGCTGCTAAACAAGCCTCAAAGAAGCTGGCTTTTCTATCAACTGAAATCAAAAATAAAGCTTTACTCAATATTGCTGAAGCCCTTATGTCTCGGAAAGATGAAATCCTTTCAGTAAATGCTCTGGACTTGAGGGAAGCGGAGGCTTCTGGAATGGGTGCGGCTATGCTTGACCGCCTCCTGCTGTCTGAAAGTCGCCTTGAAGCAATAAGCCAGGATGTCAAAGCAGTGGCAGCTTTACCTGACCCTGTTGGGGAAATTTATGAAATGCGTACCTTAGCCAATGGTCTCCAGGTGGGTAAAAAGCGAGTCCCTTTAGGGGTTATCGGTGTCATATACGAAAGCCGACCTAATGTCACCGTTGACATTTCGGTTCTCTGCCTAAAATCAGGTAATAGTGTCATTCTCCGTGGGGGTAAAGAGGCACTCCGTTCTAACTCAGCTTTGGCTAAACCAATTCAAGAAGCCGCTTATCAAACCGGCATACCCGAAGGGGCAGTACAATTTATTGAGTCCGCAGATCGGGCTTTAGTTAATCACATGCTCAAAATGAGAGATGTTATTGATTTGCTGATTCCAAGAGGAGGTGCTGAATTAATAAAATTTGTGGCTGATAATGCCACTATGCCTGTAGTTGCTGGAGGTATTGGCGTCTGCCATACTTATGTGGACAAAAGTGCCAATATAGAGAAAGCGGTAGCTATTGCCTATAATGCCAAAGTTCAACGCCCTACAGTTTGTAATGCCTTAGATACCTTGCTCGTCCACAAAGATATCGCTGAGCCTTATTTGTCATTAATTGCTCAGGAATGGGCAAAAGCTGATGTAGAAATGCATTGTGATGAGCCTACGCTATCTATTTTACGACCCATACCTTTGTTAAAACTGCTACCAGCGACAAAAGAAGATTGGGGAAAGGAATTTCTGGCTTTAATTGCGGCAGTTAAGATAGTTGACTCTTTAGACGAAGCCCTGCATCATATAGAAGTATATGGTTCAGGACATTCGGAAGCTATAGTTACTGAAGATTATTCGGCAGCCAGGCGTTTTATTAATGAAGTAGATGCCGCTTGTGTTTATGTCAATGCCAGTACTCGTTTTACCGATGGTGGTCAGTTTGGTTTAGGTGCTGAGGTGGGAATAAGCACCCAGAAATTTCAGGCTCGTGGTCCTATGGGGCTTAAGGAACTAACCAGCTATAAATGGATTATCTTTGGTAACGGTCAGGTACGTCCATAAGTGCCTTTTAACTCAATGTGGCTAAAGCCGCTTTTTGTATCTGAAACAATTGCTTAATGCCCTTTTCCGCCAATAAGAGCAAGGAGTTTGTGACTTCCCTGGAGAAAGGCTTATTCTCCCCCGTTCCTTGTATTTCCACAAACTCACCAGTATCAGTCATTACCACATTAAAATCAACCTCAGCTCGGTAATCTTCTTCATAGCAGAGGTAGAGGAAACTTTCACCATCAACAATGCCAACACTGATAGCAGCTACGGCACCCCTTACCGGCATTTCCAACAGGATTCCCTGTCTGGTCAAATTATACAAAGCCTGATAGAGAGCTACATAACCCCCGGTAATAGCTGCAGTTCGAGTACCACCATCAGCCTGTACCACATCACAGTCCACAACTAAAGTCCTTTCTCCCAGAGCTGATAAATCGACAACAGCTCTAAGAGTGCGACCAATAAGGCGTTGGATTTCCTGGCTTCTGCCAGCCATCCGGCCCAGAACACCCTCACGGGGAGTACGAATAATGGTAGCCCGAGGCAACATAGAATATTCAGCCGTTATCCAGCCGCTACCTCGACCTTTAAGAAACCCAGGCACTCTCTCCTCAACACTCACCGCACAGATAACCCGAGTCTTCCCTTGCTCAATTAAGACGGAACCTTCAGCAAAACTCTGATAGCCCAAGGTAATATGTATTGGGCGTAACTCGTCCCTAGCTCTTCCGTCAATTCTGGTCATATTGAGCCAAGTATAACACCGCCGCTTAATCACAACAATCTTGAGATCATATTGTTCGCAAGGATTGCTTCCTCACTATACTCCTCGCAATGACAGTTAGGAGTTATTAAACACTCCCCGACCGAGACCGTTTAGCAACGAGCAGTTATAATCATCTATCGCCCTTTAAGGGGCTTAATTTTCTTTTTTTCACCTCAGTTTAGGGTGCTTTGGCTATTTGTTTAACTCCTTTTATAGCTATCTCTTTCCTCCTCTTCCTGTTTTTGGGCATAATTCACCCACTTCAGCTACTCATCACATAGGTTTAGCCTCACCTCTAAAGCTAATGCCAGTTAACAGTTTCACCAGCCTCTTTAAGTTAACTGCCATAAAGGTGAGATAGCACTGAATAGCATGCCTCAAGAAACCTATATAGCGACACCTACTAAAGCCATGCCATTTCTTTACTTCAGCAAATTTCCGTTCAATTTTGTATCTTTCTCTTAGCCCCTCATTATATTCCTGACTTTCCTTAATTTCTGCCCAGCCTTCTTTACTTTCGTCCTTCTTTTTGGTCCGGTAGTCATTAAGCCTTATTGCTGAGCTTATGCCTTTCTGTTTAAGAAAGTAGTGGTTTCCGCCATCATCATATCCCTTATCCCCGGCTACCACCTTTACCTCTATTCCCTTTTTCAAGTCCTTTTCCACTAAATCAGGAAGATGGCGACCATCGTAGTCATTGGCATACCCCGGCTTAACACTGGTGATTATCTCTGTCTTAGCATTAAGGCTTATCTGGTCTTTATAACCATAAAAATACTCTGTTTTTGTTTCCCTTTTGCCATCCTTATTTAAGATTAACTTTTCTCCCTTCACTCCCCAAGTAGCATCTCTGTCTCTCGGCTTTTTACCTTCCTTTTGCCTTGCTTTATTCTTAGCTATATTAACATCAGCTATAGTATGGACACTATCAATGAGCTGGAGCTTACCAAATTTAATTCCCTTCTCTATGGCTATCTTGATAATCTCATCAAATAACTCCTCATAAGCCTTTTTGCCACCATTCTTAAGTAACCTCTCCTTGAATGAGGTAAGGGTAGAATGGTCGGGGGTTTTCTCATCAGCCCTCAATTTCAAAAAATAACTTAAAGAAAGGCTATCATTAGCCATCGTCTCTACCTGTCTTTCCGAAATACGATAAAGATAAGAAACAAGGAGCATCTTCAAGATAATGGTTGGATTATAAGGAGCCTGGCCTATTTCCCCTTTCCCTTTGTAATAGCGAAGGAGCTTACCTGTAAACCTATCCCAATCTATAACCTCATCAAGCTTCCTCAAGAAATGATTTTGAGGCACTTTTTGCTCATAAAGGAAATTACCAAAGAAGGAATCCAGGGTAGTTTCCTTACTTACACCTTATTTTTGCCATGCTTAAGCCTCCTTTAATTTTTCCTTAAGTATAATAGCTTTGAGGCTATCTGGTTACAGCTGGAAGTGGACTTTTAAAAGAAAATTTTCACGAGTTGCTCAACAATCTGCGAGATACTGTAATATTTTGGTCGGTCGGGGTTGAAAATAAAAGAGAGACCTCGCAGA
>DYGU01000014.1 GCA_020724525.1 Dehalococcoides mccartyi
AATAAAAAGGGTGCGCAGGCTTGACAAAACTGTGCGCTCATGGGAGGTAAATATGAAAAGACTAATTGTCATCGGTCTGCTTGGTGCTGTAGCCCTCTTCCTTTTCTTTGTCTTTGCGGTGACTCGTGGCGAGCTGAGCAAGGTACAGACTCAGATTACAACCCTTGAGAAAGACCTCAGCGGTGTAGCCGGTGAATTGTCATCGGCGAAATCTGAGTTAGCTTTGGCTCAAGCGGAGCTTTCTTCAGTAAAATCTGAGAATGATAAGCTACGGAAGGGAGACAGCTATAATCTTAGGGCCCATACATATAAGGAGGTAATGAGCTTTCTGGCTGCTGACTTAACCAATACCAAGAAGTATGTTAAAGGGGAATATACAAGTGAGCACTTTAGCCGAGATGTAAATAATGCAGCTAAAGAAAAGGGGTTGCTTTGTGCCTTTGTATTTGTTGTTTATCCCGATGGTAAACAAAGCGTGTTAGTTGCCTTTCAAACTATTGATGCCGGGCTAGTGTTCATCAACCCTCAGGACGATAAGGTAATGAAAGTAGCTAAAGGTGTAAAGTACTGGAGAGACAATGGTTATGAAACAACTAGGGATGATACTATAGTGGAGATACTTATCCTTTGGTAGTCAGATTTATTATTATGAGGTGGAAAGGAGGTTTATAAAATATGAAAAGATGGATTGTTATTGGTGTGCTTGGTGTAATTGTTCTCGTCCTTTTTTTCAGCCTTGGAGTGACAGCGGATGAACTCACCAAAGCGCAGGCACAGATACCGATACTTGAGCAAAAGTTGTATTCCACTAAATTTGAGCTGTCTGGGGTTGAGTCAAAGTTGGCTTCCAGCAGACTTGAACTAACTAATCTCAAAACCGAGAATGAGCGGTTGCGAGCAGTTCCTCGTTACACCCTGCGTGACCCTACTTATAAAGGGATGATGGACTTTTTGTATGCCGACCGAACAGACTTGAATCGGTATGTTAGGGATGTTTATGATTGCAAGCATTTCAGTCGGGATGTAAATAATGCCGCCCAAGAAAAGGGGCTCCGCAGTGCTATTGTTTCAGTTGTGTTTCCGGGTGGCACTGGGCATCTTCTGGTTGCCTTTCAAACAACCGACCAGGGGCTGGTATTTATTGAGCCCCAGTCTGACAGGAAGATGAAGGTAGAGAAAGGTCTGAGATACTGGAGAGATAATGGTTACTATTCGGACATAGACGATACCATTGTATATATGGTTATTGTTTGGTAAATTAGTCATCTTTATGTTTGCTGTAAAAAGGAAGCTGATTTATGAAAACCCATGAATATCAAGCTAAAGCTCTGTTAGCTCAGTTTGGCATTCCTGTGCCCAGGGGAAGGGTAGCAACTACTTCCGAAGAAACTGAAAAAGTGGCTGCGGAACTGGGGGGTAAGGTAATAGTCAAAGCTCAGGTCTATGCTGGGGGGTAAAGCCGGTAGCATAAAAGTGGTGAGTTCGGCTGAAGAAGCTGGGAAACTGGCTGGGCAGATGTTGGGCACGAGACTGGTCACCTACCAGACAACACCGAAAGGAGTGCCGGTAAGCAAGGTCCTGGTTGCAGAAGCTGTAGAGGTAAGCAGGGAGCTTTACCTGAGCGTTATTGTTGATAATACCCATCGGCTGCCGGTAATGATAGCCAGTGAAGCTGGCGGGATGGAGATTGAGGAAGTCGCCCGGGTAAGCCCCGAGAAAATCCTTAAAGCCTATATTGACCCGGCTGCCGGTTTCCAGCCTTTTCAAGGTCGAAAGCTGGCTTATGGAATGAACTTATCCCCGGAACTAATCCGCACGGCTACCGAGTTGATGGCTAACCTTTACCGCCTGTTCCGGGAGAAAGACTGTTCCCTGGCTGAAATTAACCCGTTAGTTATTACCAATGAGGGTAAACTTTTAGCTTTAGATGCCAAGCTAAATTTTGATGACAATGCCCTTTTCCGGCATAAAGATATTCAGGAGCTTCATGACCCGGAGCAGGAAGACCCTTTAGAGGTAAAGGCTATTTCACTTGGGGTTAGAAATTACATTAAGCTGGATGGTAGTATTGCCTGTATGGTCAATGGTGCTGGGTTAGCTATGGCAGTTTTGGATCTTCTGACCCAGGTTGGAGGTAGACCAGCTAATTTCCTGGATATTGGCACTGTTAACACTCACGGCCGTGTTGTCAATGCTTTTAAGATTTTCACCACTGACCCCCGTGTTAAAACAGTGCTGGTGAACATTTTTGAGGGTAAGCTTCCCTTACCCTCTCTTGACCTTGACAACCCTGCTGTAGGAAAAAGCACGATGACTTAGTAGCTCTGGTGGACAGGATGCTGGAATTGAATAAGCGGCTGGCACCAATTCGCAATATAGCTTTTAGCGAGCGGGAGGAACTTCTTCGGGAAATTAAGCGCATTGATTCTGAGATAGACCAGAAGATTTATGAACTCTATGGGCTGACTGAAGACGAAAAGAAGGTAGTGGGGGGAGCAACCAAAAGTTAATAAGGGGTTGAGACGGAAATAGAGCCGGCTGGCTCAGGATGAGGGAAAGGAAGAGTTGAAATGCCAATAAGACGTTTTAGTGTGCGGAATTACAAAAGTTTGGAAAATCTTGACCTAGACTTAAAGCCATTTGTGGTTTTTGTTGGCCCTAATAATGCTGGAAAAAGTAATATTTTTGATTTCCTTTACTTTTTATCCCAAATTGTGAAAAGCCGGGAATTTGCAAGCGTCATTCGAGAAAGAGGCGGATTCGAGCAGATTATTTTTAATGGAGATATAGGGCAAACCATCTCCATCGAGCTATACGGCTTAATCAAGGTTAAAGGCAAGGAGAGACATTACCACTATTCGCTCGAACTTGTTGGTGACCGTTATGGGCGTGGTTGCAATAACAAGGAATTTTTTCAACTTTTAGAAGATAGCGGGAAAAAACTTCTTGAATTTCCTTCAGAACAATATCAGGGTCAGGGGGTAGCCTGGGACGAAGCCGGCAAGGTAATTAGTTTTTCAGCGTCAGGGAGAGAGCTATCCTACCTTTCAGTGTTTACAGATGAGGACACTTATCCCATTCTGGCTCAGTTTTCTAAGGAAGTTCAAAACTGGGTTTTGTTTAACCTTTTGCCACCTTTGATGCGAGCCTCTCTGCCGGTGCGAAGAGAACTCCAGCTGCGAGCTTGGGGTGAGAACTTGCCTACTGTCCTGCATGCATTGCAAACAGAATACCCACAAAAATTCAGGGAAATAGAGGACATTTTGAAGTTGGCAGTGCCTGAACTTGAAGAACTTGCCACAGGCTTAACCAGCCACGAAGCCGGACAAACTTATATTCGTATTCGGGAAAAAGGACTTAAAACATCTATACCGGCGTGGGGGATGTCAGATGGGACACTGCGGTTATTGGGACATTTGGCTACTTTCTACTTGCCGGAACCTCCGCCACTTGTCTGCTTTGAAGAACCGGAGAACTATGTTCACCCAAGGTTGTTAGAATTAATGGTTGACCTTCTTAAGAATGCCTCTGAAAAGACACAGGTGCTGGTGAGCACTCATTCCCCATATCTTGTTGATTTTCTCCAACCTGAAGACCTCTTTATCGTGATCAAAAAAGAGGGAAAAACACAGGTCACTAAGGCTCAAGAGAGAAAGGGAATAAAAGAAGCATTAAAGACATTGGGACTAGGAGAAATGTGGTATTCGGGAAGCTTGGGGGGTGTTCCATAAAGATTGCTCTTTTTGTGGAAGGTCAAAGCGATGAGAAGGCCATGTTGATCCTTGTCCGTAAGATTTTAGGAGAACAGGTCAGCATTGTTCTAGGGTCAAGAGGCGTGGAGATTTGTTAAACAAAGAGAAAGTTTGTTCTCACATTACCAACGACATCCTTCAGGAGCATTCAGATGTATCAAAAGTTATTGTCTGTGTTGATTCAGAGTGCACTCCTCCACAAGAAATTGAAAAGGAGGTGCGAAAGGTAGAAAAGAATATTACATCAGAAGTGAAACATTCGGTTCACTATGTAGTCGTTGTTCATGCTCTAGAGGGGTGGCTCTTAGCTGGCCCTGAGAGCATCAGGGAATACTTAGGCGCTCGTGTTAAGGTCAATATTCCTCCCTCAGCTACATTGGAATGCAAACCAAAGAAGGTAATGAGTGGCATTTTTAGCCAGAGTGGGAAGGAATTTCTCTATACGCGAGACAATCCACGGATTACTGAAAGAATTCATCCTGATGAGATAGCCAGACGGAACCCAAGCTTTGGCAAATTTATGGACAGAATTAGAAACCCTGATGCTTGGTATTCTTGAAAAACAGAGATAACTGTTCCTCAGGCAAGGTAGTGCTAAAGGGTTTATACCTGCGAAAATGGTCAATGATGAAGTGGTATGCCCTGATTGAGGAGGTGATATATGGCGCAAGTTTTGTCCTATAAAGTTATATTAGAGCCTTGCGAAGGGGGCGGTTACACACTGTTTATGTGCCGTCTTTCCTGGGCTATATTTCGGAGGATGATACCTTTGAGGAGGTTATAAAAGGCTGGGTTGAAGTCTCTAAAGAGTATGGTGACGTAATCCCACCCAGCAGTGTCAATGGCTCTGTTAAGGGTATGGAGTGAATAATCGCCTTACCCTGTTTACTCTTTATGTAACCGGTTTTATTGGCTACACAGGTTTTAGTCTTTTATTTCCGGTAATGCCCCTCTATGCCCGACAACTGAGTGCTTCCGTATCTCAAGTAGGGCTGATAGTAGCCCTTGGTTCTTATGTGACGGCTCTGTTTCTGGTTCCCTTTGGCATTTTAGCTGACCGGCTGGGACGGCGAACTTTACTGGTTACTGGTTTTACTGCCTTTACTTTAGCCCCGTTACTTTATCTCATGGCTGACACTCCTGGGCAACTTCTTTGGTTTCGGGCTGTCCACGGTTTAGCTACGGCGGCTTTCATTCCTGTGGTCACATCCCTGGTAATTGACTTAGCCTCCCCATCACGGCGGGGCGAAGTCGTGGGGTGGTACACGACTTCAACTCAACTCGGCTTTGTAGCTGGACCGGTAACGGGCGGCTTGCTGTTGAGTCATTATGGATTTGAAGTTGCTTTTTATGGTTGTAGTGCTATTACCATGCTTGGTCTTGTTTTCATTCTTTTTCGATTGACCACGATACCACAAAGGTTGAGTGGGGAGATGGCTTTAGACAGGTCGCTAAACTGGCTAAGTCAGCGTCGGGTTTTTGCCGGGCTGTTAGCCCCCTTTTTCGTTACCTTTGGCTCGGGTACTATCGCTGCTTATATTCCCCTTTATGGTAAGGGTTTTGGTATTACTGAGGCTCAGGCGGGGTTTATTGTTACTGCTGTTTATATCACTTCTACGGTATTGCGGACTCCGGCGGGGAGGTTATCGGACAAAATTGGACGGAAGCCAGTAATTCTTTTGGGATTGGCTATAAGCGCTTTATCAGTAGCCTTAATATCCCAGTTCCACAGCTTTGTCTCGTTAGTGGTAGTGGCTCTTTTCTTTGGCATCGGCATGGGATTAGCCATACCACCCAGTTTTGCTCTGGTAGCTGATGTGGCATCTTCGGGGATGAGGGGTTTAGCTATGGGTATGACCAGTAGTTTTCTTCAGGCGGGCATAGCTGTTGGGGCTACCGTTATGGGAATTGTAGCTGGAATAAGCAATTTTGAAATAATGTTTATAGCTTGTGCCTTTAGTCTAACTTTTGGTCTACTTCTTATTTTTAGCTTGCTCCGCGGTCAAAACTAAACTTGGACTTGACAGCGGGATCATAGTCTTTTATAATTGTAATTGCAAAAGAAAAGCATTAGCATAAAATGAAGAAAACCAAAATTAAGAGAACCAGTTGGCAAATTTTGAATAGTTCCAAGCAGCGGGTGACTAATCAGCGGGCTTTGCTCCTTGATATCCTCCGTAAAGGGGGTGGGCATCTCGATGCCAATGAGCTTTATGAGCGAGCCCGGCGAAAACAACCCCGGCTCAGTTTGTCTACAGTCTACCGAAACTTGCAGCTTTTTAAGAAGCTGGGTCTGGTGGACGAGCATCATTTTACTGAAGAGCATTTTCACTACGAAGTAAAGTCGGGAGGGGAGCATCATCATTTGCTATGCCTTGGTTGTGGCAAAGTTATTGAATTTACTTACCCGGTAGGTTATCAACTGCGGGAAGATATTAGCCGGGGGTGTGGTTTTGAAATTACCGGGGTAGAGGTTCGAATGGTAGGTCTGTGTTCCGAGTGCCGTAAGTAAGTCGCCTTAGCTAAAAAGGAGATAAAGACGATGTCTCAGTGTCATCAAGTTGAGACTAAGATTTCCGGGAAGAAAAGGATACTCCTTTTAGGCAATCCTAATGTGGGGAAAAGTGTCATCTTTTACCACCTTACCGGGAGATACGCTACAGTATCTAATTATCCTGGAACTACGGTAGCCGTAGCTTCAGGCAGGGCTAATTTTGATGAGGGAAGCACCATTATTGACTCTCCGGGTGTGAATAACCTTATTCCTCGCTCTGAGGATGAGAAAGTAGCCCGAGACCTCCTCCTTGAACATACGAAAACCGTGTTAATTCAGGTAGCTGATGCTAAAAACCTCAAGCGGGCTTTGTTACTTTCTGCCCAGTTAGCTGAAGCTGAGGTGCCTTTTCTTTTAGCCCTGAACATGGCTGATGAAGCCGAGAAAAAGGGCATAATGATAAATGAGAAAGAATTGTCTCGAGCTTTAGGGGTACCGGTGGTGCTTACAGTAGCTACCCAGGGACAAGGCATAAACCAGCTTAAAGAAAAAGTCAAAGAAGCCCGCCCGGGCTCGTTTCAGGTTAGACATGATGATGTTCTGGAAGAAGCTATAAGTAGCATTGAACGCCTTCTGCCATCTTTACCTATTGCCCGCCGCAGTCTGGCAATAATGCTCCTTAGCGGCGACCCCGAATTGGAAAAATGGTTGTCTCAGTACTTAAGTGCTGAACTGCTTAAAACCATTAGAAAAAAATCCGTTGACCTCCGGTCTCGTTATGCTAAGTCCATAGCGTATATAGTTAACCGAAGAAGAATGCAAGAAATAGAAAAAATAGTAGCCCAGGTGGCTATGGTTAAAAAGGGTGGGGGGAGTCCGATAGCTGAGCTCATAGGGGAATTAAGTGTTCATCCGGTGGTGGGGATACCCATTCTGCTCCTTGTCCTTTATTTCTTTTATTTGGTGGTGGGTGTCTTTGGTGCTGGCACCGTCGTTGAGTTTGTGGAAGGAGTCCTTTTCGGCGAATATATTAATCCAGCAGCTACCTGGCTTTTTAGCCTTGCACCAACAGCTTTGCTAAAAGATTTGATGGTGGGTGAATACGGACTGATTACCATAGGAGTGACTTATGCGGTAGCTATTATCCTGCCGGTGGTTGGTTTTTTCTTCATCTGTTTCAGTCTCCTCGAGGATATTGGCTATCTACCTCGCCTAGCAGTAATGGCAAATGCCCTCCTCAGGCATATTGGTCTTAGTGGCAAGGCTGTCTTACCTTTAATTTTAGGGCTGGGCTGCGACACCATGGCGACCCTGACCACGAGAACATTGGAATCAAAGAGAGAGCGTCTCCTAGTAACTTTGCTCCTCGCTTTAGCCATTCCGTGTTCAGCTCAGATGGCAGTTATTCTGGCATTGATGGCTGGTATTTCAGGAAAGGCGACTATTCTTTTCTTCAGCCTTATTCTTATCAACTTGCTTATTGTAGGATACCTGGCTTCTAAGGTCATTCCTGGTCAGAGGTCTGATTTTGTCCTGGAGATGCCACCCATTCGCTTGCCTCAGCCTTCTAATGTAATGATAAAGACCCTGTCAAGGATGGAGTGGTATTTTAAAGAAGCGGTTCCCCTCTTTCTCCTAGGTACCCTCATTCTTTTTATACTGGATAAGATTGGCTTCCTTCTTTCACTGGAAAGAGCTGGTGCCCCTTTAGTCCAGCAATGGTTAGGATTACCGGCAGCCGCTACAGGGGCTTTTATTATGGGCTTCTTGCGCCGAGACTATGGTGCTGCCGGATTCTTTAGGCTTAATGAACTTGGGTTACTGGATGTGAACCAGATTATCATAAGCTTAGTAGTAATTACCCTTTTTGTCCCCTGTATTGCCCAGTTCTTTATAATGATTAAGGAAAGGGGACTAAAGATAACACTGGCTATCGTAGCCTTTATTTTCCCCTATTCCTTTTTTGTAGGGGGTGTGCTTAATTTCATCCTAAGGACACTGGGAGTAACATGGCAATGATAAAATGCCCTTTATGCGGTTTAGCATATGAGTCAGAAGCTGCCTGTGCTTTCTGTCCTCTGTCCAAAGCTTATCGGTTGAGCTGCTGCCCTAATTGTGGCTATTCTCTACCCCCAGAGTCCAGCTTGGTCAAGTTATGGCAGAGAGTCACCGGAAAAGACAAGAGAGGAGGAAAAGATGTTAGAAAGGGAAATTGAAGAAATTTTAGAAGCTTTGTGGACTGATGCTGGGATAGAAGAAGAAAAGGAAAGGCTTTCCTTAACCCCTCCTCATCAAGAGGAGTCGCTATTCCAACAACCGGGCATGGAAGAGGCCCTGAAAGTAGCTGAAGAGAGGGGTTTAGTTACCATCCGGGGGGGAATGCTGTCGCTTACCGAAGCCGGGAAGGCTCAAGCCCGGGACATAGTACGAAGACATCGTCTTGCGGAACGACTATTCTATGATGTTTTTGATGTGGGGAGTGAGGAGGCTGAATCTTCAGCTTGTAAATTTGAACATTTGCTCACTGCCGAGGCGACTGACAGTATCTGTATCTTGTTGGGGCATCCTTCTACTTGTCCCCATGGAAACCCAATACCAAAAGGAGACTGCTGTCTTAGTGAGTTGGAGGAAATACTGCCTGTGGTTATTCCAGCGAGTCAGCTCCGTATTGGGGAAGAAGCTGCGGTTGCCTACTTGGGAAGCCGGGTTAAAGACAGACTTGACCGGATAGCGAGTTTGGGTATTTTCCCGGGCACCAGGTTGACTTTACTTCAGCGACATCCCGCTTGCATTATCCGTTGTGGTGAAACGGAGTTGGCTCTTGACGAAACCATTCTCAGGGATATACGAGTAAGACGTTCTACCCCGGAACTATTTCCTCAAAAAACAAGACACCGGCATCGCCGGCGAAGACGGTGGTAGTAACTTTAACCTGGTGGAGGGAGTTGTTTCCCTTGCTTTAGCGTAGTAAGATAAAAGGCAAAAAGCGGGCAAACTAATTTGAGACCCCGTCTCATCGCCATTGACGGTCCGGTTGCAGTAGGTAAAAGCACTATTGGTCAGTTATTAGCCGAGAAGCTTGGTTATTCCTTTATCGATACTGGCACTATGTACCGGGCTTTGACCTGGAAAGCCCTTAGATTGGGTATTGACCTTGAGGATGAAGATAAACTTCCCCAATTAGCTACGACTACCAGGATTGAGTTCGTCTTAGAGGATGTTTATGATAAAGCTTACCGGGTCTTTGTTGATGGCGAAGATATCACCGGGGAGGTGCGTTCGGCAGAGGTGGAGAGAAATGTATCTTTAGTATCAAAGGTAGCGGGGGTGAGGCGGGTGATGGTAAGAAAGCAGCGACTGATGGCAGGAAAGGGAAAGATAGTAATGGCGGGAAGAGACATTGGTACGGTGGTTTTACCTGAAGCTGAACTAAAAATATTTCTGACTGCCTCTCCTGAAGAAAGAGCTCGTCGGCGTTATCTGGAGTTATTGAACCAGGGTAATAAGGCAGACTATAGTGTCATTCTAACTGATTTAAAAAAACGAGATGAAATAGATAGTCAACGGATGGTGTCACCTTTACAACCAGCAGGTGATGCTAAAATCATTGATACGGAAGGTCTGACTCTGGAGCAAGTTGTCCAGAAGATATGGGCTTTTGTAGAGGAGTAAAGTGAAGCTGTCTTTCAAGATTGCTGAACTAATATTTAGGGTCTTGGTCAAAGTTTTCATGCGGCTGGAAGTAAAGGGGAAAGAAAATATACCCCAAACAGGTCCGGTTATTATTGCCTCTAACCATATTCATTTGATGGACCCACCTCTTCTCATACTCAGTATTCTCCCCCGAAAGAGTAGTTTTATGGCAAAGGAGGAGCTTTTTCAGACACCGTTTTATAGTACGCTGATGCATATAGCCGAAGCTTTTCCGATACGCCGGAGTGGAACGGATGAAGACAGAAAGGCGGCAATACAACAAGCAGTTCAGGTATTAGAAAGGGGACTTGTCTTAGGGATGTTTCCGGAAGGCACCAGAAGCCGTAACGGTCAACTTAAACGCGGTTACCCCGGGGTAGCAATTATTGCTGTGCGCACAGGTGCGCCTATTATACCGGTAGCTGTCACCGGGACGGAAAAGCTCAGGGCGATAGGCTGGCTACGGCGTCCAAAGGTAACTATAAAATTCGGTCGTCCATTTGTACTGCCCAAGGTTAAGGGTGAGTTAACTCGTCTTGATATGCGGCAGCTAACGGACTCACTAATGAAGGGAATTGCAGCACTGTTGCCGGCTGAATATCGCGGGGAATACAGACAGGCGGTGGAAAGTGGAGATTGAAACAGCTCGGGAGCTTGGTTTTTGTCTCGGGGTACGCCGGGCAATAAGGCTCCTTGAAAGAGCAGCTCAAAAGCCAGGGAGAATACAAACTCTGGGACCAGTGGTGCACAACCAACGGGTGGTGGCTGACCTGGCTAAAAAGGGAATAACTATTATTAATAGCCTTGACCAGTTTCAGGGTGATATTTTGGCGATAACGGCTCATGGCGTGAGTCCGGAGGTAATGACGGAAATCCAAAGCCGTCGCTTTTCCTTAATTGATACCACTTGTCCTATAGTTCGGAGGGCACAAAGAATAGCTAAAAAGCTGATGGAAGCTGGTTTTTGGGTTATTATTTTTGGTGAACCAGACCATCCTGAGGTAAAGGGTCTATTGGGCTGGGCTGGCAACAAAGCCATAGCTACTTTAGAGGTTCCGGAGGTAAGCGTTATTAATCCATTGCCTCGGCGTCTTGGTATTATCTCTCAAACTACCCAAAGTCAGTCTAATTTTAGCCATTTTGTCACAAAAGTTGTCCATTTGGCTTTGCCTCAAATTCAGGAAGTTCATATTATTAATACTCTTTGTGATACTACCCGGAATCGGCAAGAGGTAGCTTTAGAATTAGCTAAAAGGAGCGAGCTGGTGATAGTGGTTGGTGGGCGTAACAGTGGTAATACCCGACGCCTGGCAGAAGTATGCTCGGCGATAGTCGAAACTTATCTGGTGGAATCGGCAGAGGAATTAAAGACGACTTGGCTTACCGGGAAAAACCGAATTGGAATTACTGCCGGTGCCTCAACCCCGGACCGGGTTATAGATGAAGTGATATTAGCCCTAAAAACCCTTAACCCAACCAGTCGCTTAGCTTACGACCGCCGATAAGGTGAAGATGGAGGTGGGGCACCACTTGTCCCCCCTCGGCGCCACAGCTTATTGACAAGCGGTAGCCGGTACCTATCCCCTCCTGGTTGGCTAATTCCCTGGCTAAGAGGATGAGCCCACCCATCAAATTCCGGTGTTCTGTCTTTAGCTGGTTTAAAGAGGGTATATGGGCTTTAGGTATAATCACCAGGTGCTTGGGTGCTTGGGGGTGGATATCCCGGAAAGCTATAAAGTCTTCATCCTGGTAAACAATATCAGTAGCTATTTTGCCGGAAACAATCTCACAGAAAATACATTCCACGGCTTAATCCGCTTTAATCTGTTAGATTGATGGAAAGGAGATTTCTCGATTCTTCAGGAGACCCGGATGGACAAGCAGGTTACGGTTCTGGTAACTCCAGCGACGGGGTGTATCTTGTTGGTGACCAGGGTACCGATGTTGTTTAAGTCTTCTCCTTCGACGACAGCAATAACATCATAAGGTCCCGTAACCACATCCACAGACTTTATTCCCTCAAGCTTTTCTAAAGCTGAGTAGACGTCTCTAGTTTTGCCCACAGCCGTCTCAATGAGAACAAAAGCTTTAGCCATAAAACTTCACCCCCTTTTGGTTTCACTAACTATATTTTAAACTATAACTCCCGTTTGACGCAAATGCTCAATCCCTTGTTTAGTATAACCTGAATTGAGGAGTACTTCACCAGTATGCTCACCGAGGAGAGGTGATAGACTTCTTACTTTACCCAGGGTAGGATGGTCTATTTCTATTACCATCTCTTGATGTTTAACCTGGGGTCGGAGAAAACCTCATCGAGAGTATAAACCTTAGTTACCGGCACATCACTTTTTGTCAGGAAATCAAACCATTCGTCCCTGGTTTTGGTCAAGAAGATTTGCTTTAGAGACGTGGTGATTTTTCCCCATTTCTGGTCATCAGGCTTTTTCCAGAAGTGCTCTGGTAAAAGTGGTAAGAAGTGAATTCTTCCTTGTCCAAAGCCTGGCACAGGTTTTCCCAGAACCAGGGTTCAAGACAGCCGAGGCTAATATATTTGCCATCTTTGGTTTGATATACGGCATAGTAAGGGTAAGCCCCGTGGAGAGCGGTTTCACCCCTTTTTGGTATTGTCCAGCAGCAGTCTTCTGTCTGGCAATTAAAGCTGATAGAATTCCACTAATCCCGTGCCGGGATGCCCCGGCAAAGTCAGCTATTAAATTTAAAGGAATAACTGGCGGACCATCCTGGTTGCCAATTAGTGCTAAAGCACCACCAAAGGAAATATAGTTAACGTCATGCCCGGGTAAATTGGCGTAAGGGCCGTCTTGACCGTAGCCGCTCAGGGAGCAATAGATAATTTTTGGATTTAACCTCTTTATAGTCTCGTAGTCTATCTCCAATCTTTTGACACCCCTGGTCTGAAGCCTTCAACAATAATGTTAGCCTTTCTGCCAGACGGTAAAATATCTGGCGACCAGCTTCAGTACGGAGGTTAAGCCCGAGGCTTTTCTTATTGCGGTTAAGGGGGTTATAGGCTGCTTCCTGCCGCTCTTGCTCGTCTCTGGGTGAAGCTCCTAACTGAACCCCCCGGGGGCGAGCCTCGGGGGAGCTTCAATTTTGAGCACCTCAGCCCCTAAATCATCCAGGAACATAGTGCATAAAGCACCCGGGGGCAGGGGAGCCAGGTCCAGGGCTTTGATACTCTCTAAAGCTAACATAATTAGCTTCCAAATTTACCTTCTTTATCTTACTCGGTGGATTAAAGGTGGTCAATTCTGCGCCTACGGGGTTGTTTACCAAAGCTTATCAACCATCCTGAGCAAAGCGGAGAAACCCTCGCCTACCCTCTCCCTTGAAGGGAGAGGAATAAGGTTAGGGTGACAAAATAGACACTTTCTTTATCTATGCGTTGACATTTACATAATGAAAATGTTAATATTTCTATCAGGAACACTTATTAAGGAGGAAAAAGCTATGTTAGACACTCTCAGAAACCGTTTTCTAGGCGTGCATGAGCTTCGAAAAAACTTAACCAAACTCCTAACTACTGTCAAAGAGGATGGCACCGAAGTAGTAATTACCCAACGGGGCAAACCGGTTGCTCTCTTGATGGGTATAGAGAAATACCTTGAGATGAAGCAAGCATTAAAGGAGCTCTCCGACCCTGAATATCTGACAGCCTTGCTTGAAGCGCGAAAAGAAATTAAGGAAGGGAAGGGGGTTGTTGCCGAAGAAATTTTTGTTAAGAAAGGTCTGTAATGTACAAAGCTATCTTTTCCCGCAGGGCAGAGAAGGCTTTTTTAAATCTACCCGATAAGGAAGCCCGAAGGGTAAAAGAGGCAATACAGAAATTGAAACAGAACCCTCGCCTCCACGGCACTATAAAACTAGAGAATGTTCCAGTCGCTTCCTTCAGATATAGAGTTGGCAGCAACCGAATTCTTTTCGATATAGATGATAAAGCCAAGATAATAGAAATCTTGGATATCAGAAAAAGGGATGAAAAGACCTATAGATAGCCCCACGAAGTAAGAGGAGTTATCGCCAAAACTGAGTTAACTTGTGTGCCAGTGTTTGTGCATTCTTCACAGCATAAGCTTGGGCATCGTTATTGAAGTAAATGTAGGTGGCTTTCAGATTTTGCCCCAGCTCGGAAATCCGCCCTGACCGATGGGAAAGCTCGGCATCACTGTAACAGCTCCAACCTCAGTTTTCTCAAATGAGTAATGAGACGGCTTACTTTGACCGCAAAGACAAAAACCAGGAGACAAGATTCTCCTTGTCAGCTTTGGGAATGGTTGTGATGCTCTTTTCTTTCAGGTCACTCAGGAAATAGACAAGGTGAAGAATAGGCGAGGAGTCAAGAAATATCTGGCGTCTAAAAAGGAACTCAATAATTATGAGAAATACCTCGCCTTTTGCAATCTGATTCCGGTGGAGGTAGGAATCCGGGGTGAAGAGATTGCTCCGACTCAAATATCTACCCTGTGGCGGGAGCGGAAGACGGTTTTAGCCCTTGTTGGCTCAAGATGTAAGCATTGTGGCACTCCCCAATATCCTATCAAAGAGTGTGTGTTAACCCTGATTGTGGGGCTGTTGATGAGATGGAAGAGTATTGCTTCTCTGATAAAAAGGCTGCCTTATTTACTTATACTGGGGATAATCTGGCTTTTAGTATCAGTCCGCCGGCAATGTATGGTCTGGTAGATTTTGAGGGAGGGGGAAGATATTTCCTTGAGCTCACTGATTGCGACCTTGATTCTCTTAAAGTTGGCATGCCGGTAGAGATGACCTTCCGCAGAAAATATGTGGGTGAGCCGCGGGGCGTTTATGGCTACTTCTGGAAGGCAATGCCACCACGCACCGGGTAGAGCAACAGTTTAAGGAGGGCAAAAATTGGCAGACGGCATAAAAAATAAAGTAGCCATAATAGGAATGGGTTGTACCCAATTTGGGGAATTATGGGACAAAAGTGCCGAGGACTTGATAGTTGACGCATTCAAGGAAGCTATTGAAGATGCCGGAATAGAAAAAAAGGACATTCAGGCAGCCTGGTTTGGCGCCCACTTTGAAGAGGTCAATGTCGGCAAGGGCGGTTTGCCTCTGGCACTGACGCTTAAACTACCCTTCATCCCGGTAACCAGAACCGAAAATTTCTGTGCTACTGGCTCAGAAGCCTTAAGGGGAGCTTGTTATGCGGTTGCCTCAGGAGCTTACGACATTGCTTTAGCCCTGGGGGTGGAGAAGCTTAAGGATACCGGGTATGGTGGTCTCCCGGAATTCGCTGGTGTTGTGGGGACAAAAAATAGGCTCATTTTCCCCAATTTTACGGCGCCGGGCGTCTTTGCCATGATGGCGACTAAATACTTTGCCCGGTATGGGCTTAGCTCCGAGGAAGGTAAAAGGACGTTAGCCAGGATATCGGTAAAGAGCCATCATAATGGAGCACTG
Organism: Dehalococcoides mccartyi; assembly: GCA_020724525.1. Taxonomy (GTDB): domain Bacteria; phylum Chloroflexota; class Dehalococcoidia; order GIF9; family DYGU01; genus DYGU01. The sequence goes on from DYGU01000014.1 coordinate 15,391, forward strand.
AATCCTAAAGCTCACCTGCGCCGGGAGGTGACTATAGAGCAGGTAATGAATGCGCCGATAATTGCCTGGCCCTTAGGCTTATTTGATTGCTGCGGAGTGAGTGACGGAGCTGACGCAGCTATTGTAACTCGGGCTGATATGGCTAATAAATTCAGACCAGACCCAGTCTACATTAAAGCTCTTCAAGTTGCTGTCAGTCCCGGAGAGGAGTTAATGTATACGAACTGGGATGGCAGCCATGTGGAGACCACTTATCGGGCTGGAGCCAGGGCTTATGCCGAAGCCGGAATAAAAAATCCACGGGAAGAGATAAGTATGATGGAGACCCATGATTGTTTCTCCATTACCGAGCTTACTGAATATGAGGACCTGCAAATATCACCGAGGGGTAGAGCTAAGGAAGATGTGGAGGCTGGTTTTTTCAACCTGGATGGGAAGATTCCAAATCAACCGGATGGAGGTCTGAAGTGTTTTGGGCATCCCATCGGTGCCAGCGGTCTGAGAATGATGTATGAGATGTATAAGCAGTTGCAGGGGAAAGCCGGACAAAGGCAGATAAAGAATCCAGAATCAGGACTTACTCATAATATGGGTGGTTTCCCGGCTATGAGTGTGGTCAGTGTATTTATTGTGGGACTTTGAGAATAGCATCATAAAGCGACATTTAAATATTTAAAGGAGGGAAGTATGGACTTTGAGTATACAGAGGAACAAAACCTGTTTCGCAAGATGGCACGAGACTTTTGCCAGCGTTATGTGATACCTATTGCCAGGGAAATTGACCGAGAAGACCGTTTCCCGAAAGAGTTAATTAAGGAACTGGTGCCTTTAGGGTTGTTAGGTATCACAGCCCCCAGGAGGACGGTGGTCTGGGAGTGGACCGCATTTGTTATTGTGTAGTTCTTGAGGAACTTGCCAAAGGGAGTGCTACAGTACAAACTCTGGTAGTAATACAGAACTCTTTTGCCGAGGTACCTGTTCTGGAATGGAGTAGTGAAGAGCAGAAGAAGAAATATCTTCCCCGGATGATTAAGGGGGAGCTTATTGGTTGCCTGGACGTTACCGAACCTAACATAGGCAGTGATGCTGCTGGTATGGAGACAATGGCAACTCGCGATGGTAATTCGTGGCTAATTAATGGTTCCAAAATGTTTATCAGTCAGGGAGATGTAGCTGATGTAGCTATTACTGGTGCTCAGACGCAGAGAGGTAGCCGTCATGTTGGGATAGTAGCTTTTGTTGTCGAGAGGAGAATGCCCGGTTTTCGGAGCCGAAAGCTTGAGGGCAAGTTGGGTTTGCATGGCACTGCCATAGCTGAACTCATCTTTGAGAACCTGAAGATACCTGATGAGAATGTTTTGGGTAAAGTAGGTGATGGCTTTAAGGTGCTGATGAGTGCTATGGATGATTGCCGGGTAGCTGTAGCGGCAACATCAGTTGGGCTGTCCCAGACGGCTATAGATGCTTGTATTAGCTATGCTCAGCAGCGTCAGCAGTTTGGCAAAGTCATTGGTAGCTTTCAGCTTATTCAAGCCATGATTGCTGATATGATAGTAGAGACCAAAGCCGCCCGGCTTCTAACCTATAAGGCAGCGGCTCTTATGGACAAAGGAAAGCGGGGAATGCCAGAAACCTCCTATTGCAAATTGTATGCCTCCGAGGTAGCCCAAAAAGTTGCCTATAATGCCATACAAATCCACGGGGCTGCTGGGTATTTTGATGATTATCCCTTAGAACGTGTCTTCCGTGATGCTCGGGCTCAGACCATTGTTGAGGGTACTTCTCAAATCCATAGACTGATTATTGGTCGACAGGCTTTGGGCATCAGTGCCTTTGTCTGAGACTCCCAGAGATCTGTGTTTTCCCAGAAGCTGTATCTCTAGAACTGAACAATGAATCGTTGGCTCCAAATTTCCCTTCTGCAATTTGAGGTTGTTTACCAACGCTTATCCACCATCCTGAACAAAGCGGAGAAACCCTCACCTACCCTCTCCCTTGAAGTAGGTGAGGGTGACAAAATAAACACTCTGCCATTTGGAAATTGACAATCAAGACCAAAAAACGTAAACTGATAGTGTTAAAAGTGTGGAAAGGAGGTGTTGATTGATAAATGAAAGTTTTAGCAAGTAGCCTGTGGGCTGTAGCCGGATTATCCCTGGCAGCCGGAATTGCCCTTAAATTTGCTGTGGGTTGTTGGATTGGGAACTGGCTGTTTGGACTTTTCGCCGCTTCGGCTATTGCTGCAGCATTTATTTGGCTAAGGGTTTTGCCCAAGACCAAAACAAATTGATAGTGCACAAAAAGGCTTCTGAAAAGAAAGCCGGATAAAGGAGGTGTTAAGAAAATGGCAATCAAAGCTTTCATATTGATTGAAGCTGAGGTTGGTAAGACGGGAAACGTCGTTGGAGCTGTCCAGAAATTGGAAGGAGTGAAATCAGCCGATCCAGTAACAGGTCACTATGACATTGTAACCACCATTGAAGTTGCTGACCTTGAAGCAATAGGAGGCCTTGTCAAACAAGTCCACTCTGTTGCCGGTGTCCGTAAAACCACGACTTTCATCAGTGTGAAGTTCTAAACCTGAGACTGTTTACTAATGTAGTGCGAGGCTTTAGCCTCGCTACAAAAAAGCGACCCTAAAGGGTCGCACTACATTGAAAATAAATTGTTGATAAACACTCTTGAACCTTATTGAGACTTATAGTCTACCCAGCTTCTTCCGGCGCCATCTAAGGAGGTCAACAAAGGCTTCAAGCCTGGTTAAAAGCCCCGCTTTTGCCATTTGCTCATCACAAAGAAGAGTAAGGACAGGAATATTTTCCGCGGTTGAGGGCATTATGTTCTCAGCAACTGCCTCAGGCATACAGGTGAAAGGGGCTAAATGAATTATCCCATCATAGCCCTCCATACTCAGGCGAACCTTCTCCGCCACTGATTCAAAGCCATGCCCTCCCACATCGCGTTTCAGATAAGGCAAAGCAAACCTTTGCATTTTCTTTTTCTCCTCATTAAGAACGTTAAACTGCCCAAGGCGTGCCCATTCCGAAAAGAATGTGCTTTTGGTACGCCTTACCTCCACACCCAATTTCCCCAGTTCTACTTCCAGGTTCATATTAATGAAAGGCTCCATGACCACATAAATTTCACCAACAATACCAACCTTTAGGGGTACAATTCCAGAGTCCTTAGGTATCTGGTTCAGTTTCTCCAGGTGTTGACTCATAACCTGTTTTATCGAAGATAAATCCGGGGCTTCCTCAATAGCTGTGACAGCTTGGCGGAAGATACGGTGAGCCATGCCCTTTTCTATTTCTATAGCCCGGCATTTCTGCACCTGCCGCTCAATATTATCCAAAGCCTCCAGCTTAGCTGTGCCCAAACGATAAGCAGCGATAACTGTTGACCAGGGAGAGTCATTAGTCAAGTGTTTGACCGCTTTTAGAACTCCAACCAAGCCTTTTTGTGAACTTTTAAATTTGAGAAACTTAAATTTATAGTCTAGGTCACGGAGAATTTGCTCCTGGACTTTAGCATAATAACCAAGACGGCAAGCATTAACACTGGTTATCATAAATAAGGTATCTGCCCCTTGTTCTAAGGCTTCAATAAAGTTACCCAGAATAAATTTGAAAGGAATGCAAGTAAACTCAGGTGAGTATCTGGTGCCTAAGGAAAGGGTGTGCTTGGTAACAGGTGGCGCCACTATAGAGATATCAAGCATCTTGGCGACTGTTTTAATTGCTGCCAGGACATTCCCAAAGGTCTGAATACCCAGGACATTAATCTCTTCCTCAGCCTCGTTTCCAAAGTGAGGAATATAGTGAAAGGAAGGTGATGATGTTTTTCTTCTTCGCCTTATCATATCGGTAAAAGCCTCAAGACGCGTAACAACACCGGTTTCGGTAGTGTGCTCATCCAGGACGAGGTTAAGAAAAGGTTTGTCTAATTTTTTGGCTCGACGACGAAGCAACTCTACCATTAAGGAATCAGGACCACAACCAAAAGCGGTGAGGGCGATTATGCCATCGATACCATGTCTCAAGTAATATCCGCCAGCTCCTATTACCTCGTCCTCATAAGTCCAGTAGGGCTGTTCCACCAATTGGGTTAATGACTGACGCAGTTCTATTGGTTCCACCATTTCAGGAAAGACAACATTTACACTGCTCCTTTCTAATTTCCTCATCAGCCGGTGGTTAATATATTCGTCATAAAGGAGATAGGGATGCCCAACCAAAGCTATGGTCATGTTTGAGTCAAGACCCTTATTTCCTAGCTCCTTTGGCTGATAAAGAATTTTCTCTATTGCTTGGGGTGGGGTTAGCTTTTGAGATCGTATTTCTTCACGGTACTTTCGATGAACCTTTAGCGCTTTGTCCACTGCTTTCCTAATCCGCCATGGGTTGCGGGTAAGGATTTGTCCCAGCTTGTAAATGGTCAGGTAAAGCTGTCTCCTGCCTTTATTAACATCGAAATCTGGCTCAAGGAGAGGTGGACATTCCGGGATGCTTGCCCGGATGAGGTCGGGCAACCCGATGAACTTGGGGCAATTATAGACCTTTAGCTCCACACTATGAATGGAAGGTATAAAGATATGATCACACTGGTTAACCAAAGAAAGCACATGACCACAAAAGACCCTCACCGGCAGACAAATTTCCGTAGAAAGTCGGGAGCACCCTGAAGCAACTACTTCGGCACTGGTTAGGGGGGAGACTAATACTTCAGCTCCCAGCTCCTCGAAAAATGTCTTCCACATCGGATAATACTGATAATATAGTAAAGCCCGGGGAATACCTATTCGCATTAGTCCAGAACACCTCTATTTTAGACTTGGTTCGAGAACTGGGATTCTCTCCCAAAGGTCACACCGTCCACCCCAGCACGCCAAAACTTCACCATCGAGAGAAAGCCGAACAATTTCACACAAATTGGGACAAGCTTTGCACTCAAAGGAGGAGGTGTGATAATTGGCTTGGCTAATACTTAAGCCTTTAAATTTAGTCTTTTTTTCTTGGCTATCCATTTCCTCGCGCACTAACAGGACAACACCAATAGCTCCCATAATTTCAGGGTAGGGCGGCACAATAACTGAGGTATTAAGACTTTCCTCAAATGCCCTAACCATTCCCAAATTAAAGGCAACTCCACCCTGGAATACTACTGGTGGTAGAATTTCTTTACCTAAAGCCACATTATTAAGATAGTTACGCACTAAAGCCTGGCATAAACCATAAAGGATATCTTCAAGTTTATGCCCCATCTGTTGCTTATGAATCATATCGGACTCACCGAAAACAGTACATCGGCCAGCAATACGTACCGGTGTCTTACTTTGTAAGGCTATTTGCCCAAAGTCCTTAATATCTATGCCTAGCCTTAAGGCTTGGTGGTCAAGAAAGCTGCCAGTGCCAGCGGCACAAACTGTGTTCATGCCAAAATCAGTAACTATACCATCGCGGATAAATATAATTTTGCTATCCTGTCCGCCAATTTCAATTATAGTCTGGACATCAGGAATATAAGACATGGCACCAACAGCATGACAGGTGATTTCATTTTTTACTAAATCAGCACCAACCACTACTCCGGCTAAGTAACGAGCGCTTCCAGTGGTAGCCACACCACAAATTTCAACCTCCTGGGCGATTTGGTTCCTGATTTGTTTTAGCCCTTCTTGAACCGTAGCCACGGGTTTACCCTGAGTTCGTAGATAGGAGCTGGCAATAAGTTGATTGTCCTCGCCAAGCACAACTAACTTGGTAGTTACCGAACCAACATCAATACCCAGATAACCCTGCATATTACACCCCCTTTGGTAAGACCTTTTCTGTCAACTAACCCCCCATAAGTTCTTTAATTTTGGCTATTAAGGCTGGCATTGCCTGTTTATAATCGCCGACCACCCCAAAGCGAGCCACCTTGAATATATTAGTCTCTGGGTCTCTGTTTATAGCTACAATTTTTTTTGAGCCTGAACACCCGGCTAAGTGCTGCATGGCTCCGGAAAGAGCCCGCAATATAAAGGTTAGGGCTAATAATTTTCCCGTCTGACCAACCTGGAGGCTGGTGGGTAGCCAACCTTCTTCACAAGCTGCCCGGGTGCCACCGACACTACCCCGGAGGAGGCGGGCTAACTCTTTTAGAAGTTCAAAGCCTTCCTTGCCCCCAATACCCCGACCCGGTAACTACCACTTCAGCATCCTCAAGCTTTATTCCTTCCACTTCCTCTTTAACTCGGTCAATTATCTTGATTTTAGCGGCTGTCTCATCAACTTTGACATCTATAGTTAAAACTTGTCCCTCCCTTGAATAATCCGGTTCTGTCAGGGAGATGGACTTTGGTCTGATTGCACCTATTTGGGTCTGGGTCTTTTCCCAGATTTTGATTGCCAGGGTATTGCCGCCGTAAACGGGACGAGTCGCCATTAACAGCTTTGTTTCCGGGTCAATATTGAGCTCAATACAGCCCATACTTAATCCCGAGCCTAATTTGGCAGTCAAATGCGGGGCTAAATCACGACCCATATCCGTTTGACCCAGAAGCAGGATAGACGGCATCATCTCCTGGCATAAATTGGTTATTACTTAAGTATAACAATCAGGATGATATTGAGCAAGAAGAGAATGCTCAGCCAGGTAAACTTTATCGGCACCAAGGGTAATAGCTGTCTTGCCCAAATCCTGAAGGCTTTCTCCCATAAGTAGCACTGATAATTCTTCGCCTAATTCATCAGTTAGCTTTCTGCCTATGGTGAGGAGTTCTTTAGTGGTAGCTGCCAGTTCCCCATTAACTAATTCGCCACAGACTAAGACTCCTTTATATTCTGTCATGCTCAATCCTCCTGAATTAGACTAAATCAGTTTAGCTTCCCTCAATTTGGAAGCCAGCTTAGTGGCGGCATCAGCCACATCTTTGCCTCAATAAATTCGCATTTTACCTGGCGAACGGGTATGAATAATTTATTTAGCCTGAGGCGAGAAGCCGCGGAACCGGCCTGGGCGGTGTCCACGCCAATGTCCTGGGCTGTCCAGGTTTCAATTTTCTTCCGGGTAGCAGTGATGATACCGAACCCGGTGGGCGGGCGAGGCTGTCCTAATTCATTGCTGATAGTAACTAACGCTGGCAAGGGGGCTTCGACTATTTCGTAGCCATCGAGCAATACTCTTTCTACTCTAACCTTTCCATTTATAGCCTCTACCTTTCGGGCAAGGCTGATAACCGGTATTCTTAAATTTTCAGCAATGAAGAAGCCAGTTTACCCCTCGTCCCAGTCAGCGGCTTGCCTGCCACACAGAACAAGGTCATATTGCCCAATTTTTTCAATAGCTTTGCTCAAAGCTAAGGCGATGCCTGAACTATCAGAACCTTCCAAGGTTTCGTCTTCCAGGATAATGGCTTCATCGGCTCCCATGGCTAAAGCATGTCTCAGTATGTCCTTAGCCTGGCTTTTACCTAAAGTAATAGCGGTTATTTTACCACTGCGGGTATCTTTAATCCGGAGCGCGGCTTCAACAGCCTGCTCATCAAAGGGGTTTATTACCGGTGGCACGCCTTCAGGAGGAATAACCTTATTAGTTTCCGGGTCTATTTTGAACTTTGCTGGCGGAATTTCCGGGTCCTGTATTTGCTTGATACAGACGACCATATTCATAACTACTTACTTCCTTCAATCTGTTGCCTCGTCAATTAGCTCGGCGATGTCTAAAAGCTGGAGTTGTTCTTTTAACTGTTTTTCGTCCACAGCATTTTCCAACATATGCAGACAATAGGGACAAGAAGTAATTCCGGTTGCAGCTTTGGTCCTGGCTATATCTTCAATGCGCAGTTCGTTAACTCGTTTACCCCGTTCTTCTATCCACAGGTGCCCACCCCCCCCACTACAGCAGAAGCTCTTTTCTTTAGACCGCTTCATTTCCAGCCTGTTAATACCGGGAATAGAAGACAGAATCCGGCGGGGTATGTGGTAAACATCATTGTAGCGACCCAGGTAACAGGGGTCGTGGTAAGTTATAAACTTGTTTACTGGCTTACTCAGCTTGAGTTTGCCCTCTTTCAGTAAACGGGCAATAAACTGGGTATGGTGCCAGACTTCAATTTTTAGAATCTTTCCCCTGTAATTCGGGGTTAAGTTGGGGATATTCGTGCTTAATAGTATTGAAGCAGTGGGGGCACAGGGTAACTATCTTTTTGACCCGGTAGGTCTTAAAGAGATTAATATTTTTCTGGGCTAATTCCAGATATAGCAGTTCATAGCCTATTCTCCGGGCTGGGTCACCGCAGCAGGTCTCTTCTCTACCCAGGATGTCAAAGTTTACCCCCGCCTTATTAAGGATGTTTACCATGGATAAAGTTACCTTTACCACCCGTTCATCCAGGGCAGCGGTGCAACCAACCCAGAAGAGGATATCTGCATTCTTGTCCTGGGCTAACCTCTTTAGCTGTAGTCCACTGCTCCAATCGTCTCTCAACCTTAGATACTGGCTACCTGCCCAGGGGTGTCCCCTTTTCTGGAGAGCTGAGGCTGAGCTGGATTGTTTCGGGCATTTTACTTTGCATCAGTGTTAAATTGCGGCGCATTTTGATGATTTTAGCCACCGGATTAATATAGACGGGGCAGTGGACAAGGCAAGCCCCACAGGTGGTGCAGTCCCAGATTTCCCCTTCCGTTACCACTTTGCCAATCACAGAGTGCCCGGGATTATTACTCTTCACGAGGGAAGGGCTTAGCGGCACCAACTGGCTTTTAAGGTTCTGAATTACCCTCTTCGGGGAGAGAGCTTTACCAGAAAGATAAGCTGGGCAACTGTCCTGACACCGACCACAGCGGGTACAGGCATCCAGGTCGAGGAGAAGTTTCGAGCTAAACTCTTCAATACTGGCTACCCCTAAGGTCGAGGCAGTTTCAATATCAATAGGTTCTAATTCCTCTTTAGGTTTTAGAAGCACAAAAAAGGCGTTTATGGGAGCTATTAAAATATGACTTAAATTAGAAAAAACAATAGCTACATAGGCTATTGCTCCCAGAGCCACAAGGGTATGGAACCACCACAAAATACGATGCCATAAAAGGATGGTCTTGTCAGCCAGACCAGAGAATAGGTTGGCTAAAATAAATCCACCCGGTGACCAGACTGCCCACTGGGGATTTTCCTTTAGCTCGGTGGCGACCAGGCGCAGACCTTCGACGAAGAAACCGGTTATCACCACGACAAATATCAAAGCCAGAACAAGGGCATCATCAAAAGTATTGTCTAACCTTGAGGGTCTCTGGATGTATCTCCGGTAGGTAGCGATAATGACGCCAATGAGAACAGCGATTCCAAAGGTATCAAAAACTAAGGAAGACACCAAGTAGAAGGTACCTTCCATAAAGTGGAGCCAATAATAGCTGAGGGCATCCAAGAAAGCAGCCATAAGGAGAACAAGGCAGCCCCAGAAAAGAAGCAGATGCATTACACCGGGGTAGGTGCCTTTAAGCAGTCGCTTGTGTTCTAAGCCATCCGTCAGGGCAAGGACTACAAAATTGTAGAGCCTTTTACTCAAACTGACAGAGCTAACTTTTCCTTTACCAGTAAGCCGTAAACGGTAGCGTTTATACAGGGAATAAACAAGAAGGCTTAAAACGATGACAGACAGAGGATAAAGGACAGCCGGACCGAAGGGGATATTCCAGAAAATTTCTCGTGATGGGACCATTATTTGTCTAAAGCTTCAAGTGAAACCGCTATATAGTAGCGTATTAAGGAAACCTTGCCAAGAGTGCGAATTGCGTTATAATTTTTGTTACCGAAAGTGCTATCGTTGCCTCAAAAAATGTGTTACCACAAGGAGGGGCAAAAATGGCACGAGGCAGCATAAAAGAATACATTGAGGTAATACGATGGCGCTACTTACGGGGTAAGAAGAAAGAAAAGGGGAGAATCCTGGACGGATTCACTCAGGTTACCGGTTATCAGCGCAAGTCGGCTATCCGTCGACTTTGCCACGGCAACCAGCCTCAACAAAAGAAAAGGCATGGGCGTCCCCGGTGTGAAAACAACCCCATTTTTAAGCCTTAAGTCGCCCCTTTTACTCAGCCTAAAAGCGTTAACCTTGCTCAACCTTTGGCTGGTCTTCAGTTCCTTTTGGGTAGAAGGACTCTCTCCCGTTTGAGTAGATTTCTCCTTAGGACGACTTACTTCAAGGAGGGTTCCGCACTTAGAGCAGTAGGGGTTGCTGAGTAGCTCCCAGCCATACCATTTGCTTCCGCATTTGAGGCAAATACCTTCTAAGCTCAACTATCCACCTTTCGGCTCTTCATTTTAGCAAAAAATCAAAATATAGTCAATGGGAATATTAAGAGAGTGTTTATCAACGGTTTATTTTCGATGTAGCGCGACCCTTCAGGGTCGCTTTTCCGTAGCGAGGCTAAAACACCCCACAAAATCGCAGATTTTAATGGGCATTCTAAAGCCTCGCACTACATTAGTAAACAATCTCCAATTAGATAGCTGGTGTAGCTTTTAGCATGGGGAAGTAAGATATTGAGTTAGCTGCTCAAATCTTTTCCCATCTGTCCCTAAGACGAGTTCCTTAAAGTAAGCGTTAATTTTTTCCCGCTCCTTGACTTGCTTAACTATGATGTCTTTGAAAAGATAGGGAAAAATGTTATGATAGCTTCCCATAAAGAGAACCCCCGTTTCTCCCTCCTTTAGAGTTTCATTAATCGTCTTGGCTACGAATTTATCCCTTGCCTTCGTTAACTCGCCTTTACGGAGTTTATATTTGGCATAGGCGATGGTTTTCTTAGCCGCTGATTTAGACTGAAGAAGCTCAACAATATGTTTATATTCCTCTTCAAGGAGAGAGGGGGTCTTCAGTCTTTCTTATCTCAGCGCCTTTTTGCATCAGGTTAAGTATAAGTTGAAGGTTTTTGCTTCCACGCCTTGCCCCCTCTTCAATGGTTTTTCTACCGAGTTCACCATCTGCCGGGAGCCCATCCTGATATATTTTCAAGTTGGAAGCATCAATGGTAGCGAAATAGTCAGCTATGCTTTCCCAGAATTTAGCTACCGTCTCTTTGTGTTTAGCCCACCTCTCCTCGCCGCACAAAGAGGAGCTTTTACTGTCAATAGCAGAAGCAACGCTTCCAAGGTCAGATTCTGTGTGGATGATGGGAACATAAAGGAGTTTCCTCATTTTTACCTTTGCGACCACCGGCGTAATTTGTATTTCTTCTGCATTATCATAAGTCTTTTCTTCTCGATCACCCATTTCCTATTAAGAAAGCTGGAGCTCTGCAATCTCGTTGCCAAGTCTTGGAATTGCCTCTCGTGAGGAGTAAATTTGCCTGAGTCTTTCGATTGTTTGTTCCCTAATTGCATGGACCCCTCCTTCATCGATTAACCACGCATCTGTTGCCTTACCCACTTGCCCGGCTGTTTCTGCCGTTTCCAGGGCAGAAGAAGCCTATAGAATCATAGCTTTCATAAGTGCCTGGGTTACGAATGTAATAGAAGTGTGCCTTGCTATCTACTCCGGCGAGAAGAATATGCACACCTAAGTCGTATTGTTCGATTTGTGAGTTAAGGTCTATCACTAAAGCATCATGCTGTAATTTTTGCCTATTGTAGTATTCTTCAAGTGAATCAAATCCCCTTGCTTTCAAAACCTGGTCTCTTATCCTGCTAAGCCTGATTTCATGATATTTCTGCGTAAGTGCTCTGGCTACGCTTAAAATGGGGGGCTTGGAAATAGTGGATAAATCGCTTCTAACTTGGTCAATTAGTTCAGGCTCATGCATAGTTCCCGCAGTAAGAACCATAGAGTTTTCTGCTATTTTTTCTCCTTTAGGGTCGCGCTCGAATGTTAAGCCTGCTCGTGACACCAGCCTATCTGAGACGAGGATCACTTTTTTGCCAGCTTCGCATATCGCTCTATTAGTTGCGTCACGGAATTTGACCTCCTTTATTAGCTCATAACATTATACTATGTCAGCGTTGATTTCCCTATCGTCTCCAATGCCTCACTGAAATGCCGGGCATTAATCTTGAATTTGGTAAAGTCCTTCTCCTCTTGATTTATAAACTCCCTTATCGCCAGCATAGAGGCCCTCCTCGAGATAGCCTCTATATCTGAGCCAACCAGACCTTCTGTTGCCTCAGCCAGAGACTCAAGGTTGACATCGTCAGCCAGGGGCTTGCCTCTGACGTGGACTTTGAATATCTCAAGCCTCGTTTTCTTATCAGGAATAGGCAGTTCAAGCTGGAGGTCAAATCTGCCGGCTCTAAGTAGGGCAGGGTCGATAATATCTGGTCTATTGGTAGCGGCGAGAACCACCACCCCCTTGAGCTCTTCTATCCCATCCAGTTCAGTTAGAAACTGGCTGATGACTCGCTCAGTAACATGGGAATCGGCACTTGCCCCTCGGACAGGGGCAATGGCATCTATTTCGTCAAAAAAGATAATACAGGGGCTGGCTTGTTTTGCTTTCTTAAAGACCTCTCTAATGCCCCTTTCAGACTCGCCGACCCATTTGGAAAGAAGAGCTGGACCTTTGACTGAGATGAAGTTCACCTCACTCTGGCTGGCTACTGCCTTCGCCAGAAGAGTCTTGCCCGTGCCAGGGGGACCGGTGAGCAGAATGCCCTTGGCAGGTTTGGTATTGGCATGTTCAAACAGTTCTGGATACTTAAGTGGCCACTCAATAGTCTCCATAAGCACCCTTTTAGCTTCCTCAAGCCCGCCGACATCGCTCCACTTAACATCGGGGATCTCGGTGAAAACCTCCCTTATAGCTGAAGGCTCCACCTCCTTTAAAGCTTCCAGGAAATCATTCATGGTGACTTCTAATTGTAAAAGCAGCTCATAAGGAATATAGTCGGCTTTAAACTCAATCTTGGGCATGATTTTTCTTAAGGTCACCATCGCCGCCTCTCGGCAGAGCGCTTCAAGGTCTGCTCCAACAAACCCATGGGTAATGTCGGCAATTCTTTCCAGGTCTACATCAGAAGATAAGGGCATGCCTCTGGTATGGATGTGAAGTATCTCCAGCCTTCCATTTCTGTCGGGGATCCTTATGGAGATCTCGCGGTCAAATCTCCCCGGCCTCCTCAAAGCCGGATCGAGGACATTGGGTATATTAGTGGCACCGATAACAATTACCTGTCCTCTTGATTTCAAGCCGTCCATTAAAGCCAGGAGTTGAGCGACAACCCTTCGTTCTACCTGCTGATCACCTCTGACTTCCTCTCTCTTGGAAGCTATAGCGTCAATTTCGTCCATAAAGACTATAGCCGGGGCCTGTTCATTTGCTCTTTCAAAGATAGCCCTTAAATGTGCTTCGCTCTCACCGTAAAATTTATGGATAACCTCCGGACCAGTTATATGGAAAAAGTTGGCATCGGTTTCATTAGCCACGGCTCTGGCTATCAAGGTTTTCCCACACCCCGGTGGACCGTGCAAGAGCACGCCTTTTGGGGCCTCTATCCCCAGCCGCTCAAAGACTTCAGGATACTTCAGAGGGAGCTCGATCATCTCCCTTATCCTTTGAATCTCCTTATGTAGCCCCCCAATATCTTCGTAGGTAACCCCGGTTCTTTCTTTTTCTCCAACCCTCTCCCCTTTTATCTTTATGTTGGTAATGGGATGGATGATGACCACTCCCCTGGGACTGGTATCAACTATAGAGAATTCCTGATACCGGGTGCCAAATAGAGTAGCTCTTACTTTATCTCCGGGAGTCACCGCCAATCCCTCGAGTAACCTCCCAATATATCTGGTATCCCTTTCCTTTAGGGCTGCTTGAGCAGTTATAGGAGCCAAGATTACTGTGTTGGCAGCCTTATAGTCCACTTTCTGGGTCTGTGCCTTTTCGCCCAGACCTATCTGGGCATTTTCACGGGTAATACCATCTATCTGGATAATTTCTTTGCCCCGGTCCTCGGCGTAAGCTGGCATAACTTTAGCTACCGTGGCTCTTTTGCCTGTAATCTGGACGATGTCCCCCACCATGGCTCCAATCTTCGCCATATCTTTAGGGTCGATCCTGGCTATTCCCCTGCCGACATCCTTGGCCAGCGCCTCTGATACCCTTAGGGTCAAAGTTTTGGTCTCCGTTTGTGCCATTTTTTACTTCTTTTTCATGAGCTTTATCTCGAGGATTCCATTCCTGTAGGAGGATTCCATAGTATTGATGTCGACCGGGTAGGGCAGTAGGACCTCTTTGCTGTATTTTCTATCCTTTGCCTCGGCCATTAGCTCCAGGATATCCTCCTTTGCCTCCAGATGAATATCATCCTCTTCGACACCAGGAAGTTCGGCAATTACTACCAGCTGATCACCTTCATCGAGCACATCGACTAACGGTTCACGGACCTCAGCCACCACTGTGCCCTCCTCCGTTGCCCGAATGTTGCCGAACTGCTCGATAACCGGCTTTCCTCCCAGTCCCATCTTTATGCTGAAACCATATACCCCTTTAAGCTTGTCGCCTAAACCTTTAATCTCACCGGTTCGGGTATATTCCTCTTTCCTCTCCTCAGTCATTTTGGAGATGAGGTCAAAGAGACTACCAATCCCTTTAAATAACCCGCCAAGACTGAACTCAACTGGCTCTCCAGGCCTCTTTCGTCTTTCACTCATCGGAACACCTCCTTTTTTTCGTTGAGCTTTACTTACTTGGTTCTGTAGTTCCTCCAGCTTAAGGCTAATAATGGGCAAAGGCTTGGTGAGGCCGGCTTCCCAGCGCCTCACCGTCTGAAGCGAGACGCCGAGGAGCCGGGCAAACCTCTCCTGTGATAGCCCAAACTCAAGCCGGAGGTTCTTGATATCCTTGTCCTCCATAGACATTTATCCCCCAACCTTTTCCTTATTATAACACATGTTTAGTCATATGTCAATACTTTTTGAGCGCGAGAGTGCTTATTTTGTCACTCTCACCTACCCTCTCCCTTGAAGGGAGAGGGTAGGTGAGAGTTTCTCTGCTTTGTTTAGGATTGTGGATAAGCATTGGTAAACAACCTCTTGAGCGGAAATTTTGGATTGTCAGGGGCTGTGCTTGTGACGAGGAGGGGCGGCTACTTTAGCGAGCGAAAATAGGGCTGTGTTTATTAGCCGGCAACTAACAATGGGATAATCTCCTCAGAGTAGGTCACTGGGAAGCTTCTCCAGCCTAATTACTAAAACGTGGTTGCTATAGGATCTCGTGCATCTGTTAGGATTGACTTCAGCGGGAAGGGCAACTTCTTCGCAATAGCTCTTGTCCGGGCGGTTAACAGAGATGGTAAGCATATCCTTCGTTACGTTGATGCTGATATCCTCCTCGGCTACACCCACAATTTCGGTAACGACCTGTATATGGTCCCCCTCATCGAAGATATCCAGGAGTGGCTCTTTCTCCTTTTGCCTAACCTCCGCAGGGACAACCAGCCACCAGCTGAACAAAACCTTCTTGCCCGTGTCGGGGTCGAGCTTTGACCTCTCAAATAACAGGAGGGGATTACCAGTTATCTTTTTGGCAACAGGGTTTATAGTGTCCCTTATTTTAAGGAGAACGTGCATGTGATTGGGAGCTGATACTAAATCGGCGAGTTTGCTGATGGTGGCATAGCGATTTTCCCAAAGATAAGTCACAATCTCCCTGCTAACAGAGTCGAGCTCTTCCATCACCCTATTCAGGGATTCTTCGCTGACTCTGAGCGATGCCCTCTCAAAAAGCTCTTTTCTCCAGAGTTCCAAGTCAGGCATGATAATCCAGGCTTTTGATTGTCTTTGAGTTATTGGGCTCTGGTATTTCATAGCAATAGTGTCCTTTATCTTGCCAGCAATATATTTTTGTTGTTCCACCCTAATCTCCCTTACGTTACTCAGAGGCGTTTCAAATATGATCCTTGAGGGAACGAAAAAGAGTAGCCTGTGGTTGGTAAGATAGAAACGGCCAAGCTTCCAGATTGAACGCATATTATCTTTATAGCCACCTTGCGAGTGGAGGATAACTTGCTCATCACTGGCTAAGCCTGGGTCGATGGCTCGTCTAATTCCCCCTGACAGCTCTCTGGTGCCCTCATACCTGCTTTTGATACTCCCCAGTCCCATACTCTTTTCCCTTAAATAAAGGACATTTCTTATCCGGTATTTCCTAAATCTGATTAAGCCGACCTATCCTGAGTCCTATCCAACCCCTTCGCCATCTCTCGTTTCTTATCTTTTGTTTCGCGGTAAAGGGCTTTGACTGCCTTTTCCAGTCCTTCCGTCGTCGCTTTGATCTGCTGGCTATTTCCATTAGCCAGAGCAGTTTGTACCCCCAGTATTTTTATCTCGACATCGTCGACTAAGAATGAATCCACATTTAAGTCGACTTCTTCAATAGTCTGCCGGGCAGCCCGAACCATATTATCGGCCTTGATTCCTATCTCGACCTCTTCCCGCGATTTCTTGTCCGACTCGGCATACTTTTGGGCTTCCTCGAGCATACGGCTGATTTCCTCTCTGGACAGCCCATAAAAACGGGGGCTAATCCTCAGTTTCTGCAAGTTGTCTGTATACAAGTCCCGAGCCGATACACGGAGAATACCGTCGGCGTTGATATCGAAGGTTACCTCAACTCGAGCTTCCCCACGAGGTAGGGGAGGGATACCGGTCAATTCAAATTTATCCAAAGTCATATTATACATAGCCATTTCTCGCTCACCCTGCAAGACATGGATATCCATGGAAGTTTGATTATCGGTGGCATTGGTGAAGATCTGACCCTGCGAGACAGGGATTGTGGTATTGCGCCCGATGATCTTGGTGAATATCCCGCCCTGGGTCTCAACGCCGAGAGATAGGGGAGTAACATCTATTAATATATTAATACCTTTCCCTCTATTTCCCCGGTTAGAATGCCGGCTTGGATAGCTGCCCCCATAGCCACCACTTCATCAGGGTGGATATCCTTATAAGTCTCCTTGCCCATAAGTTGCTGGACAAGCTCCCTTACCGCGGGCATTCTGGTGGCTCCACCCACCAGGATCACCCGGTCAATATCCTCAGGTTCCAGTCCGGCATCAGCCAGCGCCTGTTTAGTGGGGCCGACCATCTTCTGAAGTAGATCTTCAGTCAGCTCTATAAACTTTGCCCTGGTTAGAGTTGTTTCCCAGTGCTCAGGGGTCTCCCCACCGGCATCGATAAAGGATATCCTGATACGGGTAATCTCTCGATCCGTTAGTTCGAGCTTAGCCTTCTCAGCGACCTCCTTGAGCTGTTGTAAAGCTATCTTGTTTTCTCGCAGGTCGATGCCATATTCTTGCTGGAACTTGTCAGCCAGGTGGTCCACTACCCTTTGGTCATAATCATCTCCGCCAAGCCAGGTATTGCCATTTACTGCTTTAACTTCAAAGACCCCCTCCCCAAGCTCCAGAATAGAAACATCAAAGGTGCCGCCACCGAGGTCCCAGACCAGGATAGTGTGGATGTCCTCCAGGTCAAGTCCGTAAGCAAGGGCGGCAGCGGTAGGTTCATCAACGATTCGCATCACTTCCAGACCGGCAATGGTACCAGCATCTATAGTAGCCTGACGCTGGCTTATGTTGAAATAGGCAGGGACGCTGATCACTACTTTCTCAATTTTCTCGCCGAGGTAATTTTCAGCGTCTGTTTTGACCTTTTGCAAAATCATGGCTGATATTTCCTCAGGGGTGTATTCTCTGTCTTCAAACCTAACCCAATAATCGGAGCCCATGCGCCTTTTGATTTGCCGGATAACCTCCCGGTCATTGCTGAGATTATCAAGGTCAAGGTAAGCTCTCCGCCCCATACGTCTTTTTATGGAGAACACAGTTCCATCCGGGTTGGCGATAGCTTGGAGTTTAGCCAGTTGCCCTACCAGTCGCTTTCCGTCTTTTAGGAAAGCGACGACTGATGGTGTGAGCCGACCGCCTTCGGCGTTAGGTATGATTATCGGTCGGCCCCTTTCCAGATAAGCGACCACTGAAAAAGTAGTCCCAAGGTCAATACCCACTACCTTTGACATTGAATTTCGCCCCTCCACCAAACTCCCCGTTATCAGCCTGAGATTGCCGCCTGGCGTATTTCCTTTTTCAGCCTCGGGCTTACCCAGCCACACCTGGCGCACCCCTTCTCCAGAAGCTCCCTAACCGGGGCCTCTTGACCACACTGAGGGCAGGTGTCTATCTCCTTAGTTGAAGCAATGCCTGGCTGTGAGGCGACTCGATTAAGTGTCTTTTCCCATTGCCATAATTCATCCCCAGAAAAGGAAGCTACCTGTTTCCCAAAGTCATTTTGATATATGACGTCAAGGACATTCCTTTGGGTGAGCACAGTACTGAGGTTTCTCCGTTCCACGGTGGAGGCGACAATCTTGTCTAAGGGCACTTCAAAGACCACTTTTTGTTCAAAATCATACCACCACAATAATCTTTTGTTGGTGATGTAAAGGTGGCCAGGCTGCCAACTTTCGCCTAAGATTCCGCGGGTTTTCATTAAATGCCACATTTTCCCTCGGCAAGTGATCTCCTCGCCATCGGTGAGGAAACTGGCTGCCCTTTTGTCCTGTCTTAGAAGAATCGGCATTTCCTGCCAGGCAATTCCCAACTTAGACATTTCTTTTTCCACAGCTTGTCTCAGTTCATGAATGTCTACAGCGTGCAGCCGGGCAATATTACCCCCCTTGAGCAAGAGACAGAGGTTTTCTCGCTCTTCTCTCTCTATTGCCAATCCTTTTATCTTTTTCAAAGGTGTCTCAAAGAGCACTTCTTCAAAGCTTGGGTGATATAGAATTAGTCTTTTGTCGGTCAAATAGATACGTCCCAGCCTCCAGGCGGTGTATATCCCTTGGCTATAGTGATAAGAGCCAAACATCTCGAGGATGATTTCCTCCCCCAAGGTGGCTGAAAGCTGTTTCTGCTTTCTGTGTTCTTGCTCCCAGGCGCGGGTGCGCTCGTCCCATTCCGTCATCACGCCATACCTTAGCATGGTCTCCATTCCGGCCAAGGCGGCTCTCAGGTTAACCCCGATCAAGGGGATGCCAGCAACGGAAATAATGATATCTGCGTAAAGGACTAAACCTTTGTCCAGCACCCTGTCCAGCAGGTCAACCAGGGTAGCGTGTGAATTTCGTGTCGGCTCCATTTTCCCTCACTTCGCTCAGTAAATCCTAATGACAAATTGAAAAACTGAAACTTATTGATTTATCTTTGTTTTTCCGATAATAGAACTCAGTATTTTCATTAACTCTTTGCTTTCGTTTAATAACCACTTTAATTCTTCATTATCATCCTGTTTCTTTAATAAATTAGATAAATCAATTACCTTAAGCCAATAATTAGACTCTCTTGCTTCTTTTCTAGCAATTCTATCTTATTAACAAAATCTTTCTTAGAAACTGCTCCATCTGCCTCTTCCATATTCGCACCTATCGAAGTACCAGCTCGAAGAAGTTGCTTTCCTATTTCATAGCCAGCAATAGTCTTAGGTAACCTGTCTATAAAACTTACAATCTTAACAGCAAATCTAAGACATCTTTTAATGTCATAAATTTTTTCATTCATTGACCATTTGTCATTTTTAATTTGTCATTAAGTGAAACTGTATGGCGGCCAGGGACCGGTGAAGCGAACCGAGAATCCCTCCATTTTATTGATTTCGTCCAGTTCTTCGCCTAACTCCCTGTATTTATCTACATAGACTAAGCAGGATAGGTTCATGAGCATCTGTAAGTCCTGGTCCGCCTTTTTTGTCTTTTCCACACGAATGTCGTCAACGTGTTTCTTTATCCTGCTGTAAAAGTCCTTAAAGCACTCATCCGCCTTAAATTCCATCTCCTTCTTCAGGAGGTTCTCCAGCCTTTGCCGGTACATGTAGGCTAATCCCTTCGACTTAGACCTGATTTCCGCCTCTAACCTCTTGATTTCAGGACTGCTTTCGGTGAGGTGTTGGGCGATGATTTTTGGATCCCAGAAGACCTGGACGCCATATTCTGCCTTATCTCTTACCTTTTCTATTTTCTTCTTAAGGTTCTCATAGTCCTCTTTTAGCCAGTTAAGCGTATTCTCCTCAGCGCTCCTTGCTTCTGCTCTAATTATGGTATCAAAGCCGAAGGGGAGGACAGTGCCCCACTTCTCCCAGGCAGTATCAATCACCTTCTGATGCCTCAATACCCATGCCTTCACTACCTCTTGGTCATCTGACTTATATGGTTCGGCGGGGCAACTATGGACCACGGCACAAATATCCCTGTAAGCAATAGTGTAGACTTCGCTGTTTTCTATCCCAATTTCCCCGAGGCTTATGCTTTCCTCGGCATCAGCAACACAATAAAGGTAAATGCCTTTTTCTTTGGCATTCGTTTCAGCTTCACTCAATTGAATTTCTTCAGTTCCTCCTCCTGCCATCTTTCGGGATTTACCATCCTGTCAAGGACATCGTCGACTATATCATCCAGACCATCCTTGACCGATTTTACAGATTCACTAATTCCCTGCTCTTTCTTTATTTCTTCGATGGCGAGGTCAAGGTCCATAAGTGCTTGCCCCAGCCTTTCTATCTTCTCTTCAGTCAAGCTTCCACCCTCCACTCTTCTTATTGCCTGGAGTTTGAGGGCGTCCCTTATTATTTCAACAAGGGCCACAACCAGCCCGAGTAGACCATGTTTCAGACTTTTCTCATCAATATCAACCACCATTTCTCTTTCTCTTTAGCTACCGGACTTCTTGCGCAGTCGAATTTCTAAGATACCATTGTGGCAAGTTGCCCTTAAACTCTCCTTGTCTACTTCAGTGCGTAGCTTGATCACCTTTCCATAGTTCCGTTGAGCGGTAGGTTTTGTTAATAACTGAAGGACATCGCCTTCGATTTTCAGCTTCAGGTCTTCCATGTCCACACCAGGAACCTCAGCTACGATTATGATTTCTCCCGCCTCGTCGAAAATATCAACAGGCGGTTTGACGGCCTCAGGAGGTTTGGGAATTCTTTCTACCCTTTTCTGTGGTCTTGGTCGTGAAACTGTTCCAATATGGTATTCAGCATCACCCAGAATGCCACGAGTGTGAAAGTGCCCGCCGATACTTATACCCCCCCTCCGCCACTCCTCATCACTCAAAACTTCCTTCCCGCCGGCTTGTTTTAGCTTCTCCCTCAGTTCCTCAAGCCGATCTTTTACATCCTCAGGTGAGGAAAGAAGCTTGGCCAGGTCTATCTTGAGGCCGAAGATATTCAGTGTCCCCCCAAGCACATCGGAGATATCAAACTCTTTGTCTTCTTTTTTCATCGGGCTCTCCTTGACTTATTACACTCATGCCTCTTTTTTGGAGATCACGCCTGCGCCCTTACAGCGTAAACAGTGGAGATAAATTCCATTAATGCGCTTGGTGCCTGTGCCGAAGCAAGCCGGGCATGTCTCCGTTGGCTCTCCTACGGTTATCACCCCTGTGCCGTAGCAGGCAAGACAGGTCAGCCTGGTGAAAGGCTGGACCCCTGTCTGGTCACAGGCACGGCAGGGGACATAAGGCTCTATTACCCGGACTTTACCTTTACCGCCACAGACGCAGCAATTAGAAAGGTGAGACATGATTCCGAAAGGGTCTTTGCCGGTGCCCTCACAAAAGGCACATTTCACCTCCGCCCGCTTTACCTCGACCTCAATCTTTGGCATTACCCGCCGTGGTCGCAGTTTTGCTCTTACTTTTTGTGTCATCTTTTACCTCCTTGGAAATTGTTTTGTTAGTTCAGTAACAATTTCCATTTTTGTCCTCGGAAGAGGGTATAGTAAAATTGCCCATCTGGCAAATAGCTATCAGGCACGCACCACACCTTTGCCCGAGCAGATAGCGCAGGGAAGCCCGAACTCATCCGTCAGAGTTCTACCTGAACCCTGACAGGCAGGACAGGTCTTTGTCTCACCAGGCACGCTGACTACGCCCTTCCCGGAGCAAACAGAGCAGGTAAGGCGACGGGGGAAGCCGCGGCGATCACGATGGATGCCTTCGCTGCTACAGTAACCACACTGGACATAGGGCTCCCTGACCCGAATGGTTCCCCTTCCACCACAGGCAGGACACTTGCCGAAGCCGATTACGGGATCGGCACCTGTCCCCTCGCAGAGGCCACACTCAAGTACTGCATACCCCTCTTCCTTTCTTAGCACCTTTATCTCTCTCTGTTCCATTTTGCCACCCTCCCATGAGCGCACAGTTTTGTCAAGCCTGCGCACCCTTTTTATTTTTTAC
>DYGU01000015.1 GCA_020724525.1 Dehalococcoides mccartyi
GTAAAAAATAAAAAGGGTGCGCAGGCTTGACAAAACTGTGCGCTCATGGGAGGTTGAAATGACAGAATATATTCAAGTTGTCACAACTCTGGAAAAGAGGGAGGACGCGGAGAAAATTGCCAAAGTCTTAGTAGAAAAAAGATTAGCTGGTTGTGTCCAGATAGTTGGACCGGTAAATAGCACCTATTGGTGGAAAGGTAAGGTTGAAACTGCACAAGAGTGGTTGTGCATTATTAAAAGCGAGAAAGACCTTTACCAGAGACTTGAAAAAGCAATTCGAGAGGTTCATCCTTATGAAGTACCAGAAATTTTAGCTTTCTCGGTGGTCGCCGGTAGTAAAGATTACTTGGAGTGGTTTAGTAGAGAACTTCAGGCATTTTAGTTGTGGCTGCAAAGGACCTAACCTCCCCTACCCTGCCCCTGAGATAATCCACTTACTTTTTAGCCCTTTTGACTAAACTATCATACTCTATTTTATTTCCTATAAGCATCCCTACAATTGCACATAAAATGGTTGCCACTGGACCGCCGATAGCTATCCCAATAAGACCACCAAACATTGCCCAACAATAGCACCCTTACCTGACGGTTTTGGCTCCTCATCACCTGGTTTTTTCGGGTGAGGTGATTTAGGAACATAATCATTATCAGGCTTTCCCAGATCAGGAGGTTCAGGAATTGAGGAATTACCGGGCTCTTGGGTAGAAAGCTTTAATATCTTAGCCAAGCTATAAGCTATCTTTTCTGGCAGGACATCTATCTTGCTTCCTATCCCATCTATCTTGTTTCCTAACTTTTTCCCCAACTCATCCATGCCTGCCAAGATCAATAAGGCTAAACAGGCGGCAGTCCATAATGTAAACTGTTCAGGGCGGGATAGATTAAGCCAGTTATTAACGAAGGTGATGAAAGTAATAGCTCCTGCCATAATGGCAAGAATACTCAATAGTTTCCCAATTGACTGAAGCCATTCTTTATAAAACATTACTCATTGCCTCCAGCAAGGAATATTATAACAACAAAAGTGGAAAGGGCAAAGCCTATTTTGAAGGCTGGATGAGTCAACAGAAATATAAAAGGGTTCAGCCCTTTTCCAAGGAATGCCTTAAATCTTCCGCTATCCCCAACGCCTTATCGGCTAACTGCTGCCTTATAAGCTTATCTTTGACACTTTGATACAATTCGGGTCGGTCTATCATCTTGACTCTACCTTCTGCCCAACGGACAACATCTACTTTTAAGTCAAGATAACGCACTTTATCCGGATATAGTTCAATTCCAGTATTTATATTGTAGATTTCCCCTATCAGGTCACCAGATCGGCGATAGTAGGAGCGCTTACAAACCCAAGAACCATCCTTGACCTCTATAATACCCCAATCCCCGGGCTCTTGAAGAAGATTAAGCCCATCATATTTTCCCATACCGCTGAAACTCCGCTTAATAATAGCTAACCCCGACTCCGGGTCAAACTCGGCTAATTTACCTTTCATCACCACCACTTTACCCTCAAGTAAAACATGCTCCACTATAATTGTTCGCCCCAAACGATAATGCTCATAAATCAATTCCTGCTTGAGCTTTTTTGCCATTTCGAGAAGAGAGGTTGAACTGGCTTCCGCCTCATCTACTTTTTGGGCATCTATTAACTTGAGAAGATGGTGCTGGGAAAGGGTAGGGGTAACCTCACCTCGTAAGGCATCAAGAGTAGCTTTAGCAGCATAAGGAAATTCAAGGGTAAAGGTAACTTTGGTACTGAACTTGGCTACAAACTCCTGCCAGGAAAGTTTTGTCCCCGGCCACTTTTGCCCTGGCTGGAATGGGGATGAAGCTGGTCTAACCGCAATATCAAGGAGATTTCGCCCTAAGACCTCCATTATCTCTTCTACCCCTTTCCCGTCTCCTTCCACTATAATAGAATGCACGTCTTCTCCATCGTATATGGATACCTGCTCTAACTCTGAGTCAGGTAGGAGGTGAAAACGCTGACAAATAGCGGCTGACGGCTGGACTATGGAAAAGCCGGCATCCAGAAAAAGTTTGGTCAAAGCCGTAGTATATACGCCCCTTATTTTGACCTTTGGTTTGAGCAAGGTGTAAAAAGTTTAACTTAGGTAGCGTTGTAATTCAATAGAGTCAAGATGATAGAGTTAGATGGTTCAGCCAAATCAGGCAGTGGCACTCTCCTTCGCCACGCGGTGAGTCTGGCGACTATGCTTGGCGAGGAGCTTCATATGTGGAATATTCGGGCTAAGCGGGAAAAGCCGGGCTTGCGACCACAGCACTACCAAGCAGTCTTAGCCTGTCAGGATATGTGTCAGGCAACAGTAACCGGAGCTGAGGTGGGCTCTATGGAGATAAGGTATAAACCAGGCAAAATAATAAAGGGAGGCTCCTATAATTGGGATATCGGTACCGGTGGCTCAACAACCATGTTAGCCATGACTCTGTTGCCTTTAGCCTGTTTTGCTCCAGAAGCAACCACACTCCGCATTGTCGGCGGGCTTTTTCAAGACTTCGCCCCTTCGGCTTATCATATACAGCATGTTCTTTTACCGACTTTAGCCAAGATGGGAATTCAAGCTGAGGTGGCAATTGAACGACCGGGCTACGCTGAACTTGGAGGTGGCATTATTCGGGTGAAGGTAGAGCCGGTCAAAGTTAAAATTAAGCCCCTGCAACCCCTTAAGGCGGGGGAAATCAAGGAAATAAGAGGTATTGCCTTGGCTTCTCATCTCAAACAAGCTAAGGTTAGCGACCGAATGGCGCAGGAATGTGCCCGCCGGTTAAGAAACCAGGGTTATCAGGTCCGGATAGAAGCTATTTATGATGACACAGCTCTTCACGCAGGTGCCGCTCTGGCAATCTGGGCAGAAGCTGGAAATTGCCGCTTCGGTTTTGACCAAGCCGGCAGAAAAGGGAGACGAGCTGAAAGCATTGGCAACTATGTAGCCAGCAATTTCCTTCAGGATATAAGAGCTAAGGCAACAGTGGATAGATACTTAGCCGACCAGTTAATAATTTATGGCGCTTTAGCTGACGGCATAACGGAATATATCATACCTTCCCTTACGGAGCATGTGGAAGCTAACTTGTGGCTGGTGGAGCATATCCTGGGCAAATTTGGGGCTGTTGCCGAATTAACCGGAAATCGCCTGAAGATAAAAGGCATTGGCTATACCCGCTAACCTGGCTTTACCCCCTCCATGACAAACTTAGTTATAGAACAAAGTTCTATAACTAAATCACTTCTCTTTATAATCCATGGGTATCAAAATTGTGTTTAAAGCTTACATCCACAAACAATGGCTAAAGCAATCCCCAGAAAGAATCGGGTTGTGATCACCGGGTTAAACACAGCTAACCCGTTAGGTTTGAGTGTGTCTGAAACCTGGCAAGCACTAATTTCAGGTAAATCGGGGGTTGATTATATCTCCTTGTTTGATCCGGCACCTTTTGAAACAAAAATTGCTGCGGAGGTAAAAGATTTCCGAATAACGGACTATATAAGCCGTAAAGATGGTCGACATATGGACAGATTTACTCAATTTGCGGTTGCTGCCAAGCCAGCAAGCTATTGAGCAAGCCAGGCTCACCATCAACTCCGATAATAGTGACGATGTTGGTGTCATCCTTGGTAATTGTGTTGCTGGTTTAGCTATCCTTTCAGAACAACACCGGCTTCTTTTAGATAGAGGCCCGGATAGAGTAAGTCCATTCCTGGCGCCCACCATGACCTGTGATGCTCCTTCTATTCAACTCTCTCTTCTTCTTGGAGCCAAGGGTATTAATTTTGCTGTCTCCTCTATGTGCTCCAGCAGTAGCGATGCTATTGGTCAAGCCTTTGAATTATCGCTTATGGTGGTGCCAAAGTCATAATTGCTGGTGGCACTGAAGCACCTATTGTACCCCTGTGTGTGGCTGCTTTTGAGTCTTTGCGGGCTCTGTCACACCATAATCACCAACCACAAAAAGCCTGTCGACCTTTTGATCTGGAACGAGATGGCTTGGTATTAGGCGAAGGAGCTGCTATCATAATATTAGAAGAGCTTAGCCATGCCTTGGAGCGTGGTGCTCCTATTCTGGCGGAGATTGTAGGTTATGCAGCGACCGCAGAAGCCTACCACCTCACCCACCCGATCGAAAATGGGGAGGGCGCTGCCAGAGCTTTGTGTCTGGCATTAGACAAAGCCGGAGTAATCCCGGAAGACATCGATTACATAAATGCCCATGGTACAGCTACTTGGCTTAATGATAGGGCTGAGACAAAGGCGATTAAAACTGTTTTGGGAAAGCAAGCCTATTCTGTTCCTATTTCAGCGACTAAATCCATGACCGGACATCTTTTCGGAGCTGCTGGCGCCCTTGAAGCAATTATTTGTGTTTTAGCTATTAACCATCAAGTGGTGCCCCCACAATAAATCTCACCCGTCCTGACCCTGAATGCGACCTTGACTATGTCCCTAACTTAGCCAGAGAAGCTAATGTTGAAATAGCTGTGTCCAACTCCTTCGGCTTTGGCGGACATAATAGTGTCCTTATCTTTCGAAATTACCCTGAAGCTTCTTAGAAGGAGTAAAGGATGAAATTGACCGCTGGAGTAACTTTTGTTTCAGTCCGTACAGTCTCTCCTGAAAGGGCCGGGAAAACTCATCCAGAACTTTTCGCCATTTCTCTTTAGCTTGAGGGTTAATTTCAGCGATAGCGGTGCCTGAAATCCTGAGCTGATGAAGCGTCTCTCTCCCCGCTCTGTCTATTTGCTGCTTTACTGTCTGTTCGGCTTGTCTGTATTCCTCAAAAAGACATTCTATCTCTCTCCAGATGCCATGAATTTCTTCCCCGGGCACAAGGATAAAAAGGCTCTGGCTGAGTTCTTTTAATTTACCCTGGCTCTTCAGTTCAATAGCTTCTACCAGCCAGGTAACTGTCGCTTGCCTTATTATTTCCCCTTCTTCACCTTTATGGCTATTCAGCGCCTCAGTCAGTTCTCTTAAATCAGGTTTGACAAGGTATTTCTCGGCTAAGGCTTTACCCATAGAATTAGCCCTTTCTTCCCTCTCCTTTCTTATCTCTTCTGCAGACAGCTTACCCAACTTCTCTGCTTTTTGTTGGGCAATCTCCCAGGCGCTTTTAATCTCCCCCATGTTGCCTCTTAAGTAGAACCGAGGTTGTTTAGCAATTGTCCAGTCGTCATTGCGAGCGAAGCGTGGCAATCCCTGGGCTTGCTTCGTCGGTATGCTCCTCGCAATGACGGTTAGGAATTAGTAATCAATCTCAGTAGAACCGCAGCTTGACAATGTTTTTGATTTGGTTTTCAGCAAATTTTACCTTATAATCGTATCGGATTCAAAATTATGGTTTACCCTCCGCTCTACCAGTCAGTAAAGGTAGCCGATAATTTATATTGCTATATCTGGCAGGGAAGGGGCAATAACTGTAACACCTACCTCCTGGCTAATGTGTTGAGGGGTGAACATCCTCATATAATTATAGACCCGGGACATACTATTAACGAACTCAGAGAGCCGTGCCTTGATACTCTGGTTAAAGCCGTTGAAAAGGACGGTTTTCGAATTGAAGATATAGGTTTAATAATCAATACTCACACCCATCCTGACCACTGTCAAGCCAATGAAGCCCTTATCCGGAGAAGCCAAGCCATAGTTACCCTATCTAAGGAGGAAGACGAATACCACCGGACCATAGGTGAAAGATTGTACACTATGTTTGGAGCTAAAGTCCCCCAATTTAACCCTTTCTTTTACCTCAAAGAAGGTAATTTGAGTTTGGGAACAAAGAACAAAGTCAATCTCCAGGTTCTGCTGACTCCCGGGCATTCCCCAGGCTCAGTTTGTCTTTACTGGCAAGAAAACAAAGTCATGATAACTGGCGATGTAGTCTTCTATGGTAGTATTGGCAGGACGGACTTTCCCGGTGGTAGCCTTTCCCAGCTTAAGAAAAGTATTGACCGGCTATCGGAGCTTGATGTGGAATACCTGGTCACCGGTCACAGTACCGAATTTGGCGCCATCGTCCGAGGCAAGCAGAACGTAGAACGGAATTTTCAGGCAGTCAAGCTATTTATTTAGGAATTGTCTATGGAAATTGATGATAAAATTCAACACGCCTTAGCCCATACTGAGGTAATTCGCCCCCCGAAGCAAAGTCTGGCTACTTTCGGCACCACTAATATTTATTACTATCTCATTACTGAGTTGACTGAAGTGGTAAATGTGGTCAGGGAAGGGAGGGTAATCGCTGAACGCCCCAGAATCGTTACTCCGTCTTATCTTATTCATCTGGAAGGATTTTCCGAGCAAGCCCGGCGCTTCATCGAAATAATGGCGGAAAAATACCCTAATGAACCAGGGGTCTTTTATAGATACAAGAATGAACCAAGGCAGATGAACATTGTCTCCGAACCCATACGGCAGATAATGGACAAGATTAATGCTCAAATAGACAGCCAAGGAGATCCCGTCAGTGCTATCATTAAAGGTGTCGAAGAATTATGGGATGTATCTCTGCTTAAATTTACTTACGAACTGACCCGGAGGTCACTCTACAGCAATATTGCCGAGCTTGAGAGAAGCGGGCTATTGAATATAGATGAGGCTGGAATTCCCCGGGATGCTCGTCGCTACATTGATGAGCTTTTCCGGGAAGTTAAACGGGACTTGTTCCAGGCACCTAAATTAGTCGCCGAACTCCAGCGCTGGGGGCTGTTCTCAGAGTACCAGGACAGGTTCTTCAGCCTGTTTCGGAGACAATAATCCTTAGCCTAATTTTTAGTCAACCCTATTGGCAATTTTCCTATGAGATGGTATTAGTATAGTCATAGGAAAAAGTGCTAAAGGTAGCGAACAAGGGGGTGGAAGGGATGAAACGCCGCCGGTCTAATATTGAAGTAATGCCGATGGGCTTAGAGTCGGCGAATTTCAGCTACCGGCTAACCAAAAAAGGTTCCCGATTACTTAAAAGCATAGATAGCGCCCTGGAAGCCTTAGAATTTAGAACACCGGACAATTTGTAACCCTTTAAGCTTTTATTACCAAACTTTAGGGGGTAGTCCTGGAGAGACGAAGCTATATTGGGCTACCCCCTAAAAGTAAAAAAGGAGTCTATGCCTGAGAAAAAGATGCTCATTGTAGGCGATGAGCTAATAAAGAAGATAGACGAAAATCGTGGTGAACTGAGCCGCTCCGACTTTATCAATTTTCTTATTGACAGCCAGCTAAAGGAAAGTATGTCATCACCAATTTCCACGGGGGCGTCTTTATCAGGTACCGGATCGGTGATATATTCAGGATAGTTTCTTTGCGGAACAAAAAGCTTGGCATTAATATCCCTCAGATGACCTTTGAAAGCCGGGCTGACGACCTTGTTGACCTCGCTGGGTTCACCCGACTTACTGAGAAAGTAATTTGGCAAGCCATCGAAAATACTGGTATCCCTTATGAAGACTGGACGATGCGTAAGGAAGTCCGGGAAACACCAGAACTGCATCTCTATCTTGAATTAAAAGATGGTTATGTGGCTCCTGAAACCCGAATAGCAATGGCAGTCCATGAACAACTAAAGAAGCTTGACAAAGATTATGCAGACTTGGAAGAGATGCTGGGTCTAAGACCATTAAAGGTTACTTTTCTCCCCAGCGGAGCCTTTAAGACATTTACTTCCTGGCGGCAAGCAGAAGGGGCTGATTTAGCCCATTTAAAAGTCCCCCACATTAATCCTTCAGAAAAGGTTCTCCATTCGCTCCTTAATTCGGTAGCTGTTAAAGAAATTGCGCTTAAAAACTCAGAACTGGAAAAGGTAACCTAATTATTCTCCTTTCTAATACCCCGTCTGCCAAAAGTTCTGAGGCAGGCACGAAAGCTTTTGCGCGTGGGGATAAGGAAAGGGGTCTGAGCACGATATTTGGGATAATCGGCAAACGCTTTGGGAAACAGGAATTTATCCTGGATAAAAACATGAAGCACATCAACGCCAAGCCAAACCAAGGCAGCCAGTAGGAGAATTTTAGACGGGAAAAGAAGAAGGAGAGAGACAAAAATAATTGCTAACCACATCACTCCGGGGTGACGTACTAAGGCATAGGTGCCACTGGTCACAAGTTTTTGGGGACGACTGGAAGCGTACTGGGAGCAGTAAGGCATAATTTAATAATGGCATAAGTGATTAAAAACAGAGCCACAACCCAGGTTGCCGGTTTAATTAAAGACAGGCGCTTTAAACTCATCCAGTCAAAAAGAAAAGCAAACCCAAACCCGCAAAGACCGATTAAAATGTAATTCATAACTTCTGGCTATTTTACCAGACCCACATAGACTGAAACCAGACAAATTGCCCCGTTTACACACTGTTAAGCAACTCCCTGTCTGTCATTGCGAGTCCTCTTTCTATCCCCCTTGACAATTTCGATAATAAGGATAATACTAACAGCAACCTAAAATTGCTATGACTACTTATTCAATAATTTCGTTAATTGCTGTAGTTGCTTATATTCCGCTTCTCACTTTGGTGCTTCGGCGCCGCCCCTGGCAACGGATATATAAATTGCTTACTTTCTATCTAATTACCGCTACAATCTGGAGTCTGACTTCCTTCTTCCTTCACAGTAGCTTCTTTGTAGAGTCTAAAACCCTGCTGGTGAAATTCGTTTTTGTTTCTATGATGTGGATGGCAACTCACTATTATTACTTTGTGCGTAACTTCGGTTATAAGCCCGGCAACTTTGGAGTTATATGGGGCTACGGGTTTGTCTTTCTCTTTATCGCCTTGGCTGCTCTGGACTATATGCCCAAACATGTTTTCTTTACCCCGGGTAAACCGATAATCATTGATTACGGTCCTTATATCTGGCTATTAGCCTTCCCTATACTTAGCCTGGCGGGTATGCTCTTGGTTTCCTTACTTAAAAAACAGCATATCTCTACTAACCCGCTGGAACTTAATTTAATAAGGTACCTATTACTAAGCCTGATTATCCTAATAGCCTTTAGTTCGACTAATTTATTGCCCTTGTCACGGGGCTATCCCATAGTCCATTTTGGTAACCTCATTAATGCTGTCATTCTCACTTATGCTACGCTAAGATACGAGTTAGTTAGTCTAAAATTCGTTGCCCAGCGTAGCTTAGCTTATGGTGCTGTGGCTGGTTTAGTCGCAGTTTTGTATTTTCTTATCCACTACCTCCTTCACTCCGTTTTTCGTCTTGAGTTAAACTTTACCATGCTTATTGTGGCAATAGTAATCACCGTGCTCCTCATAGGCAGCTTCTGGTACGGCATGGTGCATGCCATCAACCAGTTAGTTGACCGTCTTTTCTATGGCAAACGTCTGGACTACCGTAAAGCAGCAATAAACATCAGTCGCCAGGCTGCCAGTATCCTTGACCTGGCTGGATTAGGCAAAGAAATAACCCAATTGGTGAACCAGGCTCTCGGTGCCAGAGCCGTTTACCTCTTTATCAAAAAAGCCAATGGCGAAGATTTTATTCTAAGTCACGCTTTTCCTGAAACTGCGCTAACTACTAAAATCATACTAAAATCGGATAGTCCTATTCTTACCTGGCTGAGGCAGCAGGGCAAATACCTGACACTGGAGGAATTAGATATTTTGCCTGAATTTGGCAGCTTGTGGGAAAAGGAGCGAAAAGCTATTGACGCCGCCCAAATTGAGCTTTTCTTCCCTCTAATAACTCGCAATGAGGTGGCAGGCATTCTGGCACTAACCAAACCCAGGACAGGGATCAGCTACGATGTGGAGGACATAAACTTACTCCAGCTTATCGTAGCTCAGATAGCAGTATTGATTCACAACGCTCAGCTATACACTGAGGCCCGGAGAATGGGAGAAGAATTGAATCTGATTAACAAGTTAACCCAGATAATTACCTCCAGTCCTGATATTGGTCGAGTATATAAAAAGTTTACTCAGGAACTGAGAAAGGTGATGGATGCCGATTGGGCGTCTGTGGTTCTCCTCGAGGGCGATAAGCTACGCTTTTTTGCCCTATCATCTATAGCTTGTCACTTGTGGAAGCAAGGTGACGTTATAAAGGCGGAAGGGACAGCTACAGCCTATGTTGTCAAGACTAAAAGAGCCTTAGCTGAGGATGATTTATTACAGAAACACCTATTCTGGACAGGTAAAGTTCATCTGAATTACGGTATCAAGTCTATCGTTTATGTGCCTTTACTATCTAAGGGGGAGGGTATTGGAGCGCTGATAATTGGCAGTCAACGACCTCAGGCTTATGGGGTAAGAGAGGTCGGTTTGCTTGAGCAATTAGCTGGTCAGTTAGCCACTGCTATTGAAAATTTCTGCCTCTACCAGCAACTTCAAAGGCAGGCTATTACTGATGAGCTGACCGGTTTATTCAACCGCCGCTATTTTGAGAACCGCCTTACCGAGGAAATTGTTCGCTACTCCCGCTACGGCAAGCCCTTTTCGGTGTTGTTTTTGGACATGGACAACTTTAAAAACTATAACGATGGTTACGGACATCGAGCCGGGGATAGCCTTCTTAGAGAAATAAGTCAGATAATAAAGAAGGTAGTAAGGAAAATAGACCTGTGCTTTCGCTATGGGGGTGATGAGTTTGCCATTATCTCGCCCGAGACAACTGCCGAAGAGGCTTATGAAGTTGCCGAAAGAGTGCGTACCAAAATAGCCAGTGAGATGGAGATAAAAAAAATTGTCTTAACTGTGAGCCTGGGAGTGGCTTGTTTTCCGGCTGATGGGGCAACAGGAGAGGGAATTTTGCGAGCTGCTGATACTGCCCTTTTCTACGCCAAACAGAGTGGCAACCAAACCTGTATATTCTCAAAGATAGTTACCATCCCCTCCGAACTAGTTCCAGCTTTGGCCGGTAAGAGCAGAGAAATTTTAGAAATTATTCAGGCTTTAGTAACCGCTGTTGACGCCAAAGACCATTATACTTACAGCCATTCCCAGGCTGTAACTAACTACGCTGTTGCCTTAGGCCGAGCTGCCGCTTTACCTCCTGATAGAGTAGCCATATTAAACATTGCTGCCCTCCTTCACGATGTCGGCAAAATTGGTATCCCAGATGAATTGCTTAATAAAGAGGACAAAATCACCAATGAGGAATGGGAAACCCTGCGGAGCCATAGCAGTGTTGGAGTTGATATAATTAGTCAAGTATCAAGCTTAGCTCCCTGTATACCTATCATCCTCCACCATCATGAACGCTACAATGCGAAGGGTTACCCCGAACGAATAGGGGGAGAGACTATTCCTATAGAAGCCCGGATTCTGGCTGTAGCTGATGCTTTTGCGGCTATAATTTCCCAACGCCCCTATCGCCCGGCTCTGTCTTATAAAGAGGCTATAGAGGAACTAAAGCGTGGGTCTGGCACCCAATTTGACCCCAAACTGGTGGAACTTTTCATCCCCATAGCTTTATCCCTGACTCCAGAGGAAGTCAGAGCCAAAAAACCCTGATACCTAATGAGATTGCCCCCCCTTTCACAAGGTAAATGCTCGCAATGACACTATCCCTGGTCATTGCGAGAAAGTCCTGAGCGTAGCGAAGGAGACGAAGCAATCTAATTTGGCTTCCTCATAAGGAGGCATATATTGCGGGAAAAAGTCCTCAGGGGAAAGCGGTAAGACTTTTCCAGAAATACGGTAATTACTTCAAAACCAGTCCTCCTTACCAGCTTTTTCAGTTCACCATAGGAGAATAGATAATAATACCGGTAGACAATCTTATCTTTGAGACGCCACGGGATGTTGACTTCTTTACCTTGAAACCAGAAGCGGGGTTGCCAGCGGTTCCAAACGGTGATGAAAGCCTCCCCACCTGGCTTCAGTACTCGCTTTAGCTCGGAAAAAGCCGTTTCTCTCCCCCCCTCTCCCCGGATATGATGATAAGTAGCTATGGATATAGCCCAGTCAAAGAAGCCCTCGGAGAAAGGTAAGAAGATGGCATCCCCGACTATTAGATTTGCTTTAAAGTTGAATTTGCCAGCATATTTCCGGGCAAGCCTGATCATCTCCTGGGAAAAGTCCAGCCCCCAGAGTTCAAAGTTATCTTTAAAGGGTAAAAAATCGGGACCATGGGCACAGCCAATATTGAGCAATCTTCCCTCTTTCCACCTCCGGGCTATTTCTTCCAACTCCCGCCTCAGGCGTGTCCAGTACCGCAGCCGATACCAGCTTTCCGCTATCTGGTCAAAAACTTCCTTCATACTCCTCCCGATGGAGAGTGTTTATTTTGTCACCCTCACCTACCCTCTCCCTCCAAGGGAGAGGAATAAGGTGAGGGTTTTCTCAAAACTCGTCTTTCATTGCTATAGGACTCAAAAATTTGATAAACTTCAGTGTAAGGAAAACACAGAATGCGAAAAATTTCAAGGACGATATCAGGAGTAACCCCGGTAGCCGTAATGGTGGCACCCCGAGGTTGCCCTGGGGAATGTGTGTATTGTCCTACCTACCCCGGAGCCCCTCAGAGCTATACAACAGAATCACCGGTAGTACTCCGGGCTCACTCATTTAACTACGACCCCAGAAAGCAGGTTGAAAGCCGGCTCAAGATGCTCTCACAAATGGGACACCCTACCGATAAAGTGGAACTTATCATTATGGGAGGCACCTTTTTAGCTTATCCCAAAGACTACCAGTACCATTTCATAAAAGAATGTTACGATGCTTTAAACGACTGCCCCAGCTCAAGCCTGAAACAAGCCAAAAAACTCAATGAGAAAGCGGGACACCGCTGTGTTGGTTTGTGCATTGAGACCAGACCGGACTGGTGTGGAGAGACAGAGATAGAGAGGATGTTAGACTTTGGCACTACTCGGGTCGAGCTGGGAGTACAGACACTGGACAACAATATTTACTGTCTGGTGAGGCGGGGACACACTATAGATGAGGTGATTAAAGCTACTTGCTCCCTCAAAGACCGGGGGCTCAAGGTCTATTATCACTGGATGCCCGGCTTGCCCGGCTCCACCCTCGAGCATGACCTGGAATTGTCGCGACAGCTCTTTGACGATGAAAGGTTCAGACCGGATGGTCTCAAATTGTATCCAACTTTGGTCATAACCGGTACTGAACTGGAAAGGTGGTATCAAAACCAGCGCTACCAGCCTTACTCTGACGAGGAGATGGTAGAGCTGATAATAAGAATTAAAACTCTTATCCCCAGCTATGTCCGGATCTCCCGGGTGATGCGAGACATTCCGAGTAAGTTTATCGTTGCTGGTTTAAAGGACTCCTCCCTGAGAGACACCGTCAAAAGGAGAATGAAAGAGCTGGGACTAAGCTGCCGCTGCACCCGCTGCCGGGAATATGGACATCGCTATCGGGATGGCTGGAAAATAGGCACACCTACTCTAAAAAGACTTGACTATGAAGCGTCTGGAGGCAAAGAAATATTTCTATCTTTTGAGGATGACACCGAAACTATCTTTGGTTTGCTACGATTAAGGGTCAACCCTGTAAATGGCTCGACCTTCGTCCGGGAGTTGCATGTTTTTGGACCTGAGGTGCCCGTGGGAGAAATACGCCCAGAAGCAGCTCAACATAAGGGACTGGGGGGAAGACTCCTTGAAGAAGCTGAAGGGATTGCCCGGAAAGAATTTCAGTCACGACGGGTAAAAGTGTTGAGTGGTATCGGGGCTCGAAATTACTTCCGGGAATGGGGATACCGGTTAGACGGTGTCTATATGGTGAAAGACTTATAGGTAGTCTGTTAGGGGGCAATTATGCCACCTGTCTATGAAATTAATGAACTGACTAAGGAAGAACCGTGGCGGATGTTCCGCATTATGGGTGAATTTGTGGAAGGGTTTGACCATCTATCTCAAATCCAACCGGCGGTAACCATTTATGGCTCATCTCGAGCCAAGCCCGGTGACCGAATATATAGTTTGACCGAAGAAATTGCTCAAGGTTTTGCTCAAAGGGGCTTCTCCATAATTACTGGTGGCGGTCCCGGGGTTATGGAAGCAGCTAACAAGGTAGCCAGAGAAGTCGGTGTGCCTTCAGTAGGGCTCCACATTGAGCTGCCTGACCAAACTCCCAACCCTTATGCTACCCTCCCCATCCACTTCCATTACTTCTTCGTCCGTAAAGTGATGCTGGTGAAATATGCTTCAGCTTTCATTCTCCTGCCTGGTGGCTGGGGAACGCTGGATGAGACCTTTGAAACCTTGACTCTAATTCAAACAGGGAAGATAAGACCTTTCCCGGTAATTCTGGTCGGCAGTGAATATTGGCAGGGCTTGGTCAAGTGGATGAAGGAAACTTTGGTAGGCAACAATTTTATTTCAGCAAACGACCTGGGACTATTCAGCATAACCGATGAACCCGAACAGGTGTTGGCTACTTTTGATGCTTGGTATAAGCGTTACGGCAGAGTGCCCGGGCTGGGGGATTAGTTTTACTTATTGGAGACAAAGGAGGGAGAAAAATCCCCATGGCAGATATCGTTTAACCTAAGACTATTGCTGGCGACATAAGCAGAAGGTAGACGCTACCCATAATGGGGTTAAAAAAGGAGAGATAGGATGGAAATCTTTGGAATTGCCATTATGTTGCTTTCAGTCGTGATTGCAGTGCAGACTTGGAAAAATGGAAAATGGATGAGAGAGATGTTGAATACAATTCATAGGGAGGGAGAAAGGAGACATCAAGAAGTAATAGAGATGTTAGACCAGCAGCATTCGGAGGTGGTGAAACTTTTTGAGAGAATGGATGGAAGGTTTGAGAAACTATTTGAGAGAATGGATGAAAGGTTTGAGAGAATGGATGGAAGATTTGAGAAACTTTTTGAGAGAATGGATGAAAGGACTGCCACAATAGCTGAGCTTGTTGAAAAAATTCCGGAAAAGACAGCAAAGATTGTTTCAAACCTGAGCCAAAAGAGTTAGCCTGAATCGGCTAACTCCTTAATGTTGGCAAGAAGAAAGGCTACTAAAAATCTGTGAAATCAGGAGTTAGTATTCGAGTGAAGAGAATGTTATACTAACCCTGAAGATGTAATTCCGGTAGGGATGGCTTCTGTGAAGCAATCATTAGGGAAAGCGTAAGATGAGAAGTGCTCTTACCAACTTACTGGCACTCTGGATAGTGTTCTACGCTGTGCTGTTGTTTCTCTTACCTTTGCTAATTACTTTGCCCATCGCCCCAAAAGTGGTGCCAACCCCTGTGACAGCGCCGAGCCGCCTTGTCGATGAGGTAGTGTTCGTCGAAGAGCCTGGCTCGGCTAAGGCGGTCAGGATGCTTGAAGCGGGCGACATGCATGTTTGGGGTTTCCGCCTTCCGGATCCGGAGCTGGTACTGAGGGTCAAAGCCTCTCCGGTAATGGGCTATGAAACTTCTTATGGTTCGACGATAGAACTGACGTTCAACCCAGTAGGTCCAATGTTCCCCAAGACGGGCAAGCTCAACCCGTTCCATATCCCCGCTATTCGTGAGGCAATAAACTGGCTTATTGACCGTGCCTACATCGCCGAGGAGATATATGGGGGGTTGGCGGTAGTGCGGTATTTCCCCCTGTCGACCGCCTTCCCCGACTATGCGAGATTAGCACATATCGCCCGCGCTCTGGAAATCAAATACGGGCACAATCCGGCGAAGGCAAAGGCGATTATTACCGAAGAGATGAAGAAGCTGGGTGCTACTTTGGTGGGTGGGAAATGGCACTACCGGGGAGAGCCGGTGAAGCTAATCTTTTTGATCCGCCCCGAGGATAAACGACGAGAGGTTGGTGACTATGTAGCCGGATTGCTGGAAGACCTGGGCTTTGTCGTCGATCGCCAGTACAAGAGGGCAGCCGAGGCCTCACCAATCTGGATTGGCAGCGACCCAGCCGAAGGACGCTGGCACCTTTACACCGGTGGCTGGATCAGCACTGTGATCAGTCGGGACCAGGCTGGCAACTTCAATTTCTATTACACACCGAGGGGTCGACCAGAGTTGCTCTGGCAAGCCTACACACCTTCCCCCGAACTGGACAGAATCGCCGATATCCTCCATAGGCGGGACTATGGCACATGGCAGGAGAGGCAAGAGCTTATGGCGGAGGTGCTAAGGCTAACGATGACGGATTCTGTGCGCATCTGGCTTGTGGACGCCATCGACGTCTGGCCACGGCGTGCTGAGGTTGCCCTGGCAGCCGACTTAGCCGGGGGCATCTCCGGCTCTTACCTCTGGCCATACACGCTGCGGTTTCTCAATAGGGAAGGCGGTACGGTTAAGTTCGGGTCTCCGAGTATCCTGACTGAACCGTGGAACCCCGTCGCCGGCACGAACTGGATCTTTGATGTCATGGTTATCCGCGCCACCGGCGGCAGTGCTGTACTACCGGATCCTTTTACGGGACTCCTCTGGTCCCACCGGATTAAATCGGCTGAAGTTTATGTGAAGGAGGGTCTACCAGTTACCAGGACACACGACTGGCTCAAGTTGAGTTTCCTGCCGTCAATTCCAGTCCCCCAAGATGCCTGGATTGATTGGGAGCCTGTGGCGCAGAGGTTCCTTACCGTCAGAGAGGTGCATCCCGGCGGCTTGACGGCGCGAACAAAAACGGTAATCCATTATGCTGACGACCTATATGAAAGGCACTGGCATGATGGCACCAGATTATCTCTTGCTGACTTCGTGTTGGGGCTGATTCTCACCTTTGACCGGGCGAAGAAGGAGAGTGCTCTCTTTGATGAGGCTGAAGAGCCAGCTTTCGAGACGTTCATCCGCCACTTCCGCGGCGCCAGAATCGTGCAGGAGAATCCGCTTGTAACTGAGGTGTATAGTGACCTCATCTTTCTGGATGCGGAATGGATTGCTACCAGCGCCGTCGGTTACTTTTATACCACTGTGCCGTGGCACATGCTTGCCATCGGAATTCTGGCTGAGACAAACCGTGAGCTTGCCTTCTCCTCCAGTAAGGCAGACCGACTTAAGGTAGAATGGATGAGTTACATTGCTGGTCCCAGCCTTCCTGTCCTTGAGCGACACCGGGTTCGGGCGCAGACCGAGGGTTTTATTCCTTATCCAAACACCTTAAGAAAGTATGTAAGTGCCGAGGCGGCTAAAGAAAAGTATAAGGCTCTTGGCGAATGGTATCGAAAGAGAGGTCACTTCTGGGTGGGCAACGGTCCTTTCTATGTGCATTCAGTGCATCCTGTTGAGAAGATCATTGTCTTGCGGCGGTCGGGGGAATATCTCAAAATAGAGCCGAAGTGGCTCGCCTTCACCAAACCAAAAATTGCCCAGCTCAAGGTCTCGGGACCAGCCCAGGTTCGCATCGGGACAGATACTGAATTTTTGGTGGAGGTCACCTTTAACGGCGAGCGCTACCCGGTGCTGGATGTGGACTTCGTGAGATTCCTTGTCTTTGATGCTCGCGGCGAATTGGCGATCACGGGGGATGCTGAGGTTGTTCGGGACGGACTATGGCGGACCAGGCTCACCTCGGAACAGACCAGACTTCTCCCGGTTGGCTCCAACCGGCTTGAGGTGATTGTTTCATCTCGAGTCGTTAGCATTCCTTCCTTCGAGTCGTTTGCTTTCGTGACGCTACCTTAGGAACATCCTTAGAAGACTTTGCCGTGAGAAGGCGTTTAGCGTTGCCTCCTGCCTTGAGCAGGGTTACAAAATATACTCTCTACAGAGCTATTACCCTCTTCCTAACTGTTGTCGTAGGCGTGTATCTTACCATCGTCATTGCTAATATGGGTGGTCATATCGATAAGATTAGAATTGCTCAAATTCGGGAAGCAGTAGGAGCACGTCTCCTTGTTGACCCACAGGTACAAGCACTACCGGCAAGTGAGATCCACAAGCGCATTGAGCAACAAGTGAACCTTGAGAGCCAGCGCCTTGGGCTGGACAAGCCATTCATGCTGCGCAGCTTCAATTATCTCAGTGATGCCCTCTCGCTTTCTCTTGGGCGCGCTGAAGTCCTGACCAGTGATAGCGGCTCGAGACAAGTACGATTAATTCTGGTTGAGCGTCTCCCAGCGACACTCCTGCTCTTTGCCACCGCTAACCTTCTGCTCTTCTTCGTTGCCATATTCGTTGGTCTCTTCCTTTCCCGACGGTATGGCAGCTTTCTTGACCGGGCAGTGGTCGCCTTAGCTCCTGTCTCGGCAGCGCCCTCCTGGTTTTACGGGATTTTTCTCATCCTTATCTTTGCTGCTCTGCTAAAAGTCTTGCCCTTCGGGGGTATGGTGTCAGCACCGCCCCCTGGACCGGCGCTGCTATATAGTCTTAGCGTGCTCAAGCATCTCATCCTGCCGGTGAGTGCTATCCTGATTGGAGCGATTTTCGTTACTATCTACTCGTGGCGAACTTTTTTCCTCATCTACTCAGCTGAGGACTATGTAGAGATGGCAAAAGCCAAAGGGCTGTCGTCGGGCACTATTGAGCGGCGGTATATCCTGCGACCAACCCTGCCCACAATTATCACTACCTTTTCTCTGGGGATTATTGGTATCTGGACTGGATCAATCATCCTCGAAATCGTGTTCAACTGGCCTGGGGTTGGA
Organism: Dehalococcoides mccartyi; assembly: GCA_020724525.1. Taxonomy (GTDB): domain Bacteria; phylum Chloroflexota; class Dehalococcoidia; order GIF9; family DYGU01; genus DYGU01. The sequence goes on from DYGU01000015.1 coordinate 18,528, forward strand.
CGGCTTCTCTTTCAGGCAATTGGGGCTTTTGATACCCCGGTCATCGTGGGCGCTGTTGTCATCTACGCCTACCTTTTGGCGCTCACCGTCTTTCTCCTCGATATCGCCTATGCACTCGTCGATCCCCGAGTGAAGGTTGGGGGGGAGGGGAAGCCATGACTGCGTTGCGGCAAGGGTTAAAACAACTAGGACGGCATCCGTCTGCCGTTGTTGGAATAATCATCATAGTTGGGCTTATTTGCCTTGCTATCTACGCAGTAACCACCATTCCCTACGGCGAGGCTATTAGGTTGTGGCGAGGAGGAGAGGGTGTCTGGGACGAAAGCCCCCGAAACGCTCTGCCAGGATGGGTCAACCTCCTACCGGGAACCAACCTGCCCAACACATTGGTTCTGAGCACAAAGAATGGAGTGAGCAAATCGGTAGAGGTGTTACCAGCAGGCGTCAAAGCAGTAGGGGTCGCCATGCCATTCGACTACTGGTACGATGACTTTCCCAGCGAGCTCGCGCTCTTCTTTGAAGCCCGATTCGACCGGTGGAAACCAAAGGTCTCTATGTTCTGGCTGACTCCGGATCGGCGGCAGATACCGCTCGGAGAGCGCAGCCTCTCAGCCAGTGAGCGCTATAGCATCTCGCTTGATCCACGCCTGAGGGAGAGACTGCGAGGGCAGTTACCAGAGGTAGGCCTGTTCGCCGACCCGACTAAAAAGACCATCGTGCTGAAAGGTCGCTATGAACTGGTCATTGAGGCACTGGTATTTGAGGAGGCATCTGACATCGATGCCAAGCTTGTCGTTTACGGCAAGGTGAAGGGTCTGGCAGGGACAGATGACCGGCGGCGTGACTTATGGATAGCGCTCCTGTGGGGGACACCAATCGCGCTGGCATTCGGGCTCCTGGCTGCTGTTGGCTCAACTATTACTACCTTAATTATAGCCGCCATAGGCGTCTGGTACGGGAGATGGGTCGATGCTGTCATCCAGCGCATCACTGAGGTGAATGCCATCTTGCCGGGGCTGCCCATCCTCATCCTGGTGGGGACATTCTATTCGCGCAGCATCTGGGTAATGCTGGGAGTAATCGTCCTTCTCGGCATCTTCAGCCTCAGCATCAAGGTCTATCGGTCGATTTTCCTGCAGGTGAAGGAAGCACCTTATATCGAGGCGGCACGGGCTTACGGGGCCGGGAACCTGCGGATCGTCTTCCGTTACATGGTGCCCAAGGTTGTTCCTGTGCTTGTTCCCCAGTTTGTCCTTCTCATACCATCTCTGGTGTTTCTGGAAGCAGCGCTGGCTATCCTGGGTTTGGGCGACCCTGTCCTCCCCACCTGGGGCAAGGTGTTGAACGACGCTTTCCAAAGCGGCGCGCTGTATAAGGGCTACTACCACTGGGTGGTGATGCCCTCCATCTTCCTGATCGTGACCGGGCTCGGCTTTGCCATGCTCGGATACACGCTTGACCGAATCTTCAACCCCAGACTGAGGGTAGAGTGATGGAAGAAGTGCTCCTACGAGTCGAAGAACTGTGCCTCCACTACCGTACCTCCAGAGGGATTGTACAGGTGGTGGATAGCGTCAGCTTTGAGGTTGGTCGCAACCAAGCTCTGGCAGTCATTGGCGAGTCGGGCTGCGGCAAGAGCTCCCTGGCCCGGGCTATCTTACGCCTGCTTCCCCGCAACGTCGCCGTCTACACAGGGGGGGTCTTTTTGGATGGAACCAATGTTATGCTGCTGGGGGAGGAACGTTTCCGACAGGAAGTGCGCTGGGTTAAGGTGTCCCTTGTGCCACAAGCGGTGATGAACTCATTAAACCCCGTCGTGAAGGTTGGCGATCAGGTGGCAGAACCACTGGTGACCCATAACCTCGTGAAGAAAGCAGAAGCACAGGAACGGGCTAAACAAGTTTTCCGCCTTGTTGGCGTGCCCTTGGATTTTCTCCAGCGCTACGCCTTTGAGTTGAGCGGAGGGATGCGGCAGCGGATGGCAATAGCAATGGCATTAGTGGCAGACCCATCACTGGTCATCCTTGACGAACCAACTTCAGCGCTGGACGTGCTGACTCAAGCCAACATCCTAAATATGCTTAAACGGATCAAGCGAGAGTTCCAAAGGAGCTTCATCCTCATCAGCCATGATGTAGCTACCTCCAGCGAGCTGGCAGATAGCGTAGCTGTTATGTACGCAGGACAAATTGTGGAAGTAAGCAATGCGGCACACTTCTACCATGAGCCGCTCCATCCGTACTCGCAGAAGCTCATGGCGAGCGTGCCCAGGCTCCGCCAGGACAGAAAACCAGAGTTTATTCCGGGACAACCAGCCAGCCTGATTAATCCGGCGAAGAATTGCCGTTTTGCACCACGCTGCCAGCTTCGGTTTTCCGAATGCGAGCAGGAGCCACCTTTCTTCGAGTGTGGCGACAGGGGGAGGGTGAAGTGCTGGCGGTATGCATGAGACAAGGTGTTAAGGAAAGCCCACTTCTATCGGTGCGTGGTCTGCACATGTGGTTCGAACTTCGGCGGTGGGGCTTTGGACGTACCGGGTTTGTGCGGGCAGTTGCTGGCGTGAGCTTCAACATGAGACGGGGGGAGGCTATAGCTGTGGTCGGCGAGAGTGGCTGTGGCAAATCCACGCTGGCGAAAACTATCCTGGGCCTGTACCAGCCAACCGAGGGCGAGGTTATCTTTGAAGGGAAAAGCCTGAATGGCATGGGGATAAAGAAGAGGCAATGGTACTGCTCCCAGGTTGGCTATGTGCAGCAAGACCCGTATGGAGCACTCCCATCCTTCATGAATGTGCATCGCATCCTGGAAGAACCTCTTATTGTTAATAGGGTTAAAAACAGCCGTGAAAGGCAAAGCCGTGTCCGCGAAGCACTTGAAGAGGTGAGGCTGGTGCCCCCCGATGAGTTGTTGTCTAAGTTCCCTCACATGCTCAGCGGTGGCCAGCAGCAAAGGTTAGTGATTGCCCGGGCGATTATCCTCCGTCCCAAGCTCATCGTGGCTGATGAGCCGGTTTCAATGCTTGACGCCTCGGTGCGGGTGGAAATTCTCGAGCTTTTGAAACAACTACAGCATCAGCATAACCTCGGCGTAATTTATATCACGCACGACCTCGCCACAGTGCGCTACTTTTCAGAGCGCGTTTTAGTAATGTACGCTGGCAAGGTGGTCGAGGCGACGGAAGTGGGGAGCCTTTTGTCTGACCCGTGCCATCCTTACACCAGAGCCCTTATTGTGGCAATCTCTGATCCTGATGCGGCAAACCTTGAGACCTTCAAAGAGGTGCCTCCGGGAGAGCCGCCAAGCCTCCTCAACCCTCCCTCGGGATGCTGTTTCCACCCACGGTGTCCTTCCGCTATCCACAGGCTATGCAACAAGGAGGAACCCCCACAATTCGAAGTCAAACCGGGACACCTGGTGATGTGCTGGCTTTATCGCAAGTGAAGATACTAAACCCTCTGAATTTGATCACCGTTGGCTTGACATTCATCATTGGGGGATTCTTGTTACTTTTTTCCATGGTCATCCGGCTGATTGCCCCCAGTTTTGCACTAAGCTTTCTTGCTTATATTGCCTGCTCAACTGGACTAATTCTGGGGCTTATCGGTGTCATTTTGCGCCGGTGACCAGAAGCTAATAGTCTCAGGCTTGTGGGCAAAGGAAGGGCTAAACAAGGTATTGTAACACCTGACATTTTGGTGATGAGAATGTTTATAATAATCTATTTTCAATGTAGCGCGACCCTTTAGCCTCGCACTACATTATAAACAACCACTGGTGATTTATCTGGCAATTTGTGATAATTCATGATAAAATTAGTCAAAATTGCTGGAGTTGCCGTGAGTCGTATTTGGGATAGACTTGAAGTTATAAAGAAGTTGGGGCACCACCCAAAATATTCGGTCGTCCTTTTTATACTTCTTGGTTTACTTCTTGGTTTTCTCATCTCCTCTATTTCTATAAGACAACCACAGGTTGGTTTCATAACTATTTCCGGGATTATTGTCGATCAGAAGACGACAGATGATATTGTCAAGATGATAAATTATGCTAATGACAATAGCCGGATAAAAGGTGTGGTTATAAAGATAGATAGTCCGGGAGGAGTGGCAGCCGCTATTGAAGAGGTCTATCTTAACCTGGTTACATTGAAAAGGAATAAGCCAGTAGTTGCCTCTATTGGTCGGAGAGCTTTGAGTGGTGGCTACTATATTGCTTCGGCATCTCATTTTATCTACTCCAAACCTACTTCACTGGTTGGTGGGGTAGGTGCCTTGGTTTTCTTGCCCAAGCCTGAAGATTTGAAAGAGGATGTAATAGGCTCTGGTCCCTTCAAGGAGAGTGGAGGCCCAGCAAGGCACTGGCTTGGAGCTCTTGATATGGTAAAGCAAGCCTTTATTCAAGCCGTTGTCTCTCAGCGAGGGCAAAGCCTCAAAATTGATGCCGTAGAGTTATCCGAAGCTAAGGCTTACATTGGTATTGAAGCAATTAAACTCGGACTGGTTGATAAAATGGGGACAGATAAGGAAGCCGAGAAAAAAGCCGCTTCACTTGCCGGTGTTAGAAATTACAAACTGGTGGATATAAACCAGGAGCTAAAGATTTATCCATCATGGTGGGGCTGGTTCCTTTCTGAAACCACCGCTGAAGCCGACCTTATGAAACTCTCTACTGGTCTATCACCCATTTATTACTACTTATATATTGAGCAAAGATAAGCTAAATGAAAGGGCTAAGGTTCCTATTTATAGGCGTGCTCGTTTTCATCCTGGCTCAGGGGTTGTTCTTTTATAAAGGCTGGTATTTTGTCCCCAAATTGAAAACGCCAGGGTTTGAACAAATTATTGCCCCAGTCTACGAGCCGGTTGAGTTTGTTGATAGTATTCCTGAGAAGAAGAAAGGTAAAGTAGTAGTTGACCTGGCGCATAATAACAATTTTAGCTTGTCAGAACTTAATGTCTTATTTCTGCGAGTCCTCTCCCGAGGCTTTACTATTGAACTCCAGCGCAGTGCCTGGGAACTCAAAGGTTCCCTATCGGATGCCAATGCCCTGATCATTATCTGCCCAAAGAAAGATTTTTCTAAGGAGACTATTAAGGCCATAGACGAATTTGTTGGTCGAGGTAAAAAGGTATTACTTATTGGCGACCCAACCCGAGTAAGTGAGATTAACAGCGTCTCTTTTGGCTTTAATCTTATCTTTGAGCCCGACTACCTCTACAACCTTAAGGATTACGAGGCTAATTACCGAAATATCTTTGTAACTAAATTCACAGATAATGCGGTCACTAAAGGTCTAAAAAAGATTGTTTTATATACTACTGGTTCTATTAGTTCCCCTGACCTGGGTATTGCCTTTAGTGACGAAAATACTTTCTCGTCTTTGTTCCCCTATAGGAAAAGTCTATCGCCTATCGCTCTTGCCAAAGAAGGCAAGGTGTTAGCTATTTACGATCTTACCTTCTTCGCTGAACCCTGGAACACAGTTGTTGACAATAATCAGCTTATTAGCAATATTGCTGATTGGCTTGTCGGTAACTAATAGAATAACTTTAGAACTTTTTGCGAGGCTTTTCTGGTTTTGACTCTTTGGTTTGTCGCTTTACCGCTTTGCCTGATTTGAAGCGATTTAGATTCAGAAAACCTTTCTTTCCCTTAGCCATTTTCCTAAATGAAGCAATTCTTGAACCTGAGTATGGCTTTATCTACATCCTCTGGAGTCTGAATACCCAGGCGCCTATTTCCAGCTTGAATTCAAAACCGCCGCCACTTGCACATCGGGATTGTCTACCAATGTTTATCCACCGTCCTGAACAAAGTAGAGAAACCCTCACCTAAATCCTCTCCTTTGACGGGAGAGGATTTAGGTGAGGGTGACAAAACAAACACTCTCAACACATCGCCAATTGCTAAACAAACTTGAGCAGTGATATCATATTTTTGTGTCTTTGAATGACATCAAGATAATTTCCTTTGATGTGGAAGGGACGCTGGTAACTCCCGACTTCAGTTATGCTGTCTGGTTTGAAGCTATCCCAAAGCTCTATGGACAAAAACACGGAATTAGTTGTGAGAAAGCCAGGCAAATTGTTAAAGCCGAGTATGAGAAAGTGGGTGACCAGAGACTGGAATGGTATGATGTCGGCTACTGGTTTAACTATTTTGGAATAAGTTCACCAGCTCCCATATTGAAAGGTTACGAAAACAAAGTCTGTTATTACCCGGAAGTCTTTGATATCCTGAAAGTCTTAGGGCAGAAATTTAAGCTTGTAGTGGCTTCAGGCTCTTCACGGGAATTTCTGCGCCATCTTCTCAAAGACGTAGAGACTTATTTCACTAAGGTTTTTTCCTCTATTTCTGATTATCAGCAACTTAAGACTAAGGACTTCTACCTCAGGATGTGTCAAGACCTGGGAGTCTCCCCACATCAGATAATTCATGTGGGAGACAACCGGCAATTTGATTTTGATATTCCGCAACAACTCGGCATACTCGCTTTCCACTTAGATAGAAACGGACAGACTCCCGGCACAGAGTCCGTTAACAGCCTGAAACAGTTCCAGTCCCGTCTTCTGGACTAAAAACCACTACCAGTCAATAGCTCAAAGCCTTACCGAGATTAGTTAGCCCATTGGGTGAACGGCTTCCCCTTGTGATATACTTCTTGAGTATGGTCAATTGGGCACAGGTCTTATTTAATTCAAGTGTCACCGGCTGTATTTATCTTATTTCAGCAGTAGGTCTTACTTTAACCTACGGTCTTTCCAAATTCCCTAACTTTGCCCATGCCGAATTTATGACTCTTGGTGCCTATGCTGGCTATTTTTTAGCTGACCAGTTAGGTCTTGGTTTTCCTTCTGCCTTTGTGGCTGCTTTTATAGCTTCGGGCATCCTCGGGGCTTTGTCCTACCGGGGAATTTTCCAGCCATTAGCTAAAAGAGGGGCAAGCCTGATCCACCTTATGGTAGCCGCCATAGGTCTTGGCTTTGTTATCAGGCATTTTGTGGGTGAGTTATGGGGATGGTCTCCCCGCTCCTTCAAGGTTACTTGGTCTGCTTTTGATATTGGTATCGTAAGAGTAAGTGACCTCTGGCTATGGCTCATCTTTGCTGCTTTAGCTATGGCAGGACTTATGCATCTTTTACTGACAAAAACCAAAATAGGTAAAGCTATTCGGGGAACTTCCAGCAATCCGGAACTGGCTTTAGCTTCAGGAGTCAACATCAACCGGGTAACCCTGGTGACCTGGCTGGTTGGAGCAGCTCTGGCAGGTATTGCCGGACTATTCCGTGGTGCTGGGACCCGGCTCTCCCCCATGCTTGGCTGGGATATCCTGCTACCCACTTTTGCCGTGACTATATTGGGCGGGATAGGTAGTTTCTACGGAGCTATAGCAGCCGCTTTTATTATTGGTTTAGCCGAAAATATCGGAGTGGTCTTTCTGACCAGTTTTGGAATTTCTACGGAATATCGCATGGCAATAGCTTTTCTCATTTTAATCATAACTTTAATTCTGAGACCCGGAGGGTTAGCCCGAATGTTTAGATAGTCCGGCGCTAATTTTGGAGGGGCTTAATTTGGACCCACTTATCTATATTCTGGACATCATAGTTTTTGTCGGTATCTTTGCCATAGTTGCGCTAAGTCTTAACCTGGAATATGGCTTTGCTGGCTTAGGCAACTTTGGTAAGGTTGCCTTTTTTCTGACGGGTGCTTATACTTATGCCCTCCTCAGCCAAATCGGTCTTCCCTTCTTTCTTTGTCTCATCATTGCTGCTTTAATCTCAGCCAGTATTGGTTTTCTCATTTCCTTGTCAGCTCTGAGATTGCGAGAAGATTATCTGGCAATAGTAACCCTGACCTTTGGCGAAATCCTGAGATTAGTAGTCAAGGCTGAGCACTGGATTGCCGGGGGGGTCTGGGGAATTACCATGCCCTCAGCTATCTCCTGGGCAGGAGCTTCGCCAAGGATGATGGCGGCGGCTAATATTGGGTTGGTATATTTTTGCTTGATATTGGGCTTTATTCTGGTCCAACTGGTAAGCAATTCACCTTACGGTCGGGTGCTTCGCGCCATCCGTGAAGACGAAACAGCCGCTGAAGCCTTAGGAAAGGACAGGTTCAAATACAAAGCTCAAGCCTTCATGCTTGGTTCGGGATTAGCCGGATTGGGTGGCGGTCTTTTTGCCCAATACCTCAGGTTTATCGACCCCTATATGTTTCTGCCTACAGTTACTTTCTCAGTATGGATAATGGTCATCATCGGTGGTCCAGCTAATAACTGGGGAGCACTCCTCGGAGCAACTCTGGTTGAGCTTTTTAGCCGGGGAACAAGAATACTAAAAGACTATTTACTTGTCCCTATCGACCCAAATAATTTACAATATATTTTGTTTGGTCTGCTAATCGTGTTTATTCTCCTTTACCGTCCTCAAGGGCTATTGAAGGAGAGCCAGGTCAAGACCAAAGCTTTAGAGGTAATTTCTCGATGGAAGAAGCACTCTTAAGAATAAGGGAGATTAGAAAAAACTTTGGTGGTCTTCGTGCTGTCGACGGAGTCAGTCTCGATGTTGCCGCCGGGAGCACTACCGGGCTGGTAGGACCCAACGGTAGTGGCAAGACAACTCTGTTTAACATTGTCTTTGGTATACATAAGGCAGATAAGGGTAGTGTCTATTTTAATGATGAAAGTATTAGCCACCTGGCTCCCCATGAAGTTTATGCCCGGGGATTAGTCAATGCTTTTCAACTACCCCGGTTATTCTACCGCCTTACCGTATTAGACAATATGCTTTTAGCTGCCCGAGGACATAAAGGTGATAGCTTTGTAAATAGTTTAGCCTTAAGACAAGAATGGCAAGAGCAAGAAATGAAGCTGGCTGATAAGGCTATGGAACTTCTAGAACTTCTTGAGCTCGACCACTTAAGCCTTCACCCAGCGGCTGAATTGTCTGGTGGGCAAAGGAAGCTTCTTGAGATAGGTAGAGCCCTTGTGTCTGAACCCACATTGTTACTACTGGACGAGCCAGCAGCCGGCATAAACCCTAATTTGGGCAGGAGAATTTTTGAGAAAATTGAAACTTTCCGGCAAAAAGGACTTAGCTTCTTTATTATTGAGCACAGAGTGGAAATATTGCTCGAGTTTGCCCACTGGATTTATGTTATGGATAAAGGAAAAATAGCTGTTGAGGGTAAACCAGAGGAAATTGTCAACAACCCTACTTTCTATCAAGTTTACTTTGGGGAGGCATAAGTTTCAGGAATGCTCATAGCCGAAAACATTGACGCTGGTTATGGTGATGTCGTTATTGTTCACAATGTCTCCATTAAAGTAGGTAAGGGGGAGACGATAGCTATTGTTGGTCCTAACGGAAGTGGCAAATCAACCTTAATCAAAAGCCTGCTCGGTTTTGCCTGCCTCTTCCGCGGTCGGGTATTTTATCAAGGAAAAGAGATTACGGGTATAACTCCCGACCGAGCCGTAGCTCTTGGTATAAGCTATGTTCCCCAGCTCAACAATGTTTTTGTTAACCTGACAGTAGCCGAAAATTTAGAGATGGGAGCTTATATCAGAAAAGACGGTACCGTTAAAGCTGATATTGCTGAAATCTATCGCTTATTTCCGGAACTGGAAGCCAGAAGGGGAACCTGGGCAGGTAATCTGAGCGGGGGAGAGAGGCAAATGTTAGCTATTGCCCGGGGAATGATGACTAACCCAAAGGTGATACTTCTTGATGAGCCTTTAGCTTCTTTATCGCCCAAGTCTACTTCCCTAATTTTATCCAAAATAGAGAAGATTAGAGATAGCGGCACAGCTATAGTTATAATTGAGCAGAATGTCAAAAAGGCTTTAGACTCCTCACAGCGAAGTTATGTTCTGGTGGATGGCACCTGTGTTCTCGAGGGTGACTCTCATTCCATTTTGTCTGACGAGACCGCCAGGCGACGTTATTTAGGGCTGAAAGCCTGAAAAGGTATTGACAGTCCTTGTTACTTGCCTTAAGATAGGGCTAATTTCTGAAAGGAGGGAGTAAATGGGTAAAAAACTAATTTTGTTGTTTGTGGTATTTCTGCTTTTGTTACCGGTAGCTGTCGCCTGTCCGGCAGCACCAGTCCCGGGACTGCCAGAGGAGATAAAAATAGGCTGTGTTATGTCTATGACCGGGGCTCTGGCAGCCATGGGCGTCAATATGAGAGACGCTGCCAAACTTGCCGTTAGTGAAATTAATGCTGCCGGTGGCATAGCCGGAAAGAAGGTGACTTTGCTGGTTGAAGACGATGCTACTGACCCGGCAGCCTCTCTTCTGGCTATCAAAAAACTTGTTGAGGTCAAAGGGGTTAAAGTAATTGTCGGTCCTATGATCAGTGGTGCTGTAATGGCATCAGGACCTTATGTCGCTGAGAGAGGCGTCTTGCTGTTATCTCCATCGGCAACCTCTCCAAAGATTACTGAACAACCCTGGACTCACTGGGCTTTCCGGACTTGCCCCAGTGATATCTTTCAAGGTGCCGCAGCAGCCAAAATCATTATCGATAAAGGCTTTAAGAAGGTAGCTATCCTGGTTATGGACAATCCCTATGGTGTGGGTATTGAGACTGTAGCCAAAGAAGCCCTTAAGGGTAAAGCCGAAATTGTGGCTTCCATAAGGTATGATGAGAAAAAACTGGACTACCTGACAGAACTCGGGATAATTAAGGATAAGAAGCCTGATGCTGTCCTTCATGTTGGTTATCATGATGATGGTGCCATTGTCTATAAGCAAGCTTTAGGATTAGGTCTGGATATAATCCAGTGGGTAGCTGTTGAGGGTGTTCACGGCATGCCTCTGGATAAATTCCCTGAAGCTGGCAAATTTATGGCTAAAGCTGTTGTCGGCACTGTTCCACAAACACCTGAAGACCTGCCCGCTTTCAAGAAGTTCCGTGATGTTTACGAAAAAGAATTCAAGAAATCCACTACTGTTTATTGTGACTCTACTTATGATGCGACTAAGCTAGTGGCTTTAGCTATCAAGGAAGCCGGTGTTTACGATGGGGCTAAAATAAGGGATGCCCTGTGGAAAGTGGGTAAGAAGTATTCAGGTGCCAGTGGCACCATATCTTTTGATGAAAAAGGCGACCGGATTGCTGCCAGCTACGGAATTTGGAAGGTGGAACTGGTGGCTGGTAAATACCACTTCAAAACAATAGAGTTTATAACCCTCAAATAAACCACATTGTATCTCTAATTCAGCCTGGCTGGTGTTCGAGTAATCCAGAGATATTCAGCAGAGGGAAGTCATCCTATGGAGTTACCAGCTCTATTCTGACCATAGGTAAAAGTTTCTCCACATCCTGACGATGGCAGAGACGGGTTCCAGGTGTTAGCACTGTGGCTGTCCCGGCGGCAACTGCCAAACGGCAAGCCTCTTCTAAACTGGCTCCTTGACTAAGCTTTAGCACCAGACCAGCAACTGCGGAATCACCAGCACCAACGCTACTTTTTATTTTCACCCGAGGTGGCACCGCTTTTACGGCTTGACCCCGGGTCGCCGCCAGGAGACCATCCTTACCCCGTGAAATAGTCACCACTTCAATACCTTGGTTAAGGAAATAGTAGATAGCTTTAATAATTGCCTTTTCATCTTTTAACTCCATCCCTAATAATTGTTCTGCTTCGCGGACATTAGGCTTAATAAGATTCGGTTTAGCCTCAACCCCTTTCTTTAGCCATATTCCTTCAGTGTCCAAAGCTGTTTTTATTTTTCGAGCCTTAGCCTTCTCTATTAGTTCCCGGTAAATATCGTCAGGTATACCCGGGGGGACACTACCAGCAAAGACTATAAAACCTGGTTTTGATTCTATATTCCTTAGCTTGCTTTTCAACCTTTGAAGTTCTACCTGCGAAATACGGGGACCCGGGGCGCCAATTCTGGTCTGCTGACGGGTTTTAATGTCCGTAATTATGATGTTGCTGCGTATGGCTTGCCGGATAGGCACAAAGTCGAAGGTGACACCTTCTCTCCGCAATAGCCTCCCCATTATCTCCCCATCATCACCCCCGATAAAACTATAAGCAATCGTCTCGCCCCCAAGTTCGTGGACAACCCGGGAGACATTAATTCCCTTACCTCCGGGGTCATGACGAAAAGTAGTCCACCGATTAACTTCATCTATAACCAGTCCGTGGACAGTAAGGGTCTTGTCCAGGCTCGGATTTAGAGTCACCGTAGCAATCATTTTAGACCGTTTAAAAATTCCTTTTTAAACGGGTGAAGCTTTCACCCTCAATTTAATTACCCGTTGAAAATAGGAGATTTTCAACGGTCTTAATCATTTCACCCTTTCTACCTTTAAGAGGTTGGTAGTGCCAGGGACACCAATGGGAACACCACCCGTAATAACCACCAGGTCACCACTGCGGGCTATACCCTTTCCCTTAGCTATTTCTGCCCCTTGCCCAAAAAGCTCAGCTAAAGGCAGAGGCTCAGGAATCTGATGGGCGCGCACTCCCCAGAATAGACATAGTTTTCTCTGGACAGCGTCACTGGGGGTAATTGCCAGAATAGGGACTTTAGGTCTATATTTAGCTACCCGTTGAGCTGTGCTCCCTGAAGAAGTAGCGGCAACAATGGCAGATGCCCTCAACTGATGGGCAATATGACAAGCGGCATAACTAATAGCATCATCCGTTTCCGGGGGAAGCTCCTTCCCTTTTTCTGCCAGAAGTTGTTGGTAAGGTAGAGTGGCTTCTGCCTCCAGAGCAATCTGTGCCATCATTTTAACCGCTTCTGCCGGATACTTACCAATAGCTGTCTCCTCAGAAAGCATTAAAGCATCAGCGCCATCGATCACAGCATTAGCCACATCGGTGACTTCAGCCCGGGTGGGGAGAGACATTCTGACCATAGATTCCAGCATCTGAGTAGCTACAATAACCGGTTTCCCCAGGCGATTACATTTATGGATGATCTCCTTCTGCACCACCGGGACCTTCTCAATGGGAATCTCCAAGCCCAGGTCGCCTCGGGCAACCATTACCCCATCAGCAACTTCAAGGATTTCATCAATGTTAGCTATAGCTTCCTGTGTCTCAATTTTAGCAATGACGGCTATTTCCCCACCTCTTTGATGCAGAAACTGCCTTACCTTAAGGACGTCCGAAGCTTGCCTGACAAAGGAAATAGCCACAAAGTCTACCTGTTGCTTCAAGCCAAAAAGAAGGTGCTTTTTATCTTCTTCTGTGAACGGGGCTGACCTAAAAACAACTCCCGGGATATTAATACCCTTGTCTTCACCTAAAAAACCGCCAGTTACGACCTGGCATTTAATGTCACTACCATCGGTAGCTATTACTTCTAACTTTATAGCTCCATCATCAAGAAAAATAATATCACCAGTAGCCACTTCTTGAGCAAGAGAGGGCAAACCAACAGATACCCGCTGTTCATCTCCTAATATTTCTTTGGTGGTGAGGATAAATTCACCACCAGTTTTAAGTTCTATCTGACCCTTTTTAAGCTTACCCGTTCGGTTCTTGGGACCGGGTAAGTCTTGCATCACCGCGAGCGGTTTCCTTACTCGGGAAGCAGCTTGACGCAACATTCGCAAGTATCTGGCATGCTCCCGATGCGTCCCATGGGAGAAATTGAGCCGAGCCGCATCCATGCCAACTCGAAGCATCTCTTCAAGCGTTGAGGCTGAGCCACTGGCTGGTCCGATGGTAGCAACTATTTTTGTTCTCGGTGATAGATTATCTGAATGAATTTTGGTAAGCATATTTTCAATAAATCTGATACCAATCTTCGGAAACAGAAACTAACTGGTATGCCTCAAGTCCAAGTTTCCGGTACCAGGGGGTAGCATATTTGGTAGCAATATCGGTTAGCTTTTTTAGCCTGTCTACGGCTACAGTCCTCAAATATCTGCCTCGCTCGGAGGTGTCCTTTATATACATGGCTTCCTGCCATATAGCCCGTCCCCCTAAAAAGCCAGAGGCACCTGCCCGACAAGCAATTTCTACTTGCTTGTAAAAAATTTCATAATCAACTCCGGCACTGAGGATAACCCAGGGTACCGATGAAGCCTTGTCCAGTTGCCGGCACATTTCTAAGAGTTTTCCCTCATCCTTCTCATAATCAAGGTTGGCAGGAAACTCAGCCTTAAGGACATCAATGGGTATCGCAGTAATCTGTCGAGCTGTCTCTATGACCAATTCGGGTTTCTTAAGGGCAAACTGAGCTGGCTCTGACTTCTCCCTGCCTACTGGGTAGCTCTTGGGCTCGACCACAAAGGGGATATCATATTTCAAACAATCTTCAGCCACTTTCCTTATTGTAGCTAACTGCTTAGAAGCTGCTGAACTTAGGTCAGGGCGATAATACACTAAAATCTTGACCGCCGAAGCCCCTGAACGCTTGATTTTCTCTACATTCCAGCCTTCAAGCAAAGTATTCAGGCGCTCCTCCTTACTCCCTGTATATCCAGTATCTTCTATACTTACCAGCAAGCCCGTATTACCTGGAAGAACATTGCCAGCAATACACTGGGCAGCTCCATAATTTGGGTCAAGCAAAACGCCACTGGCATAGGGTGCCAGAGCCTGGCACAATTCTAACTTATGCGCCACCATTTCCTGATAGTCCACTGTCTCCGGGGCTTCTTCATCAAGCATGCGCCGCAAAGACTCGCGATGGTCCATAGCACAGATAACAAAAATGCCATCAGCGGTTGAAAACTGTTGTAAGCCCCGAATTTTACCGACACTTAATCGATTCATTTTGGTATTGCCTCAGCCAGGGATTCCTTCCAGGCACCGAGACTTTATTGTTACTTACTTTAGACAAATTCGCAAGGAGCTGTGGGAGACAAAAAGACAAAATGGGCGATAGTGGATTTGAACCACTGACCTCCTGTGTGTAAAACAGACGCTCTAACCTCTGAGCTAATCGCCCAGGTATGGCGCGCCTGGCGGGATTTGAACCCACGACCTTAGCCTCCGCAGGGCTACGCTCTATCCGCTGAGCTACAGGCGCCTATTTGGTGCCGAAGGGGGGATTTGAACCCCCATGTCCTTATGGACACTACGCCCTGAACGTAGCGCGTCTGCCTTTCCGCCACTTCGGCGTGGGCGGTACTGGACTTGAACCAATGACCTCTTGCGTGTGAAGCAAGCGCTCTCACCACTGAGCTAACCGCCCAGAATCGTATTTATTTTAGCGTTAAAAGTCAGCTTTGTAAAGAAAGACCGATTTTGACGTGGCCGAGGGCGAAGCTATGTACTTGCTGTTATACGCCGTTGCCACAAGTATCTCAACCATGGGCATCTCCGGCGACCTTGGATTGGGCATTAGTGTTCGAGTTCTCGGATCGACTACCAGATCCAACACCTCTAACACTACTTGCCCTACCAATGACTGTGACTCCTCTGCTTCAGCCAATACATCAAAAGTTCCTATCCGTCCCTTGAGTTCAAGTGTTACAACGCTATAGGTTTTATTTGAACTTGATTATTTGCGTATTTCACCTTAGCATCTCGTATTTTCCTTAGAGCAAGTTCGTCAACAAGATTCTTAGGCAACACAAACATTGTTGCCTCGGTGTCGATGACCGCCTCAACATTCATCGTCTTTGTTGTGTCAAACAAACTTGTAATCTTAACCTTCTCGATTACCTTCCCCATTTCTTTCCTCCCATGAGCGCACAGTTTTGTCAAGCCTGCGCACCCTTTTTATTTTTTACC
>DYGU01000016.1 GCA_020724525.1 Dehalococcoides mccartyi
GCACCTCCTTTTTTCTTATTTTACAGGTGCACTGTGCGCTCATTTAATTCTCCTTGAGTATTACCTTAAAGAAAATGTCCCAGTTTTTTTCGCTTAGCCTCCAAATAGGAAGTATTATAGGGATTAGGGAGGGCTACCAAGGGCACTGACTCCACAACTTTTAGTCCGTAACCCTTCAGTCCTACTACTTTCTTGGGATTATTAGTCAGTAACCGAATTTTGTGGAGACCTAAGTCTGCCAAAATTTGAGCCCCAATTCCATAATCCCTGAGGTCAGGGGCAAACCCCAAAGCTATATTAGCCTCTATAGTATCCATCCCTTGGTCTTGAAGAGCATAAGCCCGGAGTTTGTTGTGAAAACCGATTCCCCTCCCCTCCTGTCTCATATATAGAAAGACACCCCGACCTTCGTTAGCAATATTTTGCATAGCTAAATCAATCTGGCCGCCACAATCACAGCGTAAGCTTCTAAAGACGTCACCAGTGAGACACTCACTGTGAACTCTTACCAGTACGGGCTCGTCACCGGATATATCCCCCTTTACTAAAGCAACATGTTCATCAGCATCAACAGTGCTTTTGTAGGCAATGGCAATAAATTCGCCATATATAGTCGGCAACCTCGCCTCAGCTACCCTTTGTATCAGATTCTCATGCCATCGCCGATGAGCAATGAGGTCAGCTATACTTATGAGATTAATGCCAAATTGCTCTGCCATAATTTCAAGCTGGGGCAAACGAGCCATAGCGCCATCTTCATTCATAATCTCACAAATCACACCAGCAGGATAAAGTCCAGCTAACTTGGCTAAATCAACAATAGCCTCGGTGTGACCAGCCCGGACTAAGACACCACCATCTTTGGCTCGGATAGGAAACATATGCCCAGGACGAGCCAAATCTTCAGGCTTAGTATTCACATCAAGCACTGCTTTCACTGTGGCGGCACGGTCGTAGGCGGAAATGCCTGTGGTTACTTTGTGTTTGGCTTCAATGGATACAGTAAAAGCCGTGGCAAACTTAGATGTGTTCTCTTCAACCATAAGCGGAATTTTTAGTTCGTCCAATCTTTGACCGATGATAGGTAAACAGACAAGTCCCCTTCCATATTTCGCCATAAAGTTAATCGCTTCGGGGGTAACCTTCTCAGCAGCAATGGCTAAATCACCCTCATTTTCTCGGCTCTCGTCGTCAACAATAATAACAAACTTGCCGGCTTTTATATCTTCAATGGCTTCTTTAATAGTAGATAATCTCACCTGATTTCACCTGACTTCAGAAAAACCGTGTTCAGCCAGGAATTCCAGCGTCAAACCGTGCCTTTTCTGCTGCTGAACCTGCTCAACATATTTAGCAATAATATCCACTTCCAGATTAACCATATCGCTGGGCTTCCGACGACCCAGGATGGTGTTATTATAAGTGTATGGTACTAAAGACACCTTGAAAGAGGAGTCATCACACTCTATTACGGTAAGACTGACGCCATCAACAGCGATAAAACCTTGATTTACTATGTAAGACATGAGCTCGGCTGGGGGTGAAATCCTCACGATGATTGCTTTCTCTTCGGGTGTCAAGGATATTATTCTCCCGACACCGTCTACATGTCCCTGTACTAAGTGTCCGCCTAAGCGATTGCCCAGCGCTGTGGCTCTTTCCAAATTTACCAGGTCACCATAATGTAGCGATCCCAAATTAGTACGCCTGAATGTTTCTGGCATGACATCTACTGAAAAGTTTCCCTTTTCCACTAAAGTAACGGTCAAGCAAACCCCATTGAGGGCAATACTATCTCCAACTTTCATCCCTTCCAAAACTTTTTTAGCTCCTATAACTAAATTGGAGTCTCTTTTTCGAACGACACCAACCTCTTCAACAATCCCGCTAAACATTCTATCTCCTACTCACATAACCACTAACCAGAACATCATCACCAATCTTCTCAACTCTAATTTGCTTGAGTTGAAAAGATTCCATGATCCGGCTCACTCCTTCACCCCCAACGGGGGTCTTAGCCTTTTCCCCCCCAATAATAATTGGCGAAATGAAAATCACCACCTTATCTACCAGGTTCTGGTCAAAGAGATAACCTAAGAGAGTACTCCCACCCTCTACCAGGATGCTCGTAATTTGGCGCCTCCCTATCTCTGCCATTAGCTCTGCTAAATCTATGATACCCTCTACCGATGAAAGTTCCATTAGCTCAGCTCCGGCTTCTGTAAAAGCCCGTACCTTTTTCTTTGGCGTCGGTTTCGCTATAGCAATAATTGTCTTCCCCGGTTGTTTAAAAATTTGAGCTGACACAGGAGTGCGACCTTTACCGTCAACAATTACCCGTATTGGCTGTAATTTTGTCCGCCCTCCCTTGCCACAACCCCCCCGGGCAGTAAGACGTGGGTTGTCGATGATAACCGTATTTGCCCCCACCATAATAGCATCAATAGTGTGTCGTAAATTATGGACGTACTTTCTGGCTTCATCACTGCTTATCCATTTTGAATCACCATTTCTGGTAGCTATCTTGCCATCAAGACTCATGGCAAATTTAGCCGTGACGAAGGGGAGACCCGTGGTAATGAATTTAATATAGGCTTCGTTTATCTCTCGAGCTTTCTCCTCATACTCACCAAGATAAATTTTTATCTCAGCCTTTTCTAACTCCTCCAACCCTTTTCCAGAAACAAGAGGGTTAGGGTCAAGCATAGCTACATGAACTTCAGAAATGCCCGCCTCAATAATAGCCTGGGTGCAAGGTGGTGTCCGACCAAAATAGCAGCAAGGCTCTAAACTGACATACATAGTAGCTCCCCGAGCCTTCTCTCCAGCCTGGAGTAGTGCCATAACCTCAGCGTGAGCCGAACCCGGCGGTTGGGTATAACCCAGCCCCACAATTATCCCCTCCTTAACAATTACAGCACCCACTGCCGGATTAGGGCTGGTATAACCCAGAGCCAACTTGGCTAAAGACAGGGCACAACCCATAAATTCCGGAGGCTGAGTTAACACTTCAAATCTTCCCTATGAATTTGCAGTATTTCACTACTTGCTTTTTCTCTTTGCTTCGAAATATTGATAATACTTACTGGGAGTTGGTTCTGTCTCACCTTGGTATTTACTCTTAAGTTTTCTAGAGCCGTAGCGATTTTCAGCCGGCGAAGTTAAGCGAATAAAAGATATTTGTGCGATTCTCATGCCATAGTATAGGAATATCGGTAAGTTTACGGCATTGCTCAACTCGATAGTCAAGTGGCCTTGATAGCCTGGGTCTACCCAACCCGCGGTAGCATGAACTAGAAGCCCAACTCGTCCCAGTGAGCTTTTGCCGTCAAGTCTGCCAGCTATGTCACTGGGTACAGATATTTTCTCAAGGATGCTAGCAAGGGCAAACTCCTGTGGACGTAATATAAAGGGTTGAAGCTCATCTGTTTCTATAAGTTGAGTGAGGTCTGGAGAGTTAACCCTGACATCGATGAAAGTGTCGCTTGTCCGGCTAAAAACTCGGAACTTTTTGCCAAGACGTAGATCCACACTTGCCGGCTGAACCAAAGCCGCGTCGAATGGCTCAATTTTAATCCTCCCCCGAGCAATTTCTTGCTTGATGTCTCTGTCGCTGAGAACCATTTCAGCACTTCTCCTTACTTCTTACTTCAGAAAGCTAGACCCTTTATAGTGGGTTACTAGAACTGCCAGAAAGCTACACAACATATGCGGGTACCCCGCTTCAACTTAATGGTTTTGTAGCCTTCATTTTTGAACGCCACTTTAAGTCTATTGTTCCAGCCGGGGTCTACCTTTCCACCGCCACCGGGCTGGAATAATCCGTCTTCCGTAAGTTTCCGTTTAGGGAAGATTAAACCAACCCAATCAGGTGGCACGTCCAACCGCTCTTCAGTCTCGACAATGACAGAATCCCCAGGCCGCACTTCTACCTCTGCTTCGGAGACCAATTTTATTACTAGATCCTTAGTCAGATGGACACAATACTCGCCGGCTGTCAAATCAATACCAAAAGGCGTCAAGTTTACTTCTTTAAACGGTTGTTCCACACGCTGTTCATTATTCTTGTTAGCACGAAACCGCTCAGGTGTTACTATCTCCATTTCCCTCCTTCAATTGTTTCAACCCTCAAGACGAGCCACGATATCACCAGGCAAAATAATTGATTCTAAAGTGCTGGCAAGAACAAATTCCCCAGGATGAAGAAAAAAGGGGTTTTCTTCGTCAATCTCGACAAGTTCTGTCAGGTTATCCAAACTCTGCTTTACATCAATGTAAAAGGGATGTCGCCAGGTTCTGAAAACAAGAAGCTTTTTATCTAAGTGAACATCAACACTTGCTGGTTGAATACAATTCGGCTCAAGAGGCTCGATAACAATCCTGCCCTTAGCTATTTCTTCCTTAATCGTCCGGTCGCTAAGTACCATGGCTTCAGTATTTCATTCTAACACCCACCTCAAACAAATTGCAACCCGAGAATGTTTATTGTCATTAACCTTCAGCCAATTTTATATACCATCTGAACCGTAATCCTTATCTCTAATTCTCCAGGACTGATGAGGATTGGAGGAGCTGGAGGAGGTGGTATCTCAGGAACCAGTATCTCAGGAACCAATTTAAGAGGTACTCGTGGTATGTAAACAGCAACCTCAGAAATATAAATCAGCTTGCCTAATTTAATTCCGGCAACTTCAGCCACCTGTTTGGCTTTGGCTACTCCCTCTTTAACTGCTTTCTCCCGGGCTTCCCGCAGGTAAGGTGTTGGGTCATCAATAGTAAAGTTGATACCTTGAATTCGGATGAAGTCTCCCCCAGCTTCAACTACAGCGTCAATAATAGCGCCAGCCTTATCTATCTTTCTTATCTTAGCAGTCACGTTATTAGTTACTCGATAGCCTATGATCTCCTCCCGACGCTCCTTTTCAATCCATCTCCTTATAGGATAAATGCTCAATCGCTGCGTCTGGATATCTTTTTCGGCAACGCCATTAACAGTAAGCGCCTTCATAACTTTATTCATAGCTTCATCTGCTTGACGCTGGGCTTCAGCGACCGTCTTAGCTTCAGCCTCAACACCCAAGCTGAAAATAGCCACATCAGGCACTGCCATTACCTTCCCCTCTCCAGTCACCAGGACTCCTACCTTTGGAGGAACAGCATCCTCAATAACCGGTTTTGGAGCACAAGCAATAAGCCCAGATACTATCACCAATACTCCAGCTAACAATAGTAATTTTTTCCAGACCATTTTAACCTCCTAACGAAAAAGTAGTCTTTTTGTTTAGGGAGAACTGATAAAATAAAAGGCTTATTATACAATATAATAACAGAACAATATTAAGGTTTTCAATACCATGAGGGTTCTTAGAGAAATTTTTACCATTTTTATTCTCGGTATAGTAGTTTTTTTCCTCCTCCGCGTCACAGCGCAAAGCTTTAAAGTAGAAGGTGTGAGTATGATGCCTGGAATTTACCCCGGTCAATACCTTCTGGTTAATAAAACAAGTTACTTTTTCAGCTCACCCGAGCGGGGCGAAATAATTGTCTTCCACCCTCCAAAAAACTCAAGGACGCAGTATATTAAAAGGGTTATTGCCTTACCGAATGAGATTGTAGAAGTTAAGAATGGTAAAGTTTTCATTAATGACTCACCTCTTCTTGAGCCATATATTATGGAACCCCCGAGTTACACATTTCCCCGAGATAGAGTCCCTACTGGTCATTATTTTGTCTTGGGTGATAACCGCAACCAGAGTCAAGACTCCCACTATGGCTGGACAGTATCACGTGACCAGATTGTTGGCAAGGCCTGGATAACCCTATGGCCGCCTCAGAAATGGGGTTTAATCAAGCATTATTCCTTCACAAAAGCCCGGATTAATGTGGTTTGGCAAAGATTATGTCAAAGAAGGTAATGAGCATTTTCAAAGAGGCTGGAGCCATGCTGGAAGGTCATTTTCTTCTCACTTCTGGACTCCACTCCCCCGTCTATTGGGAGAAATTCCGGGTCCTTCAATACCCTCGCTACACTGAGCAACTTTGCCAGCTCATTACCCGGCATTTCCGAAAACAGAATATTCAAGTAGTTGCCGGACCCACCACTGGTGGCATCATTATCGCCTTTGAAGTTGCCCGACAACTGGGTGTAAGGAGTATTTTCGCTGAAAAAGAAGGAGCGGAGAGAGTTTTTCGTCGGGGCTTCACTATTGTTCCCGGTGAGCGTGTCCTTATTGTTGATGACATTTTGACCACAGGTAGTTCTGTCAAGAAGGTCATGGATGCTGTAATCAAACAAGGTGGTATTATTGTTGGCATTGGTGTTCTTGTCGACCGAGTTGAGAAAGAAATTGACTTCGGTGTCCCCCTATTTAGTTGCCTCAAGACAGTAGCCCCCACTTATCTACCCAAACAGTGCCCTCTCTGTGCCGCTGGTATTCCTTTGACAAGACTTGGTGGTTAAACATAAAGCTAAATTCTGCTTGACACCAAATAGAGGAGAGCCTACAATACTTCCGAGTGCCGAGGTAGCTCAGTTGGTAGAGCAGCGGACTGAAAATCCGCGTGTCCGCAGTTCGATTCTGCGCCTCGGCACAAAACGGCGGTTAATAATAAGCATCGCGGAATTGGTGGTTATAATTCAAGAACTTTCTCGGGAGGTTGCCGCGCTGAAAGCCACTGTAAATTTGCTAACGTGGGTTATCGGTGTGGTAGCAACTGCTGGCGTAGCTGTCATTATTGCTGTTACCACAGCGACTTTCCAGATGTCCACAAGAGTGGCACAGTTAGAAGCAAGACTTAACAATTTTGTCACTACCGCCATCGCCAGCGCCAAAAAACCTTCCACCAAAGAATAGGTGAGCAATATTGCCGAAGTGGCGGAATGGTAGACGCAGCAGTCTCAAAAACTGTTGAGGGGCAACTCTCGTGTCGGTTCGAATCCGACCTTCGGCACCAGTAGGGGATAATCTAAATAGGTATTAGTGCCGAGTTGTGTAGCGGTAGCACAGGGGACTTTGGATCCCTTAGCCCAGGTTCGAATCCTGGCTCGGCAGCCAGTTTCACAACATTCGACCTACCAATTACAATAGGTGTTTGGGAACTTACTTCGGTCAATTTGTATTCAAGGAAAGAGCATGAAGGCATCAACAGACTGCTATCAGTGCTTGCAAAAGTCAATTCATCAGGCAGATTCCCCAGTTGGTTTAGCTATTCTTTGCTTTCCACCTTTCCCCAAGTTGCCCCCCGAGATTGAGCGCCTTTGTGTTTGTCCAAAAAGTTTTCCGGGGAACAAGGAGAGGCAATACAGACCTTAGTTCATCCAAGATAACAACTTCAGTTATTGCTGAAATCACCCCCAGAGAAATAATATTGGTGAACATCTCGGTATTAAAATTCTGCCTGGATGTTGCCGAAAGGGGAAGCGATATTGCTTTTTCTGGATATTTTTTAACATGCCCGGAATCAACTATAAGAATTCCCTCCGGGGTTAGGTCGCCCTGATATTCGTCACAGGCTCGTTGAGACAGCGCCAAAAGAAGGTTTAATCTCCGGGCTTTAGGATAGAGAATCTCAGTATCCGAAAATATTATGTCTGACTTACTGGAACCACCCCTTGCCTCAGGATCGTAAGACTCTGTCTGGACTACATATCTGTCTTTATTCAAAGCTAAAGCTTCAGCTAGGATAAGCCCGACTAATATTAACCCCTGCCCTCCACTCCCCGATAACCTGATTTCATACCTCAAGCTTCACCTCCCTGAACTTTGCCCGGTAAATCTCAGTATATTCCTCAGCTTCAATGTCATGAAATATCCCGGTAATAATCTTTCCCTTTAACTTTTCAGGTGATTTGGTCTTGGCTTGAGTTATGGGGACTGTTTTCTCCTTTATCCAGTTCAGCATCTCAACAGCACCGCCAAGTTTATTATATCTACCGTAGAGGACATGACAGTTACTTATAACCTCAACCACACTAAACCCTTTTTTGTTTATGGCTTGTTTGATGAAGTTTACAAGCTGCTTTACATGATAAATAGTTGTCCGAGCTACAAAGACAGCTCCAGCTCTCTCCTCAACTCACAGGCATCAAATTCTCGCTCGAAGTCTCCATATGGAGATGTAGTAGTAAAGCTACCTTGGGGTGTTGACGGCGATACTTGACCACCTGTCATCCCGTATACAAAATTGTTAACAATAATAACTGTAATGTCAAGGTTTCTCCGGGCAGCGTGAATGAGGTGGTTGCCACCAATGGCTAAGGTATCCCCAGCCCCCATAACCACAACTACCGTCATATCAGGACGGGCAAGTTTAATCTCAGTAGCGGCGGGAAGAGCCCCCCATGCATAATATGAAGAGTATTAAAATCCACATAACCCGGCATTCTCGAAGCACAACCGATACCAGAGACCATTGCAGAGGCAAGCGGTAAACCAGGTCTCATGGGGGGTAATCCGCCAAAACCACTTAAACCCCCTCTTGCTGAGTGCCGGGGTGGTTGAATCCGGGTTAACGCAGGGAATACCAGCTCGTTCTGTTTCCACCGATATCGTTTTAGTTACCGCGCTTTGATAAGCGCCCATAAGAATGACGATTTTCTCATCCTCTATTAGCCTCTTCGCCATCTCAGCCCCCACACCCGGGTCTCCTTTGGAGTCAGCGTAGATTAGTTTGAGCTTAGCTCCGCCCAATTTCGGAATACCTTCCCATTTGGCAATGGAAAGGTCTACACCAGGGTACTTGGTGTTAACGATAGCAGCAGCCAGGTCAGCCCCCTCCTTCAGGTCCTTGCCTATTGGAGCCAGAGCACCAGAAAGGGGAAGAATAACCCTAATCTTGATTTCTTTTACTGGTGGTGGTGGTTTCGGAGCACACGCCATAACAACCGAGCTCACTACCAATAAAAATATGAGCCCAAATAACACTATTTTATTTCTCATTCCTCTACCTCCTTGAAATTCTAAATCTCAACAATGTGCTTCCTTTTATTGAAATCATCCTCTCATAATCACACCACTCCCTTGAGCACTAATAATCCTCTAAAACAATTACACATAGTTGCTTGGCATTGTCAAATTGTTCTTCGGGAGAGCCAAAAAGGAACTTGACTTTCCACTAAAGAAAATTAATAATGAATAACTGCTCTGGGATAAAAGTCCAAAACATCAAGAGAGCCCTTCTGTTCCCCGATAGCTCAACGGTAGAGCGGGCGGCTGTTAACCGCTAGGTTGTAGGTTCGAATCCTACTCGGGGAGCCACTTTGAAAGGAGAAAAGGATTATGTTGAGAAGGTTTCGGGTAATTCTTGAGCCCAATGAATTAGGCGGATATACGGTGACGGTTCCTTTGCTCCCTAGATGCATTAGCGAGGGTGACACTAAAGAGCAAGCCTTAACTAATATTAAGGAAGCTATAGAGCTTTATATGGAAAGCCTTCAAGCGGATGGTGAGCCGGTTCCTACTGAAGAAGCCGTCGTAGAGGTTGCAGTATGAGGCTTCCGCGGGTCAGTGGCAAGCAAACCTGGAAGCGCTCCCGCAGGCAGGTTCCATGATACATCGTATTCGCGGGAGTCACTATGTTCTTAAGAATCTCGAAACAGGTCAAAGGGTGACAATCCCTTATCATCGTCGAGAACTTGCCTTGAAAACTCTACGCTCCATATTAAAGCGGGCAGCAATAAGTCCGGAGAGGTTTTCCAAGCTGGTATAAGCTATCCTAATTCTTTGAGATGATGTAAAATCACTTCCTAAATCTTACCGTTGAGATTGAGACGGTAAGCCACACATCAACAAAAGTTCGGATTTTCCCGCTACCCAGGGAGGGAGCCAGACGATGCGTCGAGTTAGTTTTTTCCGAGTGCGGTTGGGTGCTGCGCAAGAAGCGGACGAAAGAGTACTGAACGAGTTCATAGCAAAGGCTAAAATGATAATAACAAGTAAAGAACTTTATCCCCTGGTCAAAGAGATGAGGGACAAGACGAAGGTAAAGACCTTGTTGATGCCCGATGACGCTGAGATAACCAACATATCTTGGGTAGAGAAACTTTTGGAAGGGAAGTCCTTACTTCCGGTTCAGGTAGAGATAAAGCCAAAGCAAGATGTGGCAGCCATTATTTACACTGGAGGGACAACAGCAACCCCAAAAGGGGTGATGCTGACTCACTACAACCTGGTAACGAATGCTATACAAAATGCCACCTGGTTTGGGTGGAGCCCAAAGGATATAATCATCGGTCTTCTCCCCTTTTATCATAGCTGGGGGGCTTGCACTTGCCTAAATTCGGCAATTTATGCTGGTGCTCGAGTTGTTGTGTTACCTCGCTTTAGCCCTGAAGAACTATTAGAGACTATCCAAAGGGAAGGGGCAACAGTTTTATATGGTGCTGCCTCCCTGTTCGCTATGCTGGTAAGCTCTCCCATTATAAGTAAATACAATCTTTCTTCTTTACGCTATGTTAAAGCAGGAGCCATGCCTATCCCTATTGAAATTAAGGAAAGGTGGGAGAAATTGACTGGCGTCAAGATGATTTTGGGCTATGGACTTACCGAGGCTTCTTCAGAAACTCACAATAGCCCTCCAAGCCGGGTCAAAGCCGGGACTATCGGAATCCCCATTATAGATACGGAGGCTCGAGTCGTTGATGTAGAAACCGGCAGATTTAATTTACCTCCGGGAGAAATGGGTGAGTTGGTGATCAAAGGTCCACAGGTTATGAAAGGTTATTGGCGAAACCCTGCTGAAACTAAAGCTGCCCTAAGGTGTGGTTGGCTTTATACTGGCGACCTAGCCATGATGGAGATGGCTACTTATGGCTACTTTAGGATAGTTGACCGCAAGAAAGACATAATAAAGTATAAGGGCTATACTATTGCCCCGGCTGAACTGGAAAATGTTGTTTATATGCATTCGGCAGTATAAGGAGTGTGCCGTAGTAGGTAAGCCTGACCCTATAGTTGGCGAGATACATAAAGCCTATATAGTGTTAAAGGAAGGCTGTTGTGTAACTGATACCGAAATAATAAAATTGTGCGAGGAAAGGTTAGCTCCCTATAAGAAAATCAGAGAAATCGAATTTGTAAGGGAAATACCGAAAACGCCTGTTGGAAAGATATTGCGCCGAGTTCTTAGAGACAGAAATTAATGCCAGAGGACTCTGTCATTATCAACCAAACCAGACTACCCCTTATCCAAAACAGGACTAAAAGTTAGCCAAACAGGAATATGAAAGCAGTTATTTTAGTTGGCGGTGAAGGAAGCAGGTTACAACCTTTGACCGGAAAAACAGTCAAATCCATGATTCCTGTCCTTAATAAGCCTTTCCTGGAATATCTCATCAATCACCTTAAAAATCATAAAATCAACCAAATCATCCTCACTTTATGCCATAAGCCATACCTGATTGAAGATTACTTTGGTAATGGGGATAAGTTTGGTGTTCATCTGCACTATGCTGTGGAGGATTTTCCTTTAGGCACTGCTGGAGCAGTTAAGAATGTCCAGCAATATATAGATGACTTCGTTTTCGTTTTAAACGGGGACATTTTTACCGACCTTGATTTGAGCACCATGCTTGACTTCCATAAACAGAAGCAAGCCAAAGTAACTATCGCCCTTACTCCAGTGAGTGACCCAAGTCTCTATGGGGTTGTGGAGACTGAGACTGGCGGCAGAATAACCCAGTTCGTAGAAAAGCCACCACCGGATAAAGTAACTACCAATATGATTAATGCTGGTGTTTACATTCTTGAGCCAGATGCTCTTGAGTCTATACCCCAAAACAGCTATTTCATGTTTGAACACCATCTTTTTCCTAAGCTTCTTGAGGAAAATAAGCCCATTTTCGGCTTCTTGACCCATGATTACTGGATAGACATGGGAACACCAGAGAAATATCGGCAGTTAAATTATGACTTGCTCCTGGGCAAAAGTAACCAGATAAGAGACTATATGCGAGGTGACGAAGTATATATTGGCAAAGAAAGCTTCGTGCATCCTACAGCCCGCGTGGAAGGTCCCGGGCTCATAGGTAAAGCTTGTGTCCTCGGCAAAGAAGTCCACCTCAAAGGACCGTTCGTCCTCGGCAACGACTGTAAAATTGGACATGGCTCTACTATCACCGGCACAATCTTATGGCATAATGTCAAAGTGGGTCATCAAGTTGCCATAATTAACTCCGTTATTGGCAGGGGTAGTTGTCTTCGGGATAATAGTCAAATTGAGGACGGTAGTGTCCTTGGTGAGGATGTCTCCATTGCCAAGGGAGTAACAATTCTAAAAAATAGCCGCATTCCCCCAGAGATGAGGATAAACAAAACTTAACCAGAGAGTGATTAGCCACCTTTCTTCTTTTCATTCCGAAACCTATGGGGAAGTTGCCTCGCCCTACATGCCTTTTATGGAGTTTACCCTGAGCCAGATTGTTCAGCCGCTCTGCCCCTAGTTCCTTCGCTTTGCGCGGGGTGACAAAAGGCGAGGGGTTAGTGATATAATTCTATTGGTGACAACAATGCTTGACCGATTAGAGCTAATGGAAAGACACTATGAGGAACTGAACCGGCTTTTAAGCCAGCCTGAAGTGGCTATTGATATAAAACAGTTGCCGACACTGAACCAGGAACGAGCTAAACTCGAGGAGACAATAGCCAAATACAGAGAATATAAAGATATTTCCAAAAGACTGGAAGAGACAAAAGCCATGCTTGATGATGGCGCTGAACCAGAAATGGTGACCTTAATCAAGGAAGAAATAGACCATCTCAAACAGCGCCGAGATAGTCTTCTTCAAGAACTAAAATTGTCTCTGCTACCTAAAGACCCTAACGATGAGAAAGACGTTATTGTAGAAATTAGGGCTGGCATTGGTGGTGAGGAAGCATCTTTGTTTGCTGCCGACCTTTTCCGTATGTATAGCCGTTATGCCCAGTCCAAAGGCTGGCAAGCAGAAATTATAGATACCACTCGTAGCCAGATTGGTGGCTTCAAAGAGATTATCTTTGAAATCAAAGGTAAGGGGGCATTCAGTCGACTAAAGTATGAACGGGGTGTACATAGAGTACAGCGTGTACCTATTACCGAGGCTTCTGGGCGAATTCACACCTCTACAGTCACCGTAGCAGTGCTTCCGGAGCCGGAGGAAATTGAAATAGATATTAACCCGGACGACTTGAAAACAGAGTTGTTTCGGAGCCGTGGTGCTGGAGGGCAAAGTGTAAATAAAGTAACCACAGCTGTCCGCATAACCCACTTGCCTACAGGGATTGTAGCCAGTTGTCAGGATGAACGCTCCCAGTTAAGAAATAAAATAAAAGCCATGGCGGTACTCCGAGCCCGTCTTTTTGACCGAGAACAACGTCAGCAACAAGCAGAAATAACACTGGAGCGCCGTTCGCAGATAGGCACTGGCGAGCGTTCTGAAAAAGTCCGCACTTACAATTTCCCACAAAGCCGGACCACTGACCACCGTATTGACCTCAATCTCCATAACCTGCCAGATATTCTGGATGGGCAATTGGATAGTCTTATTGATGCTTTGGTCCTTAACGAACAAAACAAAGTAACAGCAGAAACTTCTCTATGACCATAAGGCAAGCACTCCAACAAGCTGCCTACGCCCTCTGTAGCCAAGACATTCAAGATGCTTACTTTGAGGCTGAAGTGCTCCTTGCCCAAGCGCTGCAAGTCTCAAGAGTTTATCTATATGCCAAAATAGAACACGAACTCGCCAAAGAGGAAGAGAAGACTTTTCATCAACTACTTAAGCGACGCCTTCGCCAGGAACCATTGGCTTACATTACTGGAAGCCAGGAATTCTACGGCATCGAGTTTTATGTTGACCGCCGCGTTCTCATCCCGAGACCAGAGACAGAGCTTCTGGTAGAAGAAGCCCTTAGAATAGCTCGAAATTACGGGAACACAAAAACTCCTGTCCTTGTTGCTGACATAGGTACTGGCTGTGGAGCTATTGCCATTAGTATTGCCCTGAATTTACCCCAAGTCAAAATTTATGCTTCAGATATTTCAGCCCAGGCTCTGGAAGTTGCCGGAATAAATTGTCAGCGACATAATGTGACTAAACGGGTCATCCTTCTTCACGGCAATCTACTTGCGCCATTACATGAGCCTGTCCACTTAATAGTCGCTAACTTGCCCTATGTAAAAAATTCTGAAATACAAAAACTCAGTCCAGAAGTTAAAGACTTTGAGCCTAAATTAGCCTTGGACGGCGGTGAAAACGGGTTAACAAAAATATACCAGCTTCTTGAGCAAGTAGACGGTAAGCTTCTCCCTAACGGTTGTCTTCTGTTAGAAATAGGACAAGGGCAAAGAGAAGCAGTAATATCGTGGATAAACAAGCACTTTCCAAAAGCCGAAATTAAACTAATCCACGACTTAAACACAAGCGAAAGGGTAGTTAAAATCATTTTCTAAACCAGAAGTTGATTACCAATGCTTATCCACTATCCTGAGGGGTCACCCTCCCTCTGACTCCCTCCCGGCAAGGGAGGGAGTATCATTCTCGTCTCTCCCTTGAAGGGAGAGGAATAAGGTGAGGGTGACAAGATAAACGCCCTCTAAACCAGCTTATCTTGACATAGCCAGTGTTTCGTTTTAACCTTACCACCTAGTATTTTGACTTGGACATGAAATTTAGGAGGTAGATACAGCATGAATATGATTGTTTGCTGTAAGCAAGTACTTGACCCTGAAGCTCCACCTGCCAGTTTTAAGATTGACCCAGCCACCAATAAAGTAGTCCCGCCACCAGGAGTGCCCCCGGTAATCAGTCCCTTTGATGAACAGGCTACTGAGGCAGCTCTTCGTATTAAGGACAAACTTGGGGGCAAAATTACTGTCATAAGCCTCGGTAATAACCTGGCGCGGGATGTAGTCAAAAAACCTCTATCCATGGGTGCTGATGAGCTTGTCCTTCTTGAAGACGAAGCCTTTGAAGGTGGTGATAGCTGGTCTACAGCTTATGCCTTAGCTATGGCTATTACAAAGATAGGGGAATATGACTTAATTTTTTGTGGCAGACAGGCTGCTGACTGGGATGCCGGGCAAGTGGGCTTAGGTATTGCCGAATTCCTTGGCATCCCGAGCGTTACCGTTGCCAAAAAAGTAGAAGTGATTGATACAAAAGCCAGGGTAGAGCGAGTCCTTAGCGATGGTTACGAAGTAGTTGAGGTAACTCTACCCGCCTTAATCACGGTAAGCAATGAATTGGGACAACCCCGATATGCTACCCTTAAAGGCATTATGGTAGCAGCCAAAAAACAACCTATCATCTGGAAACCAGCCAACATTGGAGTTGAGCCTTCTCAAATCGGCGCCACCGGAAGGCGCCTAAAACTCTTTAGACTCTTTCAGCCGGTGAAGGAAGCTAAGTGCGAAATCGTTGGTGGAGATAGTCCGGCTGAAATGGGCATTAATCTGGCTCTAAAGCTTAGAGAAGCCAAAACTATTTGATGGAGGTAATTATGGCTGAATATAAAGGGGTAATGGTTTTCGGCGAAGTAGCCGAAGGAAAATTAGCCTCTATTACTACTGAATTATTGGGATACGGTCGGCAACTGGCTGATGAACTAAACGAGGAGCTGTCCTGTATTTTGGCTGGCAACAGGATAAGCGGATTAGCTCAGGAAGCCATCGCTTATGGTGCTGACAAAGTCTACATAGCTGATGACCCACAACTATCAGATTATCAGGGGGACAGCTATAGCTTGGTAGTGGCAGAAATAATGAAAGAAAACCCGCCACGGATTATGTTATTAGGGCAAACTTCAATAGGTCGTGACCTGGCACCCCGTTTAGCTTTCAAGTTTCAGGTAGGGTTAGCTATGGATTGCATTGAATTGAGTATTGACCCGAATAGCAAACTTTTGCAACAAACTCGACCTGTCTACGGAGGTAATGCCTGGGCTACTTTTGTTTGTGAGACTTTCCCACAAATGGCAACAGTAAGGCAAAAGGCAATATCATCCCTGGAACGCAATGAATCAAGAAAAGGTGAGATAATCCCGGTGACAGTTAAATTGGACCCGGCTCGAATAAGGACTAAGATTGTGGATAGGGTGAAGGAGGAGGTAGTTGGTATTAAACTTGAGGATGCTCAAGTAGTAGTATCTGGTGGCAGAGGTATCGGCAGTCCTGAGGGCTTTAAACAACTGGAAGAATTAGCCAGGATTCTAAAAGGGGCGGTTGGGGCTACTCGACCTCCCTGTGATAACGGCTGGGTGCCAACTACATGGCAAATTGGACTCACCGGTAAGATTGTTACTCCAGACCTTTACATCGCTATTGCCGTTTCGGGGGCAAGTCAGCATTTAGCCGGCTGCTCTGGGGCTAAAACCATAGTCGCTATTAATCGGGACCCTGAAGCTAATATATTTAAAGAAGCCCGTTTCGGAGCCGTAGGAGACTGGAAGCAAATTCTGCCCGCCTTCACTGAAAAAATTAAGGAGCTTGTAGCTGAATAGCTTGCTCCTCACTTTACTGCCTCACCGAAAACCGTATTTCTATCTTTCAAACGGTCAAGATTTTGCTCTTTTCGGCTCTTTCAAGTCTGCCCTAAACAAAACAGACGAGTGTTCAAATACGAAACAAACAAGCAAAAATTAAACATGAACTTCACCCGATTGTGTTTCTCAGACTCAACTGAAGAGGGCGAGCACATTCTTTTGCTTGTCGGAGAGCAAGAGTTGTCTGTTGCGCTGCGTAGGGTAGATTTCCGCCATCTGCCAGAGGTAACTTCGTACGCTTGTTGCTATCCCTGTTTTCACGCCTTGGCGCTTCAGTTCCCTAACCAATTTGACAGCATCAAATAGATAAACGTAGGATATTATCCAGGGTCTTGTCGTCCCTCAGGAGGAGATGGCAGCAGTTTTCGGCCCAGTCATTACAAGATAGAAATCGGGTAAATTCTCTAAAGTTATATCTAATAGCCCCTCCATTTTACCGTGCCATTTAATGTTTGCAGTCTTTCCGGCAAGGCTTCCACCAAGAAAGTGACCACCTATGCCTTTTTGCGACGCTGATTGCTCAAGAGTGATCTCAAAAACATGTGCCGCTATGTATTCTCCTGCATGGCTACTCTCCGCTGGCCGGCCTATTATACGGGCGATTTCGGCATCGGCTAGGTTCGTTTGTTTAACTGCCTGAGCCAACTTTTGCAAGTCGTCCATTCTGTCTCCCTATACCTGATGGTAAGATATTAGACCTTCTACTTACCATATCATACAACTTCAGCACAGGGTAACTTCGCAATTGCACATAATGGACAATTATTTGCCGTCGCTAACCTTTACACTTAGTTCATTCAAATAATGAGTTGACCGAGACAAGAAAGTTAGATGAGTCGTGGACTATCCGCGAAGTTCTACCTTAAAGGAGTCCCGCACAGGGGACATCGGGCGCTTCCTCGACTAAAATAACAATCCTTCCATATGAAGTGTTCGTTGGAGCATACTTTTCCCCCATATACATCTTTTTCTTTGCCGCAGGTAGCACATATTCTCCTTGGCATAGACTGCCACCTCCATTTTCGTCAATTAATTAAAATGTGGACGCACCTAAGGTGCTAACCGAGGTTTATTACCACCTCCTTTAAGAATATATTCAAAACACTCTGCTAGATCATCCCCAATCTGGTCCAAATCGACAACCGTTTCAAATCGGAACTCTGCTGCCTTTTCTTTCCATCTATCCTCTGCCCAATGGGGCATATCGTCGTGCCACCACCGATCTGCGAAAATCATATCACACCACAATACCGTGCCTAATTCAGTTGCTTCCAAACCAAGTTCATACCAATAGAGGAAAGGATCTTCTTCTACACCACCACCTCACCGTATCACGAGACGGTAATCTTTCTCCTTCCAATCAAGGTACTTCTTATATTTCCACTTAAAAGCTTCATACATTCCCTTCAGTAAAGAATATATCTTGGTTTCTTGAAGTCGCCTCCATTCTTCTGCTAAAAGCTCCTTTTGTCTTTTTAGGTCTCTCCATTCGCTTGCTTTCCTGTTCCAGCGGCTTCGTGCGATCCTCGCGATATATTGCCTTGCGATTTTGCTGGCTGGGTTCATCTTTAATGCCTGTCCAATACAGTCAAGAGCTTCCCTATAGTCTCCTTGACAGAAAATGAACCAACCTTTCAAACACCATAAGCGCTCATCACTTGAATTAATCTCTACTAATCTATTGCATAGCTCTAGACCGTCTGCAACAGGAATACTAAACTTTCTACTTGCTTTGTCAATCACAGAAACCAGTGTTTTCTTGTCCACGCTAACCAAAACTCTGAGAGCTGTGTCGCGTATTAAGTTATTCTTATCGGTGAGAAAGCATTGAAGAATGCAAGCTATTGCTTCTTCATGACCAATCTCTTGTAAACCTTTGATTGCCTCTACGCGGACTTCAGCGATGTCGTTAAACAATGGCGACCATAGCGCGTTAGTTTGTTTAAGTGTTGTTAAAGCTTTGATTACTGCAATACGCACCTTAACATCCTTATTCCTTAGCTCCTCC
The DNA here is from genome assembly GCA_020724525.1 of Dehalococcoides mccartyi. Classification (GTDB taxonomy): domain Bacteria; phylum Chloroflexota; class Dehalococcoidia; order GIF9; family DYGU01; genus DYGU01. Next base: position 18,526 of record DYGU01000016.1, read on the forward strand.
ATCAATTCTTGGATATCTCCTCTATCTTTCATTTTTTGTATGTCAGGTCCAAAAATTGGCACGGTACCTTCCTCCCCATGAATTGTTACTTATTGCACCATCTCACCAACTGGATTGTTTAAGCAGTCTACTGTTCTCCAGCCGTTATTATAATATGCGTAACGGTTATTATATTTCAACCTAAGGAGAGCAAGCCATTCCGTCTCTAGACAGCAGCTCAGCTTCCAGAAATTAACATCAGGTATGGTTGAACAATCCGCCCTAATGCTCAGGCATTGGCTGGGCGAGCCGGTAACACTATTTGGCAAGTCAGATGCTCTGTTAGACGAAATCCCTGAAATTTGTACGGGTTCGCTCTTCAATCTTTGACAGATACTTATCTACTTCTCTTTTAAACTCAGAATAAATGTCTGAGATGTTGTCCATTAGTGGTTTTAATTTCTCCTCAGTGATAAGAAGACCGTAAGCATGCGTGAAGAAATGACGAAAGAATAGATACTTACCTATTTTGTCTGCAGTTTCCTTCGTTATAAAATTGTGTTCAACAGCCAAATTCAATAAATCCTCGTGCCATGTGGTCCTATCAGGTATTGATATATTTTTGTGTAATAATAGTTGTTTCAAAATGTTTTCCATCCCTGTATAGATATTTTGAAGATATGCTCCTATTCCCACAAGAACTACAAGTTCCTTATGGGGTCTATCTTTCACCTTTTCTAACTCGGTCAAAACTTTTGTAACATTTTCCAACTCCGCCTGAACTTTTTCTTCTACACTAGCTATATAACACCAGCCCGTCTTTTTCTATAAGTTTATTAAATAAACAATCTTCACTTATATCAATAATATCTACAGGCTTGGATAGATCCCTACATAACTCCCAACAAAAATCAAAAAATAACGTTGGAGATATACCCTTCACCCCTATATCTATATCTTGTGCTTCCATCCTTTCTTTCGAAGAGCCGAAAAGAATAACTTTTTCTAATTTATACTTTTTCGCATATGTTAATATTACATTCTTGTCGTTTTCAGATATCATCGTGTGTTATATCTCCTTTAAAGTGTATTTGGATTTCGGCTAACACTATATTGCTCAGGCATTGGCTGGGCGAGCTGGTAACACTATCAGCACAAACTACGACCTGTTTATGACTTGCTTTTTTCAGCTTGTCTTTCAGCTATTATCTTCTGGGTAATATGGGCAGGCAGTTCTTCATAGTGGTTAAATTCCATAACATAACTTCCCCGCCCCTGAGTTATTGCCCTTAGATCAATAGCATAACGCAGAATTTCGGCTAAAGGTGCATGAGCCTGGATCAGGCTCATGCCATCTTCTCGTGTCATCCCCAGCACCCGGCCTCGCTTGCTGCTAAGGTCACCGATAATATCACCAGTAAAATTTTCCGGTACCGAGATGGTAAGACTCATTATCGGCTCAAGTAAAACCGGCTGTCCCTGGGATAGTCCCTTTTTTAAAGCCTGGGCACCAGCAATCTTAAAGGAAATGTCAGAAGAATCTACTGGATGATAACTGCCATCGTAAAGAGTCACCTTCACATCAACGACCGGATAGCCAGCCAGGACTCCTTCTTGCTTGGCTTCATTTACCCCCTTCTCTACAGCTGGAATATAATTTTTAGGCACTGCTCCACCAACAACTCTCTCGGTAAACTCAAAACCACTACCCCGGGGTAAAGGTTCCAGTTCCAGAAAGACGTGCCCATACTGACCATGCCCGCCGGTTTGCTTTTTGTGTTTGTATTCGGCTTTTACAGGCACCGTGATAGTTTCTTTGAACGGTACCTTAGGTAACTCTAATTTTACCTCTACCCCGAATTTTCGTTGCATTTTTTCAGCCACAACCTCTAAATGTGTTTCTCCAATACCAGAAAGAATGATTTCATTAGTATCAGCTTCACGACGCATCTGAAGAGTGGAGTCTTCTTCACACAACCTGGGCAAAACAGTGCCCATTTTATCTAAATCAGCTTTAGATTTCGGATAGACCGCCAATCCGAATATAGGCTTCGGGAACTCTACGGGATGAAGAACTAAAGGATGTTCACGGGAACTGAAGGTATCTCCGGTAGTGGCTAAAGCCAATTTAGTCACAACTCCAATGTCTCCGGCAGCCAACTGTGGCACTGGCTCTTGCGCCTTCCCCCGAATAGTAAATAATTGACCAATACGCTCCATCCCACCCTTGGTCGCATTCCATATTTGGGAATTACTAAGAATCATTCCAGAATAAACCCTTAAATAATTAAGCTTACCCACATAAGGGTCAGTACTGCTCTTAAAAACTAAGGCAGCCAGAGGCGCTGACGGACTTGGCTCTATTTCTTCTTTACTTCCGGTTACTCGATTAGTAGCTACCACCGTTCCGCGCTCCTTAGGTGAAGGCAAATAATTACAAACGGCGTCTATGAGAGGAATAATGCCAATGTTAGTCAGAGCTGAACCAACAAGAACTGGAACTATCCTCTTTAATAGCACCCCTTGCCTTAAACCGAGGCTTGCCTCCTCATTACTTATCTCTTCTCCTTCCAGGTACTTAGTAATAAGCTCGTCATCTCCTTCAACCACAGCTTCTATTAGTTTTTCCCGATAGGATTTAGCCTGCTCGTAGACAGAAGAGGGTATTTCAATTTCCTGGGAAGAAGTCCCATATCCTTTTAAAGTCAACAAGTCCACAATGCCCTTAAAATCTTTTTGAGAGCCTATGGGCAACTGAATAGGTAAGCATTTCTTTCCCAGCCTCGACTGAATTTCGTCAACAGTGTGGAAGAAATCAGCATTATCCCGGTCCATCTTATTTACCCAGACAAGACAGGGAAGACCGGCTTCAGTAACATACTTCCAGACCAGCTCAGTTCCTACCTCTACCCCTGAAGCAGCACAAACAACAATAATAGCTCCTTCACTGATTCGTAAGCCTGCCTTTACCTCACCAACAAAATCCGGGTAGCCAGGGGTATCAATGAGATTTAATTTGGTATCTTTCCACAGACAGGGAAGCAAAGACAGGTTAATACTAATTCTGCGCCTTACTCCCTCTGGGTCGTAGTCAGAAGTAGTAGTCCCCTCATCCACCTTGCCTAAACGAGTAATAGCTCCGGTAGCAGAGAGTATTGCCTCGCTCAGAGAGGTCTTACCAGCACCTGAATGGGATAAGAAAACGATGTTTCGCATTTTATCTATTTGATAGTGATGCATTTCACCCTGTCTTTAACGACAATGACTTCTCATTATAACCCCCAGCAAAGATAGAGGCAACCGAAATCAACGAGGACGTTCATTAATGACAAACTATCACTCTGCCAAGAGATTCTTGGCTATGTTCAGGATGAAGGGGAAAAAGCTTTAAACGATTTCTCGCCCACAGGGCTCAGAATAACACGGAGAAAGATTGCTAAAGAGCCTTGTCAACCGGGAGTTAAAAATCCAGAAAGAGCCCGGGCCAAGAAAGCTGGGCTCTTTCTGGATGGAACCTGGCGACTTTTTGTCTAAAGTAGCACCTGACTCACTACAATCACCGGGGCAACCGGTGGCAAGCCAAGGGCTTTCTGGACTACCTCAGCCTTTTCTTTTTCAAGACGCTGAAAATTACCTTACTCTCTGTGCCAATCTTAATCTTACTTCATCTATCTCTATATCGCCTTGGTGAGGAAGCAACTTGATCCCATAACGTTGCATAAAGTCGTGTCCAACTAAAATGTCATAAGCTTTCTCCATGGTCTCATCTTCCACTACATAGCTCCAGTGGCGACACCAAAATTCGAGCAACTTTACATGTAAATGGATACTCTGTTTACTCTGAAAGACACCACCACCTAAACCACCAAATTCCTCCGGTTTTATAAGTTCAACCAATTTCCCTACCTTTAATGCTGAGGACCGTTTTATAAAAGTAAAAGGTGAACCATTATCAAAGCATAATGTCAATTCTACCGCCTCTTCTCCTGAAGGATAATAACTTACCTCAAATCTTTTCAGAATATCCATTACTAAACCTCCTTGTGTCTCTGTTAGCTCTGTTTTCTTTAGCGGGCACGGAAAAAGTTTAGCCTACACAAGAAACCTTGTCAAAGTACGTCCTTGAACGTGATTAGCAAAGGTTGCCTCTCATCGGGAAGGGTGAATTGTTAAATGCTCTCAATAAATATATATGCTGGCGGTGACAAACATCGGATGATATAATCCCTCCATGATGACTTCGCCAATATGAAAATAGAATGAAACTCACTTACGAGCAAGTTCAACACGTAGCCTTATTAGCCAGGCTGGGCTTAACAGAAGCTGAAGTCGAGAGATTTCAGCAACAATTGTCTAACATTCTGGAAAACTTTGAAATTCTCCAGGAAGTGGATACTACAAATATCCCAGCCACAGCCCAACCCATTACTCTCTATAATGTCTTTAGAGAAGATGAAATTAAAGATTCTTATTCCAGGCAAGATATTCTGGTTAATGCCCCATCTCGAGACGACAATTGCTTCAAGGTGCGGGCAATTTTAGAAGAACAATGATTAAGCTTTATGCCCTAACTATCCACGAAGCACACCAATTGCTCAAAGAAAAGAAGATATCTGCCTTAGAATTGACCGGGGCGGTATTGGCACGGCTGTCCAAAGTTGAAAGTAAAATTGGCGCTTGTGTCGCCATTACTGAAGACTTAGCTCTAAAACAAGCTGCCAAAGCCGACAAATATATAAAGGGCGGTGAAATTCAGCCCTTAACTGGCATACCCGTTTTAATCAAGGATAATATATGCACTAAAGACTTAAGAACTACTTGCTCATCAAAGATGCTGGAGGACTTTATCCCTCCCTATGATGCCTCAGTGGTAAGTAAATTAAAGGCTGCTAAAGCAGTTATAGTTGGGAAAACAAATATGGATGAATTCGCTATGGGTTCATCAACAGAAAATTCTGCCTTCTTCCCGACCCGAAATCCGTGGAACTTAGATTGTGTTCCCGGGGGTAGCAGTGGCGGTTCAGCTGCGGCTATAGCCGCCGATGAAGCTATCTATGCCCTTGGCTCCGATACCGGGGGTAGTATCCGCCAGCCTGCCGGGTTCTGCAATGTAGTTGGTCTTAAACCAACTTATGGGCGGGTTAGTCGTTTTGGTTTAGTTGCCTTCGCCAGCTCCTTGGACCAGATTGGACCCATAACTAAAGATGTCACTGACTGTGCTATAGTTATGAATACCATCACCGGACATGACCCTCTTGATTCTACATGTCTGCCCTACTCGGTGCCCGACTATACCAATTCGCTAATCCCACATCTCAAGAATCTACGCATTGGAGTTCCTAAAGAATATTTTGTTGAGGGAATGCAGGAAGAAGTTAGAGTAGCCCTGAAATCAGCTATAAATAAGCTTCAGGAACTGGGGGCAAAAATAGACGAAGTCTCCTTACCGCATACTAAATATGCCCTGGCTGTTTATTATATCTTAGCCCCTTCAGAAGCCTCAGCTAATCTGGCTCGATATGACGGTGCCAAATATGGCTTCTCTTATCAAGATACAGACAATATGTGGGAGGCAATGGAAAAGACAAAACAATTCGGCTTTGGAGCTGAAGTTAAAAGGCGAATTATGTTAGGCACCTATGCTCTATCCGCTGGCTATTACGATGCCTATTATCTTAAAGCCCAGAAAGTACGAACTTTAATAAGGCAAGAATTTGACCGGGTCTTTGAGAAATACAATGCTCTGGTTACCCCAACTTCACCAACAGTGCCATTCAAACTTGGTGAAAAGGTAGAGGACCCCTGGCAGATGTATTTAAGCGATGTTTGCACTATTCCGGTAAATATCACTGGCATCCCAGCTATTTCTGTCCCGGCTGGCTTCGCTAATGGTTTACCTATTGGCATGCAAATAATGAGTCCCCCCCTTAACGAAGAAATACTATTCCGTATTGCCTTTACTTATGAGCAAGCCACCAACTGGCACAAAATGAAACCGCCCATATAACAGCCATAATAATCAGTATTTTGGGCTAAAGTAAAATATAAAATGAGCCAGCAAATAGTAAAAGTAAAGTGTTACTCGAGTTATAGTTACCCCCAAAAACCGGAGTCCTTTTCTTGGCAAAATAAGGAATATAGGGTATCCTGTATAGAAAAAGAATGGCGAGAGCCATCTAAAAAGTTCTTTAAAGTCCGGACTGAAGATGAGAGACTCTTTGAACTTTGCTACAATCAGATGGAAGACCAATGGTTAGTCACTGAATTAATGTGACATGGGATTTTCCTGGGCGAAGGTCTCACAAGACCGTTTGAAAAGTATGATTATCATATCTGGAGGAAAATTATAGTATGGAGTTAGTTATAGCTGTTTTGCTCGGGGTGCTTTTGGGCTTTGTGATTAGAGGTTCTTTTATGCTTGGGGAGTTGAGGGAAGGGCAAAAAGGAATCGGGGTAAGGCTGGATAGAATAGAGGAAAGACTGGACAGAATAAATGATGAACTTAAAGAGATGAGGAAAGGCTCGTAGAAGTAAATAATACAATAAAGGAGGCGTTTAATAAGAATGGGAGGCGAAATAAAACAAATTTTTGAAATCCTGGAAACTAATGCTCGGGCTACACCAGAGCAAATTTCTACTATGACCGGTATCCCCGCTGCCGAGGTAGAAAAGACAATCAAGAAAGCCGAAAAGGAGCGGACCATCTTAAAGTATAAGACTGCCATCAACTGGAGCAAATTAGGTGAAGAGCAAGTGTGGGCTTTGATTGAGGTGAAGGTCGTGCCCCAACGGGGGGTGGGGTTTGATGCCATAGCTGAGCGCATCTATCGCTTCCCTGAAGCTCGCTCTGTTTATTTAGTCTCAGGGACTTACGATTTGGCAATATTAGTTGTCGGCAAAACTATGCAAGAGGTCGCCCTTTTCGTTGCCGAGAAATTAGCCCCTCTGGAAACAGTTCAAGGGACGGTCACCCATTTTCTCCTCAAGCGATACAAAGAAGATGGTGAAATTTTAGAGGGAGAAGAAGGAATTAAACGATTACCAGTAAGCCCTTAATCCTTTACAAACTTTCTGAAAAGGGGATTGTTTTCAAAGGGGCTGAATAATGGAGCTACTTTTATTAGTTATATCAGGCGGGGTTAGTTTTGTTGGAGTTTTGCTTGGAGTGCTTTTAGGTTTTGTGATCCGAGGCTCTTTCATACTTGGTGAATTAAGAGGGACAATGGAGGAGGGATTTGAGCGAATGGACGAAAGGCTGAACAGAATGGAGACAAGACTGGACAGGATAAATGACGAGCTAAAAGAAATAAGAGCCGAGGTCAAGGAAACTACAAGGTAAGAAGGAATTATTATGTCAACACCTCAGGTTGACCCGGTTAAAGTTTTACAAAAACTCGCTTCCGAGCGAGTGAATAACATTTCACCTTCCGGAATAAGGAAATTTTTTGACCTCCTCTCCTCAATGGAAGGAGTCATTTCCCTGGGAGTGGGAGAACCAGATTTTGTCACACCTTGGCATATTCGGGAAGCAGCTATTTATTCCATAGAAAAAGGCTATACTATGTACACTTCCAATTATGGATTATCGGAATTACGGCAGAAACTGGCACAATACCTTAAGTCCCGATACAGGTTAAGCTATGCCCCGAATACCGAACTCTTAATAACTACCGGCGTTAGCGAAGGACTTGACCTGGCTTTAAGAGCCCTTATTAACCCGGGTGACGAAGTTATTATGCCTGACCCTTGCTATGTTTCCTATCCGGCATGTACGGTTCTGGCTGAAGGCAAACCGATACTGGTACCGACTACAGAAGAAAATAACTTTGTGATTAAGGCAAAAGACATTGAAGCACATATTACCCCTCGAACCAAGGCTATTTTAATCGGCTATCCATCAAACCCCACCGGTGCTGTAATGACGAAAGAGCAACTGACTTTAGTCGCTGAAGTGGCTCGCCGCCATGACCTCATAGTAATTTCCGACGAGATTTACGAGCGTCTGGTCTATAACACCGAGCACACCTGCTTTGCTAGCTTGGACGGAATAAAAGACAAAACCGTTTTGCTGGGTGGCTTTTCTAAAGCCTATGCTATGACCGGGTGGCGTACTGGTTATGCTGCCGCCAGACCCGAGATTATTGAAGCCATGACTAAGATCCACCAATATACTATGCTGTGCGCACCAATAGTAGCTCAAATGGCAGCTATAGAAGCTTTAGACAGAGGTGATAAAGAGGTTGAGGTTATGGTTAAGGATTACGACCGCCGGCGCCGGGTTATGGTTGAAGGGTTAAGGGATATTGGTTTAACTTGCTTTGAACCTAAAGGTGCTTTCTATGCTTTTCCGTCCATAAAGATTACCGGAATGACTTCAGAGGAATTTGCCCAAAGGCTGCTACTTGAAGAGAAGGTAGCTGTGGTGCCGGGGCCAGCCTTTGGGCAGTGCGGTGAGGGCTATATCCGTTGCTGCTATGCTACCTCTCTGGAGGACATTGAAGAGGCACTGCGCCGTATGGAGCGCTTCATTAAAAGGCATACTTAACTTGTCAGTAGACTAATAAATTCCTGGTGAAGTCTATTATTTGCGGCAATGATTTCCTGGCTCCGAATATTGGCTTCAGCCCCATCCCAGTTAGTGACTCTACCCCCGGCTTCCTTAACTAATAGAATACCACTAACAATGTCCCATGGATAAAGAAAACGATGAAGATAAAGGTCAATGCGACCACAAGCAACATAAGCCAGCCCCAGAGCTCCCGAGCCCATAACCCTTAAAGCATGAACTCCAGGCCAGAGTTTAATCATTATGTCAAGCAATTCCCTGCCCCGGTCAATATTGTAGCCTAAGTCAACTCCCACTAAGGAATTTTGCAACGAAGTCTTTCCTGAAACATAGACAGGCGAGTTGTTAAGATGGGCATCCTGTCCTTTCTGGGCATAGAAAAGCTCCTCTTGCACCGGGTCATAAGTCACCCCCATAAGGATATCCTTATCTTCAGTCAGTGCCACATTTACACAGAAAAAGGGAATCCCGAAAACGTAATTATTAGTGCCGTCTAAAGGGTCTACTATCCAGGTATGACTTGAATCAGAAGTATCCAAAGTCGATTCCTCCGAGACAAAACCAAAATCAGGGTACTCCTCCTTGAGAACTTTGAGTATAGCTTTTTCTGAGAGCATATCCGCCTCAGAAACAAGATTGCCTTTGCCTTTAGACTTTATATCCCTCTGAGACTGAAAAGAGGCAAGAAGAACCTGTCCAGCTTCTCTGACTGCTCTAATAGCTACTTCGAGGGCATTTTTCCCGCTTCGGGATAAGGGCAAATCAGTCATATACTTTTTCTGGGAAGGGACGCTTGAGTAGACCTATCTTCTCCTTAACTTCTTCCAAAGTCCCTTTAGCGATTACTTGAGCCCGATGAACTCCTTCAGCCAGGACTTCAACCACATAATTGGGTTTGTTGGCTAAAACAGCGCGCCTTTCTCGAAAGGGAGCTAAAACAGTGTTAATTCCACAAGCCAGAAGAGTCTTACAATCAACACAACCAATACCTGCCGAGCGACATTGGCTGGTGATTTCTTCCACTCGGCCAGGGTTAAAATAATGGTGAAGCCGAAAAATATTACACACTTCGGGATGTCCCGGGTCGGTACGATAGCGTCGCGCCGGGTCGGTCACCGCCGTCATTACCCTCTCTAAAGTCTCTTCAGGAGTAGCTGCTAACTCAATATAATTGTTGTAACTTTTGCTCATTTTCAGCACACCATCCAGCCCAATAACCAGGGGGAAAGTAGTAAGTTTAGCCTGCGGCTCGGGAAAAGTGTCTCCGAAAATGAAATTAAACCGGCGAGCTATTTCCCGTGCCAGCTCCAGATGGGGCAACTGGTCTTCTCCGACCGGAACCACTTCCGCCTTATAAAGAACAATATCTGCCGTCATCAGCACCGGATATCCAACCAGCCCATAATTAACATTGTGGGGTTGCATACGTGCCTTTTCCTTAAAAGTCGGCACGCGCAATAACCAGCCAAGAGGAGTAACCATACTAAGTAAAGTATGAAGTTCCATCACCTCAGGGATATGAGACTGAACAAAAAGAATGCTCTTTTCGGGGTCAAGACCAGCCGCCAGCCAGTCAAGCATCATCTCATAAGTGTTCTCTTGAAGATTCCCCGTATCTTCAAGAGTGGTCAAGGCATGGATGTCTACTATACAGTAAATACAATCGTAATCTTCTTGAAGGCTAACATAATTTTGAATAGCCCCCAGATAGTTACCAATGTGCTGTCTACCAGTAGGTCTGGCACCAGAGAAAACTCGTTTCTTCATTTTCGGGAAAAAAGTGTAGCACAAAGGCAAACTGCTAACAATCCGATTGGCATCTTACCCACTGAGAGTGTTTGTCAGCAATTTATTTTCAATGTAGGACGACCCTAAAGGGTCACCTTTACCACAGAGCAATTTTAGAAAGTCTACATTTTTTCAGGGGCTGTTATCCCCATAAGATTTAGAGTCTTAGCTAATACAATCTGGGCAGCTTTTACTAACTTAAGTCGAGCCTGAGTCAAAGCAATATTTCTGGATACAACCCGACATTGCTTATAAAAGCTATGAAAAACAGAGGCTAAATCCTGGGCGTAGTAAGGAAGATGGTGAGGCTCTAAAGTCGTTGCCACAGTATCTACAATTTCTGGTAACAAGACCATCTTCCTTATTAAAGTCAACTCCGGTTCGGTGGTAAGCAAAGAAACATCGCCTTGACTACAGTCAATTTGTCTTTCTTCAGCTAATCGAAGAATGCTGGCAATCCGGGCATGGGCATATTGAACATAATATACTGGGTTATCCACTGATTGTTTCTTAGCCAGCTCAAGGTCAAAATCCATCTGACTGTCCGCAGAACGGGACAGAAGGAAAAAGCAGCAGGCATCCCGCCCCACTTCTTCAATAAGTTCCCTTAAGGTAATAATATCGCCACTGCGTTTAGAAACCCGGACTATCTCGCCACCTCGGCGCAAGGTCACCAATTGGCAAATTATTACCTTCAGTCGCTTTGAATCCACTCCTAAGGCGCCAACAGCTGCCTTCATACGAGGGACATGCCCTTGATGGTCAGCCCCCCAGATGTCAATCACGGTGTCAAAGTGGCGTTCCAAAAATTTGTTGTAGTGATAAGCTATATCTGAAGCAAAGTAAGTTGGAGAGCCATCGCTGCGCACCAGAACATTATCTTTATCCTCCCCCAAAGCGCTGGATACAAACCAGATGGCATTTTCTTTCTCAGTTACAAAGCCTCCTTCCCGGAGCAATGCCATTACCTTATCATACTGACCACCCTGATATAGACTTCGTTCACTAAACCAGACATCAAAAACAACACCTAACAGCCCTAAGTCTTGTCTTATTTTCTCAGTGATTTTGTTCAGACCGATTTCACCAATTTTGGAAATAGCTTCCTCTTCAGGAAGAGTCAAAAGACGGCTCCCATCCTCGGAAATAATCTCTTTAGCCAGCTCTACCACATAATTGCCAAAATAACCCCCCGCAGGCATCTCAGCTTTTACCCCGAAAATTTGTTGATAACGCACATAGAGGGAACGGTTAAAGACTTCTATCTGGCTACCGATGTCATTAATGTAATATTCCCGAGATACAGTATAACCAGCCGAAGTAAGAACATTGGCTAATGTGCTACCTAAAACGGCACCTCGACCATGTCCGACATGAAGGGGACCAGTAGGGTTGACACTAACAAACTCAATCTGAACGGGACTACCCCCACCTAAGTCAATAGAACCATATTTATCGCCAGCAGCTAAGATAACATCCACTTGAGATGTGAGCCAATCACTTCTCAGAGTAAAATTAATGAAACCTGGAGAAGCTATACGAACTTCATCGATTTCCGGGATCGGTGGTATAAGTTCAGCGATTTTCTCCCCAAGTAACAGAGGGGCATCCCCAGTAGCCCGCGACAATTTTAAGGGGAGACTGGAAGCATAATCACCGTGCTCAGGATTCTGCGGGTACTCTACACTTACTTCTGGAAACGCTATAAAAGCAATAATTCCCCTTTCCTGAGCTATTACTACTGCTTTTTCCAATAGCTCAGCTAATCTTCGCTTAAGCATTTGACTCCAAAAAACTTAATAATCTTTTGGTGATGTTAAGTCTTCTTTTTTGGTGCCGGCTTCTTGGTTGTTGCCTTCTTGCTGGCCTTCTTAGCGCCAGCTTCTTTGGTTCTAACACACCTCGGCATATTTACCTCCCATGAGCGCACAGTTTTGTCAAGCCTGCGCACCCTTTTTATT
>DYGU01000017.1 GCA_020724525.1 Dehalococcoides mccartyi
AATAAAAAGGGTGCGCAGGCTTGACAAAACTGTGCGCTCATGGGAGGGGAAAATGACTAATTTTCCGGCTTTGCGTTTACGGCGTCTTCGCCGCACTGAACCATTGCGCAATTTGGTTCGAGAAACCCGGATTGATATTAGCGACCTGATTTACCCCCTTTTTGTCATTGAAGGTAACCAAATAAAACAGGAAATAGCTTCTATGCCCGGTATCTTGCGCTTTCCCATAGACTTATTACCAAAGGAAGCTGAGGAAATAACCAAACTTGGTATCCCCGGGGTGATCCTCTTTGGTATACCCGAGTATAAGGATGAAGTTGGCTCAGCCGCTTATCAACCTGAGGGGATCATCCAGCAAGCAGTCCGAGCCATTAAAAAAGCATCTCCTGAGTTGATAGTAATAACCGATGTCTGCCTTTGCGAATATACCAGCCACGGACATTGTGGAATAGTAGTGGATGGCTACGTCGATAATGACCGGACATTAGAGCTTTTAGCTAAGACGGCTTTAACTCAGGCTCAGGCTGGTGCTGATATTGTGGCTCCCTCAGATATGATGGATGGAAGGGTAAAGGCTATTCGGCAATGTCTGGACGATAACGGATTTCAGCTCACTCCCATAATGTCCTACGCTGCCAAATATGCCTCAGCCTTCTTTGAGCCTTTCCGCGAAGCGGCTCAGTCAACACCCAAATTTGGTGACCGTCGCCCCTACCAGATAGACCCAGCAAACTGGCGGGAAGCCTTGAGGGGGATAGAACAGGACATTAATGAAGGTGCCGACATAATTATGGTAAAACCAGCTTTAGCTTATCTGGATGTCATTCGCAAGGTGCGGGATACTTTCCATCATCCGCTGGCAGCCTACAATGTCAGCGGCGAGTTCGCCCTGGTAAAAGCCGCTGCCCAACGCGGCTGGCTAAATGAAAAAAGAGTCGTCCTAGAGATTTTAACCGCTATCAAGAGAGCCGGGGCTGATATTATTATCACCTACCACGCTAAAGAAGTGACTGATTGGCTTTGAAAATAAGAGGGCTCAGCAATAAAGGTAAAAGCCTTATTTCTTATCCAATACTTTGTTCTCCGTGTGTCCTAACTCTATTTGGTATTTGGCATCATATGTTGCCATCACACCAGCCAGAGCCAGACAAATTGCACACAGCAAGCCCCCCAACATAAAGAATAACCCAGGATATGTCTGCTGCGTTACCTCAAGGAGAATTCCTGCCAAACCAAACCCAAAACCAGCAAACAGTAAAGCAATTGTCAGCCATTTAAAGAGAACAAACCGTTTCACCTTTGAGCTGTAGTCTAAAGATAACATATTGTTAAAAGGTAAACAAACTATAATGCTATCAATCGTATTTGTCAAATGCAGTTTAGCAAGATTATCATTGGCCCCGGCTCTACTTTTATGACATTGCAACCAGCTTCAGGGAGGCTAATTATGAAAGAATTAAAGCGTTCTAAAGAATTATTTCAGGAAGCCCAGCGTTACCTGCCCGGGGGTGTTGATAGCCCGGTGCGAGCCTTCAAAGCTGTTGGCGGAAATCCTCTTTTCATAAGACGCGGACAGGGCTCTAAAATCTACGACGAAGATGATAATGAATTCATAGATTATGTCTGCTCCTGGGGGGCTCTCATTCTGGGACACTCCCACCCACAGGTGGTAAAAGCCCTTAAAAAAGTTATAGAAAGCGGCACCAGCTTCGGAACCCCTACCGAACTGGAAACAACCCTGGCAAAAATGATTTGTGCCGCTATCCCCTCTATAAAAATGATTCGCTTTGTTAATTCCGGCACCGAAGCTACTATGAGTGCTATTCGCTTGGCTCGAGCTTTTACTAAAAGGGATAAAATATTAAAGTTTTCTGGTTGTTATCACGGTCATTCCGATGGACTGCTCACCAAAGCCGGGTCGGGGCTGGCAACCTTAGGAATACCTGCTTCCCTAGGTGTGCCTGCCTTTTTTACTAATCAAACTCTAATAGCTCCTTACAATAACTTAGAAGGCGTAGCCCAGGTTTTTGATAAATTTGGGCAAGAGATAGCGGCGATAATAGTAGAACCAGTAGCGGCTAATATGGGAGTGGTGCCACCTCAACCTGGCTTTTTAGAACACCTTCGGAGTTTGACCCAGAAATCCGGTGTCCTCCTAATCTTTGATGAGGTAATCACTGGTTTTCGCCTGACTTATGGGGGAGCTCAAGCTCTATATGAAATAGCCCCAGACCTCACCTGTCTCGGCAAAATCATCGGCGGCGGACTACCGATAGGAGCTTACGGCGGTCGCAAGGAAATTATGGAACTGATAGCTCCCCTTGGTCCTGTGTATCAGGCTGGGACTCTTTCTGGAAACCCAGTAGCCATGACCGCCGGCATTAAGACCCTAAAGGTTCTGAGTCAGCCCGAGAGTTATAGCCAGCTTGAAAAAAAGGCTTCCCAATTGGAAAAAGGTATTACTGAAGCTGCCAGCAAAGCCGAGATAAATATCAAATTATCAAGAGTAGGCTCCCTTTTTACTATCTTCTTTACTCGGGAACCAGTGACCGATTATGAAACAGCCAGTCAAGCCAGCACTGAGCTTTATGCTAAATTCTTTCACCAGATGTTATCCCAGGGCATATACTTGCCACCTTCCCAGTTTGAAGCCTCTTTTGTCTCTTTAGCTCACAGCGATGAGGACATCGAGATTACTGTGGATGCAGTCCATAAGGCTTTCAATATCATTCAAAAAGCTCCAAGAAGAGATTGATTACCAATGCTTATGCATCATCCCGCACAAAGCAGAGAAACCCTCACCTACCCTCTCCCTTAAAGGGAAAGGAATAAGGTGAGGGTGACAAAATAAACTTTCCGCGCAAAAATCCTCCAAAAACTATTGACATTGCTTGACAAAGTATGTTATAAATAAAAGTGGGATTTTTATTATTGGTCATTTAAAACTTTTTGATTTATTAGTTGTACAAAGGGGGTGGTGCCTTTGGGAATTTAAAATAAATAGCGGGAATCTGTTAATGTTTTTAGTAAGACACTAGAAAGGAGGCAATATAAGTGGCTGAAGTAGCCAAAAAAGGCATTGATTGGTCATCTTTGTGGAAGAAGGAAGACTGGTGGGCATGCTGGATTGGTGGTTTTGTCTTGATCCTTGGGATTGCTGGTATACTATATAGATCTCCCACCGCATTAAAAACTTGGACTTTCGCAGCGCCGTTGAAGTTCCTCCCCAAAGGGATAGACACAGTAGGTGAATTCATTTTATTACTCCTACTTACTTGGCTTATCTTATTTCTCTTGACTTCTATCGGCCTGATAGTCATGAGAGGGTGGAAAGGATGGGGTGCCCAGTTGCTCCATCTGCCAGGTCTGGGGATAATTTTTGGCTTGGTTGTCATTGCCTTCTTTGCGGGCACCTTTAAGCCTATAAAAGATTTAGGGCTTGTACCAGTGCTCTGGGCATTGATCCTCGGACTTCTTATCAGCAACATTTTTGGGATACCAAAGTGGCTAAAATATAGTATCAATACCGAATTCTACATCAAGTGTGGTCTGGTCATGCTTGGCGCCGAGATTCTCTTCTCCACTATTATTAAAGCTGGTGCTGTCGGCATGGGTCAGGCTCTTGCAGTAGTGCTGGTAGTGTGGCTTGTTGCCTACTGGCTGGGTAGAAGATTCGGTATAGAGGAGCGCTTCTCAGGTGTTCTGGCAACAGGTGTTTCTATCTGTGGTGTTTCGGCAAGTATCGCCGCCGGTGGCGCTCTTAGAGGCGACCCTAAACACGTTGCTTATACTGTTTCCTGGGTGCTGGTTATTGCCATACCTATGCTATTTTTCCTGCCCCTATGTGCTAAAGCTTTTGGCATAAGTGAGGTAGTGGCTGGTGCTTGGTTTGGTGGTACCATTGACACTACTGCGGCTGTGGTTGCTGCCGGTGAACTCATAGGCCCGAAGGCAATGACGGTTGCAGCTCTGGTGAAGATGGCTCAGAATGTCCTCATCGGTTTTACTGCCTTCGTTTTGGCTTGCTGGGCTGTTCTGGCTCTAGAACGAAGGCCAGGCGAAAGACCACCGATAGCTGAGATTTGGTGGCGCTTTCCTAAATTCATTGTTGGCTTTATCGTGGCTTCAATTCTCTTCTCCCTACTTGAGCCGTATATCGGCCACAAGGCGGTAAAGGGAATTTTGGGCATAACCAAGACTTGGCGTGTACTATGGTTTGTCATGGCTTTTATCAGCATCGGATTGGATACCCGATTTAAGGAGCTCCTTGTTGTCGGCGGTGGCAGACCAGCTCTCGTCTTCATACTTGCCCAGATCTTCAATATCTTCTGGACATTAGGTATCTGTTATCTCCTCTGGGGCGGTATCTTTTTCGCACCACCAAAAATTTGAACTATCTTATTAAATAAGGCTGAAGAGTTAGGCAAAAGAAGGGGGCTTAGAGAGCCCCCTTCTTTTTAGAGACCATAGAGCTTATAGCAGTTTTGGCAAAGGCTGGGGGGTGGTGGCAATCCCACAGTTTGCCTTCGGGCGTTTAGTTCGGCTAATGTTTTCTGGAAGGCAACGAACCGGCTCATCAATGTTGGCATGGAAGGTATTGCGGCATCAGCCAAGATAGTTAACTTGTCTGTTTGTAAGCGTCGAGCAAAGGCTCCCTGAAAGGGACGCGCTCTCTCATTATCTAATACTCGGTCAAGTCCTTCAGTAACTTTGCCGAAGCTAAAACGAGGTAGCTGTTCTTCTTTCCCCCAGAAAAGCCTGGGAAAATCATTTCGGCAAGGAAGTGCTACATAAGGGCAGGGAGCCATTTCTCCCCATACCGTAATCCAGATATTGTGCACTGGCTCAGCATCACACATCAGAACGTCATTCCTGGGTGTTAAGGAATAAATGTGAACTTTTATCCCTAACTCTTTCCCTTTCCTTTTGGCTTCTTCAATAAGCTTAATGTAGTTCGAGTTTGGAGAAAGCCCGAAGGCTCTGAGGGCAGCTACTTCGGGGGTTGGGGTATAATCCAGATTTGGCGCTACTACTTCGTCTGCTCCTAAATTCTTGGCTAAAGTGACCAGTTCCGGTAACTCCTCCATATTGGGCTTCATCATTTGCATAATCAGGGTTACCTTAGGCCGGGGCTTGAGGTGGCATAAATAAGAGGTATTGGCGCAAATCTGGTCAAGACGAGAGCCAACCCGCAAGGAATCGTTTGTTTCCGCTAGAGCGCCAGCCACGGAAATTGCTACCAAATCAAAGCCTATTCGGCAAGCCTCACGGCTTGCCACCTCATCCAGAAGCACCGCATTCGTCGTCAAACTTACTCGTCCACCTCTTTGTTTAATGGCTGCTGCCATATCCCACAACTGAGGATGGAGCAATGGTTCACCCCAGCCCTGAAGATGCACCAGCTTTATATGACGCACAAAAGGTAGTAAAGAGGAAAACACCTCCCAGTCTAAATGAGCACTCACCCACTGGTTTTTCAAAACAGTGCGGGCGCAGAAGGTGCACCGCAACTGGCAAGCTGTGGTCACTTCAAGCTGGACAATTCTGGGTAGCCTCATTTGCTTTCAAGAAACATTATAATACCGTCTGACAAAGAATGCCAGATTGCTTCGTCACTTCGTTCCTCGCAATGACAAAGAGAAGAGCGTTTACTAATACTTATCCATCACCCTGAACAAAGCGGAGAAACCCTCACCTTATTCCTCTCCCTTCAAGGGAGAGGAATAAGGTGAGGGTGGCATTGACAAGGCTGCCCACAAAATGGTAACCTTGTTAAGTTCCATCTTCAGGAGACAGGGTGGCATTTTTGCTTCGGACAAATGTCCATCTAATTTTGTGCTTCCTTTCCTTGGTGGCAGCCCTGTTCCTCGTTTTTGTCTTCGTTCCTACAGAAAAAGAGATGGGCATAGTCCAGCGAATTTTCTACTTTCATGTCCCCCTCGCCTGGGTGGCTTTTTTAGCCTTTTTTGTAACATTTCTGAGCAGCATTTTCTATCTGTGGAGAAGAAAAGAGAAATGGGATTACTTAGCTAACTCCTCAGCCGAAATAGGACTGCTTTTTACCGTTCTGGTTTTGATAACCGGACCTATCTGGGCAAAAGCTGTCTGGGGCGTCTGGTGGACATGGGATACTCGACTGACTACCACTTTAATCCTGTAGTTTATTTACCTTGCCTACCTGATGGTGCGGGCTTATGCCACAGAAGAAGAGCGAGGGGTTCGTTTTGCCGCTATAGTTGGCATTGTTGGCTTTATAAATGTGCCCATAGTTTTTTTGGCGACTACGTTGTGGAGAACTCAGCATCCCGTTCCGACAATTTTCCAGAAGGGTCTGGTTCCTGCCATGCTTCTTACTTTACTGGTTTGCCTTTTAGCCTTCACCCTGTTATATACATACTTGCTTCTTAGGGCGGTTTCACCAAGACAACTGGAAGCCGAGATAAGGCGCTCAAAACAGAATATTGAAGGAAAAAGCATTTAGGAGGAAAAGAGAAATTGTGGTATCTGTTTGCCGCTTATAGCATAGCCTGGGCAGTCATCTTTGGCTACATTTTTGTGCTTGTTTTCCGGCAAAACCGACTAAAACGGGAGCTTGACTCCTTAAAAGAAGCCACCAAGCAAAAAGCCACTTCCCAGAAAGGCTCTTGAAAGGCTAATACCCTTTCCCTGTGTTGAAATAAATTGCCAACAGTAGTAATCTAAATAAAGGTCGATAAAAAATTCAGCACGCTTTTGAAGGGGGATATATGAGATTTCTCGGGTTAGGTATCTGGGAGTGGCTGGTAATAATATTGATTATAGCTCTTATTTTTGGCGCCAGCAGGCTGGCTAACATCGGACCGGCCCTTGGTAAGAGTATACGAGGATTTCGAAAAGCCCTAAAAGGCGAAGACGAGACTCCCGAGTCAACTCAAGCCAATAAACCACCAAAGGAAGAAAAACAGTCTTAAGCCACCAAATTGAATGAACCCCTTCAAACCCAATTCTGAGGACAGCTCCAATGGACTTTTTAGGTTTAGGCGTTGTAGAAATACTGTTGATTGTTATCCTTGTCTTTCTGGTATCTGAACCCGATAAGATGGTAGAGATGGCAAAGACCATCGGCAGGATAATGCGCCAGCTAAAACAGACTTCAACAGAATTTATCAATGATATAACTGCCGAAATCAAGGAAATAGATAAAGTTAAAAAGGATGCTACTTCCCCTGATTAGCCTTTCGGTTAAAGGCATATCATGGATGAAGAGAAGAAATTATCAATTCTAGCACATTTAAAAGAGCTGCGCCAGCGCCTACTTGTTTCGGTTATAGTCGTAGTTTGCACCACTATTATTTCCTTCCCTATCAGCAAGTGTGTGTTTAACTTTTTCAAATCAAGAGCCCCCGGTATTGAGCTGGTCTACATAAGTGTGACCGAAATGTTAACCACCTATATGAAGTTATCTCTCTATCTGGGTATAGCCTTAGCCCTGCCCTTTATAATGTACGAAATCTTAATATTTGTGGCGCCAGCTCTCAACCCGAAGGAAAAGAGATATGTCTACCCTTTTATCTTTGGTGGTGGACTGCTTTTCCTTTGTGGCGTCCTCTTTTCCTATTTTGTTCTCCTGCCTCCGGCTCTGAAATTCCTGCTCAGCATTGGTGGCGATATTGCCAGACCTATGATCAGTGTTGGCAGCTATGTATCTGTGCTTTGCCAGTTGCTTTTCTGGACGGGTATTGTCTTTGAAATACCATTAGTAATGTATTTTTTGAGCAGGTTTGGTGTAGTCAGTCCAGCTTCATTTTCCAGAAACAGGAAATGGGCGGTTGTTCTTGCGTTTATTCTGGCAGCCCTCATTACTCCCACCGTTGACCCTATCAACCAGACTATTGTAGCTGTCCCCATTATTCTACTCTACGAGACTGGTATCTGGTTAGCCAAACTCGCCCGATTAGGAAGTAAACCCCAAATAGCCACCTCAGAGGTTCAAGTCCAACAATAGTTTCCACGGTTATTTTCTAATGTAGTGTGAGGCTTTAGCCTCGCCTAAGGCGATCCTAAAGAGTCAGCCTAAAAGCTGAACAAAGCAGAGAAACCCTGTTACATTCGTCGTAGACCAGAAACATTAGCTTGTGATACGATGTGAGGCGAAATATGAAAAAGCGCTTTCTTACCGGAGGCATTATTTTAGCTCTTGCCTTATCTTCTGGCAGCCTTCTGGGCAGGCAATGAGGGTTCCCTTCTCCTCTGGTTATGGCTCCTCTCCCTTTTCGCCTTTATTGTTCTGATTCAAAACAGGCATAAATTTAAAGGATTGATGCCCGATGCTATCAGCATAACTATGCTCATCAACGCTTTTTTTCTAATTTTGATAATCCACGGTAGCAATCCTTTTGAAAGACTACCTTTTACCCCACCCGACGGGATGGGGCTAAACCCACTTCTAGAGCACCCCTTGATGATATTTCATCCCCCCACCCTCCTCGCAGGTTACCCTAGCTTTACCATTCCTTTTGCTTTTGCCATAGCCGCATTAATAACAAAAAGGCTGGGTGCCGAATGGGTCAAAACTGTCCGAAACTGGGTTCTTATTTCGTGGTTTTTCTTAGGTGCCGGTAATCTTTTGGGTGCCTGGTGGGCATATGTAGTGCTGGGATGGGGTGGCTACTGGGCTTGGGACCCTGTGGAAAATGCTGGTTTAATGCCCTGGTTAGTGTCCACAGCTTTGTTACATTCTCTGATAGTCCAGAGAAGAAGAGGGATGTTTAAAGTCTGGAATATAACACTCATCATAATTACCTTTGCCCTTACTATCTTTGGCACTTTCCTCACCCGGAGTGGTATCCTTCCCTCAGTTCATGCTTTTGCCGAATCGTACCTCGGTCCGGCTTTCTTGAGCTTTATTGGAGTTATCTTAATAGGCTCATTCGGGCTACTTATTTACCGTCTCCCTTATCTAAGAGACGAAGGTAAAATTGATTCCTGGCTTTCTCGTGGAGCCACTTTGCTACTGAACAATTTACTGCTATTGGCGGCAACTTTTGCCATTTTCATAGGAACTATTTTTCCTCTAATATCTGAAGCAATACTCGGAGTTAAAGCCTCCGTGACTATTTCCTATTTTAATAGAGTAGCCAGTCCAATCTTTTTAGCTCTGATTGTAGCCTTAGGGGTTGGCACCCGTGTTGGCTGGCGACGAACCTCAATAAGAGAGCTGGGACAAAAACTTTTCCACCCCTTTAGTATTGCTGGAGCCTTAAGTATAGTTCTGGTCATGCTGGGAGTCAGAAATTGGTATGCACTAATTGGCTTCTTCTGCTGTGCCTTTGTCATTACCAGCATATTGTCCGAGTGGTTTGTTGAGATCAGAAAACGAGTCCAAGCCAGGAAAGTGAATTACCCCAAAGCTTTCTTCAGTTTGTTGGCTGCCAATAAGCCCCACTATGGCGCCTATATCATCCACCTCGGAGTCATCCTGATTGCTATTGGAGTTATTGGCTCCTCTTCTTTCAATACAGAAAAGGAAATCTGTCTAACCCGCGGTGAGACAGCCTCCATTAATCAATATGTCCTTAGATATGACGGTAAGGTGGTCCGACATTTCCCGGATAAGACGGTTGTATCAGCTAATCTCTCAATATTCACCGACAACAAACTCATTGGAACCCTGACCAGTGAGAAACGCTTCTACAAACGCTTTGAACAATCGGTCACGGAAGTAGCTGTTCGTACCACCTTAAAAGAAGACCTTTATGTAATACTGGCGGGCTGGACAAAAGATACCGCTACCTTCAAAGTGCTGCTCAATCCTTTAGTGGTCTGGCTCTGGATAGGAGGGGCTATCCTTTTGTTAGGCACAGTAATTGCTTTATTGCCCCATAGATGGGAGACAGCTTCAGACACCAAAGTTAGTGAAAGAAATGAAAGAGCCACTACCGGCTAACTTTAAACCAACCTGGGCTATAGAGGCTGAAGAGCTTACTAAGTCCTTCGGTCATCGTCTGGCTCTCCGGGGGATAAACTTGAAGGTCGCCAGAGGAGAATTTTTTATCATCTTCGGACCCAATGGGGCTGGTAAGACCACCCTGATCAAGATTCTGGCTACCTTATCCAAGCCTTCCTCAGGAAGTGTCCGCATAGCTGGATTAGACCTCAAAAAGAGCCCGGCAGAAATAAGGCATCAAATCGGAGTAGTTTGTCACCAAACTTATCTTTATGACAATCTCACCGCTTACGAGAATCTCAGGTTTTATGGAAGAATGTATGATGTGACCAATGTGGAGAAAAGAATTCAGCAGGTGGCAAATTATATGGGATTAGTCTTTGTGCTAAAGGAAAGAATGGGTACTCTTTCCCGAGGCATGCAGCAGAGACTTTCTATTGCCAGAGCTATTATTCATAACCCTGAAATCCTGCTTCTGGATGAGCCGGAAACAGGCTTAGACCAGAATGCCTTGCTCCTGTTTGAAGATTTGTTAACCTCTTTTCGTCGTAGTAATAAAACTTTAGTTATGACGACCCATAACCCAGAGCGCGGTCTAAAAATGGCGGACAGAGTGATTATTCTGGCACAGGGAAAAGTCGTTTATGAGGAAACAAAACCAGATGTTGCCACCTTTAAAAGGGGTTATCTTTGTGAAGGGGTTAGATATTGAAAGGCTATTTGGGCAAAATCTCAACTATTGTCTGGAAAGACCTTCTTTCGGAACTGCGCACCAAGAACATTATTGTCTCGGTGTTAGTCTTTGCCCTTCTCATTCTCGTTATTTTTAACTTCACTTTCGAGCCCAAGCCTGAAATCATGGCTTCTATCTCCGCAGGTATACTCTGGGTAGCCTTTACTTTCGCTGGAATGCTGGGACTTAACCGTTCTATGCTCATAGAAACAGAAAAAGGCGGCATTGAAGGACTTATGCTCTGTCCTGTAGATAGAGATGCTATTTACTTTGGTAAGGTGCTGAGCAGCTATACTTTCATGCTAATAGTTGAGATTATTGTATTACTTGCTTTCTCCATTCTTTTCAATCTGCCAATTCTGATACCTGGACTTCTCTTGATAGTGTTCTTAGCTACTCTTGGTTTGGCTGCCGTGGGTACCCTCTTTTCCGTCATAGCTGTAAACACCAGAACCCAGGAAATTATGCTCCCTGTCCTCTTTCTGCCTATTGCCGTCCCTTTACTTCTGGCAGCAATAAAAGCCACCGAATTAGTCTTATTAGGAGAATCATGGGGAGCCCTACTGTCCTGTCTCGGAATTATCGGCGCCTTCGATGCCATTTTTCTGACCGTGTCCGCCTTTGTCTTTGAATATGCCATTGAACAATAGGTTGACTAAATAAAATGGCAATGTTATCATTTTGTAATCGCGAATTACTCAGGATAGGTTATGCCGACAAAATATGACCTTGTTCTTTCCCATGAAGATTCTTTCGCCAGAGCCGTGGCAACTGGCGTCATAGTGAGGAGACCCATTACGATCTGGGACTTTCTCGTGCCTTTCATGTTCGTTTTCCGTGTCCTGACAATGAAGAAAGAGACCGAGACCTTCGCCACCAATTTCCTTTTCCTCAGGAAATTAGCTCTGGGCGCTGCCTCGGACATAAACAAAGGTGAGGATAGACGAAACAGAATTGCCCGAATTGAAGGCGAAACCCGGGACAGACTCATCTCCCAGAAACTTTATTCTGGAAGGCTACATCAGGGACAAATGGCACAAGTAAATTTGCTCATTGACCACTATTCTAAACTGCTTAATGCCGAAGGCAAGAATTACGATTCTTTAGTAAAAAATGCCTACCAGACCCGGAGTAACTACCAAACTTTTCAGCACCAACTTACCTTAGCCGAGAAGGAATCAGACACTGCCGTTTTTGTGGTTTTCGGCGAGCCAGACAAGGTTTGGCAAGAAATACTGACCAAACAGACAGTAATAGACCGACTAAGGGAAAAGGAAATAGACCGGGTCTTCCTTGAAGAGTCAGACTAAAATGATAGAGGTTGTTTACCAATGCTTGTCCACCACCTTGAACAAGGCGGAGAAACCCTCACCCACCCTCTCCCTTGAAGGGAGAGGAATAAGGCGAGGGTGACAAAATAAACACTCTCAATGATAAGAAGGATTTTGCCCACAGTCATAGACACCAAATACAATCTTATCCTTGCCCAGGAACGGTCTTTAGCTAAAGCCGTTGCCGCGGAGTTAATAGAGCCAAATCCAATATCAGCCTGGGAGGTGATGATACCTTTCATTTTTATTTATAATATCTTAAGATTTAAACGAGCCAGAGAAGTATTCACCCTCAATTTTATGTTTACCAAGAAATTAGCCCTGGAGGCAGCTCTTGATATGATAAAGAAGGGACAAAAGAAGTCCGAAGCCATGACTGAGATTGAATCTAAGACTAATAACTTACTGGTTTCAGACAAAAAGGGAGTTTACTCCGAGAGAATACGCCAGAAGCAACTGAAGGAAATAGACCTGCTCACCGACCACTATCTTAAACTCCTTGAAGCTGAAGGCAAGGACTATGGAGCTCTGGTTAAAAATGCCTATAAGACTCGGGAGAATTACACCATTTTTCTAAATCAACTTAAAAAAGCCGAAAAAGAAGTAAATCGGGCAGCCCTCCAGACATTAGATAAGAGTGAAATTGCTCACGAAATAACATCGGGAATGGAAAAGGCTGTTGACAGAATGAGGCAAGCCGAAGCCGAAAAAGTCTTTGCCTGAAATAAATCCGGATGGGCAATTTTTGTCATCTGAGCGTTTTAATAAGCAGAGGAAGTTGCTATGTACGAATATGAGCCGGTCTCATTGATAATATGGATTGGCTTTATCATCTCCATCGTTGTCATGATCATTCTCGACTTTTGGGGTCTTCAACACTTTTTTGATGTCACTAAAATTAAAGACGCCCTTATTGTGAGCGCTTTGTGGATAGGCGCGGGTCTGGCCTTCAACGTGTTGGTTTATTTCTGGCAAGGTGTGACATCAGCCCTTGCCTACCTGACAGCTTTTTTAGTTGAGAAATCTCTCAGCGTGGACAACCTCTTTGTCTTTCTGGTCATCTTCTCCTACTTTGCTGTGCCTTTCAAATACCAGCGTACGGTTCTTCTTTTGGGTATTTTGGGGGCGATGGTCTTCCGAGGGATTTTCATTGCCGCCGGTGTCACACTGCTCAAGATGTTTCACTGGCTCGTCTACATTTTAGGGGCAATTTTGATTATGACAGGTATTAGACTGCTCAGGAAGACCGGGGAAGAGGTCGATCCGGGAAAGAACCCAGTGGTCAGACTCGCCCGCCGCTTTTTGCCCATTACAGATCACTACGAAGGGGCTAAGTTTTTCCTAAGAAAAAATGGCCAGTTCCTTGGAACGCCATTACTCCTTGTACTGATAGCTATCGAAACCACCGACATCGTCTTTGCCGTAGATTCGGTTCCGGCCTGTCTTGCCATCACCTGGGACCCCTTTATTGTATGGTCTTCAAATGTGTTCGCTATTTTAGGATTACGAGCCCTCTTCTTTGCTTTGGCAGGGGTTATGCGAACCTTCCATTACCTCCACTACGGGCTTGCTTTCATCCTCGTCTTCATTGGAATTAAGATGATACTTGCCCACTTTTACAAGATTCCGGTTGGGATCGCTTTAAGTGTGGTAGGTGCCACCTTATTTATCGCTATTATGGCTTCCGTTATTTGGCCACCTAAAGCGGAGCCTGTTCCAGAATAACACACCGATCCAGAAGAAGACAGTAGCTCTTCTTAATTGCTTTAAGATGCCCTTTGCCGAAGTAGATAACGGTAGACTTTACTACGAGACTTATGGGGACGGACCATGGCTGGTGTTTATTCATGGAGCCTGGGCTAATCATGAGTGGTGGCGATGGCAAATCCCGGAACTATCCCAGCATTACCGGGTCTTAGCCCTTGATGTCAGGGGACACGGGCAATCAACCCCTTTAGAAAGACCCTATACTGTGACTGGTTTTGCCCGAGACCTGGAAACTCTTCTTCAAGAAATTGGAGCCAAGGAGGTGGCTCTGGTTGGCTGGTCTATGGGTGGCATCATCTCCATAGAATACTGCCTTAACAATCTCCAAAAAGTAAAAGCCTTGGTTCTCGTCGCCACCAGGGGTCACCGCAACCCGATGATGAAGCTAAGGATTCGGCTTCAGAACCTCCAGAACCGCCTCAGTCTTATGATGGACTTCGCCGATTATGAAGGATTCACTTATGAAGACCAGGTCCAGAAGGAAGTAAGAAGTATGATGTCGCAAGCAACACCCCAGGAAGTCATTGATTGGGTAATGGCAGATTTGACCAAAAATCCGAGGCGAAATTTCCTTGAAGTAGCCAAGAGCCTTTGGGACTGGGAAGCCGGGGAAAAACTAAGGAATATTTCTGTGCCAACCTTGATTATGGTCGGTGACCAGGATACCCGGACCCCACCCCATTTTTCCCGTCTTTTACACGAAAAAATACCGAATTCAAAACTGAAGATATTCAAAGATTGTGGTCATTTCCTTGCTTTCGAGCGTCCCGCCCTAATTAATCCTGAAATTGTGACATTCCTGAAAGGCATCGGTTATTGAGAGTGTTTATCGTTATTGCGAGGCTTGTCCCGAACGCCTTCGGCTCGCAATGACAGGAAGACTTGCTAATCACCCGTGGCTATTACAGTTTGTCAAAAAGGGCTTCCATTTGAACTGGCTGCCTTCGAATCAAACACGAAACATAGGGTAGAAACGGCACGCCTCCCCACTTCTGCTTAAAATGTAAGATGCCCCGGTTAATACCAAGCCCCATATTAATAGCCTTTTTCCCCTCAGCTTCGGCTAAGAAGACCATTTTTTGAAAAAGCAAATCCGAAGCCCCAGGAACATTTTCTTTAATAGAGCGGAAATTAAACAGGTAGAAGGCATAATCAACAGAACCCAGATCGACAACGCTGAAAGCAACCAGAACACCATTCTCCCGCCTTACTTCAAGAAGCCTGGCTGTCTTTGAGTAAGCTAAGTATTTTGGAATACGCTCAAAAATAAGCCTTTGCTCTTCGGTCACCTTGTGTCCGAGCAGAAATTCTTTTACCAATTGCTGATGTTCCTGACTAAATTTTCCCTCTATAGCCTGGAGTTCCCGAGCCGCTCGCCGCACCATATAGGCTACCTCCGGAGACATATTCTGAAGTGGTAAAGTCAAACGATAATAAGTGTCTTCATGCCAATCTTCGTAACTGGCAGGGGTGAACCAGAGTTGTGGAGTGACGATAGCTACCGTTATCGGTTGAAACCTATGGCAGGCAGTTTCATAAGCCTGCTGCGTATTGGACTCAGCACTTAAAGGATAGCCAATAAAGATAAGGTGATTTCCTTTAACAAAACAGAGATGGGCAAAATAAAGATATGCCTCAGCCCCGGATATACTTTCGACATACTGTGGCAAATGTTCTGGGAGATAAGCCCATTGATAAATGAAGTTACTTTCTTCCGGGGTGAGCATTGCCTTGCCTTAAATAGACAGCAATATATCCAGGGACAAAGCGATGAAAATTAGCCCAAGGTAAGGGAAAGCGGAAAACTTGTATACTTGCCAGGCAGCCTTTGCTGTTGGGGAAAATAGCAAACGAGCATTAGCATAGACCATTAATAAGCCTAAAATGTTGGCTGTAAGAAGGTAAAGCAGTCCAGGCTTACCAACTAAGTAAAGAAGTATTGAAATAAAGTAGAGACATAAAGATAAAATAAATAATACCTTAACTACATTCCTGACTTTCAAGCTTAATGGAAAATAGCTCAAACCAGCATTAATGTAGTCTTCTCGATTAGCCATCATCACACTCCAGACATGAACTGGAATCCAGATAGAGACAAGAAGGCAAAGAAGCCAAATCTCCTGGCAAAATACTGGATTTACCGCAAACCAGCCAATAAGCACCGGGATACAACCAGCAATTATACCCAGGAAATTACAGGAGACGGTCTTACGCCATAGAGATGAAGCCATAATTCCAATTAAGCCGAAAACAAAACAAACTGGGTTGAGAAACCAAGCTAAAGCTAAAGCAGTAATTAGCAAACCAATAATTAAAGGAAGCACCTTTTCCGGAGGGTTAAGGCGCCGGGAAGGCAAAGCTCGATTATGAGTCCTTTTCATCCTGGCATCAACTTCACGATCAAGGTAATTGGTAAGCCCGCTACAGCCAGCACTGCCTAAAGCAATAGCAATGAAGAGAAGAGTAAAAATGTCAAAGGACAACCAACCTTTAGCCGTAATTATTCCTGAACCGACTCCAATAAGAGTGAGTAAGCTGGTCTCACGAGGTTTCAAAACCTCAATATAGTCAAAAAAAGTTGTCTGACGAGTTAGAGTAGCTCCCAAGGTCTTGCTTCCAAGATTATCATCAACTTCTTTTTCCGTCAATTGACGGCGTTATCCTCGGTTCGGAGCCGTTTACCAATGCTTATCCACCATCCTGACCAAAGCCGAGAAACCTTCACCTACTCTTTCCCTTCAAGGGAGAGGAATAAGGTGAGGGTAACAAAATAAACACTCTTCGAATTAGAGACCGTTTAGCAATTGTCCAATTGTCGTTGCGAGCGAAGCATACCCAGCGAAATCTAAGATTTTGTGGGGCGTGAAGCGTGGTAATCTCTGGGATTGGTAGACACTCCTCAATTCGAGGGCTTGACAAACACCAAAAAGTTGTTTAAACTTCATTTTAATTGAATACGGTAAAGGCTGAGAACAAGACTAGTACACCTCAAGGCGAAGCTACAGAGAGTCGGGGAGGTGAAAGCCGATGCTGGCGCAGGGGTAGAATGGACTTGTGAGCTGCAAACCGAAAGGGTTAAAAGCCTGAGTAGGCTTTGTCGCCAGGGTAGCGTTATCATAACCCAGGGTATCGTTCTGAAATCAGGACTGTACCTGTAATGAGATGGTTGTAAAGCCAACAAGGGTGGCACCGCGAAGGAAAAGCCTCTCGCCCCTTGGGTGAGAGGCTTTAAATTTTTATCAGGAGGTCAAAATAACCCCATCGGGGGTAGCGCGTATGAAAGGAGCAAAGTCTCAAGCAGTAAGCCCCTACGGGGACCCCAAAGTAAGAAGGGGGCATCACAGCTTATTGCTAAATACCAAAGTCTACTGAAAACAGATTGTGTGACGGGGTAAAAACTAAGATGTCAACTATGTCCTGGAGCTGGCCCCGAGAGGGGCAAAGGTAAGTTCAATTACCTTATTCAAGATTTTTGCCACAATTAACCAAAAACTAAAAATAAACTAAGGAGGAGAAAATGAAATCCACTAAGTTTGTCTTAACCGAAAAAGAAATGCCGACTTCCTGGTATAACGTCCTCGCTGACCTGCCTGAGCCTTTGCCACCATTACTACATCCGGGTACCCAGGAGCCAACAATCCTACCACCACCCCTTTTCCCAGCGGCTCTTAATGAGCAGGAATTCAGCCAGCAGCGCTATATCGAGATACCGGAAGAAGTCCAGGACATCTATAAGATGTATCGTCCGACCCACCTTCACCGAGCCTACCGTCTGGAAAAGGCTTTGGGCACACCAGCTAAAATCTTCTACAAGTACGAGGGGACCAGCGCCGCCGGGAGCCACAAACTGAATACCGCTGTAGCTCAAGCCTATTACAATAAGAAAGAAGGGGTAAAACGGCTAACGACTGAAACAGGTGCTGGGCAATGGGGTAGTGCTTTAGCTTTAGGTTGCCGCCTTTTTGACCTCGAGTGCCAGGTTTATATGGTCAAGGTCAGCTATTATCAGAAGCCTTACCGCCGTATTCTTATGGAGACCTGGGGGGCTAATATAGTACCCAGCCCCAGTCCTGACACCAACATTGGTCGGACTATCCTAAGCCAGAACTCTGATTCACCAGGCAGCTTGGGCATTGCCATCAGTGAAGCTGTTGAAGATGCTTTTAACCGTGATGACACCAAATATTCTCTGGGCAGTGTTCTTAACCACGTCTTGCTTCACCAGACTATCGTTGGTCAGGAAGCCAAAAAACAGATGGAAAGAGCTGATGCCTATCCAGATATTATTGTTGGTTGCATTGGCGGCGGGAGCAATTTTGCCGGAGTATTCCTCCCCTTTATACCCGATAAGTTAAAAGGGAAGAAAATACGAATTATTGCCGTTGAGCCCGAAGCCTGCCCCAGTGTTACCAGGGGACCTTATACCTGGGACTATGGTGATGTCGCTGGAATGGCACCAATAGTCAAGATGTATACCTTGGGACATACCTTTATCCCACCTAAAATCCATGCTGGCGGGCTTCGCTACCACGGCATGGCACCAATAATCTGTCATCTCCATCGCCTTGGTTTGGTGGAAGCAAAAGCTGTCCACCAGGTCCCTGTTTTCAAGAGCGCCGTTGAGTTTGCCCGGGCTGAAGGTATTGTCCCGGCTCCGGAACCCGCCCACGCCATAAAAGTAGTCTTTGACGAAGCTCTAGCTTGCAAAGAGTCAGGGGAAAGTAAAACTATCCTTCTGGCTTTAAGCGGGCACGGGCACTTTGACCTGCAGGCTTATGACGAATACCTTACTGGAAAGCTTGAAGACTATGAATATCCTAAGGAGATGGTGGAGGAAGCCCTGTCTCACTTGCCTAAGGTGATGGCAGAAATGAAATAGAAGACCATCCCACTAACAATTAGCAAAAGGGGGTTGGGGGCTTAGACATTAAGCCTCATCCCTTCGTAACCGACGCTGATGTCAGCCCCCAGTTCCATAGCTATCTGTGCTACTTCTCCCTTGATTTCTTTCTCAAACTGGGGGGTGGTGTGAATAACCACAACAGAGGGTAAATATCCTTTAAGCCGGCGGAAACTTACCAGTTCCTGCTTCAAGAACTGAGCTGAAAGGTGCCCTGCCTGGAGAAGCCTTTCTTGCCACAGGTTAAGGCCAGTAACGTCAGTAATTAGTAGATGAGGGGAAATGCGTTCCCAGCACCCATCCAAGCCCGGACCGGTGTCAGCAGTATAAAAGAAACTTCTCCCCTCTGAAGAAGTGACCAGATAGCCAACAGAAGGAACCGGGTGCCTTACCGGTAACGGTAATACCTTGTAGCCTTCTATAGTCTCTTCCCTATAAGGCTCGACAATATGAAACTCCAGAGACGGTTTTTCTTTAGATGGAAACTCAGCAAAATTAACGTAGATTTTCCCGTCAAGCAAACAGGGGATGAGGACATCAAAGGTCTCTTTGAGAGCATAAACTTTGACCTGAGACCGGAAGGCAACATTCATCCCCAGAGTTACCAGGTCCCGGACATGGTCGAAATGATGATGGGTAATTAAGACCGCTTTAATTTTCTCCTGTGCTACCAGTGACAAGCTTGAAGTTAGACCACCAGCATCAATGGCTAAGACATTGTCAACCAGCAAGCTAATCAAGCGCGCCTTCTCGTCTTCAATACAATGAGCTCCCAAAATATGGACTCTCATTACTCCCCCTTAAAATTGGCTGTGCCAGGAGCAAATTCTGCCACAGGTTAACCCCGATTTCAAACTGCCCCTCTGAAGGATAGTGTTTATTGTCACTTGCCTGAAATAGTCTTTTGGCTTAAAATTAAAGCTGGTGTTGGCAACTTAATGATACAACGGATGAAAATATTAAAGAAACGAAGTATTGGGGTTGTCTTATTAAGCCTCTGCCTCCTGATAAGCCTGGTTTTGGCTGGTGTTAACTGCCTTGCCCCTGTACCCCAAGCACCAGTGCTACCATCTCCAGCCAAGCCTGCGGGCGATTACACCTCCAACACACCTATAGACCCGGCCTGGATACCCCCTCCCCAGAGAAGTGGAGCAGTTAAGATCGCTCTATCCATTCCTGAGATAGTCAGGAAGGTAACTCCAAACGTAGTTGCCATCCAGACTGAGGTAATTACCTTTGACATATTCCTCCAGCCAATCCCCCGACAGGGCGCTGGTACGGGAATTATCATTGATAGCAATGGTTATATTGTAACCAATAACCATGTAGTTCAAGGCGCCAAAAATATAAAGGTCACACTATCTGATGGCAAGCAATTTTATGCCATTAGAGTAAACCGGGACCCATACACTGACTTAGCTATTATTCAGATTGATGCTAAAGGTCTACCTAAAGCTGAGTTAGGGCATTCTGAAGAACTAATTGTTGGCGAAGGTGTTGTGGCTATAGGTAATGCCTTAGCTTTACAAGGTGGACCTACAGTTACTTCCGGCATCGTTAGTTATCTGGGACGCTCCATCAAGGTGCCGATTGGCACTGTTCTCTATGACCTTATTCAGACAGACGCCGCAATTAACCCCGGTAATAGTGGTGGTCCCCTCCTTGACATGGCAGGGCAAGTTATTGGTATTAACACCGCCATAGCTGCCGAAGCCCAGAACATTGGCTTTGCTATAAGTATCACACCAGCTTTATCAGTTATAGAACAATTAATCCGCCATGGGCAGGTCATCCGTCCTTACTTGGGGGTAGCTTCTCTTACTACACGCGATGGCGTTCTTATTTATCATGTTGAGCCTGGCAGCCCAGCCAACAAAGCCGGTCTTAAAACCGGAGACATTGTCACTCGTTTTGCCGGACAGAAAGTGACTACCCGAGAAGAATTGGTGAGAGCCATTGTCTCACAAAAAATCGGGCAAAAAGTAGAGATAGTCTTTCTCAGAGAAGGAAAAGAGCACAAGACTACAGCGATATTAGGAGAAACTCCAAAGCGATAAACTGCCAGAGAATATTTCTACTCAAAGTCTCTTTACCCCCAGCACCACTTTATTACCATTAATGTTACAAGTTTCGGTATAAGCTCCTGGTTCAGGGATACCTTCAATAAGTTGTCGGGACAAAGTCTCCTGTTTAATATAGTTGGCAAATTTCTCTATTACCCGCCCAATTTTAACTTCGCTACGATAATAGGTAATAATATAATCAGCAATATCAAATCCAGCCGACCGTCGCATCGTTTGTAAACGCCGGACTATTTCCCGCGCTATTCCTTCAGCTACTAAATCAGGGGATAATTCAGTATTTATAGCTACCCAGTATTCCCCTTCAGAAACAATACTATAACCAAGTTTATCTTTTTCCTTTTCTGTAAACTCTATCTCCTTGACATTAAGCTCATCCAGAATCTGAGAGGAAAGCCTGGCTAAAGCTTCTTTTTCCTTCCCTGACCGGACTTTAACTATTACCTTGGCTAATGGCTGGCGCACCTTAACCCTTGCCTGACTCCGGGCAGCCCTCCCCAGACTTGATATCTTCATAACCAGCCTGGTATCAGCCATAAGGGACCTGTAAATAAGAGTCTCATCGGCTACCGGAAAATTGGTCAGGTGGACACTTTCCGGTGCCCCGGTATCTACAGAGCATACCAGGTTCTGGTAGATCTCCTCAGCAGTAAACGGTATAAATGGAGCCAGAAGTTTAGACAAAGTGACCAGACATTGATACAGCGTAGTATAGGCTGCCATCTTATCAGCGTCATTCTCACTCTTCCAGAAGCGGCGCCGACTCCGTCTGACATACCAGTTAGACAGGTCATCAACAAAATCAGCAATTCTGCGCCCGGCACTGGTTGGGTCATACTCGTCCAGAGCTTGTGTCACCTCAATAATCAGGTTGTTAAGCTCCGAGATAAGCCACCTATCTAAATCAGACAAGGACACCGGTGTTTTTAACTTCGGGTCAAAACGGTCAATATTGGCATAGATAACAAAGAAAGAATAAGTATTCCACAAAGTAAGCAAGAAGTTTCGCAGGGCTTCAGCCACCATTTCCTCAGCGAAACGACGCACATTTCCCGCTGGTGAGGAGGTGAAAAGATACCAGCGTAAAGCATCACTACCATAGCGGTCGAGTATTAGCCAGGGGTCAACTACATTTCCTTTGGCTTTACTCATTTTCTCGCCTTCAGCATCTAAGATATGACCGAGACAAATAACGTTTCTAAAGCAAGGATGGTCAAAAACTAAAGAAGATAGGGCATGGAGACTGTAAAACCAGCCCCGAGTCTGGTCAACAGCCTCACAAATAAAATCCGCCGGAAAACTCTCTGTAAACACCTCAACCAGCTCAAAGGGATAATGCCACTGAGCAAAAGGCATGGCTCCAGAATCAAACCAGCAATCAATGACCTCACTCACCCGGCGCATCGTGTCAGGCTCATAGCTACTTCCGGGTTTTGACCTAGGGCACTTCAGAATTATGTCATCAACGAAGGGGCGATGGAGGTCTTTCAAATATTCGTCTAAAGAGTGACCTTCCCTCTTCATAGCTTCGTGGTGAACCAAATTCTTCAGGTCTTCAATACTGCCAATGCATTCCTGATGACCACATCCCTGACACTGCCAAATAGGAAGAGGTGTCCCCCAATATCGCTCTCGGGAAAAAGCCCAGTCTACATTGTTCTCCAGCCAATCACCAAAGCGACCATACTTAATATGCTCCGGATACCAGTTAATCTCTTCATTCCCGGAAATAAGCCTTTCCTTTCTGGCTGTCGTTCTGATATACCAGGTCCTTTTAGCATAATAAAGAAGAGGGGAATCACAGCGCCAGCAAAAAGGATAAGAATGAATAATCCTTTCGCTTCGGTAAAGTAGACCCCTGGCTTTAAGAACTTGCAAAATAAGCGGGTCAGCCTCTTTAACAAACTTACCAGCAAAAGGATAGCTGCCCATAATATTCCCGTCCAAATCTATCGGCTGGACAAAATATAATCTCTCCCGTTCTCCAACCTCAAAGTCAACTTCACCGAAGGCAGGGGCAATGTGAACAATACCCGTACCCTCATCCAGAGAGACAAAATCACTACCAGTGACCGGGAAGTTTTTGGGAGCTTCACCGAATTGGGGACAAGGGACAATATCACTTTCCTGAAATTGATAAACAGAAACATCATAATCACCCGGACTAAACAATGGCTCATAAACGCAGCCGAGTAAGTCCTTTCCCTTCAGAACACCTTTAACGGTGTAATCTCTTTTAACAGCTTTCTCCAGCAGGGTCTGGGCTAAGATGAGTCTTTCCCTCCCCCCATCTCCAACCTCGTATTCTACCAAAGCATATTCCGCCTCAGGAGCCACGGCTAAAGCAGTATTCCCAGGAAGAGTCCAGGGAGTCGTTGTCCAAGCCAGAAAATAAGTCGGTATTGGTGGGAAAAGAAGACCTAAAGCAGCAGTAGAAGGTCTACCACGAGTAAGGTCAACTTTAAACTTTATGTAAACTGATGGGTCTTCAGCGTCATCCCGGTAACCCAGAGCTACCTCATGAGAGCTGAGGGAGGTGCCGCAGCGAGGACAGTGAGGGGTCACTTTGTAACCATGGTAAATTAGCCCTTTATCCCACAGCTCTTTTACTGCCCACCAGCACGATTCAATATAGCTATTATCAAGAGTAACATAGGGGTGCTCCATATCCAGCCAGAAACCAACCCGCTCCGTCACCGCTTCCCAATCTTTAAGATAATGGAAAACACTTTCCCGACACAGGGCATTAAAACGAGCTATGCCATACTCTTCAATCTGGGCTTTGCTGGTAAAACCAAGCATTTTCTCTATCTCAAGCTCCACGGGTAAGCCATGGGTATCCCAGCCAGCTTTGCGGGGGGTGTAATAACCTTTCATTGCCTTATATCTGGGTATAATATCTTTATATACCCGAGATAGAACATGATGTATCCCCGGGCTACCATTAGTTGTTGGTGGACCTTCATACAATATAAAATGGGGGCAGCCCTTTCTCCCATTGACACTTTTCTCAAAAATATTACCCTCCTTCCAGAAACGAAGGATAGACTCCTCTAATTCAGGAAAGTTTGGCTTGCTGTTTACAACTCTGAACATAGTTACCGCTTTCTCAGCAGGATAATCACTTTTCGCTGGTCACCTTCACCGGTACTTTGAGTGGTGACATCAGGATGATTAACCAGAGCTAAATGAACAATACGCCGTTCGTCCGCAAGCATTGGTTCAAGAGTAATTGGTCGCCTACTCGCTTTTACCCGCTCGGCTAAACGCAAAGCTAAGCTTCGCAAAGCCCCCTGCCGCTTCTTCTTATATTCAGCGACATCAACAGTTAGCGGCAGCCATGCCTTTAGCTTCTCAGAAACTACGAGCCTGACTACATATTGCAAACAAGCTAAAGTCTGTCCCCGACGACCAATTAGAATACCCGAATCATCCCCTTTAATATTCAGCAATACTGGTACTTCGCCTTTAGATGCCTCGACTTCAGCACTTACCCCCATTAATTTAAGCAAATTTTCCAGAACTTCCTGGGCTACCTTAGCTACATCGGCTTTAGGCTGCATTTCTGTCAAAAGTCTTGCTTTTATCCGAACTTCCTCACTTCCAAAACCCAAGATACCCGACTTACCCTTCTTTAAAATCACTATCTCTACCTGGTCATGGTCGACGCCAAAATGCTCCAATGCCCGATGAACCGCTTCCTCTATTGTCTTAGCACTTATTTCTATTTCCTTCATAGCATCTCAGCTTTTCTTCTTTGTCGTCGATTTCTTTGGCTCTGAGGTGATAGACGACTTTCCAATAACTCTGCCTTTGGCTCCTTTTTTCCTCTCTTTCGGAGCCACTTTCACTGCTGGCGGACCAAATAGGTAACCCCAACCACCCATAAAGTATTGCATGACAATGCCAATTATATTTGAAACTAACCAAAAAAGAGCCAGACCACTGGGAAATTGCAGGGCAAACAGACCAAACATAAAAGGCATCATCAACAACATCATCCTATTCATAGACTCCTGTCTCGGGTCAGCTGCTGGAGCCGTCACCATTTTTTGCTGTACCCACATGGTTACCCCCACCAAAACAGCCAAAATGATAGTACCATCAGGCTTAGATAAATCAAGCCATAAAAACTTCTCTTTCAGTGGCACTACCTGATTTACTATTGACCATGAATAAAGATGCTGGGATAGACTTAGTAAGCTTTCTGGTGTAGCTGCCAAAGCCCGCATAATAGATTGATACAAGGCAATCCAGATGGGGATTTGCACCAGCATCGGCCATAAACAGCCAGCAGGATTAACTCCGGCTTCTTTATAAAGTTCCATCATCTCCCGTTGTAACCTGGTTTTATTTTTAGCGTATTTCTTCTGAATTTCTTGAAGTTTTGGTTGTAATGTTTGCAGTGCCTTAGTGGAGCGAAGCTGCCGTAAAGTTAGGGGATAAGTCGCTAACCGAACTATGATAGTAAGGGCAACAATTGCCAGACCAAAACTACTAAACAAGACCGAATACAAGACAATTAAGCTATTGAGCATCGGGTCAAGAACGAGAGTATTCCACAACTCAGATCCTCACTTCTCCTTAACAGCTAAAGAAAACTTCCAGACGATTTCTCCCCCCGGTATTTTAACTGCATAAAGATTTCGGTTCTTGGCATGAACATAGACTACGCCCTCCTCCCCATATAGAGGAGCCAGGACAGGACTTCCTAAAGACACAGTCTTAACCAGTTTTCCAGTAGTAACGCTAACTATATATATCTTACCAGCTTCACAAGCCATCATCAGAAAATCGTCCATCAAAATTGGCGAAGAAGCGATAGGACTATCAGCTTCAAACTGCCACAACTTCTCACCTGTTTCAACTTTAAGGGCATAGATATTGCGGTCAAGATTTCCGGCATAAACAATATCATCACTCACTATCGGTTTTGCCCAGAACCAGTTGCCACCACGGAATTTCCATCTCTCCTTACCGTTTGTCACAGCATAAAGATGTCGGTCAAAACAACCAAAGATAACCATATCCCCAAAAACCGTGGCTGATGAGGCAACAGCTGCTGGCGCCTGAAAACCCCACAATTCTTTCCCTTCCCCGGCAGATAAAGCATATAGCTTGCCATCAAAATCCCCAACATAGACAACTCCACCTTTTGCTTCCGGTGTTGTCCATGCTTTTCCACCAGTCTTAAAATGCCATTTCAAATCCCCACTTTTGGCATCAAGAGCATACACTCCGTTCGAGCTGCCAACATAAACACTATTATTAGCCACCACCACCTGCCCAACAATACTGCCAATGCTCTTATCAACCTGGCGGGGATATTCCCATTCCCCTTTTACTCCAGCCGGGAAATCTCGCTTTTCCATCCGAGCTGAGGAGTTCACAGCATAAACCTTACCCAAGTAAGTGCCAAAATAAACTAAATCCCCAGCTACTGCTGGTGTCCCATATATAGATGGTGGTGGAGGAGGAGCACAACCAAATCCAGTTGGGAGGGCTAAAGCTCTGGGAGTAAACACCCATTCCCTTGAAGCTGGAAACAGCGCTTCCTGGTTGCGGGCAGCAGAATTAAGGGCTAATACTTTTCCATCCACAGAGGCAACATAAATAGTATTGCCATGGAAAGCAATCCCAGACCAGCCCCCTGAAGCCGGCGCAGCACAGCCAGAAGCAATTAAGAGCAAGCTCAAGCTGAGTAGGAATAAAAAATTAGTTGGTAACATTTCTAAAATGCTATCACTTTTTCAAATTCAAAGGCACCGGGTCGTAGCCACCCCGAGACCAGGGATGACACCGGGCTAAACGCTTTGTCGCCAGCCACCAACCTTTAATTATTCCATATCTCTCAATTGCTTCATAGGCATAATAGGAACAGCTGGGAATAAACCGACACGATGGTAGTCTAACTTGAGATATGGAAGACTGGTAGAACTTAATCAATTCCAGCATTAACTGTTTCATTATCAATCGTTAGCTGAGCCCGCATTAGTAATTTTTCCACCGACTTGCGAAGTTGATGATAACCAGTGGCAACCACCCCAGGACGGACTATGAGAACTATATCCAACCCCGGCTTTACTGTTATCCTACGAGTTATTTCCCGGAGCCATCTTCGCACCCGATTACGCACTACCGCCTTACCTATTTCCTTCCCTACCGAGAAACCAAAGCGACTCAGACCTAACTGGTTGTTTAATACTTTCATCACTATCAAATTATCTCTCCACCCCTCACCCCGCTCATAAACAGCTACATATTCTGATCGTTTCCTCAGTGTCTGAGTCCTATTCATAACCAATCTAAACCACTGTTAACCGCCACCGCCCTTTAAGCTGCCTCCTTTTTAATACGGCTCGCCCACCTCGGGTTGTCTTCCGGGCACGAAAACCATGCTTACGCAACCGAGGAATTTTTTTGGGTTGATAAGTCCGTTTTGGCATTTTGAGGCTTTTTCAAGCCCTCCCCAACAGACCCACACCACCTGTCTTCCTAATATGAACCGGAGCAAAAGGTAATAATGCCAGATGACGGGCTCTCTTTATTGCCAGCGCCAGACGGCGCTGATGTTTAGCACAGGCACCTGTTTGACGCCTGGTAGCAATCCGACCCCGGTCTGTAATGTAGCGACCCAGGGTAGAAACATCCTTATAATCTATTTCTTTACCCTTTCCACGACAAAAAAAGCAAACTTTTGGTTTAAGGATGAAACGCTGTCCGCCCCGCCTCACCACCCCCGTCTTTCTTTCACCTCTTGGCATCTGCCATCACCTTACCTATTTCTCAAATAGTATGTCTTCGGGTTCGAATTCCTCTTCAGTCGTTTCTGCGGGCAAAGAGGTTAACCCCCGTCTATCCAGGAAAAGCACCCGGTCCGCCACTACTTCAACCTGCAACCGCTTCTGTCCATCTTGTCCTTCCCAGGTTCGAGTCCGCAATCTGCCTTCCACATAAACCCGCTGCCCCTTAGTCAGAAACTGATTGCATCTTTCAGCTAACTTGCTCCAGGCAACAACCGTAAACCATTCTGTCTCTCGTCTCCGTTCCCCGTCAGGGGCAGTAAATAATCTGTTGGTAGCAATCCGAAAAGAGGTCACCGGATTACCATTGGGAGTAAACCGCATTTCCGGTTCAGTGCCTACATTTCCAATAAGAAGTACTTTGTTCAAGCTCGCCATAACTCTAAGACTCCTTTCTCTCACCTGCCCTCACTATCAGGTGACGTATCACTTCGTCAGAAAGACGTAAATTTGCTTCCAGCTCCTTAACTTGACCCGGCTCGAGCTTCAAGCGAGCCAGAAAATAATTCCCTTCTAAATATTGCCTGATAGGATAAGCTAACTTTCGCCTCCCCCACTGGTTTACCTCAACAACACTACCACCCTTCCTTACCACAAATCCCGCCATTTTATCCATAAGCCGGGGTACCTCCTGATCAGTCACCTCTGGTTTAACTACAATTACCAGCTCATAATCACGCATTCAGTCTCCCCAATCCGAAATTAAATCAAAAGTTGGCTCATTATAGCATACAAGAAAAAGACTAACAATGCTCTTATCACCCCTAACTTGACACATTTAACCCTGACTGTTAAACTTCCAGGCAAAATCTCCAGAAATACCCAAGCTTGATTCAAGACGAGGCCCCGTAGTGTAGCGGACTAACATGCCACCCTGTCACGGTGGAGATCGTGGGTTCGAATCCCATCGGGGTCGCAGGTTCAATATTTTATTAACGAATTCCTCGTAGTTTAGCTTGAAGAAGGGCTCAAATTTAGGTTGTGGCTTAACTGCATAACTTGTTTGTCCCTTAGCCAGATTTCCTGAAAGAGGCAACGAGTTAATTTGTTCTTTTGCTCTTGAGTGGCTTCCTCCCGTGCTTGAGCCACATTGGCAAGAAATTTAGCCAGTCTCTCAAGGTTTTGACTTATA
Source organism: Dehalococcoides mccartyi (assembly GCA_020724525.1). Classification (GTDB taxonomy): domain Bacteria; phylum Chloroflexota; class Dehalococcoidia; order GIF9; family DYGU01; genus DYGU01. The sequence continues at coordinate 28,673 of DYGU01000017.1, forward strand.
TTTTCAGCAGGAATAAGTGCTTTTAACTCCTTCTGCTTTTGTGTTTTCTTCTTTGCATATTCTTCTTTGCTTATAAGGGAATTACCAATGTCAAAAGGCTTGCTTTAAACTAAATTTTATGTTTGCTACAAGTAGGTCCTTAAAAACCGAATTAATTCTTGGGAAAAATAGAGATGAACGAGAATCATGGAAAATCTGAGTTTTTAGCTAAAAAAAGAGGAAGAGTTATTTTGTATACTGGTAAAGGCGGGGTTGGAAAAACAACCATTGCCGCCGCCACTGCTATCCAATCAGCTAAACTGGGTTACATAACTATAATCTTGAGTACCGATCCATCCCATAGCCTATCTGATTCTTTTGATTTGCCCCTTTATGGGAAGCCAAAAGAGATAGTTGAAAATCTCTACGGAAAAGAAATCGATTTTTTGAGAGAAGGAGATGAGCAATGGGAAATTATCGAGAGATGGCTCGGGAAATGGGAAGCCTGGGCAGGGAAAAAGTGGGGGGCGAGAATCCTTGTTGGAATGAGCCTTCTTTCGGAAATGGGAGAATTGGTAAGCTTACTAAATATCTTGAAATATTACCAAAATAGCGATTACGGTCTCATCATTGTCGATTGTGCTCCAACTGGTCAAACTTTGCGCCTGTTGGGCTATCCGGAGAGATTAAGATGGTACCTGGAAAAAATTTTCCCCATTCAAAGAAAAGCAGCTCTGCTGGCTCGACCTTTTATAAAAGGTTTATTTAAAATACCGATGCCTGAGGACGAAGTTTTCGGATCGATCAAAAGTTTCCTCATCAACCTTGATCGAATGCGCAAGATCCTTACCGATGCCAATAAAACTTCTTTCCGGCTGGTGGTCAATCCCGAGCGGATGGTAATCAATGAAACTCAACGCCTCTTTACCTATCTTAACCTTTATGGTTACCACATTGACCTCATTATTTGTAATCGCCTAATTCCCTATCTGGTTAAAGATCACTTCTTCGATTTTTGGAAAGAGAGCCAGGAGAACTATTATAAATTAATTGCGGAATGCTTCTCTCCCTTGCCAATTTTCACTGCCCCCCCCCTCATGGAAAAAGAGGTAGTAGGTAAAGAAAGATTAGAATTTCTGGCTCAGTCTATTTTTGGCAATGATGATCCGACGAAAGTTTACTTTCGGGATAAACCAATTGAGATTAAAAAGGGAGCAGATGGACATTTTCTGTTCATTTTTTGCCTTTTGTGAGTAAAGATCAAATTTCCCTCAGTCAAGAAGGCGATGCCCTTTTGATCCAAGTTGGCAACTAGAGAAGAAATTTAATCTTCCCATATCACCTGGCCAGATTGGAGATAGAAGGGGCAGAATTTGAGGGAGGGAAATTGAAAATAAAATTCAGAGAAAGGAGAATTAAATGAGCGCACAGTGCACCTGTAAAATAAGAAAAAAGGAGGT
>DYGU01000018.1 GCA_020724525.1 Dehalococcoides mccartyi
ACCTCCTTTTTTCTTATTTTACAGGTGCACTGTGCGCTCATTTAATTCTCCTTTCCTGGAAGTACTGTTCTATAGCCTCAACCAAGCCGGGAATGGTTTGATTTCGGGCAATTATATCTACTCTTAAGCCAGTTTTGGTGGCGGTGGCTGCGGTTTTGGGACCAATGCAGGCTATTACCGCTTTATTTATTATCTGCCAGTCTTTACTTAAGGTAGTAATCAGGTTAGTCACCGTGGAGGAGCTGGTAAAGGTAACTATGTCAATCTCCCCGGCTCTAAGCATTTGCTTTCCCTTAGCAATAGCTTTAGTGTCAGGAACAGTTTGATAGGCAGTCACCTCATGCACCTGGGCGCCAAGGCGAGCTATGCCTCGGACTAATTCCCGGTCGGCTATGTCAGCGCGGGGCAAGAGGAACCGGCATCCGGTCAGGTCATATCTTTTAAGCCCGGATAAAAAGCCCCTGCTGGTATAGGTTCTGGGGACATAATCGGCGCTCAATCCATGGCTCTTTAAGGCTTTAGCTGTTGCTGGACCGATAGCTCCGAGGCGAAGGTTCCCAAGCCATCGGGCATCAAGTTTAAGAGTGTATAACCTGTGGAAGAAGGTTTCAACCCCATTGATGCTGGTAAAGATTAGCCAGTGATAATTCTTAAGATTTAAGATAGCCTGGTCTAACTCCTCTGAGGTGGGTGAGGCTTGGATTTTTATGGCTGGGATTTCTATGGGGATAGCGCCATATTCCCGGAGAAGCTGGCTAAGTGAGCTTGCCTGATGATGAGCTCTGGTGACCAGAATGCGCTTACCGAAGAGGGGAAGGTTATCAAACCAGCGGAGATGATCCCGGAGCCTGACCACTTCACCAATTACGACTACAGCTGGTTGTTGAAAAGACTCGGCTTGGGCTAAGATAGTTTCAAGGGTACCGATTAGGGTCTTTTGTTTTTGGGTAGTGCCCTGGCTTATTATTGCTATCGGTGTCGAAACTGGTCTACCGTTTTTTAGCAACTGTTTAACTATTGGTGCTAAGTTCCCTACTGCCATAAGGATGACCAGGGTATCCCCGGTGCTTAATTTATCCCAGGCGAGGCTTGGTTTATCTTTATCGGTAGCTTCGTGTCCGGTAACTACGGTGAAGGAAGAGGCTAAACGGCGGTGGGTTACCGGAATGCCGGCATAAGCTGGTACGGCTATTGCTGAAGATACCCCGGGTACTATCTCAAAAGGGATGTGACTCGAGGCTAAAGCCTCGGCTTCCTCCCCTCCCCGCCCTAAGACAAAAGGGTCACCCCCCTTCAACCGGACCACTATTTTATCCTCTTGAGCTTTTTTAATCAGAAGCTGGTTTATATCTTTTTGCTCTAAAGCATGGTATTTAGCTGACTTACCGACATATATTTTCTCGGCATTGGGGGGAGACAGTTCCAGAAGGCTGTCATCAATAAGACGGTCATAAACGACGACATCAGCTTTTTTAAGGCAATTGAGTCCTTTTATTGTGATCAAGCCAGGGTCGCCGGGACCAGCGCCAACTAAGTAAACCTTTCCCTGTTTCATAGACAATGTTCCAGAATCGTGTGTGACCTCTTTTACTCAAGGATATTTATTTCGTCACCCTCACCTAACCTCTCCCTTGAAGGGAGAGGTTAGGTGAGGGTTCCGTCATTATGAATTGAGATACCCCCTTTCCAGCAGCTTGTTAGCCAGCTTCCTACCAATAAGCTGGGGATTTAAAGGGCTGCCTTCTTCAGAACCCTTAAGGATGCTTCCAGGATGGATGACCATCCCGTCAAGCCTCAGAGTATTATCGGTTACCGTTGCCAGAGCAGCTACGGGAGTGCGGCAACCACCTCCCAAAGCCTGAAGAAAGGCGCGCTCGGCAGTAACACTTTGCCAGGTAGGCTTATGGTTTAAAGTCCGGACGAGCTGGGCGGTTTCTTCATCCCCAGCTCTTATTTCTATACCCAAAGCACCCTGTCCTATTTCGGGTAAGAAATGCTCCAGAGGCAGATATTCAATTATCCTGTCTTCCCAGCTAAGACGTAGCATAGCGGCAGCAGCTACTATTATGCCATCGAACTCACCATTAGCAACTTTCCGTAGACGAGTATCCACATTTCCCCTTATTTCCTTTACCTTAAGGTCAGGACGGTAGCTTAGCAGTTGAGCCTTACGTCTTGGACTGCCAGTGCCAATTACCGAGCCTGGAGCCAGTTCAGCCAGTTTTTTACCTCGTGAGATAAAAGCGTCTCTGGAGTCAAGTCTTCTAGTTACGGCGACCAAGGAAAGCCCGTGGGGAATTTGGGTCGGTAAGTCCTTAAGGCTGTGGACAGCGATATCAATCCTTTTCTCAAGCAAAGCCGTCTCAATTTCTTTAACGAATACGCCACGCCCGGACAGATGGTCAAGAGGGATATTTTTAGCTCGGTCACCCCTGGTCACTATTTTGATTAGATGGAAGTCGAGATTCGGGTCAATTTCTCTGAGCTGGGAAAGCACCGACTCGGCTTGGATTATAGCCAGCCGGCTACCTCGAGACCCAATGAGGATAGGCTTTTTCATTTCGGTTTTGCCTTATTACCGAGGTGTTTATTTTGTCACCCTCACCACCCTCTCCCTTCAAGGGAGAAGAATAAGGTGAGGGTGGTAAGCATTGGTAATCAACCTCTTTATGGCTGTTTTCGGTATACTTTAAGTTGAAAAGCTCATTAATTAGCCGAATGCTTTCTTTTTGATGGTCTTTCTTTAGAAATTGTATTGGCTCGTGGAGTACCTTCTGGACAATGGCTTTAGTCATCACATCGAGGTAAGTCCTGTCTTCTTCGGAGAGGCTTGGTAGTTTTTTGAGGGTGAGGTTAAGCTGGGTTTGGCGAATATTTTCAGCTTTTGCCATTAGAGCTTTGATGACGGGCTTCACTTCAAGGGCTTGCCACCAGGAGACAAACCTCTGGACTTCTTTATTCACTATTTCTATAGCCTTCTGGATTTCTTCCTGTCTTTGTTTGTAATTTGATTCGGTGACCTGGGTGAGGTCATCAATGTCATAAAGAAAGACGTTCCTCAGTTGTTTTACCTCTGGTTCTACATCCTGAGGGACGGCAATGTCTATGATCACCAGGGGGTGCTCACGGCGAAAGTTCATTACCTCCTCCACGAGTTGTTGCTTCAATACGAAGTGAGGTGCTCCAGTGCAACTGATGACTATATCTGAAGCCTCAATCTCCTGTCTCAGGTTGTTCAGGGAAACCCAATTACCACCGAGCATTGCTGCCAGAGTTGAAGCTTTTTCCTGGGAGCGGCTGGCAACAGTTATTTGGGTGGCTCCCCTATCTCGGCTGGCTTTAGCTACTAGTCTTCCAGCTTCACCAGCACCAATAACCAAAATTTTGCTTCTGGTGATATTGCCTATGACCCGGACTGCCAGGTCTACGGCAACAGAACTCACGGAAAGAGCATTTCTACTGATGCCAGTTTCTTCTCGAACATGTCTCCCTACCCGGACAGCGTAACGGAAGAGGTTAAGGAGAGGTAACCCCACCAATTGGCTTTTTTCGGCTTCTTCCAGAGCCTGTCTTACCTGTCCCAGAACCTCATATTCCCCAATAACCATGGAGTCAAGACCGGAGGCTACCTTAAACAGATGTGTGATAGCAGCTTCATCGTGATAGGTGTAAATGTAAGGAGATAAGTCGACTTCAGCTAAATTGGCTTTAGCTTTGAGGAAATTAATACTGGCTGATTGGGCTGGGAACCCTGTTTCGGTCAACGAATAAATTTCGATTCGATTACAGGTAGAGAGGATAATTCCTTGAGGGACATAATTGTGGAGGGAAATTAAGGCATTCTGGAGCTGACTGGTGCCAATAGCTACCTTCCCCCGAAGGGAGACGGGTGTGGTGCTATGATTAACACCTACAACACAGAGTTGCATCTCCAGTTTCCTCAATCACCTTGACTTTTCTAAATTGCTTAACAAAGTAACTTTTGCCTGCTTTTGGAGTCCAGCTTGTAATAGTTTCAGAAGTAAATCTAAATCTAAAGCATCCTGCCAAGTATCGCTACTAACTGTGATTCCTCTTTGTTTTAACTCAGAACGGACTTCGGCAATCAAAGCCGTAAGAGAAGCATACTCTTCCCCAAAGTTTTGTTCAAGCTTGGTCCTAATCTTGCGTGCCAGAGCTGGGCTCACCCCTGATGTAGATATGGCAATAGTTAAGTCACCCCGATGCAGGCGGGAAGGGACGATAAAGTCAGACAGCTCTGGATTATCCACCACATTCACTAAAGCCCCTTGTCTTCGGGCTTCTTCACTAACTTTTTGATTAATATCCTTTTCACCTGTGGCAGCTATGGTAATGAAGGCACCTTTCAAATTTCCCGGCTTATAGTTCTGGCGAAGTAATCTAATTGCTTTAGTCTTCTCTAATTGGCTCAGCTCCGGGCAAAGGTCAGGGCTAATCACCTCTATATTGGCACCATGTTCCAGAAGGGCTTTTACTTTCCGGAAAGAGACTTTACCACCGCCCACAACCACACACTTTTTACCGCGTATGTTCAGGAAAATAGGGTAATAAGGAGGTCTTTGACCGTGTTTTTTCATACTACGTATTTTATCCTAATTTTTTTGAACTCTCTTATACTGAAGAGCAATTCATATTCATTAATACCAACTTGCTCTGATATTTGCCTGGCAACCTCCTGGCAGTTTTCTTTATAATGGCTATGGAGCATGGCAAACAAGTTATAATGCCACAAAGGCGTTGTTTTTCTCTCATAACAATGACTTACTTCGGGAAAGGTAGCTATTTTTCTGCCACTAATTTCGACTAAGGCTGAGGGGACTTTCCAGCATGCCATAGCGTTGGCAGTAAATCCCACACTGCTATGACTGATAGAAGCACCAAAGCGTCGCATGACACCCCTTTGCTTGAGAGATTGGCATTGCTCCAGAAGTTCATTCACTTCCAGTGACAATTGAGCTGATATCAGGTCGAAAGGTCTCTGGACTAAGGGAAGGTCCTGAGGTAATTCATTGATTATCTTTCGTTCGCGGTTAGATAGGGTAATATCTCTGTGAGAGACGTCACTGGGTTCAGCCTGAGTATCTGGCATTGACCAATTGTCTCCAACTACGTCGAAATAGCCCCTGGCTTTGAAGATTCTTAATACGGGTAAGTTCAAAACGGTCTTAGCCTTCGTTAGATTGCCCAATTTCTCCAATTCAATTTGGATATCGTTTTTAGCTGGCATAGCTAAAGTGAACCAGAGATTAAAACGATGCTCCCGCTCATAACTGTGGCTTACACCCGGATGTCGGTTTAAGACTTGGGCTGTTTTATCTATTTGCTTTACAGGTATTTCCATCCCGACTAAGGTAATCTGGTAGCCAAGCCGTCGAGGTTCAAAAACCGGACCTATTTGACGAACTATCCCTTTTGCTTTTAATCGTTTAATTCGGCGAAGAACCTCCTCACTGTCGATGCCTAACTTTAGTCCTAATATTGGAAAAGGTTCTCTGGTCAGGGGGAAACCTGCTTGCATGATATTAAGCAATTTCTTATCAGTATCATCAAGAAGCATGGCTATTTAACGCGGGTCTGTAGACACAATTTGGCTCGGCCTCGAGATAATCTCCAGTAACTTCAAAAGCTCTGGCTCGACAGCCACCACAGACTTTCTTGTATTCACAGGCTCTACATTTCCCTTTAATATTGGATAAGTTTCTTAGCTCAAGGAATAAAGGCGAATTAGTCCAGATTTGACTAAAATCTTTGTCTCTGACATTGCCAGCTTCCACCTCGAGGTAGCCACATCCCTGTATTTTACCCTGGTGAGAGATAAAGCAAAAGCTTTTCCCGGCAAGACAGCCTTTAGGCGAGGCAAGGTTTCGGCTTCTTTGCCTGGCTATCCGTCCGTAGTGAGGGGCACAAGTAGGCTTAAAGGATATTTTGCTCCCTAATTCTATTTGCCTGTTATAAAACCAGTTCAGAATTCGTTCCGATTCTTTGGCAGTCAATTCTATTGACTTCAGTCCTTTGCCACGACCGACGGGTACCAACATAAAGGGATGAAAGGCAACTACTCCTAATTTTAAAGCCAGGTGGAGCAAGCTATCCAAATACGGAGCATTTAGTTTAGTTATGGTGCTGTTAATCTGGACTTCAATGCCTGACTTTTGGGCAGCTTTTATGCCAGATATTGCCGCTTCAAAAGCTCCGGCTTTACCTCTAAAGTTGTCCTGGAGTTCAGCTATAGGAAAGTCCAAGCTTACCCCTACCCGCGATATTGGGATTTCTTTTAACCTGGCAGCGATTTCGTCAGTAATAAGTGTGCCATTAGTGCCCAAGACTACCTTGAGTCCCTGGCTGGTAGCATACTTAGCAATCTGGAAGACATCCTGTCTCATCAAGGGTTCACCACCACTGAGGATTAAGGTTGGCTTGTCTACTTTTAGGATATCATCAATAACACGGAGACATTCCTTGGTGGACAGTTCATCTTTACCGGGACTTGACGAGGCTGAAGCCCGGCAATGAGCGCAAAACAAATTGCAGTTATTAGTTATTTCCCAGGCAATTAACTGCAACCTACTCATTTAGACCAATCTCTTCATCACTAAGATAGCAAGCTGGGTCTTCTGCCCAGACATCGCCAAAGACCACTTCCGCCCGGACCCGTAGATTACCATTGCAAATATCCAGATATTGGCAGTGGGCACAACGACCTTTGAGTAATCGCTTCCGTTCCCGGAGCCCACGTAGCAATGGTTCTGTGGTATCCATCCAGATGTCACCAAATTTTCGCTGGCGCACATTGCCCAAGGAGTAATGCCACCAGAATTGGTCTGGGTGGACATTACCTAAATCGTCAACAGCTCCAATTCTGATGCCGGAGTTGTTGCCACCATTTCTCTTGAGTAGGGATAAAACCCTGGCTGCCTTTTCTGAGTCTTTTTCTTTTAATTTAAGATAAAGGTAGACGCCATCGGCGTGATTAGCTACAGTAAGGACCTCCTTTGGTTTACCTCGCTTATAGAGCTCTACAGTCTGGTCACAGATCAGGTCCACCAATGCCCTGGTTTCGGCATGGTTCAGGTCGTCTTTATAAAGCTTACTTCCCCGCCCTACATAAGTTAGGTGATAAAAGCAAATACGGGATATACCTTCTTCCTCAGCTAATTTAAAGAGGGCGGGAATGTCCTTATAGTTGAAGCGAGTGATGGTTAATCTCAAAGAAACCCTCAGTCCGAGAGCAACACAATTTCTAATACCATTCAAAGCAGCCTCAAACGCACCTTTTTTGCCTCGAAATCGGTCATTATTAGCCCCAATGCCGTCTAAACTTATCCCTACTTCGGCAAAGCCAATATTATTTATCTTCTTAGCCACAGACCTGGTAATAAGGGTGCCGTTAGTGGAAAGAACCGGTCTTATCCCCTTTTCTTTAGCAAAGCTGGTAAGTTCAAAAATATCCTCCCTGAGTAAAGGTTCACCCCCAGAGAAGAGGAGCACCGGGACACCGAACTCAGCTATGTCGCAGATGAATACTTTTCCCTCTCGAGTGTTCATGATTCCGGGAGAGATATGGCTAACGGCGTTGGCGTAGCAATGAACGCAGTGTAGGTTACATTGCCTGGTACAGTTCCAAACTACAATAGGTCGCTGGTTATTCTTTACCGCAAGGGTTGTCTCTGCGGAAATAATTTCTTGGTACCCATAGCGAAGAGCATCGCCTGGTCCAATTACATCAAAAAGTAGTCTCGAAATAGATACCACTTTGCGGTGCCTCCAGCGTCTTCAAGCTTCTCAGCCAGAGCATTATTGGCTCACAGGCTGATTGATATTATTGTTCTGCCCCATATTTGCTGGCTTACCCACGGCTATTTTATTCATAAGTCCTAACTCATTTATACATAATTGCCCAACTAGATATTCACGCCTTTTTCTTCAAGGCGTCGCCACTGGGATAGCAAAGGAGAGCCTTCGGCTACCAGCTTAACTGCTGTATTCCACAAGACAATAGCTAGTGGCGTATCCTCAGGCTTCGACAGAGTCTCCAACATCGTGACCAGAATCTCATAACCAAGGTCATCATCCCCAAGGCCAATGCCTTCAGCCCCTAATAAAAGCACTTTACCCTTCACTTATATAGGTCCCCAATCTACCAAGTTTATATTAAACTACCCTCGGGACTTAAAATCAAATTTATCGGTCGGTTTAATGCCACTCCCATTTTATAAATGGCTCTTTTATACCCATCATCGCGTTCAATCTGGATACTGAATGAGACGATAGTTGGTTGGATGGCACAATTGGGCACGTGGGCGAATCCGACACACTGACTTGGGTCCATCTTCAGATGGAAAAGCAGATGATTGGAGTATTCTGATATCTCTTAACCCAAATAGAAATCTGAAGTCCATGCTCTCCACAAGGTCATCGTTTGTATCATAAAATCTGAGGAAATACCACCCTCCTTTTCTGGGATTGTTTCGCTTCGCTTGCAATGACACAAAAAGAACTGCCAGTCCTTGTCCCAAACTGAAAGTGGAATATAATCCCCCATTTCAGTCAGCCTTTACCTTGTCTGGCGCTGGACCTTTCTTTTAACGAATCGAGGTCTCGCTGCAATTGCCTTTGTCTGCGTAAAAGACTAAGAATATAGCCGAAAAGTACCACCCAGACTACAGTGAAGGCAGCAAACAAATAGCCTAAATTCTCCATCAAAGTTACCTCTATCTTAATCCTGGCTCATTTTCCTTATCTCTGCTTCTGCCTCTCTTAGTCCGATTCTTCGTCCTAAAAGGCAGAAGTATAAAGTGGTAAAGGCAGCTATGCTGACCAAGAGGGTTAAAAGCATAGATGGGGCTAGCCCGCCTTGGAAGATTATTGGTCCGGGATGCATCCCCCGCCACAGGGTGGTTGCCAGAACAACAATGGGTATATCGATGAAGCCGATAATGCCCACTACTGCGGCAAACCTGGCACCTTGGGACTCATCAGCGGCCAGGGAACGCACCATGAGATAGGCGACGTAGATCAGCCAGAGAACAAGGGTAGAGGTCAAGCGGGGCTCCCAGGTCCACCACACCCCCCAGACAGGTTTTGCCCAGATAGAGCCAACGATCAGAGTTAAGGTGGTAAAGACAATTCCCACCTCAGCCGAGGAGTGGGCGAGGATGTCCCACCTGCTCTCCCTTTTTACCAGATAGAGGATACTGCCAATAAAGACAATAAGGAAGGCCAGCAAGGCCAACCATCCCATGGGAACCATGAGGTAGAAGATCCTTTGCACAATCCCCATCTCCTTCTCCGTAGGGACATAGATAAAGACAAGATATAAGGCAGCCACCATCAGCAGGAAACTCAGCCCAAGTAGAATGTTGCTTCTCATAACCCCTCTCTCCTTCATTTTCTATTCCTCAATGATGAACTGGAAAACTAATGATGACACTACCAGGAAGATAATGTCAAAGGCTGCCATCACCTGTAGCCAGATCGACAAGTTACTCAAGGAGCCCCCCTGTAATACTATCCCTGAAGCCTTCACAGCAGCAATAATCACCGGGGTGACAATAGGAAAGAATAGCATGGGGAGCATTATCTCCCTCGCCTTAGTATTTACTGCTAAAGCCGAAAAGAGAGTCCCCACCGAGGCAAAGCCTATAGTCGCCAGCACAACAATTAACACCAGCTCGGGCCTGAAGATGGGCAGGTTGAAAAGGATAAAGAGGATGGGCAGCACAATGATGGCAACGATTAACATAAAGCTAAGATTGCCCACCATCTTTCCAAAATAGATAACATCCCCATCCACAGGGCACAACATTAGCCCCTCGAGGCAACCCTTGTCCTTCTCAAGGACAAAAGAGCGGCTCAGGCCCAGCACCCCGGCGAAGGTAAGCGCCACCCAGAGAACACCACAGGCGACCAGTCCGACTCTCTCTGGTTCAAAGGCAAAGTTGAAAATCACTATTACCAGCAAGGCGAAGACGAGCACCGAGACAACGATGTCCCTCGTCCTCAATTCGGCGAGGATGTCCTTCCACAGGATAGCTAAGACTTTGCCCAAGAACTTCTTCACCGTGCCGTACCCGTTAAGCGATAATAGGTCTGGCGAAGGCTGTCGACATCTAGGGATTGCTTTGACTTGCTATAGGCAATCCTGCCTTCAGCCATGATTGCCACATGGTCCCCCATCTTAAGCCCGTATTCGAGGCGGTGAGTGGTCATAACTACAGTCCCTTCCCCGGCACTCAGGACGTCTAGCACTTCCCTCAGCATGGCAGTAGCATATTGATCCAGTCCTGTTTCTGGCTCATCAAGGAGCATAATCGACGGGCGGTGGAGCACTGCCCGAGCGATGGAGAGCCTCTGCTGCATGCCCCGGGATAGGGTGCGCACCTGGCGGTGAAGACAGGATGCCAGCCCAACCTTAGTGATTATCTCGTGGATTCGCTCCTCCAGGTTGGGAACATCATACATCCTTCCATAGAATTTGAGGTTCTCGAGAGCGGTGAGGTTATCATAAAGGAAGGTCTGGTGACTAACTACACCGATCTTACGCCGACTCTGCACCGGGCTATCTCGGACGTTGAAGCCAGCTACCCGCACGTTGCCAGATGAAGGCTTTATGATAGTAGCCAACACCTTAATAAGGGTGGTCTTTCCAGCTCCATTAGGGCCAAAGATGACAACGTAATCACCCCGCCTTACCATAAGGTCTACCCCCCTTAACGCTAGATGAGTGCCGAATGACTTGGTAAGCCCTTGAACCTCAATTGCCCAGTCTTGGGAAGCCGAACTGGGTCCCTCCATTATCTGTCTCGTCTTTTTGACCTACGCATCAGCTCAACCAGTTGTGCCTTCTTGTCAGCTCGTAGCCTTCGGTAGACCGCCTCGGGGATTTTCCTAGCCGCGAAATCATCGTCTAGCTGGGCAATCTTAACAAGTAAGCTTTGTCTAATCTGGTCAGGGCTACCTTCAGCGGTCAACGGCTGAAGCCTCTTCTTTCTCAACAGGTAGACAAAGCCAAAAGTAAGTACCACCAGCGCCATGGCTACCCATATGACAGCCCTCTGGTCATTGGTCCGCAGCCCAGACAGTTGGACGACTAGGATATCACCCGGGGCGAAATCCCGACCTGAAAAATGATTAAACCGAGTGCCTTTGATATTCACTGGCTTTTCTGTTATTAGATGGTCGCTAGCAACCTTAATACCTTCACCTTGGACAAAGAGGTCAAAATTAGTTATGGGATAATTCACCCTCTGGGAAAAGGTATATGCCCCCGAGCTATAGTAAAGCCTGTACCTGAAAACCACTTCACGAACCCCTGGCTTAACAGGCACAGTGTCGAAGAAGCCCTCCTCGCTGCTGACGATGTAGTCCTCCATTAGCCCGTATTCAAATTGCAGTTCAGTTGCCCCCTTGGGCAGGGAAAACCTCAATGTTTCTCTCCCCCCAGGGGTAGGAACTTCCTTTGACCCGAGATAACTTCGGTCAGCCTCATTGGCAAAGAGAAAATACTCCGTTAACCAAAGGCTGCCCTGTTCAACATATATGGCGGTATATGCCATTGCCACCTTGATTGCCTCATCGCTGATAGTTGCATTATAGACAGTAACTTCGGTAAACTTCCTCGTCTCACCAGCATCAAAGCTAACCCGGTCGCTGTTATAAGCCACCTGTTGGAAGGTGAGCGTTACCTAGTAGCTATAGTCTGGCTCTGTTAACAGACCATCAAATACAAAGCGGCCCCCGGCATCGGTTTTGGTGGCGGTTGAGCCTGCCTCAGTATTGTTTAGGTAGGTCTTTAAGGTAATGTCCAAGTCAGTCACGCTACTGCCACCTTCTGTTCCATTAACTATCTGGCCTTCGATTATGCCACTGCCCGGCTTAGCAGCCAAGGCGGGTGTCGATAGACTCAGGATAAATATTATTATAAGCAGGATAATACGCTTAATCAACACGCCCCCCTTGACCCAGACTGGCACCACAGTGACAACAGAAGCGGTCACCCTTTTGGCACCTTGCCCGGCATTGAGGACAGAACCGATGTTTACTCTGGCGCAGCTTCCGAACCTGCCTTTCTATCTCCTCCTCCACCTCGGTATCCTTTCCCAAATCATCAATGCTCCTAAGGGTGGAAGCGGCCTTCCTTTTGTACCTTGCCTCTGAAGAAGGTGACCTTCGCTTAAACAATGGATAGGCAACAAAGGCAAAGGTCAACACTGTCATTAACAAGGCAATAAAAACAATCATCTGAAGCCCCTCACTGAAAGCTCCTCTAGTTCTTTTTCCAGTCGTTGTTGGTATTCCGCATCCCCTCCCTCAGCCATAGCCTTGGTTTGAGACCGCCTGCCTCGCCCCACCCATGCCTTTAATGTGACGTAGACTTTTTCTCCCCCAACCAGCAGCCCAGCAAAGGGCAAGACCCAAGCCACCAGGTTGAAGCCCTCCTTGGTAGGTGCTGACAGCACTTGCTCACCATATTGGGCAACAAAGGACTGGATAATCTGTTCCGCTAATTGACCTTGAGCCAGCTTCTGTTCAATCAAAGCAGTCATCGCATTCCGCGGCGCACATCCAGCTTGATCACAGTCAGCCAGAACCATGCCGCAGCCGCACTAGCAGATAAGATGTCTGGATATATCGCTCACCATTGCTGAGTCAGCCATTACCGGAATGACCGGAAGGAGAACAAGGCTCAAAATCAGGGTGACAGAGGGTCTTCAGTCCCATCTCTATTTCGCCCTTGCCCTGGGTTTTCTTGCGGTGGGCAGCTCCCGCCGGTCAGGCCAGAAAGCAATTACTCCTCCTAAAACAAAAACTCCTCCCCCAATCCATATCCAGACGACCAAAGGGTTAACGTGAACCTTGAAGGCAGTAGTCCCGTCCTTATCCCAGCCAATTAGGATGACGTATAGGTCTTCAAGGAGGGTGGTGCGCACGGCTACCTCACTCAGCCACTGCTCCTGCCTCCAGTGAAAGTTTCTTTGCGGGATTAATTCGCCGATCAATTTCCCCTTATTATAGACAGAGAGGGTAGCCGCAGCCACTAGCTTGCTCTGGGTTTCATAACTGTCCAGGTTCTCATAAGTGAGGGTATACTCCTTGATAGTCATCGACTCACCCGGTATAAGTGTAGCTTCCGTTTCTACATCGTAAACAGAACCAATAACCCCAATACCGATAAAGATAATGGCGATATGAACCATATAGCCACCATAGCGAGGTTTATTAGCCCAAATCAAGCCCAAAAATGCCTTCAGATAGTTCTCCGCCCTCATCTGGTGGCGGACTCTCGTCCCTCGGAACCACTCATAGACTATGGTAAGGAGGACGAAATTACACACGAAGAAAGCAATAAGGACATACCACTCTCTTATCCCCAAAATGAGAAGAGTTATCCCCAGCATCAGAGCCACTAACAGAGGCCAGACAAAATTGCCAACCAGGTTTTTTACTGATGCTCGCCGCCAACCAATGACAATACAAACCCCAATAAGCAGAATAATGGCTAAAAAAATAGGTCCACTAACCTGATTATAGAAAGGTGGTCCAACACTAATCTTGACGCCGCGTACTGCCTCGGAAATCACTGGGAAAATAGTCCCCCAAAAGATAGCAAAGGCAGCACCAACTATCAGCAGATTGTTGAGCAAAAAAGTAGTCTCCCTGGAGACAAGGGACTCTGTCTCCGCCTCATCGGTCAACTCTTCACGGCGGTAGTAAAGTAGGCCCAGCGACCCAAAGAGGGTAACACCAATAAAGGTTAGAAAGAGGTTACCCAATAAGGGGGTCTCGGCAAAGGCATGAACTGAGGCAATGATACCACTCCGGGTCAGGAAAGTGCCAAATATGGTAAGGACGAAGGTTAATATTATCAGCACCATATTCCAGACCTTAAACATCCCCCTCCTTCTCTGCATTTTAATAGAATGAAGAAAGGCAGTCGCTACTAGCCAGGGGATAAAGCTAGCATTTTCCACCGGGTCCCATGCCCAATAGCCTCCCCAGCCCAGCACAACATATGCCCACCAGGCGCCGGTAATATTGCCCACACCGAGAAGGAGCCAGGCTAGAAGCGTCCATCTTCTTATAGTTATTAGCCACTCATCGCCGAGCCTTCTCGTCAGCAGGGCAGCCATAGCGAAGGCAAAGGGAATGGTAAAGCCAACATAACCAGCTAGTGTGGTCGGCGGATGAAAAACCATCCATGGATTCTCAAGCAGGGGGTTAAGCCCAAGCCCCTCCGCGGGAGTGAACGGAAGTTTCTGAAAAGGATTTGATACCAAGAGCAATAGAATGAGGAAGAAAGCCTGGATGACCATGATAATTGAGGCGGCATAAGGCACTAACTCTTTACCGATGTCTCGTTTCTGGAGTACTACCACGGTAGCAAATAGAGACAGGAGCCACGCCCAGAACAGTAGCGAGCCATCGTTACCTGCCCATAAGGCACTTAAGAGGTAAGCCAAGGACAGGTCGCGGCTGGTGTATGAGGCGACATATTCTATCTGGAAGTCATGCGTAACCAGGGCATAGACTAGAACCGCTACTGATATAGAAACCAGCCCGGAGGTAGCCAGTAGGCTATTTCTAGCACTATGAGTCAGTCCCGGGTGCTTTCCCCTTGCGCCAAGTATGAAGGCAATAGCTGAGTAAATAGAAGCCACCAGTGCCAGAAATAGAGCGATATAGCCTATATCTGCCATAAGTTACCTTCCTAAATTAAATCTCATTGTGAAGGCACATATCTAGAGGGGCACTTTGGCATAAGCGTGTGCGCCTGGAAAATGCCGAGCGGATTAAGATAGCCTTCAACAACAACATCACCGCCAACCTTGAGGGTACCGGGAACATGCCCCTGGTAGACCACCGGCAAGCTCTCTTCTCTATCAATAATGGTGAACCTGAGTATGCGTCCCGCCGCCTCTTGCTCTAAAGAGCCGGGGGCAACCTGCCCATTCACCCGCACATTCTTGCCATAGACTGAGCTTCCCTGCTGTAAAAGTTCGCTAACCTCATAGTAATAGGTTGCTGAACTCTGAAAGCCAATAAAGCCCAGATAGCCTATGGTAAGAAATACAATAATTCCCCCAATGAGGAACTTTTTCTTCTTTAACACTTTTCACCACCGGAATAATGGCATATTACACTATAACATATCGTAGATTTAACCGTAAGATAGAGAGTGGGAAAAACTCAGTATCTTCCTTATCCTTTTCCCCAGCAATCCTATCTTGACATTGTTAAATTTCGATGCCATTTCAAGGAGCGTAAGCAACGAAGCAATCCCATGGAATAAGATAGTAGGAACTAACCACGAGATTGCTTCTTTCGCAATGATGTGACAGGGTAAGTTAATACTTCTATGTTTTCTTCCTTAGGAATATCGCTGCTCCTGCAATCACTAAGAGCACTATCGCTGCTAGTGCGTACTTCTCTAATGCGCCAACTTTTGTCTTTACTCCCGGCTCTGCTTCCACACCTGGAGAAGTTGTTACTATAGGCGTCTCATGACGAGTTGGCGTAAATATAGGATGCGCTATCGCAGCATTTCCTTTTAGTCTTGTAACTTTATCTGGTATCTCAGCTTTAGTGTGACAGACAACACATACTTTTTTAAAGTCTATTGGTTTCACCACAACTACTGTTGGGTCTGCTTGGTGCTCCAGCCCATCTCTATGGCAGGAAAGACATTATAGCCCTTGTGCGCCCATTAGAGACTCCTTAAGTGCTTTTACATTCGCTGCATGGCATGCGAAGCAAATCTCTTGCCCCTTCCCTTGCCCATGTGCTAACGGAACCTAAAGTAAAAGCAGTATAAAAACCGCTACCAAAAAACTTTTTCTAATTATATTTTTCTATCTCCTTTATAGAAACTCGTCCTCATAATGTATGTAGGTAAGGAATACGCCTAGTACCCCTTTTATGTTCTTCATCTCTTCTGTTATCTTTTTGATTTTTCTTCCTGTATCTGCTTCTATCACAACCGCTACGTTGCCTCTTTCAATCCCGTAGGCCTCCACACCATTCATTTTTTAGTTCTGTTATAATGCTCTTTTCTTTTTCTGGTTTTATTTTAATTAATACTCCTGCTACTGCCATTATCTCACCTCATTGAGCTTCCAACTATCAATAGTCCGCCTGCTAAAACCACATAGGCTCCCCCTAATATTTCCGTATTCACAACCATTTTAATACCTTCAGGAGCTGAAGTAAAGACCGGAAGGAGGCTTATTCCCAGCATAAGTATTACTAAAGGAAGCAGCGCCATGATGCCCCCTGTAATTTTCCAGCCTTTTTTCTCTGCCAGCAAGGTTAGGAGCACCCCAACCATCACAAGGTAGAAAGATACGGCTCTAAAGTATTTAAATAGGTTGTCTTCCACATGCTTTGGAAGAGGTTTTCTCCCATAGATGCGCTCGTCTAGAAACTCTCGCCTATTCTCATTGGTTATTTTTTCTGTCAGTGGAAAAGAGATATCGTAAAAGCTGTAGGGAATAGAGCCTTTTATCTCTGCTTTTTTAAAGCCTCCAAACATCGCATCAATCTTAAAGCCGGTTAAAGCTAGGGGTTTGTCTGAAGTGAAAGAAATCTCTGTGGAGTACCAGTAGAAATTCATTCCAAGCAGGCAAAGCACTGCCCCTAATATGTATAGCTTCTTTAGTACTTTCGCCCCCAGCCTATGTAAAGCGCTTTTGCTTTGCATGCGTCTATGCACTCCCCGCATCTTGTGCATTCCTTGTCAGAAATTTCTTTGCCTTTAGCTAAAAAATCTGATACAGGTATACCCATTGGACACTTCTGTTCGCAGTTATGGCATTCCTTGCACTCTACATCGCTAAGCCTAACCCTTACCGGGCTGAATCTCCCTATAAGCGAATAAGTTGCTCCCTGGGGACAGAAGTATCGACACCAGCCACGCTTTGAAATAAAAAGTTCAAATGCAACGATTCCCATAACTATCGAGAACTCAGGTCCAAATCCAAAAAAAATATTTCGTATCAATATGCCAGCAGGATTTATCAACTCATATACTGGCAAAGAAGTTAAGAGAGATAAAAGCAAAACAATTATGAGAATCTTATACTTTATGCTCCTTGAAAAAGTTTTGCTATTCGCTGGGCGATGCTTGTCTACGAGCTCTAAGGTGGTATTGATAGGGCAGACCCAGCCACAGTATACCCGCCCGAGAATTGCACTAAAAGCTATCATCAGAATTACAGCGATTACCAGAGGAAGATAAATGCTCTTTGAGGCGCTAAGAATTTCCAAACCAGCTAGGGGGTCGGCAAGGACAATTCCTAGCACGCTTGCGGATATCAAAGTACCTAAAACAAGAGTAAATCCCATGACGGGAGCAAGGAACAGCAACAGCAGACCAAACTGCACAATTCTACGGAGCGTTATCCACTTCATTTTTTATTCCTCTTCCACTCCTCAAACTGTTTTGGAGTTAGGATCTTTATGGCAGCGTCTGGTTCCGTAACGCAAACGTATTCGCATACACCACAGCCGACGCATTTCTCCTCGTCCACAACAACCTGGGTGTATACTTCGAAGTATATCGCTTTCTCTGGAAGCGGGCAGTTAGTATAGCATGCCCTGCACACATCGCCCAGCCACGCGTAGCAGCGCTCCCTGTCAACAACTGCCTTGCCCATCTTCACTTCCGTTGGTTTTTTTCTGAAGAGCCCCAGTAGGACAGACCTCTATACACCTCATACACAAATAGCAGGGTGCATTTCTCGGTACTATAAAAGGGGTCCCCACACTTACACTTTTGTCCCCTGCTGCAAGTTCAATGGCGTTGTATAGGCAGATTTCCAAGCACTTGCCACATCTAATGCATTTACTTAAAAATTCCAATTCTTCGACAGCGCCAGGAGGTCTTATAGGCTCTCTCCTCGCACCTTTTAGAAGCCTTAGAATTACATAAGCGACTATAGCTATAATTAAGTAAATAAGATTAGTGATGCTAAGCATAACTAATGAAGATTTAATGTAAAATTAAATCTTCATTAGTTTAACACTAAATTAGTAGGTGGTAATCCACCTGCAATCTTACGCCTTGGCAAGTTTTACGGCACAGACTTTGAACTCAGGCTGCTTTGATATCGGGTCATGCACCCCAGTTGTCGCCAGGTTAACCAGCTTGGCCTCGTCGAACCAAGGTATGAACACCGTGCCTTCTCTCGGGACGTCTAAACCTTCGCCTTCAGTGTCAGGGTACCCCTCCTGCTGGTAACACTTACGAGTTCTCCAGACTTAACTCCAAGTTTTGCGGCGTCTTTCGGGTTGATTTCTACATACGCCTCTGGAACTGCCTTCTTTAAGGGTGGTGCTTTCATGGTCATCGTGCCGCTGTGCCAGTGCTCCATTACCCTGCCGGTGTTCAGGTAGAATGGATAGTCTGCATCCGCCGGCTCGGCCGGTGCTTCCTGCGGTCTCAGCCATATCCTTGCTTTGCGGTCCGCTGTTCCGTAGAAGTCGATTTTCTCACCTGGCGCTGGCTTCGCCAAGAGGTCGTCGTAGCCGGCCACGTACCTTATCCTTGTTCCCGGATGATCCTCCGTCGGGCACGGAAATCTCAAACCCCCTGGAGTCTTGAGAAGCCGCTCGTAGGTCACGCCGTATAAGTCACTGGTCGTGCCTTTTGAAGCTCCACTATCAAGTAGTCACCTTCTTACCCTCCGCCCCTTAATGTGAGACAAGGCTGGTTTCAATCAACCAATAACTTCCTGAACCAGTGAATAATGGGGAAGCGATAGAATCCAAATACGGTTTCCTCCTGGCAAAGAATTGGTCAAGAACTGTCACCGCAAAGATAAGGCTGACAACAGTGGATATCAGCGGCATTATTATAATGTTCATCATTAATCCCCTATTATTTTAACTTATTCTAGAAACTTCGCAACACGCGTGTTGCGTCAAAATAAACTGTTACCGAACTGGCATCGTTGCTTCATAAATTACTGTTACCGAATTGTTACGAGATCTATGTTTAGCCTGTTCATGTGGATGTTCTGCCAGACGCCATAGACACTCCAGACTCTCGCTGATCTGCTTCAGGAGTAAAACCGGTTTCGACCGTGGTAAGTTGCGGCTAACTCCTGTTGCTTAGCTTCAGTAAGCACACCAGCCTCAAGCAGTCGTTGATAAGGCGTTTTTGCCACGTCATAAATCTTGTGCACCCTGGCACCATGTCTGGTCTTACCTACAAGCTTCATCACTGGCTGGAAGCAGTTGATGTAGAGGCGAAGGAGTTCATAGACACAATTTAATGCCTCCAGAGCAGCATGGGAACTATAACGGTTGTAGCCTACGAGCCGTCTTATTACTGACCAGTTCTTCTGCTCTACATGGCAGCTATCATTCTTTTTATAGGAACGAGATCGGGTAAAAGTAATCCCTTCTCTGACCTTTTCCCCATACGCCAATACATTCTGACCAACCACTGGCTACATCCACAGTAGATAGGGTAGTCAAGTAAAAGCCTTCTTAGTCTCTCACCACAGTGGGGTACCAGGTCAGCTTCAAGAAATCCGGGGCGATTCTTCTTCCCAGTCGGCAAAGGTACGGATAGGGATAGAATTTTTAAGGAGACTCCCTGGCTTGGTAGTGGTAAAAGGACGACGTCCTCCCAATCGCTTATAAGGTCTAAGTAGCCGGTCAATAGTCGATGGGCTCATCTGACACAATTGAGCTTCAACCTCAGCGGGTATAGAGCTCTCGCCATGTCGCCTTAAGACCTTAATCAGTTCTGGTAGAAATGGGAAAAGTCTTCGAGAGCAAAGACGGTCTGTAGCTTCCCAGGCTGCCTTTAGTGCGTGAACAACAGCAGCTCCATAAAATCGGGGACGCCCACGCCTTTTGCCTTACTTGGGCTGGTTGCCATGGCAAAGTCGACGGATAGCCGACTTACGGTGATAACCGGTGACCTGAGTGAATTCGTCCAGGATTTTCCCCTTTTCTTTCTTCTTACCCCGTAAGTAGCGCCATCGTATTGCCTCAATGTATTCTTTTATGCTGCCTCGTGTCATTTTTATCCCTCCTTTTGGTAACAATATTTTTGAGGCAACGATAGCACTTTCGGTAACAAAAATTATGACGCAATTTGCACGGAGGTTTTTGCCTATTTTCCCGAGATTTTCATCAGCATTGGGAAAAAAGTCAGTAAATTTGTGATATGCCTCTGCCTATTCTCCTTTGTACATCACGCCAAGACTCACTCTAAATACAGCCAGTGCGAGGCTTTAGCCTCGCTACAAAAAAGTGACTCTAAAGAGTCACACTACATTGAAAATAAATTGTTGATAAACGGTCTCGAGCATTATGAAAAAACAAGAGCACAGGGACACCGAATTCGGCTAAATCGCGGATAAACATTTTCCCTTCTTGAGTATTCATAGCTCCGTGCGAGCTTTGACTTTTGGCATTGCTATAGCAGTGGAGGCAGTGAAGATTGCATTTTCGGGTGCAGTTCCAGACGACAATAGGTTTAGAAGGATTTTCATTCCAAGAGGAGGTTTCTAAAGGAAATGCCTCTTGTATACCATAGCGAAGGACATCACCAGGAGCAGCAATATCACAGAGTAGTCTTGAAATTGATATCACTTTGGAGTTCTGCCCGCAGATATGCAGATATGCCGGGCGAAAAATTTACACCCTTTTCTCAAACCTCCTAAAATGGAGTAGTGTAAGGGTTCTAAAACCTCCCTTTAAGCATGAAATTCCAGTATAGTGGTCTGATCATATATACATCTATTAACCATTTAATATAGCTTTCTCTGGCCGGGGATATGCTTTTGGTATAATTGAATTCGGCAAACATAGCTCTTCCATGTTTAGTTATTATGGGACACACTGTATGTCCATCATAAGTAGCTTTAGGCACTTCCCCTCTTATATGTGCTTTCATCCGTTGGGCTAAAACTTTAGTCTGTATTCTGGCACCTGAGGCTGTTTTAGCTGATGGGAAATTGCCGGCATCTCCAATGACATAGATATTATTAAAGCTTCTGTGCATCAATGAATCTCGATAGCAAGGTACCCATCCAAGCGCATCTCCTATGCCTTCAGAATTCTGAATTAGTTCCTCTCCCATATGTGGTGGAGTAATACACAGCAAATCAAACTCAACCCGATTTCCTCTGAAATCTTCAAGGATCCCGTTTTCAGCCTCGATTCTCGCTGGGGTAAAGTCGAGTATAACTTCTATCCCTCTTGCCTTAAGAATTGTATTTAAGGCACTGGCATAGGGCTCTATATTAGGCGGAACTGATAGTGTAGGGGTAGTGAATACAAATTTGCATTTATTCCTTATCCCCTTCCTTTGCATGGCAGATTCTGCCAGCATTATAAATTTTAGCGGCGCCCCGAGGCATTTTATGGGCATTTCAGCTATAGATGAGACTATAGTGCCACCTTCAAATTTCTGTAGCGCATCTCGAAGCTTTATGGTGCCTTCCAGAGTATAGAAGGTAAAGACATTGTCTCCTTTTTCTAAACCTTCCTTCATTCCCTCCGGCTCATCAAGATACAATCTAGCCCCAGTAGCAATAACAAGATAATCATAAGACATATCACCATATTTGGCAGTGATTACTTTGTTCCCTTTCGGGTCTATTGATGTAACCTCGTCTATTATTAAATTTATTCCCTTAAGAAGTAAATCCTTGGTAGGTCTTACCAAATTTTCCGGCTTTTCCAGACCAAATAATAACTTCCCAAGTCCTGGCTGATATATGTGATTGTGGCTTCTTTCTATGATAGTAATCTCAGCTTCATTTCTACCGAGTTCCTTTCTCATTCTATTAGCCACCATTACTCCTGCGCTACCTGCGCCCACTATAACAATTTGTTTCATTCTACCTTAATTCAAAGCATTAGCGCATTTAGCACTAAGTCGTGAACACCTGCCCATCTGACATCCAGCTTGTGATAGGTTATCAAGTGGTCCAATTCTACTTTACAATTGGCACAGATCGTGGCTACTATCTTTGCCCCGGTCTGTTTTATCTGGTCAACTTTCATTTTCCCGGCTACTTCCACTCGGTAATCATGAGAGGCAGTTTCTAAAACTACCCCTCCACCCCCGCCACAGCAATAATTCCTATCTCTATTTGGCACCATTTCCCTGAAATCCTTACATACCACTTTCAATATTATGCGTGGCTCCTCTATTATTCCACACATTCTAGCCGCATTGCATGGGTCGTGATAAGTTACCGGCTCTGGATTTGCCTCCTTATTAAGCTTTATCTTACCTTGTTTTATGTAGTCAGCAGTTACTTCCAGCACGCTCTTCACCTTAAACGGGAATGCTCCAAGCAGCGATGGACCAAGCATCATTAGGGACTTGAGAGCATGTCCACACTCGCCGACGACCAATATCTTGCACTTTAGTCTTTTTGCCTCCTCAATGTGCATATTAATGATTTTTTCCCAGACATCATCATCATAAAATACTCCATAGTTAACCACATCAAATATCTTGCTGCTCATAGTCCAATCTGCTTTTGCCGCATGAAACATTGCCGTTATCCCTTCCATCGTCTCCAGAGAATGAAAAAAATCAGTATTTGGGGGAATTAGGTACATTTCAGCGCCTATCTTGTCTATAGGCACTTTAACCTCCCAGCCTTTTTTCTCCTTGATTTCCTCCTCCCAAAATTTAACAGTATGTTTAAAAACTGCCTCTTTCATAAATGAAGCGTTCCCAAGGCTCAAATGAGAGTCAACACCCCTTCCCATATCTAGTGTAGTCTTACCTAAGGCAGCACTAATAAAGACTCTTCCGGTCCGGACTAGTGCCATGTTATCTACCCCGAAAGGACAGAATACACCGCAGCGTCGGCACATAGTGCATTGGTAGAAGCGTATAAACCATTCTTGGAGCATTTTCTCATCTAATTCTTTTGCTCCAATAAGACCTCTGAAGGTTTTGCCAATTAGAGTAAAGTGTCTTAAGTAAACAGAACGCAGCAAACTTGTTCTATAAGCTGGATTGAATTCCTTTTTAGGATAAGTTTTGTAAATATGACATTCTTCAGCACAGGCTCCACAATAGGAACATAAGTCTAAATAAAGCTTCACTAACCTTGGATATGGAAGCTTATCTATTTTACCTACCATTTCCAGGACTTTCTTAACATCCTCTTTGGTCACATTACCCAACCATCTCTCAAGTGTCTTCTCATAACCCTCTACAGCTTTTACTTTAGCCTCAGTCACCATAGCATTATCTCCTTTCAGGCTTGGCTAAAATATATTGGGAGAAGAATTGACCTATAGAATGTACAGGTTTTCCAAAGACAATGTAAAAGAGATACATTTCACCAATGAAGGCATGAAAAAGGAACCATAGGTCCGGTGGAGGTAAGGTAGGCTTAAAAGTTAAAACACTTATTGCGAATGCAGAGTATACCTCAGGCGCTACAACATCAAACGCCCTCAGATAAGTTCCAATACCGACCTGGACTAAAAGAAGCCAGAGCCAGAAGTGTGTGGCTAAGGCAGAGATTTCTTTACTCCGCGTAATGCCAAGCCGCCTTTGAATATAATAAACAACGGCTATCAGTGCAATTATGCCAGCGCAGGCACCAATGGGGTCTATTGTGGCTTCAGGACCAAAATGAACACCCAATAATTCAAAATGTAAAGCAACACTCATAAACAGTACGATATGGAAAAAAATCGCAGCTATCCATAACTGTTTATCTGTTGTGAATAAAGTGGGGAGGGCAAAAATTTTCCAGATAACACTACTAAATGTCCATTTTGTAGGTCTTGGATAAAGCCCCCAATAAAAACCGGTGGGAAGGCGAGCCCAACCCAAAATCCGATAAGTTAGCCCAAAGATAAAGACAAATAAGGCTATATAGCCAAATATAATCACAAGATATGATAGAACAGTTATCATTATCTTCCGGCCCCCTTAAATTTGCTACTTGATGAATGAAAATAGAACTAAGCACACACTTTGCTTTAAGCAATCCAGAGCAAGTGCCTCGCTACACCTATCACAATCTGATGCGTCGGCAAGACCCGATTTAGACACAACCAGTAGGTTTGGGCAGGCCGGCTACTTTACAAGCCCCAACGGCTGGACCTCGTGGGAATAATTGATAGATATATTTGAGGTCAAAACCGGTCTGCTTAGTCAGCATCCGGATTGGTGGCGCAATTTCAAATTCGAGGTAATAATTCCTAAGATAATTTACCACTTTCCAGTGGTCATCTGACATAGGGTAAGCCATCTCTATTTTAGCCAGGTCTTCAGCTACTTCTTTGTTCCACCTCTCTGGCTCCTGGATGAAGCCATCCTCATCGACCTCTATTTCCATTCCACCGAGTAAAATTTTTGCCATGTTTCATCTCCTGTTACTTATTCCTTGACAAATTTTTGTGGCGACTCATCAAATTCTTTCTTACAGGCTTTACTATCAAAGTAGTAAGTTTTATCCTTATAAGTACTGGTAGCTCTCGGTTTTGCGGCTACGGCACCATATAGTTTGCCGACATCGCTTACCTCCATCTCTCTCCCGCATACAGGGCATTTAGCTTCGATACGCTCTTGAGCCATTTTCCCACCTCCTTACTAAACTTTTAGATTTGAAAACTGACGCTGAAACTTATACTTTCGCAATGCCAGAGAAACGAAAGCTTCTGCCCACTGGGGCACCCCCAGAGCATGTAAGTGAGTATAAGAAGCGAAAACATTCTTATAGATAATACCATCTACCTTGCCATCTATTCCACACCCCCTCCGTATTTGATAAGCAAATTTAACCGCCTTGGTGAAATGGAGTTTTGAATGGTGGAACTCATGACCTCGCAGGGTCAAGCCCAAGGGGAACAAAAGGTTTCTTTTGGTTACTTCAACTACTACATAACCATGACCTTGTGGCTGCTGACATAACTCTACTTCAGCCGGGATTATGCCAACCATATCATATACCCGGTCATACCATTTGATACTCTGACATAAATACATCAAACCAGCACACTCGGCATATACGGGCAGACCATCTTCGATAGCCTCGGCGATATGCTGGCGGAGACCGCTGTTGGCCTCTAATGCCTCCAGGAATAATTCAGGAAAACCACCACCTATATAAAGCCCATCAATGTCAGGTAACTGTGGCTCTTGCAAGGAGTTGATAAAGACGAGTTTGGCACCGGCTTGTTGCAGAGCCTCCAGGTTTTCTGGATAGTAGAAATTGAAGACCTGGTCCCGTATTACCCCCACCTTAATCGTAGGTATTTTTATTGTGGAGCCTGTAGTATTTTCTACTGGTATAGCTCTGGCATTTTTAGCAATAGCTAAAATATTATCTAAATTAAGGTAGTTTTTAAGGCGATGAGCAATGCGGTTAACTATAGATGCCGACTCATCAGTTTCTGGGTAGGGTATTAGACCGAGATGCCTTTCGGTGATGTGCAGACTAGAGTCCCTGGGTATGCTGCCAACAATGGGTAGGCCACAATGCTGTTCTATAGCTGTTATTAGTTTATGTTCGTGCCGGCTTCCGGAAACATTATTGAGGATGACCCCGGCGATATTGGTCTCGGGCTCAAAATGCTGATATCCAGTGACCATAGCTGCGATACTGCGAGTCATCCGGGCTGTATTAACTACCAGAAGAATGGGGCTATGAAGTAGTCGGGCTAATTGAGCGGTACTCCCCCGGCCATCAACTTGAACACTATCGTATAATCCCATAGCCCCCTCTATAAGGGCTAAGTCAACGTTGCTACAGGCTTGGTGGAAAGAGCTTAATAATGCCTCTTCAGGCATTAAGACGACATCTAAATTGCGGCAACCTCTGCCTGCTGCCACCGATAGCCATGAGGGGTCGATATAGTCAGGACCCTTTTTGAACGGCTGCACTGACAAGCCTGACTCTTTAAGGGCAGTACAGACACCTATACTTACGGTAGTTTTACCTGATCGCCCCTGGGGAGCAGCAATAACGACCCGTGCTAGCAACTGGGTAGCACAAGTCTCAGATTGACTGTTAAGCATTGGCTTTCTGGCTTAGTTATTTTCTTTTAAGTACTACAACGGTAATGCCACCATAGTTCTGGTATTCAAGCTTGCCTTCTTTAGCCAGTTCGCCAACAGCTTTATCCACCAAACCCTTTTCTATATGAGTGCCCCGAGCTATATCCCGGTTCTTAGCTCTTTCTACCGTTCCCAGGTATTTTACTATTTTATCTTTGATGTCTTCACTTATCAATTCACTCACTATTATCACCTCCACTCATTGTCATCACCACCGGAACTGGGTTGTCGTTCTGAAGGTCCCTGGTACAGCACTTCTTACAGTATAGTCGTCAATATGCTGTTCTGTAAAAGGTATTTCGGTAAGCTGGAAGAATTTCTCCCAGCCTACCCTTTCTATCCATTCCCCCACTCTCTCGCCTTGCCGGGCATTTTTGGCGTAAATATCAACAACTTTCTTAATGACAGCTACCATTTCTGGCCAGCGTGGTGGGTTGTTGGGAAGATATGGAACAATTAACCGGGAGAACATAGGGGGTCTTCGGGCATTGGAGACCTTGCCGCCGGCATAAATAGCCACGCCATCACCCTCAGAGTCGGCTATTGGTAGTGCCGGACACACGGTAAAGCAGTTAGCGCAGTACATACACCGCTCCTCAATGATGGTAACGCTTTTTATGGTTGGGTCTGGATGTCGCCTAATAGCACCGGTGGGACAGGATGCCATTGTTGTTGGGATTTCACACCATTTAGGTAAATTTTCATGGTCTACTTTTGGTACTTTGGTGTGTACTCCAACAACGGCTAAGTCGGAGCAGTGAACTGCACCACACATGTTTATGCAGCAAGCTATGGCAATCCTCAATTTAGCTGGCAGTTTCATATTGGTGAAATGGTCATAGAGTTCGTCCATTATGGCTTTTACCAGAGGTGAGGCATCGGTAGCTGCACTATGACAGTGCACCCAGCCCTGGGTATGAACAATATTGGAAATGGAGTTCCCGGTGCCGCCTACAGGAAGCCCCAGTTTTTTGACTGCTTCAATTATCGGCTCAACCTTGTCTTTATCCGGGGTCATAAACTCAATGTTATAACGACTGGTAAATCTGAGATGACCATCGCAATACTTGTCGGCGATATCACAGATGTCTCGAACAAAGTCTATACTTACCAGCTTAGGTGAGCCTGCCCTAACTGTGTATACTTCATCCCCAGTCTCAGAGACATGGCGCAACACCCCGGGACGCAATATCTCATGGTATTTCCACTTTCCGTAGTTTTCCGTTATTACTTCCGGAAGCATCAACTTGTAATTTGGTGGTCCAATATCAGTTTTAACCATTTCTCTATCCTCCTTCTTAGTTAGTACCTCGTAACTTTGGGGTCACCTGAAAAAACGAAGTTTTTCAAGGGTAATAGTTAATCAAAAAAAACAAAGGGGTTTGTTCTTGGCGCATACACCATCTGCGGCACTGGCTTTATGCCCATAGCCCGGAGGAAACGTCTCAGTCCTATTCTCTCAATAAGTTCGGCAACTCTTTCCCTAACTCTACCATTTTCGTCCCACCAGTCTAATATTTTTCGCAGAAGCTCCTTGACCTCAGTATATGGTGGCTCCATTTTCATAAAAGGAACAAGCACCCAGGAAAGATAGGCTCCCATAATAACCGGAGCCTTGCCACCAATAAGGATGGTAGCCCCTTGGTCAAGGCCCGGTCTTAAGGCTTTAGGCATCTTATTTATGCAGTGCATACATCGGACACAGTCTTCAGGCTTTAGTTTAAGTTCTTTTCCATCCCAGTCAAGGGCATCAGTCGGGCACTTGTCAACGACTACTGTTTTGATGTCAAAGCCGTCTTTAGCATACTCACTAACAGCATTCTGGTCGATTCTAAGGCTATCCTTCCAGGTACCGATTATAGTGAAGTCAGCTCGGGCTATGGCAGCGACACAATCATTGGCACAGCCGGAAGCCTTGATCTTGAATTTATATGGGAACCTTGGTCGGTGGATTTCGTCCTGAAATTCCATGGTCAGGTCGTGAATTATATCCGGGGCATCGATACAGGCATATTCGCACCGAGCCGGTCCAATACAAGCGGTGGGTGTTCGTATATCGCCCCCAGAACCACCCAAATCAAAGCCAATTTCGATCAGGGCATCAAAACAAGTTTGTAGATTGGCAGTAGTTGTACCCAAAAGGATGATATCACCTGTGGAACCATGAAAGTTAGTTAGACCACTGCCATACTTTTCCCAGACATCGCAAAGCTTTCGCAAAGCTTTAGTAGTATAGAACCAGCCAGCAGGGTGATTTACCCGCATAGTGTGGAAAGAAGCGACATTGGGGAACTTCTCGGGGGCATCAGAGTATCTCCCAATGACACCACCCCCATACCCAGTGACGCCAACTATGCCGCCATGTTTCCAGTGAGTTATCTTTTCTTTGAAACACAGTTCCTGGACTCCCAGAAGGTCCTTTGCCGCAGGGTTCCTTTCTGCCATTCTCTTTATCTCTTTGATATAGCTGGGCCAGGGACCTTTCTCCAGGTCATCGTATAATGGGATCTCTCTTTCAGCCATTTCCTTAACCTCCTTTTATAATTTGAGCTAACGCCGGAAGATTTTTTGTTAAATTTGTTAAATCAGCTTATGACTACTTTATAATCACCCCCTTCCTTAAGTGTCCCCCTCCTATCCCAGTCAGAGGCACTTAATTAAAACAACTAACATCTACCATATTATATTAGTCCTGTCAAGGTTTTGTGTTGGCTTGAAGGTAGAATAATACCATAACATTGAAGGAAGAATAATACC
>DYGU01000002.1 GCA_020724525.1 Dehalococcoides mccartyi
GGAGGTATTATTCTTGCTTCAAGATAAAAGGTATTATTTTAGCTTCTTGACTACATAGGTGAAGGTGAGATTGATTACATGAAAAAGCCGACCTCATGAGGCAGAATAGACTAAAAAGGAGGTAGGCAAATGATATACGCTGGTTTAGATTTACACAAGAACTTTTCGGTCATTACAATGGTGGATGCTCAAGGTAGGGAGATAGTAAAACAAAGGAAATTTCCCAGCGATGGAAGGATAACGGAAGTTTTCCGGGAATTTAAGGAGCCGGTTACAGTAGCTATGGAAGCTACTCGCAGCTGATATTGGCTTTACGACCTTTTAGAGGAAAGCGGGATAGAAGTGAAGCTTTCCCATCCCCTTAAAACTAAAGCCATTACCTCAGCCAGGGTAAAGAACGATAAAATCGATTCTAAGTTTCTGGCACATCTTCTAAGAGCTGACTTCTACCCTTGTCCTATGTGCCTGAGAAGGATATCCGTATGCTGCGGCAGCTCCTCCGTTATCGTGCCAGTCTGGTAAGAGTCCAAACCGGAATAAAGAACCGGATCCACGCTATATTGGCCAAGAACAACATAACTCATGACTTCAGCGATCTCTTTGGGAAACAAGGCAAAAACTTCCTGAGCTCCCTCTCGCTCCCTGAAATATACCGCATAGCTCTTGACGGTTATCTTTCCGTTCTTGACGAATTAGAGCAACAGATTAAAGTGGCAACCAAAATGGTAGTAGTCTTGGCTAAGGATGATGAAGATGCCAGACTCCTTATAACCATCCCCGGGATAGACTATTACAGTGCTCTTCTAATAAAAAGTAAGATAGGGGATGTAAATCGTTTCCCCTCAGCCAAGCAGCTTTGTTCCTATTCTGGTCTCGTCCCCTCTACTTATTCTTCCGGAAACACTACCTTCCATGGTCATATAACTAAACAAGGGTCGAGATGGCTAAGATGGATATTAGCCGAGGCAATAGGGCACTGTGTTAAGAAACCCGGACATCTGAAAGAATTCTATTGGAAATTAGCCAGAAGAAAGGGGGAAAAGATAGCCAAAGTAGCTATAGAAAGGAAACTTTTAGAGTGGATTTACCACATGCTAAAGGAAAACATTCGAGGAGATGGAGAAGATAGCTAACAATTGGGGTAAGCCCGTTTACTAAACTGGCTTAAGATAGCCGTGAGATTGATTGGGCAGCCCCAGCCTGAATGCCATATTGTACTTTAATGGTACGGAGAGATGTGTAGGAAAGGACCTGCTAAAGAAACTTGACAAAGTCGGCTTTTTCAGAGATGTTTACTAATGCTTATCCATTACCTCCAACAAAGCGGAGAAACCCTTACCTACCCTCTCTCTTGAAAGGAGAGGAATAAGATGAGGGTAACAAAATAAACACTCTTAGTGACAGTGTTTGGCAATTCTTGCCTCACACTGCGAGCCCTTCCCTCTCTGTCATTCTGAGCGTAGCGAAGAATGTCACGCAGCTCAAGGTAAACTCCGCGTTGCAATCTCTCAGGATTGCTTTCTCACTATGCTCCTCGCAATGACGGTTAGGAATTAGTAAACACTCTCGTCTTACTGGTCTGGCTTTCCAGAAATAGTTGTAAAAACCGGCTGCAGTGTGTATACGGCAGAAGGTCATTTCTACCGGCATACCAACTTTCACAGTATTAAGGTCTCGGTCTGTTAAGTGGCAGTTCATTCTGCCACCACCTTCAAAATTGATTATTGCTAGGACCGTAGGGGCATCGGGGCTGGGGAAAACATTGTCTATAGTGAAGGAAAAAATTTCAGCCTTTTTGTCGCTCAGCCTTAGTTTATCAAATTGCTCTTTGGTTTGACAGTTGATACAAACCTTGCCGGGTGGAAATTGGACTGTTCCGCAGTTCTGGCATCTAACACCGTGAAATCGACATATAGCTTCCCGGTCTCGCCAGACTACTGGTGCTGAAGACCCTAATTGAGGGCGCCGGGGTGGTTCAGTAGTTATAATACCCCGAAAGTGAAAGTATTTCTCATAGCTGGGAAGCGCCAGTTTCGATTTGAGGTAATTTTTTAGGCTGCGCCTGTCCTTCAGTTTGTTTATGAACTCCGTTACTTCAAGAATAAAAGCCTCAGCACCATTACCATAATTAGCCAGAAGCATTCGGTCTCTCGGTTTAGCTTCTTCTAAGGCGGCTGTGAGCATCATCAGAGCCTGAGCTGTGCCTGTATTCCCGACACTCTCAAATAGAGGGGTTTGCACCTGGGTCCTGGGGTCAAGACCTAAAGTCCGTGCCATAGCGGTATGAGTTCGCGGGTCAGGCGCATAAAAAACGGCTTTAGTCAAGTCTTTAACAGTTAAATTGTAATTCTTTAATAATCCGAAGGCAGCTTGTTGAAGGTTCTTAACATAGCCTTCGTTTACAATGAAACGGTCTTCTTATGACCGGATAAAGGGGTCGTCTTCAGGCCGCCATAAGTCAAGAAACTCATCAGTAATGGCATAGCTACCAACGATATTAGCGGCTACTTCAGAATTCCCGATCAATGATGCTGCTGCGCCATCACCAAAAAGCGGCTCAAAATCAGATTGGGGAGCACCTAAACGGCAATCTGAAGCAATTACTAATACGTTCTTCAAATTACCAGCTTTAACCATATTAACGGCAGTAATTAAAGCACTTGTCCCGGCTCTCAGAGAACTGGCAAAATCAATGGTTAGGCATTCTTGATTCAAATCAATAGCGGCAGCAACTGTAGCTGCCGATTGTTTTTCTTTATAAGGCAGGGTGGTTGAAGCCAGAAATAGTCCTTTAATCTGGCTTCTGTTGAAGTCTTTGATACAGTCCAGGGCTGCGGCTACTGCCATAGTTATCGTATCCTCATCAAAATTGGCTACAGCTTTTTCACCGCCAGGACTTGGTCTGCCCCAAGCCTTGGCTATCTCATCCCGACTAAGGCGGTAAATCGGCACATAAGCACTATATGATTTTATACCTACCATTAACTTCTCCTTTTAATTACTCCTCACATTAATCCATAAGTGGAGCTTTCTACAGGGCTCTTCTTGTCCTGTCCGGTACAACAGAAACTCTACTTTCTGCTTTTCCCCTACCTTGGTCGGTATGAAGCTAACCTCATTTTCCCATTTCTCTTTATGAGCAAGTACAATAGAGTTCACTGTCTTATTACTTACCCCATTTATGGCTATCTCTAGTCGATAGCTTAAGTTTTGGTATTCGTGATTGACGATTCCTACGATTACTTTAGCCTTCTCGCCAAGCGTTAGCTCCTTCGGGTAACCTTCAGCCTTGCCCCCAAATCCTAAAATATAAAATTCAGTAAACTTATCCCCCGCCTTAGGAGTGACGGTAAGGTAGACTATAAGACCGATGGTGACTAATATCGCCAACCCGAGGAAGAGAGATACCACTTTGTCAATTCTGCTGATACTATTCTTTATCATTAATTGACTTCGCTGGGTTTTTATTCTACCCTTTTCAGCAAAGGAATTCCATCTGGAAGTAACAATGACTTTGGTTAAGGGTTAAAATTAGGAGAAAAGTTTAGCCGGTGAAGATGAAAGTTGCTGTAGTTTTGGGGACTCGTCCCGAAATCATCAAAATGGCGTCAATAATAAGGCAACTGGGGAAAAGGCAGGTGGATTATTTTATTCTTCACACCGGTCAGCACTATTCCTACTACCTGGCCCAGGTCTTCTTCGACCAGTTAAAGCTACCACCAGCCAAATACAATGTGGCTACCGGCTCCAGTTCTCACGCCAGGCAAACAGCTAAGATGCTCATCGGTGTCGAGGAAATTCTACAAAAAGAGTCTCCTGACATTGTTCTAATAGAAGGTGATACTAACTCTGTCCTGGCAGCGGCTTTGGCAGCGACCAAGCTTTTTATTAAGGTGGGACATGTTGAAGCCGGTTTGAGGAGTTATGATAGGCGAATGCCGGAGGAAATCAACCGCATTCTGGTTGATCACTGCTCTGACTATTTATTCGCACCTACACACATGGCTAAGACAATTCTCCTTAGTGAGGGCATCCCTGAAAACAAGGTATTTGTTACTGGTAACACTATTGTTGATGCCGTCTATCAGCATGTAGAAATAGCCAGACAACAAGGAAATTTTCTTGGCACTCTGGGTATCAAGCCCAAAGAATACTTTCTGGTGACTCTTCATCGGCAGGAGACCGTTGATGACCCAGTTGTATTTGCCTCAGTTCTCAGAGGCTTAGACGAAGTAGCCGCTAAGTTTTGTCTGCCTGTAATCTATTCTATCCATCCCCGCTCCAGAAGACGGATGAATCAGTTTAATCTCAAGCCCCGGGATATCAAGCTGATTCCACCAGTAGACTTCCTGACTTTTCTCGAGCTTGAAAGTAAGGCTCGGCTTGTCCTGACCGATTCTGGAGGCGTCCAGGAGGAAACCTGTATCCTTGGTGTGCCTTGTGTTACTATACGGAATAACACTGAGAGACCGGAAACAGTCGAAGTTGGCTCTAATATTGTAGCCGGGACTTCGCCGGATAGAATAATTGAATGTGTGACAATAATGCTGGGTCGGAGGACTGACTGGCAAAATCCTTTTGGGGATGGCAGGGCTGGTGAGAGGATTGTCAGCATAATTACGGAGGTTAGTAATGGCTAAAATACTGGTCACTGGTGGACTCGGCTTTATCGGTTCTAATCTTGTCTTAGAATTAAACAAACGAAGGCATGAGGTTTGGGTTTGTGACCTGAGACATTCAGAAGGACCAAATTATATACGATGTGATATCGCTCAATATCGGCAATTGGAGAGAATATTTGAAGTTCATGAATTTGACTACATCTACCATTTAGCTGCTGAGTATGGCCGGTGGAACGGTGAGGATTATTATGAGAATCTGTGGCTGACCAATGTAGTGGGCACCAAGAACCTGATTCGTCTTCAGGAAAAGAAGCGCTCCAGAATGATATTTTTCAGTAGTGCTGAGGTTTACGGGGACTACGATGGGATAATGAGCGAAGACGTGATGGATAGAGTACCTGTAAAGCAAATGAATGATTATGCCATGACCAAATGGGTGGGAGAACTCCAAGTGCTAAACTCAGCAGCTATGTTTGGCACAGAGACAGTCAGAGTTCGTCCAGTTAATGCCTATGGACCCTACGAATATTACAGTCCCTACCGGGGAGTGATCCCAACTTTTATTTATAAAGCTCTAAAAGATGAACCTTATACTGTTTATCTGGGTCACAAGCGCATCTTTGACTATGTCGAGGATACCTGCCGTACTTTTGCCAATATCGTTGATAATTTCAAGGCCGGAGAAGTGTACAATATCGGTGGTAAAGAGGAGTGGGAACACGATATAAAGTATGTCTCAGACCTTATCCTTGAATATTTGGGCAGAGATGACTCTAAAGTCACTTACAAGGAAGCCGAGCCTTTCACCACAAGGGTCAAACATATGGACTTTTCTAAAGCCAGATGTGACTTAAACCACGACCCCAAGATA
The DNA here is from genome assembly GCA_020724525.1 of Dehalococcoides mccartyi. Taxonomy (GTDB): domain Bacteria; phylum Chloroflexota; class Dehalococcoidia; order GIF9; family DYGU01; genus DYGU01. The sequence continues at coordinate 5,494 of DYGU01000002.1, forward strand.
CCGTTAGAAGAGGGGATACCGAGAACAATTGAGTGGATGAAGAGGGTCTACGGGCTAGCTCACTGAACAAGTGTCAATGAATATCCTTTTTGTTCAAGAGAGTGATTGGCTTAAGAAAGGACCCCATCAGCAGCATCAGTTAGCCGACAGGCTATCACTGCGGGGTCATCAGATTCTGGTTATTGATTACGAGATTAACTGGCGAGACCGGAAAAGCTGGGAACTACATTCAAAGCGGCAAATATTTAGCAGTGTCTCCAAGGTCTACCCAACAGCGAAGGTCACCATAATTCGCCCCGGCATTATCAAACTTCCTATCCTGGATTATGTCTCCTTGCTCTTTTCCCACTGGTGTGAGCTCAAACGGCAAATAAAACAATTTGCCCCACAGGTAATTATAGGCTTCAGTATCCTTAATAGCTATCTATCAGCTAAAATAGCCAGGCAAGCTAATATACCGTTTGTCTACTACTGGATTGATGTCCTGCACCGGCTTATACCCTTTAACCTCTTTCGTGTTATTGGAAAGGAAATGGAAAGACGGACTCTCAGACAAGCCGATAAGGTGCTGGTAATCAACGACAAACTAAGAGATTATGTAATTCAATTAGGCTCTTCGCCCGAGTATACTCAAGTGCTCAGGGCTGGTATTGATATCCAGCAGTTTGATTTGACAGTTGATGGTAGTGGCATAAGGAACCAATATGGACTTAGCAAAGAAGATGTGGTCCTTTTTTTCATGGGCTGGCTCTACCATTTTTCGGGCTTAAAAGAGGTTGCTTTACAACTGACAGAAACAAATTACCCTAATATCAAGGTCCTTATTGTTGGTGAAGGTGATGCCTACGAAGAACTACAGCATATACGAGAAAAGTATGATTTACAGAATCAGGTCATCCTCGCTGGTAAGAAGCCCTATCGCGAGATACCAGCTTTCATTGCTGCCAGTGACATTTGTTTATTGCCAGCTTACCCTGCGGAAGAAGTAATGCAAGACATCGTCCCCATAAAAATGTATGAATATATGGCGATGGCAAAGCCGGTCATTTCTACCCGACTTCCTGGTATAATAGCAGAATTTGGTGAAGATAATGGTGTTATTTATGTCCGCGGTCCTGAGGAGGTAGTGGAAAAAGCCCTTGATTTAGTAAAAACGGGGAACCTTAGCCAGTTGGGTTTAAAGGCAAGAGGCTTTGTGGAAAAATACACCTGGGACAATATCACTGATGAATTTGAACGAATTTTAGATGAAGCCGTCAGGGAGAAACAGAAATAAGGGAGGACAGAAAAGTTGTGTAATAGCTTACCTGGCTGCACAAGAAGAGAGGTATTGGAGGAAGGAATGAAAGTCGAATATGATCCGAAGCATGATATCATGAACATTGAAATCATTAGCAACATGCCTATTGCCGAAAGTATGGAATTAGATGACGGTGTTATTCTTGATTAAAGAGTGTTTACTAATGTAGTGCGAGGCTTTAGAACACCCATTAAAATCTTCGATTTTAATGGGAACTCCGGGGTCCCCATAAAATCTGCGATTTTGTGGGGCATTTTAGCCTCACTACAGAAAAGCGACCCTGAAGGGTCGCCCTACATTGAAAATAAATCGTTGATAAACACTCCCTTGATTACAAAGCTAAACCATCAAGGGGAAATAAAGTGATTGATTATCTAAACGAGTATAAAGGCAAGAATATCCTCATTACTGGCGCTGCTGGTTGTATTGGCAGTAACCTAATCAAGGCTCTAATTAAAGCTGAACCAGCTAAAGTCATAGCTCTTGATGACCTTTCTTCCTCAGAAAAGTGGAACATTCCTGAGGCGGCAAATGTGGTTTTTGTTCACGGGAGTATTCTCAATGAAGAAGTGCTGAAGCGGGTCTTCAGCCACAGGTTTGATTTTGTCTTCCATCTGGCAGCCCACTTTGCCAACCAGAATTCCGTGGAACATCCTGAGACCGACCTCCTGGTTAATGGGCTGGGCACTTTGAAAGTTCTCCAGTATTCTCATCTGACTAAAGTCCCCAGGTTTGTTTTCGCCTCCTCAGGCTGTTCTGTCTATGGAAGCCAAGCGCCTTTACCTCTCAAAGAAGACTTTGTTTCTCTTCACCTGGATACCCCCTATCAGATTACCAAACTTCTGGGCGAACTCTACTCTAATTTCTTTCATAACTATTATGGTCTGCCCGTAGTTGTCTGCCGTTATTTCAATGTTTATGGTCCCGGGGAAATACCCGGGAAATACCGCAACGTCATCCCTAATTTCATCTACTGGGCACTTCACAAAAAGCCTCTCCCTATTACCGGCACTGGTGATGAAACCAGGGACTTTACCTTTGTTGATGATGTAGTTGATGGCACTCTCCGGGCTGGCATTGTTCCTGAAGCTGTGGGGGAAGCTTTCAACCTCGCTTCCGAAACCGAGACTAAGGTCATAGACATCGCCAATATGGTAAACAAACTTACCGGTAATCCTAATGGAGTTAAGTTTCTGCCCCGACGGGACTGGGACAGGATTATTCGAAGACGAGCCTCCATTGAGAAGGCAAGAAAGGTCTTGGGGTACGAGCCTAAGATCGAGATAAGCGAAGGCATCAGAAGGGTTCATAATTGGATAGTAGGGAATCGAAATCGAATAGAAGCCGAAGCGAAATTTTAAAAAAGAGGGACAAAAAGAGAATAGAATTGCTTCAGGGAGGTGGGTAAAGCTATGAAACAGGAATTTAAGAGTTTTTACGACGAAGAAGTGGATATTCTATATATAGCAAAGGAAGGCGAAGAGAAGGAATTGTGGAAATTCACCCTGGTGTTAATCTTGAACTCAATAAAAATAATCAAGTGATTGCGATAGAGATCCTTCAGGCATCTAAAGTATTGAGAGATATTATTAAGCCTCTCTATCAAAAAGCAAAAGTTTAACGAAAAATGCGAGGTAGACTGGAGCAAAATCACTCGCCGGCGAGCTTCCATTGATAAAGCCAGAAGGGTTTTGGGCTATGAACCTGAGGTAAAGATAAAGGAGGGAATTACGAAGAAACTGTTTACTAATGTAGTGCGAGGCTTTAGAATGCCCCTTAAAATCTTCGATTTTAAGGGTACCCGGGGTCCCCACAAAATCGCAGATTTTGTGGGGCGTTTTAGCCTCGCCACAAAAAAGCGACCCTAAAGGGTCGCACTACATTGAAAACAAATTGTTGATAAACACTCTAATTAAGAAGACCTTTGAGTGGATTGTGGATTATGGAAAATCGTGACAAAATGGAAGCTTGTGTCAGCTTTTAAGTTATGGACCGTCGCTCAGATAATAAGCATGAAGAAAATTCTGGTAATTGACAAAATTTTAACTAAGGCTAAAGAAGATGCTGACGTATTGGCTGTTTTCCTTTTCGGTAGCTGGGCTCGAGATGAATTTACTTCTATTTCCGATATTGACCTTTGTCTTGTCCTTCGTCCTGGGAACTATGATGCTCTAAACCTGTTTCAAAAAAGACTCAGCTATTTCAGGCAAGGTACTGTCGATATCCACATCTTTTCTCAGTTGCCCCTATATATCAGACACAGAATCTTAAAAGAGGGCAAAATCCTCCTCTGTCGGGATGAAGACCTTCTCTACGAAATAGCCTTTAGGACTGCCCAAGCCTTTGAAGACTTCAAACATATTTATTATGGCTATCTAAAGGAAATTGCTCGTGCTTGACCGGGATCGAATCTTGGGCAGGATTGACCAGCTTCAAGGATATCTGCGAGAACTTGGTGAGATTTTGCCTGAAGATTTCACCACTTACCACAAAGTTGAGAAAAGAAGAGCCTGTGAGAGATTACTCCAGGTATCCATAGAGGCTGTAATTGATGTATGTCATCTCCTGGTAACTGGACTTCGATTAGGCATCCCTGCCGAAGAAGATGACTTGTTTGAAAAACTGGAGGCAGCCGGCGTTTTATCCCCGCCGATGACCGAGGTGCTAAAGGAGATGAGAGGTTTCCGAAATATTCTGGTTCACGAATATGCCCGAATAGATGATAAGATAGTTTATAAAATAGCAAGGACAAGGTTAGGTGATTTTAACACTTTTAAGCAAGAAATACTTGACTACTTGAAGAAAAGCCAATAAAGTGTGTTTTGGGCTATAAGAAGACCTTTGAGCGGATTATGGAGAGTCGTTTATAAAATCGGAGCTTGTGCCAGGTTTTAAGTTATGGAGCGGTACTCAAATAATAAACTCAAAGTTGGAATTGTTGGCTGCGGTTTCATAGTTAAGAAACGCCATATTCCAGCTTTTCAGAAATTAAAAAAGAAGGTGGTGGTGGCTGCGGTGTGTGATAAGGGAGAGAATCTGGCTAAAAGAACCGCCAGCGAATATGCTATACCCAAAGCATACTCTGACCTTGAAGAAATGCTGGGGCAAGAAAAATTAGACGTCATTGATATATGCACCCCGCCGCAAATACATGCTCCTCTGGCAATGACAGCCATAAACAAAGGTTGTCACATACTTATGGAAAAGCCCATGGCGCTTACCACTTCTGACTGTGACCAAATGATAGATGCCTCACACCGGAAACGGGTGAAACTATGTGTAGTCCACAATGTTCTCTTCCATCCTCCTTTCCTCAAAGCCAGAAAACTGGTGCAGGATGGTGCTATTGGCGACTTTATTGGGATGAGAATTTTTCTCTCAGACCCGAGAGATGAGATGGTGATGAGGAAAGACTACTGGATTCATAAATTGCCTGGTGGTCTCCTTGGCGAGACTGGACCCCATACTGTCTACATGTCCTTAGCCTTTTTAAACAAAGTCCAGAATGTGGATGTTTATGCCAGGAACTTTTTAGAGCACCATTGGGCGCCCTTTGATGAGTTCCGGATAGAACTGGAAGGGGAAAAAGCTATTAGCTCCATAGCTATCTCTTATGCCAGTAATCGCTATATGGCTAATGTAGATCTTTTAGGAACAGAAGGGGCTTTTCACCTGGACCTTCAGGGTATGTTGTTAATCCGTTACCCGAGGAAGGAATCTCTCAGCACCTTGTCTCTAGCTACAGCTTCCCTGAGTACTATCTCCCAAACTATTGGTGGGCTGGTGACTAATGGCTTTAAAGTAATTAGCCGGAGAGTGAAGCTCGGTCATGATGTTATTATAGAGAAGTTTGTTGATAGCATTGTGTTTGACCAGCCACCCCCGGTGCTACCTGAGGAAGGTAGGGAAACAGTCAGAGTTATGGAGATGATTGTGGACAGATTACACCAAAAATATGGAAAAAGAGAAAGTTAAGGCTTTTTGGGATAGTCAGCCTTGCGGGACACGAGACATTCCCCACCCCGAAGGCTCAGTAGCCTGGTTTGATGCCATAACCCGGAAACGCTACAAGTTAGAGCCTTTTATAAGTAAATATGCCCGGTTTGACCAATGGTATGATAAAAAAGTCCTGGAAATAGGGTGTGGTGTTGGCACTGACCTGTTCCAATTTGTCAAAGCTGAAGCTAAGGCGGTGGGAATTGATTTGTCCCCCAGGTCGGTTTCTGTGACTAAACAGAGGTTTCAAATTAGCAGAGCTGAAGCTGGCATTCTAATAGCCGATGCTGAAAATCTTCCCTTTAAAGATAATGAATTTGACTTAGCTTATTCGTGGGGAGTCCTTCATCATACCCCCAACCCAGAAAAAGCTGTTCAGGAAATTTATCGGGTAACGAGACCAGGCGGGCAAATTTGTGTTATGCTCTACCACAGGTATTCTTTGGTGGCTTTACAACTCTATCTTCGTTTTGGGCTTTTCTCTTTTAAGCCTTTCCGAAGCTTAAAGGAGATAATATCTCTTCACCAAGAGAGCCCGGGAACAAAAGCTTATACTATAACCGAGGCTCGCCAGATGTTTTCTATGTTTAAACCTGTTGAAATCGAAATCGTCCTCACCCCTTACGACCTTAGATATTGGAGAGATAGATATCTTCCCCGTTGGGTTGGTAAACTTGTCCCAGAATATCTTGGTTGGTTTATAATTATTCAGGGACAAAAACCGCAAGAAGGGTTAAGATAAAACCATGAAGGACAAATGGAATTTTGCCAAAGGTTCTCTTTTGCTGTTAACAATAGTTTTCTTCCTCGGTGAAATGGTGATCTTTTACTGGGGAATGGTTTATACACAAGGAAGCGGTCTAGTTAGACTAAGAGTGCTATCAGCCGACGAGTTTGCCGCAGTGCAGACGAAGATATTTGGTATAAATGACGAGCTGAACAGGCTTAGAGAGGAATTGAACCCTTTAATTAAGAAACAGGATAATGACTTTCAAAAGGCGCTGATTGTAAATGAATGGGTTATGAATCAAATAAGCGGAACTGAGGGAGACCTAAAAAGGAGCCGAAGGACACCTTACACTATCTTAACCGCAATGCGCGAAGGTAAAACAGGAGCCAGTTGTGGTTATAGAGCTTTGCTTTATTTAGGTGCTTTAAAAAGCATCGGTATGGAGTCAAGGATGGTCTCCTTAAGCACCTATGACGGTGGCGGTACCCATGCCACAGTCGAAGTTCTCATAGACGAATGGGTAGTTATCGACCCTACATTCAATGTCTATTTCGTCATCAACGGCAAGCCAGCTTCGGCTGTGGAGCTTCACCAGTTGGTTCGAGGGAGTGCCAACAATTTTGAGGTCATTGAGGGTAGAGAAGCCTTGGGGTCGGTAAAGTTTGATTCTCCTGATTATTTGCTAACCTTCTTTTATAATGTCTCTATTTATGAAAGACGTCACTTCTTTGCCTGGCAGGCACTTCCAATTCTGCAATACTTTTTCGGTGTTACTAGTGCTATATTGGGTGATGGAGAAAGCACAATCGAGAGTGCGGTAAAGAGGCGTCATCTTATGGTTTCGGCATATAATTTTGCTTTCCCAATCGGATTCAGCATTTGCTTTATTGGTTTTGTGGTAGTTGCTCGGTGTCATAAGAGACATACACTAAAACTTTAAATGGCTTGAATCATAATGGCTGGAATATGCGGTGTCATCGGAATTGAAGACAAAAGCCTTGTCAAAAAAATGGCATCCCTCATGGTGCACCGAGGCGAGATAACCGAAGTCCTGACTGATAATGGTGTAACCATGGCTTCCCTCCGCCAGCCTGATGAGACCGGATTATATAACGCCAGACCAATATCTATTGCTCTTGACCAGGATATCTATGCCATAAATAACCGCCCCATCGAAGATAAGTCCCATATTTACGCTCACCTAACAACTCTCGCTTCCTCCGAGGAAGCTATAAAAGGCTTGAGGGGAAATTTCGCCTTTGCCATAGTTAACACAGTTAATAAGGAGACAAAACTAACTTTAGCCCGGGATATATACGGCACTCGGTCAATGTATTACTTCAAGGCTGATAAAACCTTCTTCTTTGCTTCAGAAATGAAATGCTTCTTAGCCATTAACGAATTTAGACCTGAAATCAATGAAGAAGCCCTGAACTACTACCTGACCTGTGGCTTCAGCCCCAATAGACAGACCTTGCTCAAGAGTGTTTACAAGGTCTTACCGGCTGAGATAATAGAGTTCAAAGACGGGAGTTTGCATTTTGGGAAATACTGGAGCCCCACCTCGTCTAAACCAATGCCCCTGAGCCTTGACCATTGGGCTGAGCTTACGTGGCAAAAGCTCCTGAATACTACAAAAGCCCTGTTACCGTCCGATGAACCAAGAATTGGCGTCGCCCTGAGTGGTGGCTTAGATTCAAGTCTAATTGCCGCCGCTCTAAGACAGGCTGATGAGAAACGGGAAATAGTGGCTTTCTCCCTTGATTATGGGGATAAGGACAAAACCGAGCTAAAAATAGCTGAGAAGGTTGCTAAGTCCCTGAATATGGACTGGCACCCTGTGCCGGTAGAGCCCGAAAGATTCATAGATGATGTAGAGAAGTTGCAGTGGCTTTATGACGAGCCCCTGATAAAGTTTACCTTTATACCCACTTACTACCTTTTTAATGCCGCCAAAAAGCATGTGAAAACCCTGTTTAGCGGGGATGGAGGTGATGAGCTATTCATCGGCTATAGAAAAGACTACTGGCAGGACCCCTTTATAATTAAATTGTTTTCAAAGCTGGGATCCTTAAGGAGACCCCTTTTGCGAATAAGCAAGAGTATAGCCGGACCGGTTGCCAACTTCACCGGCTCGAAAGTCCTGTCTCTGGCTAACGAGTTTTTCAGCCGGGATTACGCCAGCCACAGTCAGTGGCAGCACCGGGTAGCCTCCCGGGTTTTCCAGCCCTATTTTGCTGAAGAAGAGCTACCTATGCTGCTGAAAGATTGCCAATTCCGGGGAATAACCGATAAAATAGTTGAGCTAATAAATATGACTAATTCTACCAATGCCGTAGAAAAAATATCCCAGACTATGCTTATGGGCAGCCTCCCTAACGACCTGTTACGGCTGGAAAAAGCGGCCGTGGCAACAGCGCTAAAAGTAAGGTCGCCCCTCCTTGACCCGGAGATGACTAACTTTGCCTTAAGTATACCCATATCCTTAAGATATCGGAGTGGGACCACCAAGTACTTAATCAGGTACTTAACCCGAAAATATAGCCTCTTGCCCCAGGAGGTGGTTACACAAAGGCTCAAGAGGGGTTTAACTGCCCCCATATACCAGTGGCTTACTGAGAGCCCAACTCAGGAATACTTCGCCCGATCGGTGCAATCTACTAACAGCCTCCAGAGTCTAAATACTGCTTACCTACCTCAGTTTTACCCGCCAAAAACTTACACCCAGACCTTAAAAGCCTGGAACCTGATGGGAATTTTACTCTGGCTTAAGATATTCTCTGATAAAGATTTGCCAGATGGCCGGGCAATTTGATTAGGGGAACTTGACCTATGTCGCTGTTTTCAAAAGAAATTCGACATAAACTTGCACCTGTCTTGAAGCGACACGACATTGCCCGTGCGGCTATCTTCGGGTCTTTCGCTGTTAACCAGATTTCAGAGCCAGAATTCTTTAAGCTCCAGCAGCCCCAAGAGGCAGTCATTCGAAGGTTGGAAATTATTGGTAAGGAGATTGGGCATGGACGATATAAGGAGTTGGGAGACGCTCTTAAAGATTATATGATGGAAAAGGAATACACAAAGTAAATTCAGTAAATGGAGGAGAAGCTATGCCTGAGAAAAAAGAAAAAACAATTCCCGTGACCATTTATTTGACTGCGGAGCAAATTCAGGAGGCTTATCGTCAACTGATTGAAAAAGAGGAGCAAGAGGACTGGATAAATGACCCGGCAATCCTGCAGATGCTGGCTAAGCGTGAAAAGAAAGTGGCTAAGGAGATTAAAGAGGGAAAATTTGTGACCTTGCCGGAACTCCAGGATAAATTGGGCAAGTAGATGGATGTATGAGCTTGTCATTCCTCGCTCGGTCGAGAAAGACATTAAAAAGCTACCACGTCAGCTTCAAAAAATGGTAGTAAGTGAACATCTTACTTCAATTCAGTCTGACCCACAACAAGGTGGCTTCTTATGAGGAAAGTTCAAGGGACTTCGCAAGCACCCTTTGTCCTATAAGGGAACTGAGTATAGAATTGTCTACAAGATTTCGGAGGCAACCAAGTCGGTCATACTTATTATGGTTGGCTCCAGGGAGAGTTTCTATGAAAGACTGGGACAGCGCATTTAAGCAAGCGACTTTTTCTCTGTCCTTGACAACTATCACTTGAGGCCCCAGGCATGGATGAGCTAAGGAGTTGGCAGGAAGCGTTAAAAGACTATATGAAGAAAGGGCGTGTCTCAGCCTGAGGAATATCAAATAAGGAGGCAGGTTGTTTGGGCAGCACTTATATTGAAGGAACGGTAAGAGGTCCCACAGGAAAGGAAGAGCCGGTACGCTTTGTGCGATATGGCTCTTCCCCAGGGAGAAGCCCATACTCCGGTAGTGCTCGGGGAAGCTGATGATGAGGCAGTGCTTGGTGTGGTCACCCTCGAGATCCTGGGTTTAGTCTTCGACCCATTCAAGCGCATACTTAAGCCTATGCGAATGTTGTTAATATAAAGAAATGGTTTATAATAAGGGCGACCAATAAAGACGGGAGAGTGGAAATGGCAGAATTTAAAATCAAATTCACTTATAAAGATTATAAAAACTTACCTGAGTCTGAAACCAAGAGGTACGAGCTTTTGGAAGGAGAACTTATCATGGTTCCATCACCAAACGAGCGACATCAAAGCATCTCAGGGAATTTGGAGTTTATTCTACGGAAATTTGTTCGGGAGTATAACCTGGGATTTATTTATGATGCTCCCTTAGATGTAGTGTTTTCTCAAGAGGACGTGGCACAGCCAGATATCCTTTTTATCCTGAAAGAACATTCCCAAATCATTGCCGAAGAGAACATCTGTGGCGCGCCGGACTTAATTATAGAAATCCTCTCCCCGGCAACTGCAGAAAGAGACCGAACTTATAAACGTACTCTTTATGCCCGGCACGGCGTCAAGGAATACTGGCTGGTTGACCCGGAGGAACGAGCCATTGAGGTAATGCGACTTGGGCAGAAAGGCTTTGAAACAGTGGGTATCCACACCAAAACTCTCACCTCACCCACATTCCCCGGATTGTCCATTAATCTGGCAGAGGTCTTCTTGAATTTCAAGGTTAGGGGATGAGGAAAGCAAGTGAAGGAGCTTGGATAAGAAACCGGCAATGATAACACCACCTAACGACTGGGAAATTAAGAAGTGCCTGAAGTTTTCTTTAAGCTTCTTATTGGCTATGCTTTGCCTCCTTGGGCTGGCTGCTTTAGGATTAGACATTACTGTATTAAGGCAAATTGCTGGCTTTCTTTTTCTCACTTTTGTTCCTGGCATCCTCCTTCTCAGGATTCTCAAAATCCACAATGTAGACCTAATAGAAAGTTTGGTCTATTCAGTCGGTCTAAGCCTTGCCTTTGTCATGGCGACAGGCGTAGTGGTGAATTTTGCCCTGCCCCCTTTAGGGATTTCCCGCCCTTTCACTTTGGTTCCCCTGACAATTACCTTCACCACTTTCTTCTTAGTATTATGTTTCCTCACTTACAAAAGAGACCGGAATTTTTCACCGACTATTCCTCCAGTAAACAATAGTCCAGAAATTGCCCAATATGACTTTCGTCTAAGTCCCTTTTTATTAGCTATCCTGCTTCCCCTGTTGGCTATCCTCGGCGCTATCCTAGTCAATGCCTATCAAAATAATACCCTTCTCCTTGCTTTTCTCTTTATCATTGCCTTGCTTATTATTTTGGCGACTCTCAATAAATTCATCACGCCACAGGTTTATCCCTTCCTAATAGTCATGATGGCTATTGCCCTTCTCTATCAAACCACTTTTATATCCAGCCACTTGGTGGGTAGCGACATTCATTATGAGTATTACCTCAGCAAAGAAGTGATAAAAAATGAGCTCTGGGATGCTACCATTCCCAGTCCAGTAAATACTTGCTTGAGTGTTGTCATGCTGGCGCCTGTTTACTCACTCCTGCTCAATATGGATATTGTCTGGCTTTTCAAAATAATCTATCCCCTTTTCTTCTCTCTGGTGCCTTTAACTCTTTTCCATATCTGGCGTCTTCAAATTAAACCTCATTATGCCTTCTTTGCTGCCTTCTTCTTCACGGCTACGCCCATGTTCACCATGGACTTAGTTCAATTAATTAGACAACAAATTGCCACCCTCTTTTTTGTCCTGGTGATACTGCTTATGGTAGACCGTAAGTTGACTCTGGTGCAGAGAACTGTTCTGGCTATTATCTTTAGCTTTGGAGTAGCTGTTTCTCACTATGGACTGGGTACTGGCGCTATTGGCTATCTTGTCTTAGGCTCGCTTCTTCTTATCTCGATTAAAAGTCGTTTTGGGCAAACCTTATGGCAATGGCTAATAGGGAAACGCCATGCCTTGCCCGCTGATTTAGCCTCAGCCGGCGCTTTTACTAAAAAAGCTTTGGTCGTTTTTGTTGGCATATTCCTACTTTTAACCATTGGGTACTATGCCAGCGTTGGCTCGAGAGTGCCCCTTGGCGCTCTTTACCTGCTCGTTGACATTCTTGCTGGTACCGGAAAGCAAATAGTCCAAGGCATCACAAAACCAGCAACACTAGTTGAACTGCCTATCCTCATTAAAGATATTACTACCCGCTTCCCCTTTTTAGACCCCATGACTAAGGAGCCTCTCAGCCAAACAGCCCTTGGGCTTGATTTTCCCATAGCCTCACCCGGAGGGAAAGTCTGGCGTATCTTTCAATACTTAGTACAACTCTGCCTTATCATTGGTTTCTTTAGACTTATTTTCCGTCCTAAAGCATTGGGTGAAATCAAAGCAGAGTACCTTTCCCTGACTATAGTGAGTACACTGGTTCTATTAGGTAACTTTACCCTTGCGCACTACGGTTATGGTCTGGGTGTCACCCGGGTTTGGTTCACAACCCTGCTTTTTATGTCTCCCTTATTTCTTTTCGGTAGTGAAACCATTGGGCTCGCCATAATCAAGTTAGCCCAGTTAGTCCGAAAAACCTTTGCCTCTTCTTGGCTAACCCTTGACAACTCAGCCCTTTTGCGCTTTACGGTTCTTATTTTATTCCTGCCCTACTTTATTTTAAATAGCGGAGTTGTCTTTGAACTAAGCCGAAACGAGACTACCCATTTTATTGATATTCCCTATTCTATCGCCCTTTCCAGTCACCGGGTAGATATAACTGACCGTTATACTGTGCAAGAAGTTACTACCATCGACTGGTTCTCCGTAGTAGCTCAAGCTGACTACCTCGTCTATGCTGACCACCATGGCAGTAGGTTGCCGGGCAACAGGATTGAGTTCTTTGGGCAAGTGCGAGCGTTTTCCCGTGATACTAAAGGGAAACTCCCCTCACCCAGCTATATTTATTTGAGGACCTGGAATACACAGAAGAGGGTGCTTACTTTCGGCACCGCCTACGCAGCACGGCAAAGTATGAGCTTTGACAATTTACCCTGGTTTATATTGGCAATGAGCAGAGCTAACAAAATATATGATAATGGCGGCGGTCAGATATTATTGGCATACTGAAAGTTGAACACTAATAACGGAGAGGAAAATTGAAAATTTTACAGGTATGCCCTATTTTTCCGCCTCAACCTGGCGAGTTTGCTAGTGGTGTGACCCAGGTAGTATACAATATAAGTAAAGAACTTATTAGCCGTGGACATGAAGTTGAAGTGTACACTACCAATGCTCTTGATTTAAGAAGAAAAATTAAAAGCGACCTATTAGTGATTGATGGCATAAAAGTGCACTACTTCCCCTACATAATGCATTACTATACCTTCTTTTTAACTCCGTCCCTCATTCCAACATTAAAAAGGAACCTCAAACAATTTGATATAGTCCACATACACGACTACCGAACTTTTCAAGCAGCCATCGTTGCTCATTACGCAAAAGAAATAAGTATTCCATATGTGATGCAAGCCCATGGTTCACTACCCCATTACGGGGCAAAACAAACATTCAAAAGACTCTATGACATTCTCCTGGGGTACCGGCTTCTGAAAAATGCTTCCAGAGTCATCGCCTTGACTCCGATGGAGGCTTTGCAATACAAAAACATAGGAGTAAATCAGGATAGAATTGAGATTGTTCCTAATGGAATTAATTTGTCTGAATTTGACACTTTGCTAGAAAGAGGACAATTTAAAAGAAAGTTTGGCTTAAGTGATAGCCAGCAGATAATACTCTGCCTAGGTAGAATTCACAAAATAAAGGGACTTGACCTTGTAGTAAAAGCCTTTGCACAATTATCTAAAAATTTTAGCGAGGTCAGACTCGTAATAGCTGGTCCAGATGATGGGTACCTACCGGCTCTGAAAAGATTAATAAAAGAACTCAATATCGGAGAAAAAGTCATATTACCGGGCCCTGTCTATGGAGTGGGAAAACTAGAAGCCTATGTTGACACCGATGTGTATGTTTTGCCATCCTCTTACGAAATATTTGGCATAACAGTCCTGGAAGCCATGGCTTGTGGTACACCCGTAATAACCACTGATACCTGTGGAATTGCCAATTGGGTGAATAGCCATGGTGGCTACTCCGTCCCCTTCAATGAAGATGAGCTAAGGCGAGTTCTTCTCACTCTACTCACTGATGACGGACTAAGGATAAGGTTTGGGCAAAGCGGCAAAAAACTAGTTGTCACAAAATTCACCTGGGATAAAATAGTGGTGCTTCTTGAAAAGCTGTATCGCGAAACTGTGGCAAAGCCAGTTATTGCTATCTAAAAACTTAAAAGGATAATTTATCATGAACTCACCAATGGAACCCATCACGCTAATACCAAAAGATTGTTGAAGCAAACACATCAGAACATATGCCGAGATCGCTCAACTTGTGAATTTGCTTTTAATCAAATTTGCTCCAGATGTGGGCTAGTGCAAGGGGGTGAAAAAGTTAAGCCAGCTTTATATTGAGCCAATTCTGTAGAGCGCTGTTACCGCTGTTTTATACTCGACTTTATAGCAGTAATAATGCCATTTATACATCTATCATAACCCCAGCTTGAAATAATTTTTACTGACTCATAGCCAAATTGCTCACAAAGAGACGGCTCTTCTATAAATTTTTCCAATATCAAAGTTAGAGAAGCAATATCTCCAGCAGGGTAGATGAAGCCGTTTTTCCCTTCCTGAATAAGGTCGTAAGCCGATCCTACCATATCTGTAGTAACTACTGGTAAACCACAAGCCATTGCTTCATTCACAGAGAGCCCCCAAGGCTCGACAATGGCGGGATGAACAAATATGTCTGATACCGCATAGAACTTAGGCAATTCACTGTATTTTCTATAGCCGAATAGGTATATGCCTTTCAGCTTATTCTGGCGTATATATTCTTCTATTCTCTTTCTCTGTCTACCATCCCCAACAAGAATAAGACTTGCCCTGTCGCGGTTCTTTAGCCGCTCGTAGGCCATGATAAGATCCATCGGTCGCTCTCGTTCAATAAATTTGACAATTCCTAAAATAACTAGTTTGTCTGGAGATATTCCGAATTCCTCTCTAAGTGCTTTTCTGGAAGATTTGTAAATAGAACAACTTGCTTGAAAATACTCGTTATCTGCCTCATATGGCACTATAAAAATCTTTTCCTCAGGTACTCCATAGTATTGGAAACAGTTTTTGCTCAATTTCCCTGTAGCTAAGAAACCTTTGAACATGCGGAACAAGACCCACGAAAGTAAGCGCTTGGCAATCTTCTGCCACAAAGGAAGTTGATTTTGATATAGCAAGGTGGTATCGGCTCTTAAAAATATAGGCACTCCACTTACGATTGCCTTCAAAAAAGTCAACCAGCATATTAGTCTCGTATAGCCTGCGACTACAAAAATGTCAAACTTTCTTCTATTAATGCCACCCAAGTATTTTCTAATAGATTGGCGACTCAGAAATTCGCTTCTGTACCCTTCAAATAAAGCAAGGTCACTGCCTAGACTAAAGCCTGTTTCCGGGTCAAACAGCTCAGATATTCCTACTTCTGAAATGTAACAAACAGTCAGGTCTATCGCCGGGAGTTGGGCTAATCTCCGAAACATACCACTTACCTGTAGTCCAGCACTGTAATACAAAAAGCCTACCTTGTATTTGCGGCTCATTCTTGTTACATCCACCTTCACAGCTTTCTTAGCAGGTATTTTAATCCCCCTTTTCTTAATACAAGTCTTAACGTCCCTTTTGCCAGCTCCTAATTTTCTGCAGAATCAAGGGTAAACCGTATCCCAATCTCCGCAGGAGGTGTGAATTTGCCTAAAGCAGCTTCTATACTTTTTCAGCACCTTCTCCAAGTTTGAAAGTATTCTTCAGGGTGTATGTACAAAGGAAAGTAAAATAATTATTATATACATATACTGCCGAGATCACTTAATCTCGCCCTTCCAGCCAAGGAGACCATCTCTAACCCCACGATAAAAGTAAAGGAGACGTCTCAGGTTGCGACGATATAGGCAACTCATAGTCATAAGCAAAAGTAAACGAGCCAAAAACAATAAACTTTGCCATTTCGTAGTATACTTTCTTGCAAAGATGAATGTGTTTCTTGCTGCGTAATAACACTGAAACCCCCTTTCAGCGCCTCTCGCTTTATGCCATGCTTTGCTTTGAGGAACGTAGATAACTTCATAGCCGCTCTTTCTCACTGCGAGACAGTAATCAACTTCTTCCCACCCGAAGAAATAGCTTTCATCGAACCCTCCAACTTTCTGGATAACCTCCCTCTTGGCTAACAGGCAGCAACCTGAAATCCAATCAACCTTTTGCCGCTTATTATACTGCCCGGTGTCTATTTGTCTACCACCAATGGAATACACCCATCCTGTCCACATATTTATCCTATTGCCAGCGCTTTGAATGCGATTAGGGGAGTCATAATAATAAATCTTGGGACCAACTACACCA
This sequence comes from Dehalococcoides mccartyi, assembly GCA_020724525.1. Lineage (GTDB taxonomy): Bacteria > Chloroflexota > Dehalococcoidia > GIF9 > DYGU01 > DYGU01. The sequence continues at coordinate 21,917 of DYGU01000002.1, forward strand.
ATTGAGGCATCAGCCTCAGCTGCCCCAACCAAGTGGTCAAGAAAATCCGGAGCCACTACCGTGTCATTATTCAGTATCAGGAAGTAGTCCGGTGGGGAATGAGCTAAGACATGCCTTATAGCTAGATTGTTGCCACCAGTATACCCATAGTTCTTATCATTCTCGATTAAATGGATGTAGCCACCAAATTTCTCTTTGAGCACCTGGGCATCATTTCCCTCTGAGCCGTTATCCACCACGATTACCTCGTAATTTGGATAAGTTATCGTCTTTAAGGACTCCAAGCACTCTATAGTATCCTCAAGCCCATTCCAGTTGAGGGTTATAATGGAGACTTTAGGGTAGTCCATTTTTCTTTACTCCAAAAGCAATAGACCTATTCCATACCCTACTTGTTTCCAATCTTTCACTATCTCTTTACTATGGTAACTTTCTTTAACTTCTTTCCAAAGCTCTGGAACTCCACCTACCAATTCTTGTGGACCTGGAACTATATCGTGGAATGCTACTGTCCCATTCTTTTTAACTAAAGGGCGATACATTTCAAAATCTTTCTTAACTCCCGCATATGTATGGTCGCCGTCTATGAATAAAAAATCAATCTCCCTACCATTTAAAATAGCCTTAACTGCCTCTAAAGTCTCCTCTGCATGTGAATCTGCTCTGAGTAGATGAATTTTTTGGCTTGCTGAAGCAAAGGATTTATACAGAAATTTTCTCCATATTGGATACCCTCCACCAAAATCTCCACCTGGCAAATCAATACTTATTATAACGGCGTGCTTAGAAGCAACACGGGAGAACAGAAATAAAGTTCCACCTCTTTCTGTACCTACTTCAAGAATGGCTTTCAACGCCATGCTATCTAAGATTTTTAGAAGTTCTGAAATCTCACTATACACTTGACTAGGTTTAATCACCCCTCCAAGACCATTAAAAGCAAGAGAACATAGTTCATTCACACTACAATTTTGACTTAAATTTTTAATCTTAAGCAAGGCATAAGGGAGAACAAGTGCTTCCTTGAAAACATCGAAAATATATACTGAAGCCTTTTTAAGGAATGCTCTTATACCTTCTTCTCTAATAACTTTGATTGCTTGACTTATTACACTTTGTTTGTTCATAGAATCACTCTCTTTCCCGTGGAGGGATTAGAGCGCCCCAATTAACTTTTTGAGCATCTCATCCATCCTGTGGTCATAAGTGTGCTTATCATGGACTTTTTTTTGACCTTGCCTGGCTATGGTCTCCCTTTCCTCTTCGTTCTCCAGATAATACTGAACCAATTCAACTAATTCCTCCTCTGTGCTATACACCACTAGATGTTTCCTGTCGTTAAAAAGACTGCTCATTCCATTCTCAATTTTGTTTGTTAGCAACATCGTGCCACAAGACATAACCTCAAAAACTCTCATATTCAAATCCCCGGCAATGCTCTTGTTAAATCCTATTTTAGAAAGGCTGTAAACTTTGGCTAAATTCTCTCCCCACACATTGTTTACAGCAAGCACATTGTATTTTCGAGAGAGAATACTTATTAATCGTGCCCGCTCCTTGATCCCCAGTCTTACCTTTTTATGCCCAGGAATCAAGTTTAATAGTGGGTCCACTATTGAGTCTATTAATCTCTCAGTTAATCTCTCCGTGGGAGATATTATTTTACCCACATACCCAATATCAAAAAAAGGCTTATTTATGTCAAATTTTTTATGGATATCAGGATCAGCGGCAAGGGGCAGCCAGTAAACATTATCTGCTACTTCTTTAAACGATTCAATATAATCCTTTTGAGCTATAAAAACATAATCAAAATCCTGGGCGATTCTTTTCTGGAAGTTTAATTTTATATGAGAGTCTATCGCCCAGTAAGCTTTAGGAATCATTACTTCTCTATAGCCCTTTAGATGGTGGGAACCTGCCCCGTCAATCTCAATAATTATGTTCGGCTCTTTCTTACACTGCTTCAGGATTTTAGGTATTTCGATACCTTTTACTTCCCTCCAAAAAGCACGCGTTTCTAAGATAGTGTTAAGATTTGGCATTGGTGACAAATCAAAAACCTCAACATGGTGTTTTTTCCTCAGGCTCTTTTCACAATACTGGGCCGTAGTCCAAGGGGTTTTGGGATATAGGAGCAATATGTTCATGCCCCGACTCGTAAGAAATATCTAAAATGTTTTAGGTTTATATATGTAGGGATCCTACTAAGCCCTCCCTACCGTCAAGCACATTTCGTCCTGGTCTCTCTTGTAGATGGCATAGATGCCCGTTGGATGTAAGGGTTTGTCCTCACCAGTGGGAATCGGCTTAACCATGTTACCGCAGTAAGGACATCTCATTTCCCATTCATTAGTTTTTAGCTGAGACCCGGTTCTCAGTTTAGGATAAATTATACCGCAATTTTCACACCGATAAGCACCTCCCCCATAAATTGATATAGACGAGGCAACTATGAGCTTTTCAATGCTACAGTTGCCATTTACCAGGATATCAAGGAGTTTGGCGATGCCTCTGGTATTGACATCAATATACCTTTGGATGTCATACATTGACTGACTCATGCCAACTGCCGCTGCTAAGTGAAATATGACGTCTATGCCTTTTATCGCTTTCCGAATATCATGCTCATTCCTTACGTCCCCCTTTACGAACTCAGCTTGCGGATTGAGATATTGTGGCACATCATTATGAACCTGGGGCTCTAAGTTATCAAAGATCCTCACCGCATGTCCCTTCTCTACTAGTTTGTCTACCAGGTGGCTTCCTATAAAGCTAGCACCGCCGGTAACCAACACCTTTCCCGGCATTCTTGCTCCTTCTTGGATTTTTGAGAAGATTTCAATTCTTAAACCATTCAATCGTCTTTCTTAATCCTTCATCTAGTGGGACTTTCCGGCTCCAGTGCAGCATCCCTTGAGCTCTGGTTATATCCGGTTGCCTGACCTTCGGGTCATCATCAGGTAGCGGTCTATTAATTATTCCACTTTTGCTTCCGGTAATCTCCAGTATCTTCTGGGCAAGTTGTAGAATAGTTATCGCCTCAGGATTACCAAGGTTTACCGGCTGGTTTATATCTGAGAGCATTAGCTTGTATACGCCTTCAATTAAATCCGAGACGTAGCAGAAGCTTCTTGTTTGTGAACCGTCTCCAAAGACGGTTAGCGGTTCACCCCGCAGTGCTTGAGTAATGAATGTAGGGATAACCCTGCCATCGTCTTTTCTCATTCGGGGACCATAGGTATTAAATATCCGGCCAATTTTGGTATCCATTCCATAGCAACGGTGATAAGCCATCGTCAAAGCTTCACCAAATCTCTTAGCCTCATCATAAACCGCCCGGCGGCCTATCGGATTTACATTCCCCCAATAGTCTTCTTTTTGCGGATGTTGTAGAGGATTTCCATAGACTTCCGAGCTTGAAGCGAGTAAAAATCTAGCATTTTTTTCTTTAGCTAAATCTAAAGCTTTATGTGTCCCCAGAGAGCCTGCCTTCAGTGTCTCTATAGGGAATTTCAAATAATCGGTGGGGCTTGCCGGGCTGGCAAAGTGAAGCACATAATCAACATCGCCATCTATATCAATAGACCGTGTTATATCACGTTGAATGAATCTAAAGTTCTTATTATGGATTAAATGTTTAATGCTGGTGATATTACCAGTAATGAGATTATCGATACAAATTAGACTATGCCCTTTGGAGAGCAGAAAGTCACAGAGGTGCGAACCAAGAAAGCCAGCGCCGCCAGTAATCAGAATCTTCATCGCCCTATACCTTGGTAGGTGAACCCTAATGCCTTCATCTCAGTAGGGTGAAATATGTTCCTGCCATCAATTATAACCGGTTGTCTAAGCAATTGCTTTACCTTTGATAAATCCAGATTTTTGAACTCGTCCCATTCGGTGATTATAACTAGGGCATCGCTACCCTCAGCTACTTGATAAGGATTCTGGCAATATGCTACATTTTGGAGAAACTCCTTGGTCTTGTTCATAGCTCGGGGGTCATAGACCTTTATATTGGCTCCTTCCGCCTGGAGCTGTTTGATTATGTCTATGGACGGTGCTTCTCTAACATCATCTGTATTTGGCTTAAAGGAAAGACCTAATATACCTATACTTTTGCCGCTTAAGTTCCATAATGCTTCTCTGAGCTTTTTTACTATTTGCCGGCGTTGGAAATCGTTTATTTTTTGAACCACCCTTAAGAGTTCAAAATCATAGCCAACGTCTTCGGCTATTTTTATAAAAGCTGATACATCTTTAGCTAAACAAAAACCACCATAGCCTACTCCAGCGTTCAGGAATTCTCGTCCTATTCGCTTATCAAAGCCCATGCCTTCAGCCACTTTAATTACATCAGCACCTACTTTTTCACAGATATTGGCGATGGCATTTATATAAGATATCTTTAGTGCTAAAAAGGAGTTAGAGGCATGCTTAATAAGTTCAGCAGTTTCTATATTTGTCATGATAATAGGAGCATTCAAAGGTTTATATAACTCGGTCATTATGTTTGCAGTTCTCTCGCTCTCCACACCGATTACTATCCTATCAGGGTTCATAAAGTCATGGATGGCTGTTCCCTCCCGCATGAATTCCGGGTTAGATACCACATCAAAATCGACGTTGTGTGTATTGTTAAGCTTAATTGTTCGCTTTATCCAGCTACCTGTTTTTACCGGCACGGTGCTTTTTTCCACTATTATCTTGGAATTATCCATCGTTTTGGCGATGCGTTGTGAAACTGCTTCCACAGACGCTAAGTCTGCTTCGCCGCTTTGCCTTTGGGGAGTCCCTACACAAATAAAAACTATTTCAGCCTGCTTAACGCTTTCCTTTATGCCAGTAGTAAAGGAAAGTCTACCATTGTTCACATTTCGATATACCATCTCTTCTAATCCCGGCTCATAGAAGGGCATAATACCCTTCTTCAAGCCCTCAATTTTTCTAAAGTCGTCATCCATACAAATTACTTTGTTTCCTAATTCTGCGAGACACGCTCCTGTAACTAGCCCTACATGCCCAGAGCCGACTACACAGATATTTCTCATCTAAGCTCCTTTCAAAAACCGTTTTCATCATTTTGTCATTCAGTTATAAAGTCTTCTTATGCCCTCGCCCTTTGCGATCTCTTATTCCCGGATAAAATATCTCTTTCACTTATGTGGCAGCTTGTTCCAATCAAAAGGCTGTCTTGTCCTTGGGTCTAAATTCCAATACTTTGTATCAAAAATTTTTTCTATAGATATAGTCTCCAATTCAAAAGGGGGAGCATAATTTATAAGTTCATCTTTTTTAATCGTAATCATTTTGGTTGGGGTGCCAATATCTTTTAACTCTAAAACAAGTTGTCCAGGGTCTTTGTTTTCATACAATGGTCGGAATTCATCATAAAAGATGGCAATTTTCATTGCTTATCTCTAACCCCAAATTTGGGGTCTTTTCATAGAGTTACCGCTATTTCATCGTAGACCGTTTTTAAACAGGAACTTAATCACTCCCTCATTCCACCTCCTATACGTATTCCAAAGCTTGCTCTTGATAATTAGTTTCTTATTACGCCAACTTCTGAAATAATCTTCAATCTCAATCTGTTTAATTCTACAACCAGCCACGATCGAATATAGTTCATAATTAGACAAGTCTTTCTCCCTAAAAGTTTGTGGTTTTCCTACTTTTAAGAAAACGTTAGTTGAACATGTCTCTAAACTTTGTATCTTACAATCAGAAAATATGTTTTCCATATCTTCTGGTTCATATCTCCAAAAGCCATATGAACATGCATGAAAGCTTTCACCGAACCTTACAGTAGTAATTAAAATTAATCCGTCTGGCTTACAGAGTTTCTTAATATTGGATATAACTTTTCTCCAATCTCTTACATGTTCAAGCGTTTCAGTTGAAATTACAAGATCAAAGCTTTCTTCCTCAAATTTACCTAATAAGTTCTCAGCATCACAAATTATATCAACGCCCGGTCCTTCAACTATATCAATTCCGATATAGACGCTCGGCTTCCGTGACTCAACAAAAGATCTAAGGCTTCCATTTATATCAAGGGAGCCAACTTCAAGAACTCTCCGGTCACGAATTTCGTCGTCTTGCAAGTTTTTTGTGCCAAATAAAATACAATTAATATTAACACATTATTTAACCCCTTGTTGCCGTGCTTTTGACCTATTCTATCAGCATGCGCTGTTTTTACAATCTATTAGCTACGCTTATTAATCCTTTTGCGCCGGATCCAAGGAAAAACCAAGTGGCTTAGTCATCTCGGACGAACTATTTATGCGGTGGTTTGTTCCAATCAAAACTCTCCCCAGTCCTAAGGTCTATTATTTTGGGATCGTTCCAGGGGCGGCGCTCATCATCAGGGTTTTGATAGTCATAAAGCCTGGTCACAAAGTAAATTGTTAGGGAGGGCTCATTTGAAATAGTTTTTGTGCCATGCCAATAAATGCCAGGGATTCTTACTAACTGCGGCTTACGAGAATCAGCGATTATCTCCACTAACTTGCTTTTAGTGAGTGAATTTTCTCTATCATCATAAGCACAGATTTTCATCGCCCCTTGAAGTACTAAAAAGTAGTCCACTTGCCCCCTTAAGTGTCGGTGCCATGCCCTGATAATGCCTGGATAACTGTAGGACAAATTAATCTGGACGAGCTTATCATCTTCTAAAAATTCTTTCCAGTCTTCCCTTATTGCCTCCGAGAAAAAGCCGCGCTCGTCAGGGATGAGCCTTAGCTCGTAGGTTCTTACCCCAGGTAAATCATATTCCTTTATTTCACCACTCATTTTATATGTCCCTTTTCCTTCATATAATCTACTAAGGCTTCTTGCCAGGGTCTCATATCATCCATTCCTAAAAGCCTCAGGTGATAGTTGCCCAGCACGGAGTAGCCAGGTCTTCTGGCTTTCTGAGGATACTGGTTAGAGGTCACGGGAATGACCGGGGTGTTTAAGCCTGCCAGTCTTAATATCTCTTTAGCAAATTCATACCAGGAACAAGCACCTCTATTGGTAATATGGAATATGCCGTAGTATTCTGTGGTAATAAGCTGCGCTATCTTTTTGGCTAGGTCTTTGGTGTAGGTTGGAGAGAAGACCTGGTCGTTCACCACCCTTAATTCGTCTCTCTCCTTAGCCAGCCTTAGCACGGTCTCCACAAAATTCCCCCCTTTGCCACTGGCTCCGGCAACACCAAAGAGCCCCGAAGTTCGGGCAATAAAATGCTTAAGGCAGAGATGCGTCACCAAATTTTCTCCGGCAAGCTTGGATTGACCGTAGACGTTAGGCGGGATAGGTAAGTCAAACTCAGTATATGGCGTAATAGGATGGTCTTTTTCTCCACCAAAAACATAGTCAGTACTGATGTGAACCAGCTTGGCTCCCAGTTCTTGAGCGGCTGCAGCTACATTTCGAGCCCCAAGGGCATTGACTAGAAAGGCTTTATCTCGATTGGATTCGCAGTCGTCAACCCTAACATAAGCGGCGGTGTTAATTACCATATTCGGCCTGTATTTGTTAAAGACACCTTTAACTGAGTTAATGTTGCCAATTTCAATATTGGCATGAGTGAGAGGGATAACCTGAGTATCTTGAAAAGCTCGGCAAAGGTCGCTTCCCAGTTGACCGTTGGCACCGATTATCATTACTTTCATGTTTGGGAATACATTCTGTGATAGTATTTAATATATTCGCCACTCTTGATTTTACGCCACCAAGACTCGTTTTCCAAATACCACTGAATGGTCCTCCTTAGACCTTCTTCAAAGGATGTAGTAAGCTTCCAATGTAGCTGCTGCCTTATTTTAGTAGTATCTAAAGCATAACGGCGGTCGTGCCCGGGGCGGTCGGAAACAAAGGTAATGAGGGAACGAGGCTTACCCATTATATTAAGGATGTATTTCACAAGCTCCAGGTTGGTAGTATTATTGTTGCCACCAATGTTATATATCTCGCCTGGCTTGCCTTGCTGAATAATTAAGTCCAGAGCCTGACAATGGTCTGCTACATAAATCCAGTCACGCACATTTAGCCCGTTCCCATATATGGGAATTGACTTGTCCTCCAGGGCGTTGGTAATAACTAAGGGAATGAGCTTCTCAGGAAACTGGAAAGGGCCGTAATTATTAGAGCAACGGGTGATAATTACTGGTAAACCATAAGTGCGATAATAAGCCCGGCATAAACAGTCGGCCGCGGCCTTACTAGCTGCATAGGGACTGTTAGGTAAAAGAGGCGACTCCTCAGTAAATTTGCCTTCGGTTCCCAGTGAGCCGTAGACTTCGTCAGTTGATATGTGAAGAAATAGCTTTACTCCGTGTTGCCTGGCTCCTTCAAGAAGCACCTGGGTTCCTTGAACATTGGTCTTAATAAAAGGTGAGGAATCAATAATGCTCCGGTCCACATGTGATTCGGCAGCGAAGTTTACTATCACATCAAAACCTTGCTTGAGGACTTTATCGACAACTTTTCTATTAGCAATATCGCCTTTAACAAAAAGGTACCGAGGGCAACTATCAACATCTCTTAAACTGTCTAAGTTTCCGGCGTAAGTGAGCTTGTCCAGATTGGTGATTTCCCAATCAGGATGCCTGCTCAACACATAGCGAATAAAATTACTCCCAATGAACCCAGCTCCACCAGTTACCAGAACTTTCATTGTTATCTGCTACGGCAGTTCGATTTTAGCATCATTACTGACAAAAAGTCTGACTGCCTTAAAATCTTGTTCTTGTTTGACTACCCTGGTATCCCTGCCAACAATACTATCAGCCAGGCGCTCAATGTTAAAAATATAACAATTCTCCAGGAACACCGAATGCTCTATCGCCGAATTCTCGATCATACTGCCAGCACCTATACTCGTAAAAGGTCCGACAAAAGACTTCTTAATCTGGCATTTTTCAGCAATAGACGCTGGACCCCGGATAAGGCTCTGTTCCACCTTGGCTCCCTGTCTGATTTCCACCCTGCCGACTACCTGGCTTTGGGAGTCAACCTCCCCCTGGATGTCTCGTTTTAAGTATTCATCGAGTACTACCCGATTTGCCTCAAGGAGGTCATCCTTTTTCCCGGTATCAAGCCACCAGCCAGTAAGGATATAACTTCTAACGTTTTTCCCCATGTCTAAGAGTTTTTGAATGGCGTCAGTGATCTCGAGTTCTCCTCGACGGGAAGGTTTTATCTGGGTAATGGCATGGTGAACTTCTGAAGTAAAAAGATAAGCTCCCACCAAAGCTAAATTGCTTTTGGGCTCCTCAGGCTTCTCGACTAACCGAATCACTTTACCAGAAGGATCAACCTCAGCAACACCAAAGAGGCGAGGGTCAGGGACTTCTTTGAGCAAAATAAGGGCTTCGGGGTGATACCTATTAAATTCCTCAACAAAAGGCTTAACGCCACCCTGAATGAGATTATCGCCTAGGAACATAAGAAATGGAGAACCGCCAAGAAAATCTTGAGCTATTTTCACCGCATGAGCCAGCCCAAGGGGCTCGGGCTGTAAGATATAGGTGATTCGGACACCGCATCTTGAGCCATTTTCTACAGCCTCTTTTATAAAGGGATTGGTTTCTGGAGAAACGATAATGCCAATAACTTTAATGCCTGCCTCTTTAATCTGTTCAAGAACATAAAACAAGATAGGCTTATTGGCAACAGGCAAAAGCTGCTTGGGCATGGTGGTGGTGAGAGGCTTAAGCCTTGTTCCTTTGCCGCCAGCTAATACTAAAGCCTTCATCTTTCTTATAATTATATCTCAAATTGAGAATAGACGAGAGAGCATAAAGGGTAACGGCACTGTGAGCCCCGAGCCAGGCATAGCCAATGCCGGTTATTCCTGTGGTTGGCATTAGAAAATAACTCGTGGCAAGGATAGTTATGACTATGAAGCCCCAGACTGTTATTAGCTCCCGGAGCCTTCCAGTTACCCTGAGGACAGTAGAATAAATTAAATTAACTCCTAAAGGTAAAGCGGAGAGCGTTAGTAGCTGGAGTAGTTTTAAGGCGTGTATAGAGTAGCTTTCGCCAAAGACGAGAAGGAGCCATTTCCCAAAGAGAAGGAAGGCAGCAATACTAGGAACTAACAATAATGAGGTAAACTTAAGAGACCGGACAATATTTTCTGTCAGCTTCTCCTGGGAATAAGAGCCCTCGGCAAAAAGGGATGAGGAGACAGCCCCGGGTATAAAAAAGAGCAGGCTGGCTATCATCAAGGAAATGTAGAAGTAAGCATTAGCTTCAGCACCAAGAACGTTCACCACCAAGAGAGGCAAGAACCAAGAAAAGGCACTAAAAACAAGCGAAACCAGATAATTACCTCCGGAATATTTCCAGGTGTCTCGAACTAAGGGAATACTTAAGGCAGGCACTGGTCTATAGCCAGCTTGCACCCGGGGCAGAAAAAGAAAAACAACAAGGGCCAAGGTAACTGCTATAGCTATGGTCAGGGCGCCGATAATGCCGAAACTGTAGAAAAAGAAAGATAAGAGGATAACCAAAGGAATCTTGAGGAGCGCGTGAATGTTATTCTGAAGAAAGGTGAATTTGGCACGGCGATGAGCGATGAAAACACAGCCAGCCAAGCTGGAAATTGTCCATAGTACCACAAGAAGGACAAAGATTAAGGAAAGAGCTAGGTTCTCCTTAAGATAGTTGAGGGCTGGTGACCACAGGCTAATTCCAGCAAGAAAGATAGTGGCGGAAAGAAAGCCGACAAGACCGCCAATAGTGAAGGTAGTATTGCTTAATTGATGAGGTTTTTCAGACTGGGGGAGAAACCGGATAAGGGAGGAGTCAAAACCCAAGGAGCTCAACATAATCAGAACCATGGCTGCAGAGATAACGGCTGAGGCGAAACCAACGTCAGCCGTACTGTAAAGACGGGCAACCACTACCCAGAAAACGAAGTTGAGAAAAGCCATAGCAATCGTGTTTGCCATCAGATACAAAGCATTTGTGTAGAGGGGAGGTGCCAGAATTTGCTTCAGCCATTCTACTGGCGTCAGCCGAAGCTTGATGACATCCCAGGCAACGCCGAGTCCGTGAACCACGGGATTACTGCTGGAAGCATGAGAGTGGTAAACGCAGGAAATGGGTATTTCGGTGATAGGAAAGCCTTTGTTTCTGGCCTGGATTAGGACCTGGACGCTGAAGCCAAAGCCGTCCTCAGTCAGGTTAAGGGCTTCAAGCAACTTCCGGCTATGGGCACGAAAGCAGCTCTGGGCATCGGAGACTTTTGCTTTTGAGCCAAAATTGTAAAGAAAAGTGATGACATCAATGCCAAATTTGCGGTAGCGAGGAATCGTTTTAGAGAGATTGCTTCGGCTCTGCCTCGCAATGACAGGGGGTGGGCGCCTCGCAATGACGTTGTAGGGGGGGGGATTGCTTCGGGGCTTTGCCCCTTGCAATGACAAAGAGAGGAGGAAGCGGGAGCCGATGACCAGGTCAGACTGCCGGTTAGCAACCGGGGCGATAACCCGGGGGATTTCGTCAGGGTTGTGTTGACCATCACCGTCTAAAGTAACGACAATGTCGGCACCATTCTTCAAAGCGGCTTCAAAGCCAGTTTTGGTGGCAGCACCAGCGCCTCTTCTGGAGCTGTGCCTGATAACATTAGCTCCAGCGGCGGAGGCGGCGTCACCGGTGCTGTCATTAGAGCCATCATCAATGACGATGACCTGGTCAACATATTTCCGGGCTTGGGAGACTATTTCGCCAATAAAAGGCTGCTCGTTGTAAGCCGGGATGACAGCAATAACTTTAGGATGCTTCTCAGTCATTATTCAAAGACTTCTGAGAGATTCACAGACAACTTAGGGAAGGTGAGTGAAACCAGGGTCTGAGTGTAAATGCCGAGCGTTTCAAAGCCTTTTTGCCCGAGCCGGGTTACTTCAATGGCTCGTTTCTCCGGGTCAACCAGCCAGTATTCCTTAACCCCGTGGCGAGCATAAAGAGTGCGTTTGTAGGTCCGGTCTCTCTCCGCAGTTGCTGGAGAAAGGATTTCTATAATTAAGTCAGGCGCCCCTTGAACGTTTTCCTTGGAGATGATTTGGGAACGTTCCTTTGAGACAAAGAAGATGTCTGGCTGAACTACATCCTCGTCGGAGAGAACCACATCCAGAGGGGCATGATAGATAAATCCCGGGTCATGCCTGGACAAAAAATCTCCCAAAATACGTTCTAAATTCCACGAAATTCTCTGGTGATAAGTAGTCGGTGATGGAACCATAATAAGCTCTCCTCCCAAAAGTTCATAACGCTTGGTCTCAGATTCGGGCAAGTTTCTATAATCCTTGTAAGTGAATTTAATTTTAGCTTTCGGCACGTTCTACCTGACCTTTTTAGTGACTATCCACAATTATAATATATTCCGCACGATTGAGCCTTGCTTTGACATAACACAAAAAGAATTTGACGAATCCTCAATTCATCACTAAAGTTCCCTTGCTGTAGCTAAAACTTCCTTGAGGAAAATCCTTTCCTTCATCTCTTCAAATTCTGGTTCAGTATAAACCAGTGGCTCTACTGGTAGGGAAGTCAAATCAAAAATCTTCTTTATGCGCTGTGGCATCTTGCCATCAAATTCACCTACTATGATAAGGTCTATATCACTACCCTCATTGAAATTGCCCTTAGCGAAGGAGCCATAAAGATAAACCTTCTTCACTTTATGCTTGCTCTTAAGAAGATTAGCTAATTCCCTGAGCTGCTCATAAATCTTTTCACTGTCTTCAACATTAACTCGGCATAACTTATACACTGTTCAGCATCCTCCGGTGAATAATATTCAGCTGGAATTTCGTTACCTACTAAACCATCAGGATATCTCGTAGGAATGTAATAGGTATCCAGAACCTTCCCCTGGCCAACCAAATTGCTGAAATCCTTCTCATATTTTGAGCAATCTAAAACTAAGTCTCTTATAGAGTGAGTCAATATAGCTCGCAAGCCTTTAGAATAAAGGAAGGCTTTTAAAGCCTTCTCAGCAGCTTGCTGCGACTGAAAACAGGCCCATTCGTAATGCTTAGCCGTAAGACTGTCTCGGGCACTCTCTAAGTCTTTTTCGGCTTGTCTTAGCCACCTTTTCTCTTCCATAGGTTACTATAGTAGCCTAATCATTGCTTACTTGACAGTGAGGAAGTTCTTGATGCGAAGCTTTACTACTGTGAAGGCAACACCAGGCGGCTTCAAAGCTAGTCCTGGTGGCAGCACCAGCGCTTCTTCTGTGTTGTGCCTTATAACATTAGCTCCGGCGGCTGAGGCGGCGTCACCGGTGCTGTCATTAGAGCCATCGTCAATGATGATGACCTGGTCAACATATTTCCGGGCTTGGGTAACTATATCACCAACGAAGGACTGCTCGTTGTAAGCCGGGATGACAGTGATAACTTCAGGGTGGTTCAGCATCATTACTGTTTCCTACTTTTCTCTCCTTTATTCGAGCTTCTATAGGCACAAGAGCCGAAAAGGATAATCTTCTGCCGATCTACTGCTTTGACAATGCGGGAAACAACTTCCTGAACTATGCCTTATCTACACTCTCTAAACTTCTACCATTCACCTCTTTGCTTCCTTCTTGTCCCTTATAACATAAAGGGCAAGCCTTTAATTAACTTTTCTGTCGTTGGATCTACCCGATAGCCCATTTGCTCCAGGGCGACAATCCCTATAAGCGGTGTAGTTTTAGAAGGTCTAATAATAGTAAGGCATCCGGCAATCCTTTCTTCGATTTCCACTATAGCGAATGTCAAGCCAAGTTTTCTTACCCCTTCCATGGTTTCGCCATCAATTTCCCCGAGCGAGGATAAGCCTAAAGTGTTGATTAATTCCTGCGGCAAAGCCGGAAAGGTGGAACCGGTGTCAACCAGAGCTCCTACCTCTACCCTTTTTACTTCTTCGAATTTTCGTTTACCCTCCCGGTATTCAATATATTCTATTGGGTTATAGAAACTGGCTTTAGTGTGAATATGACCCATTTTTGCCTCACTTTATACCATGAGCAACTCTACCGGCTTTAATTTCTTTGTTATCGGGTCTAATTGATAACCCAGGGATTCTAAGGCGGTGATTCCAAGGATGGGAATATCTTCCCTTTCGCCGAATATTACAGGGACGCCGGCACGAGCCTGCTCGTATTCAATTACGGCAACACCTATATCTCTGTCTACAACAGCTCCTCCAAAAGCTCTTAGTTTCCTTTGGCTAAACGGCTCAAGCCTGAGCTCCTTAAGTAGGGAACGGGGGACAGTGGTAAAAAGGGCGCCGCTATCTACCAAAAGCTCGATTTCCTCTGCCTTTGTTAAATTGGCGGGACTATAAATTTTCACTTTAACGTTTGTAAACCCCATTAAAAGACCTCGGAAAGGTTGAGGGACAATCCCGGGAGTATTGGTGAGGTCAGGGTCTTGTTATAGACGCCTACTTGCTGGAAACCTTCCTCAGTCAATATCATTACTTCTATGGTTCGCTTGTCAGGGTCGACGAGCCAGTATTCTTTGACGCCATTTCGGGCATAAAGGGTGCGCTTATAGGTTCGGTCTCTTTCGGCTGTTGCCGGGGACAGGATTTCTATAATTAAGTCCGGGGCTCCTTGAATGTTCTCCTCAGTGATGATTTGTGAATGCTCTTTTAAGATAAAGATGATATCAGGCTGGGCTACGTCCTGCTCAGAAAAGACAACGTCCAAAGGGGCATTATAAATAAAACCTAAATCGTGCTTTCGGACAAGATCCCATAAAATATGCTCCAGATTTCTCGAAATTCTCTGATGATACGTAGTTGGTGACGGAACCATAATAAGTTCTCCTTCCAGAAGCTCGTAGCGCTTGGTCTCAGACTCAGGCAGGTTTTTGTAGTCCTGATAAGTAAATTTGATTTTAGATTTCGGCATCACACTGTTCCTTCCTTACCTTATTTTGTAAATTTCCTTTAGTTCCAGTTGAGGATTATAATGGAGACCTTAGGGTGATTCACAATTCCTTCACCCTACTGGCAAGCTTTTTAACATCCTCTGCTGCTTCCTTCACAGATTCGGGTGGAAGCCAGGCTTCGTAGAAATTCTGATGAAGTGTAATCGCAGACCTCCATAATCTATTTAGCTCTGGGTCGCCTGTTTCCTCACGCAACTTGAATGCATATTTATGTAACTCGCCATGACTTCTTAGCTCTTCACCACGCTTAGCCGCTACAGATTTAACAATCTGTGATGCTGCCCCCCAGAATTTCTCTGAGGCTTGGATATAGTCCTTTTTTGATAATAGCTCGTCCCCCTCGCGGAGATACTTCTCACTAAGCTTAAGATATGCCTCTGCCTTAACTTCTGGATCATCGCTAACCTGAAAAATAATAGCCTTTAGTATGATCTCTTCTAAAGGTAAGTCTTCTGATTTCGCTTTCTGCTGAAGTTTTTCAAGCAACATCTCAGGTATTTCAAGGGTTATGTTCATATTTCCATCCTTTTCAGTCTATTCAAGCTTAACCAACCCTTTTTATCGCTTCTTCAGGAGAGATCCTGTTGGACAAGCTTTTGAGGCGTTCTCTTCAAATACACAACACTATTATACCTTATACCGTCAAGCCTATTTTAATGAGATTGATTGCTAACCCCATTCTGTCATTGCAAGGGGCGTTAGCCCCGAAGCCTTGTCCTGAGTGAAACGAGGGAACTCCATAAGATTGCCACGCCTGCGGCTCGCAATGACGGGGAGAAATTGCTAATCACTCTTTTTTCCTCAGTCATTTAATATATTCAAAGATTTTTACTCTGGGGGCGATTATGCCCGGTCCTATCAGGGTCAGGGTTGGGGACTCATAAAGGAACTTGTAGCGCTGGAGCCCTTCCAGAGGCACCGGGGTCCTCCCGGGACTGGTGCCAACTATACGGTAGTTTTTGGCAGCTTGTTTGCCAATAAAAGCTTCGGCTTCTGGGTAAGTGGCGAAGGTCCGGGAGCTGGTGATTTCCTTATAAGGTCTTCCCCTTTTGTCTTTCATTTCCGCGTAAGAAATAACTGTTATTGAAGTCGGGGTCGAGGCTTCGCCGTTGAAATTGTATAGCTGGCTTGCCAGAGACTTGTAGTAATCAGGAAAATAGAGCCTCGTTGGGGTAAGGGTGCTATCTGGTTTTCTGGTGTAGTAAACATCCATAAACTGGGATAATTCCTTGCCACTCAAGGCAGCCAGAGACGGGAATTTGGCGGTTACAGTATGGTCAACTATTACATATTTTGCCCCGGATCCGTCCATTATTTTATTGGCTGAGGCTTCGTCCTGGGCAGTGAAGAAAGCGGAAGGAATACCACCCGGACCCATACCGCCAGGGTCGGCCACCGGCAGGCGGTGAGCGATCCGGACGATGAAATAACCATACCCCCAGAGAGACATTACGCTATAAGCGGAAGGGGGGTAACTATATTGCTGCCCCTTTGGCGGAGGTTCGTATAGCTGATAATAGAAATCAGGGTCTGGAAATGGCTCTGGTGTGTTGTTTTTGAGCCAGATAAGAGAACGATATAAGTCTTCACAAATTGTGGCTCCTCCCTCCGCCCAGCCGGCTTTCACCTGCTTTGGGCCTGCCATCAGGTTAGGGAAAAATACCAGGAAAAAGACAATAATTAGGGCTAAAGCCTGGTTTATGATAAATGTCGGTCGGCTCTTCTTTGGCTTAACCTTACCCTTTTTCTTTAATGTTTGTGGCACCTTAGGTTCCAGAGCGGGCTCTTTAAAGCCAGCGAATTTTAGGATTTTCCAGGCAAAGTAACCGGTGAGCAAAGCTACAATGATGGCTAAATAATAGCTCCAACGAAGCATGCCTAAACCTAATGCCACGATGATTAAGCTCCAGGTAAGGAGCAGCATTTTGGTTGCCTCCCCCCGTTTGCCAGCTTCATAAATGAGCAAGCCGAGGGAAACGAAGGTGATGAAAAAGCCAGTAGTGAAATTAGCCCAGGCCAAGTTCAAAGAAAAATAGCCACCCGTGAAGAGCAGAGGTATGGTCTCACTAACCCCCGGAGCCATCGCAAAAGTAAGTAGGCTGAGGTAACCCAGAATTGTTCTTAACAGGTGGGGGTTGATGATATAAAAGAGGATTATACCGGATAGTCCGAGTCCAGCAACTATTAGGGGATAAAAGGCAGGCTTTATACCCTTATCAGCCATCAGCCGGGAGATAAGGCACAGGGCTATGGGGATGGTCAGGGCAATTAGCAGTGACACCTGGTAGAGAGGCTGTGTTCGGACTTGAGGATAAAAGCCAAAAACGAGTCCTGAGGCGATGACAAAGGTTAAGCCGCCAATAATGCCCAGATAGTCCGTTGGCGTTCGCCGCAGGTGGTCTATAATGGGCTGGACTATGAGGAAACAAAAGATGATGAAGACAAAGAGGAGGGCACCTGCCCAGGAGAGGAGGTAAATCCCAAGGCTGATGCCAGCAAGGAGGGTGCAGGCAAGAGGCTTAGTGACAGATTTCCAGTTTTGAGGCAGCAAGTGGCTAAAGGAAAGCTGGTTTCCCCGGGCTTGTTTTATCGCCAGTATCAGAAACATCATGGTCAGAGTGCTGAAAAAGATTTCAGCCACATGATGGTCAGGCATGCCCAAAAGTGTCCGGCTTAAGAAGGTGCCAGGCAAAACAGAAATGAGAGCCGCGCCTAAGAGACCAGCCCAGTGGTTAAACACTACTTTGCCGATAAAATATACCGGGACAACCGTTAGCGCCCCTAAAATGGCTGGTAAATAAGCACCTACCAAATCTATAATCTTTTCACTGGGTGTGCCTAAACCGATAGCCCAGGCAATTGAAGCAAGTAGCCAGAGCCACCCGGAATGCGCAGCAGTGCCACCGCCATAAGGGTAACCAAAATAAGGGTCAAAGGAAATACGGTGGGGGAAATTGTGGACCAAATTATCTACCTGTCGCATATACCACCAGGGGTCGGTGTCTCTAAATCTAACCCAGTCACCGGCAAAGACTAAGTCATAAGGTAGATAAACTCGTATAAATAGGGAAATACCGAAAATAATAGATAGTGTTATTGCGATGGTAAAGGCTGGTGACAGCCGGGCTGGCTCAGCTTTGTAGCCTTTGGTTTTCCTGGTCATATTGTCAAATAGCCTAATAGCATTGGTTTAGATTATAAGTTAAAATAAGCCAAAGTAAAAGGGGACAAGAGAAGA
This sequence comes from Dehalococcoides mccartyi, assembly GCA_020724525.1. Taxonomy (GTDB): domain Bacteria; phylum Chloroflexota; class Dehalococcoidia; order GIF9; family DYGU01; genus DYGU01. The sequence continues at coordinate 40,097 of DYGU01000002.1, forward strand.
CAAAAAACCAGGCATTTAGAAAACTGGTGGAAGGATGTTCATGATTGAGAAGATTGTTTTAATGTTGCTGGTAACCTGGTCTCCGGTGAGTGAATTAAGAGGGGGTATTCCTGTTGGGTTGGCTTTAGGGCTTGAGCCTGTGCTGACGCTAATTGTAGCTGTGGTAGCTAATTCCGTCTTATTTTTTCCGGTTTTCGGGGTGCTGGAGCTGTTTTATAAACGATTCCTTTGCCGATTGAAGATTTTCAATTTTTATCTGGAAAAGGTGAGGCAAAGGGGGAAGCCGTGGGTGGACAAATATGGTTTCTTTGGCTTGACTTTATTTGTCGCCGTGCCTTTACCTGTGACTGGTGTCTATACAGGTGCGACCTTAAGCTGGTTATTGGGTATGGACTGGAAGCGCGCTTCTCTTGCCATCGGACTCGGAGCCCTTTCAGCCGGGATTGTGGTGCTTTTAGCTTCATTAGGTATAATAACCGTAATAAAGAACTGGATTTAAATAACAGTGTATGATGCCATTATAGTTGGTGCCGGACCTGTCGGTAGTTATATTGCTTTTAGTTTAGCCAGAGCGGGCTATAAAGTTGCTGTCTTTGAGGCAAAAGAGACTGTCGGCAGCAAAGTATGCTGCACTGGTATTATCAGCCAGGAATGCTATGCCTGGTTCTGCCCCGAGGATGCTCCAATATTGAGAAAAGTTAGCTCTGCTAAGTTTTTTGGTCCTCCGGGGCGGTCTTTGACACTGGAAAAAGATACTATCCAGGCTTATATAATTGATCGGGCGACTATTGATAAGACTTTAGCCAGGAAGGCTCAAGAAGCAGGAGTTGATTACTTCCTTCAAAGCAAGGTTATGAGTGTCAAACCTGAGAAGGAGTGTTGTCGGGTCGAAGCAAACTGTCCGAGGCAAAGCCAGGAGTTTCAGGCTAAGGCAGTAGTGGTTGCCTGTGGTTTCGGCTCAATTCTTCCAGAAAGGTTAGGCATGGGCAAAATCAATGAATTTATTTCTGGTGCCCAGACTGAAGTAAATACCGAAAGCAGGGAAGTCGAAGTCTACTTTGACCAAGAACTGGCCCCAGGGGGCTTTGCTTGGATGGTCCCAACGTCTAGTGGGAAAGGCTTAGTCGGTCTTATGTCCAGACATAATGCTCATTCCTTCTTAAAGAGTCTATTATCCAGGCTCATAGCTGAAGGCAAAATAAGCTCTAAGGAGTTTGAAATAAAACAAAAGGCAATACCATTAAGGACTCTCCCCCGGACTTATAGAGACAGGGTGCTAGTGGTGGGAGAAGCTGCTGGGCAAGTGAAGCCGACTACCGGTGGTGGTATATATTTTGGCTTACTTTGTGCTGAATTGGCTGTTAACACTTTACATGAGGCATTTTTAATTGGTGACCTGTCCTCAAGGCAACTTTGCCATTACCAGAGGAAATGGCAGGCAAAAATAGGCTTTGATCTGTGCATAGGTTACCGGGCTCGGGTGATATATGATACGATTAGTAATACCCAAATTGAACGCGTCTTCGATATAGCCAGGTCAGACAAAATTTATGAACAATTGCTTAATGGTGAGGATTTTTCTTTCGACTTTCATGGTAAACTCCTTTCCCGGGTATTGAGACAGCCAAAATTGCTGATGAATTTGGTTACTCCGAAGTCGTTACTCTCGCTATCAGGTATTTCGAGTTTACGGCAGGGAGTATCAGGCGAAGCCCCGGAGGCAGATATTGTCTATGATAAATAGTTTCCCGAGACATGTCAGTATTATTATGGATGGTAATGGGCGGTGGGCAAAGCAGCATGGCTTACCTCGTTTGGGGGGACACCGGGCTGGGGTTGAGAATATTCGCCGGGTTGCTGAGGTCTTTGCTGAATATAAATTAAAATACCTTACTTTGTTTGCCTTTTCTACTGAAAACTGGGGGCGACCGCAAAGGGAAGTAAAAGGGCTGCTACAAATTTTAGAAGAAAGGATTGACCAGGAAGTTGAGTTTCTCCATGATAAGAATATCCGGGTTTGCCACCTGGGACGACTTGACCGATTATCCAGAAAACTCCAGCAGAAGATAAGAGGAGCCATTGAACTTACCACGAACAATAGCCGGATGACACTTAGTATCGCCTTCGATTATGGGGGTAGAGGTGAGATTTTAGATGCAGTTCGTCGTCTTCTTACTGACAAAGTTTCCCCGGGAGACATAGATGAGACTTTATTTAAGGAGTATCTTTATTTACCGGGGATTCCTGACCCTGACTTAATCATTCGCACTGGTGGTGAGATACGCCTGAGCAATTTTCTTTTATGGCAAGCTGCCTATAGCGAACTCTACTTTACTGAGGTGCTGTGGCCCGATTTTGGCAGGACAGAAATTGAGAAAGCCGTGGCTGCTTACAGCCAGCGGCAAAGACGCTTTGGTGAGATATAAACAGAAACTGTCGGCAACAAAACTATGCACATAGTCATTATTGGTAATGGGATTGCTGGCAATACGGCAGCTCTGACTATCAAAAGAGGCAACCCAGAAGTTAGTCTTACTTTAATCTCGGAAGAAAATTGCCCTTTGTATTCACCATGTGTCTTACCTCATTACCTCGCCGGTGCCATAGATAGAAATCGAGTCTTCCTCGAGGGTATAGAAAGTTACTCTGGGGAAGGGATTAGAATCATCCTTGGGGAGAAAGCCGAAAATATTGATGTCAGGAATAAAGAAGTATCTTTGCTCAGCCAGGTCATTCCTTATGATAAGCTGGTAATAGCCACTGGTAGCAAAGTGATAATCCCACCTATTGATGGTTTAAATAAGGAGGGTATCTTTACACTCAAATCTCTGGGTGATGCTGATAGGCTCTGCCACTGGTCGGGGAAAGAAGCTGTAGTTATTGGTTCTGGCTTTATTGGTATTGAAGTAGCGGTAGCTTTAAAAAAAGAGGTTATCAGGTTCATATAATAGAATTACTTGACTGGATATTACCTCGCGCCTTCGATGAAAGTCCGGCATCCTTATTAGCCGAAATTCTTCAGGAAAATGGCATTGAGGTATCAGTCAAGGAAGGGGTTAACCGTATTACTGGTAATACCCGGGTTACCACTGTGGTCACCGACAAACGCGAGATAAAATGTGATACAGTAATTCTGGCTACGAGAACGAAGCCCGAGGTGGAATTAGCCCGGAAAGCTGGGCTTAAGATTGGCAGGCTTGGTGGTATTGAAGTAGATAAGGGAATGTTAAGTAGTGTTAGCGATGTCTACGCCTATGGCGATTGTGTTGAGACGGAAGATTTGGTCAGTGGGGAAAAGGCTTTAAATTTGCTTTGGCGTAATGCCAAACAACAGGCTGAAGCTGCTGCTAATAATTGTTTAGGTGGTCACCAGAAATATCCTGGCTCCATAAATGTTACCGGGGTAGATATTTTTGATGTCCAGGGCGTTTCCATTGGCATTACCGCAAGTAGTATTGCTCAGGAGGCTAATAAGCTGGAGATAATCGAGAAAAGTCGAGGGTTGGATTACCTGCGCTTGATAATCTATGACCAGGTTCTTGTTGGTGTCCAGGCAATAAACAAAATTAAAGAATTGGGTTCCCTGCTTAGTGTCATATTACGTAAGGAAGGTTTAAAGTTGCCTGAAAAGGGAAGTAGTATCTTCCCCTACCTTTTGCAGCGGCACCGGCTAAGCCAGTACTTGAGTAGAACTTGAAGGTGGTAAAGCATGGAAGTTAAAGTCATAGACTAGTTGGTCATGTTCTTGAATCTATGCCCAGTGATTGTGGTCGACCTATCTACCTTGACCGCATTGCTTGCGATTTCCCCAATCTCAAGATTATCGGCTCTCATACCGGCTATCCGTGGGTAGAAGAGCTGATTTTGGTTTGTTATAAGTGGGACAATGTCTGGTTTGGATGTGATGCCTGGGCACCCAAATTGTGGTCACAGTCGATAATCCAGTATATCAACTGCCGTTTAGGGGCAGAGCGGTGTATTTGGGGCACCAATGGGCTACCGTGGAAAGAAATGCTGGACCAGGTTAATACTTTGGGACTGAAGGAAAAGAATAAGAGAAAGCTTCTCCGGGATAACGCCATTGAGTTGTTCAAGCTTTAGGGTGCCAGTTAGCCTTCCCTGAAATAGTAAAATTTTTGTCCGTGATCATTAAAAAGCATTGACAGTGAAGTTGGTTGTGGTTATTATGTCTCAATTGTTTATAGTTAAGGTTCAAATATAATGGACTGGGCTACAATTTTAAGAAATTTCCTTTGCCAAAAGAAAGCTTCCATTTTAGAGAGGTGGTTCAATCTCATAATGGAGAGTTATCCTGGCGACAGTTTATTTTTAAAGCAGGAGAAGGATAGGTTTGCTAATCCGGTCGGATATACGATTTCCCAGGAAATAGAGACTTTGTATGAAGGACTCCTTCAGGGGGTGGCTTCTGACAAACTTATCACCTCGCTCGACAATATTATTAGAATCAGAGCAGTCCAGGATTTTTCCCCGTCACAGGCTGTTTCCTTTGTCTTCCGTTTAAAGCAAGCGATAAGAGATGAGTTGGACAAGGAAATTCATGAAGGTCAGATTTCTAAGGAATTGTTGAAATTTGAGTCTAAAATAGATGAACTGGCTCTTCTTGCCTTTGATATATATATGAAGTGTCGGGAGAATATCTACGAAATCAGGGTAAATAAGTTGAAAGCCGAAGTGGTGGGAGCGTTAAAACTGTCTGGGAAAAAATCTAATGCCTACCAGGTGAAAAAGTAGAGGCAATAAAATGAAAGTCTTATATTCTCTATTAGCAGTTATAGTATTGGTTCTGGTTGCCTATGTAGGAGTTGGACTATTAGGCTTACATTCTCTTTTCGGGGTTATGATACCTTATGCAGCAGGGGCTGTATTTATTGTTGGACTTGTTTACCGCGTCTTGAAATGGGCAAAAGCACCGGTTCCATTCCATATACCTACGGTCTGTGGACAACAAAAATCCCTTCCCTGGATCAAAGCCAATAACATTGAAAGCCCTCACAATACCTGGGGCGTTATAGCCAGATTAGCCCTTGAGGTACTTCTTTTCCGTTCTTTGTTCCGGAACGAAAGAGTGGAGCTGAGAAGGTCTGAAAAACTTATTTTTGGAGGAAATAAATATCTGTGGTTAGGAGGATTAGCTTTTCATTGGTGTCTTTTCATCATTCTCTTCCGACACTTAATATATTTCATGGAGCCGGTGCCTTCTGTGGTGCTTTTTGTTCAGGATATGGACGGTATTTTCGAATTTGCAGTGCCGACTCTTTTCTTGACAGATTTGGTCATCTTAATAGCCTTAACCTACCTTTTCTTGCGGAGGGTTATTTATTCTCAGATACGATATATTTCCCTTTCCTCTGACTATTTTGCTGTTTTACTGATCTTGGGCGTGGTCATTTCTGGTGTTCTTATCAGGCTCTTTTACAAAGTAGATATTGCCGCAGTGAAGGAGTTAGCTATGGGAGTTATTAGTTTTCGCCCCACTGTCCCGGAAGGAATAAGTTTACTCTTTTACATCAAGCTATTCCTTGTCAGCACTCTGGTAGCTTACTTCCCTTTTAGCAAGCTGGTGCACGGAGCTGGAATCCTCCTCAGCCCCACCAGAAACTTGAAGAACAACAGCCGGATGCGCCGACACATAAATCCCTGGGATTACCCTGTCAAAGTTCATACTTATGAGAAATATGAGGAGGAATTCAGGGAAGCAATGAAGGAGGCTGGATTACCTTTAGAAAAGGAGAATTAAAATGTCAGCAGAAGCATTGGGACCAAAAGAAGTATTAAAGACAATAGATTATAAGCCTGTCAAGAGGAGTTGGCTGGAGCTGACTGTTGAATTCAGAAAGGGCACCTACTTATATACTCCACCGCGAAAGCTTTTAGACTATCTTGGACTTCCCAACCCAAGGAAATGGCTGCCTTCTGAGAAGGATTGGCAACTACCGGAAAACTGGAGGCAAATAATACTGGAAGGGATGAAAGATCGCTTAAGTAAATACCGTTCCTTTCAGCTCTTTTTAGATATTTGTGTTAGATGCGGTGCTTGCGCTGATAAGTGTCCCTTTTTTATTGGCTCCGGTGACCCTAAGAATATGCCTGTCCTCAGAACAGAGCTTTTGAGGTCTGTATATAGAAAGTATTTCACAACATCTGGAAAGCTCTTCGGAAAGCTTGCCGGAGCCAGAGAACTTACTGAGGATGTAGTCAAAGAATGGTTTTATTATTTCTACCAGTGCACGGAATGTCGCCGCTGCTCTGTTTTCTGTGTTTACGGCATTGACACTTGTGAGATAACAATGATGGCAAGGGAGCTACTCAATTCACTTGGTTGTGGCGTGAATTGGATTGTTGATCCTGCTGCCAAGTGTTATCGACTTGGCAATCATTTAGGTCTGCCACCCCATGGCTTCAAGGGTGTTATAGATACAGCGATTGAAGATATAAGGGAGATAACTGGAATCAAGGTGGAGGTATCCCTCAACAGGAAGGGTGCTGAAGTGCTCTTTGTCGTTCCCTCTGCTGACTATTTTGCTAGCCCGCACTGGTTTACCTTTCTGGGTTATCTCATGCTTTTTCACGAAATTGGGCTTGATTACACCTTTAGCACCTATGCCTCTGAAGGAGGGAACTTTGGCTTTTTCCATTCTGCTGAGTTAGCCAAAAGGCTAAACGCCAAAATGTACGCCGAAGCCAAGAGGCTGAAGGTAAAGTGGATACTTGGTGGGGAGTGTGGTCATATGTGGAGGGTCTTACATCAATATATGGACACTTATAACGGTCCGGCTGATTTCTTGGAAGAACCAGTATCACCGATAACGGGCACAAAATTTGAGAATGCCAAATCGACAAAAATGGTTCATATTTGCGAATTTACTGCTGACCTTATTTACCATAACAAATTGAAATTGGAGCCAAGCCGAAATGACCGCTGGAAAGTGACTTTTCATGATTCCTGTAATATGACAAGGGCTGTGGGACTCTTTGAGGAGCCGCGGTATATAATCAAAAATGTGTGTAATTATTTCTATGAAATGCCGGAGAATACGATAAAGGAGCGGACTTTCTGCTGTGGTAGCGGGTCTGGTATAGGGGCTGACGAACATTTAGAAGTCAGGTTGAGGGGGGGCTTTCCTAGAGCGAATGCGGTAAAGTATGTTCGTGAGAGATATGGGGTGAACCTGCTTGCCTGTATTTGCGCTATTGATAAAGCTACCTTACCTCCTCTGTTACAATATTGGGTTCCCGGGGTAGAAGTTGCTGGTGTTCATGAGCTGGTAGGGAATGCCCTGGTGATGAAAGGGGAGAAGCCGAGGGTTACTGATCTGCGGTTCCAACCCCTTAAAGGAGAGGAGGGAGAAGGGGATGTATGATGCCGATAAGATCATCACAGGGCTAATTATCTTCCTTTGCCTGATAACTTTCCCTATTTATTATAATATAGCTACTGGGAAAGCCGCCTACAGACCTGAACCAAAAATCGTTACCGAAGAAAAACAGTGTGTGGAGTCGAAAGGATACATGAGAGCTAAACACATGGACTTATTGGAGGAATGGAGAGAATCGGTTGTCCGAGAGGGGAAGAGAGTTTATGTAGCCAGCGATGGTAAACAATACACTATGAGTCTTGTGGACACATGCATGAGATGTCATTGGAACAAGGCTGAGTTTTGCGACTTATGCCATAACTATGTGGGCATAAGACTTAACTGCTGGAGCTGCCATACCCTACCTAAGAGAGACTAATATGATGAAAGTTAGCCGAAGAGGATTCTTAAAGGCAACGGGGCTGGTGGTAATAGGGCTTGTGGCAAAGCCACTTTTTGACACCCTGTCACGGCTTGAACTGCCACAACTTTCGGCGAGACTAGGAACTTTAACAGGTAAAAGACTGGCAATGGTCATTAACCTGAAAGCATGCCTGGCAAAAGATGGATGTAGTGATTGCATAGAGGCTTGTCATCGTATTCATAACGTACCTGATTTTGGCAATCCCAAAGACGAAATCAAATGGCTTCGGACTGTTCCCTATGAAGACGCATTTCCTGAGCTGAAACATGAATTCATTGCAAAGGGATTAAAGGGGTTGCCCACTCTTGTGCTTTGCAATCATTGTGCCAATCCCCCTTGTGTACAGGTCTGCCCCACTGGGGCAACATGGAAGAGGGAAGATGGGATAGTAATGCAAGATTATCACCGGTGTATTGGCTGCAGGTATTGCATAGCTGCTTGTCCTTATGGCTCAAGGAGCTTTAACTGGAGAGACCCCGTGCCTTTTATTAAGGAGATAAATTTTGGGTTTCCAATAAGAACCAGAGGGGTTGTGGAGAAGTGTAATTTCTGTGAGGAAAGACTGGCTAAAGGTCTTCCTCCGGCGTGTGTAGAAGCGTGCTGGGAAAAAAAGGTACTGATATTTGGTAACTTAGAAGACCCTAACTCAAATATAAGAGAAATTCTTCATCTACACTATTCTTTACAACGTAAACCTTATTTAGGGACAAACCCTCAGGTTTATTACATTATCACATAGGGTTGTCAATATGTTTGAAAGGGCACTTGTTGGAAGTCGAAAATACTGGGGATTGATAGTTGTATTGCTGGCTATTATTGGTGTTGGTTTTATTTGCTACCTAAAGCAGCTGGACTACGGTTTGGGAATAACCGGCATGAGTCGGGATGTTGCCTGGGGTCTTTATATAGCCAATTTTACTTTTCTGGTGGGTGTAGCTGCTTCGGCAGTTATGGTAGTCTTACCTTACTATCTCCATAACTATAAACAGTTCGGGAAAATCACCATTTTAGGGGAGTTCTTAGCTGTAGCAGCGGTACTAATGACCATGCTATTCATTCTTGTAGACTTAGGGCAACCGGCACGGGTATTTAACATGATACTCCATCCCTCCCTCAGGTCGGTTATGTTTTGGGATATGGTTGTCTTGGGAGGCTACTTGTTGCTCAATATAGTGATTGGCTGGTTGACATTGGATGCTGAGCGCAAAGGAGAAAAACCATCAGCTTGGCTAAAACCCGTGATTTTTCTTTCCATGCCCTGGGCTATCAGCATTCATACAGTTACAGCTATGCTTTACTGCGGTCTTGCCGCCAGACCTTTCTGGCTTACTGCCCTTCTGGCACCCCGCTTTCTTGCCTCAGCCTTTGCCTCAGGCCCGGCTCTCCTTATACTATTCTGCCTTATTATAAAGAGGTTTACTAAATTTGATGCCGGGAAAGAAGCCATTGAAAAGGTGGCTCAGATTGTTGCTTATGCTGTGACAACTTCGGTGTTTTTCTTGCTACTTGAATTCTTTACCGTTTACTATGGCCAATTGCCGAAGCACATGATTCACTTCCATTACCTTCTCTTTGGCGTGGAAGGATACACAGGACTTGTCCCCTGGATGTGGGCTTCTCTTGTGCTTGCCTGTTTGTCTCTTTACTTATTAATCAACCCCGGAACACGCCGACGGGAGGATTTTTTGGCAGCAGCCTGTGCCGCAGTATTCGCTTCTATATGGATAGATAAGGGGCTTGGTCTGATTGTACCAGGGTTTATTCCTTCACCTTTGGGTGAAATATTGGAATATGCGCCCACAGTGCCTGAGATATTGATCACACTTGGTGTTTGGGGAGTGGGGTTCTTAGTACTTACTGTCCTGTATAAAATAGCTGTTTCAGTTAAGGAAGAGACAGCTGCCTAAAACGACGGGATTGAAATGGCTTGTCTCTGGGCGATTTGTGATAACAAGAGGACCATCTCTGACCTTCAGGTTGACGAGTTTGTAAAGAGGGCAACGAGTGTTAGTAAAAGAACAACTGTAGCAGACGATGGCACAGGTTTTGATATAATTTGGCTTAAAGGGGAAAGGTAAGTGACATTAGGAGAATGGGGTGCAATTGGTGGTATTGTAGCTGGTAGTATCGCGGTGGTCGGACTAATTTATGGTGCTACCTCCTTAATTTTTAAAGTTAACCGGATGGACAAGAGCCTTCAAGCTCTTCTTGTTATTCATACTTCGGAACTAATTGAGTATTACAAAAAGACCAGCACTTCTCTGCTTAATTCTGTCCCATCTTCTGAACGAGACACTCTATTAGACAAATTAGAAAGAGGGACTCTCACCACCAAAGAAGCCCATCAGCTTAAGCAGATATTGAAAGAGGAAGAAGCTGAGGCTAAACGCAGAGGCGAAGTGATGGCAGTATTGGCTATTACTGCCTTACTTCTACTCATTGCCCTGTTATCCAAGAAGTAAAGCCTTGGCCACAGTTTTGCTCTTTTGTTTACATAAGATAAAGCTGAAATTTATTGCCACGCTTCCTGTCCTTTGATAGAATGTTTTGGTTTGTTGAATTATGTCTCTCGTTTATAATCCTCAAGAAATTGAAAAGAAATGGAAGGAAAGGTGGGCGGCTGATGGGATTTACAATGTTACTGAGGATAACAGCCGCCCCAAGTTTTATGCTTTAACTATGTTCCCCTATACTTCAGGTGACCTCCATATTGGACACTGGTATGCTCTGGCACCTTCTGATGTGTACGCCCGGTTTAAGCGAATGCAGGGCTACAATGTCTTGCACCCTATGGGTTTTGATGCCTTTGGGTTACCGGCTGAGAACGCAGCTATAAATCATGGGATTCATCCTTATATATGGACTACGCAAAACATAGAGAATATGCGCCGCCAGTTGAAAAGCATGGGGGCTATTTACGATTGGAACCGTGAGGTAATTAGTTCAGAACCTGAATATTATAAGTGGACGCAATGGTTTTTTCTCAAGTTCTATGAAGCTGGTTTAGCTTATCGAGCTAAAGCGCCGGTTAACTGGTGTCCGAGTTGTCAAACAGTCCTGGCTAATGAGCAGGTAATCAACGGACAATGTGAGCGTTGTGACACTCCTGTTACCAGAAAGGACTTAGAGCAGTGGTTCTTCAGGATTACTAAATATGCTGAAGAACTCCTTGACCACAGTCAGATAGACTGGCCTGAGCGAATAAGAGTCATGCAAAAAAACTGGATTGGGAAGAGTACTGGTGCCGAGATTGCTTTTGGTCTGGAGCATGAAGGTATAGCGGAAAAGGAAATAAGAGTATTTACTACTCGCCCGGATACTATTTTCGGGGTCACTTTCTTTGTTTTAGCCCCGGAACATCCTTTGGTGCTCTTATTAACTACTCCAGAACATAAGGTAGTGGTGGAGAAATATGTGGAGCAGGCACGCCGTCAAGCAGAATTTGAACGGACGGCTTTAGAGAGGGAGAAGACTGGTGTTTTCCTGGGGAGCTATGTTACTAATAAGCTAAATGGCGAGAGGGTACCCATATGGGTTGCTGACTATGTGCTACCGAGCTATGGCACCGGAGCAGTTATGGGTGTCCCGGCTCACGACCAGAGGGATTTCGAATTCGCTAAAAAGTTCGGTCTGCCCATCCGGGTAGTTATTGCACCTCCCGGTTGGTCTGGAGAAGAATTGGTTTCTGCTTATACTGGCTTGGGGACAATGGTGAATTCAGGTCAATTTAATGGTTTATCTAATGAAGAAGGTAGCGAAGCTATCTGTGATTTTGTGGAAAGAAAAGGGTATGGGAAGCGAGCTACAATCTATCGCCTCCGGGATTGGCTTATTTCTCGGCAACGTTACTGGGGAGCGCCCATCCCTATTGTTTATTGTGAAAAATGTGGAATTATTCCAGTACCGGAGAAAGATTTACCGGTATTGTTACCTCCTGATGCTGAATTTAGACCTACTGGTGAATCCCCATTAAGGTATTGCCAGTCCTTTGTCAATACTACTTGCCCGCGGTGTTCAGGACCGGCTCAGCGGGAGACAGATACTATGGATACCTTTATGTGCTCCTCCTGGTATTTTCTTCGCTATATTAGTGCCAGGGTTAATAATGTTGCCTTTGATGCCGAGAAAGTAAAATACTGGCTGCCAGTAGACTTGTATACCGGTGGTGCTGAACATGCTGTTATGCACCTCCTTTATGCTCGCTTTTTTATTAAAGCTATCCGGGATATGGGTCTGGTAGACTTTAGTGAGCCCTTCAGTCGTTTGTTTAATCAGGGGACTATTATCTACCGGGGGGAGAAGATGAGCAAGTCCAGGGGTAATGTAGTCACCCCTGATGTCTATGTGACTGAATTAGGGGCTGACACAGTCCGGGCTTATTTGATGTTTATTAGTCCCTGGGAGCAAGGTGGAGAGTGGAGCGACGCTGGTATTGCTGGTATAAGTCGCTGGTTTAACCGGGTCTGGAGACTTATATCTGCTGGTTATTCACCAGTATATGTAAAAAGCGGAAAGGAAAGAGAATTGCACCGAGAGATTCATAAAACGGTAAAGAAAGTAACGCAAGGCTTAGAAGGTTTCCATTTCAATACCATGCTGGCAACCCTTATGGAATTTACCAACTATCTGTTTAAGGTGCAGGAGGATAAATCTGTCTCCGCGGATGTTTGGCATGAGGCGATTACTGACTTACTTCTTCTCCTGGCGCCAACAGCCCCTCATCTTGCCGAAGAGTTGTGGGTGAGAACGGGGCATGCCTATAGTATTCACAATCAGTCCTGGCCCAGGTGGGACGATGAATTGGCAGAGGAGGAAGAATTCACTCTGGTCATACAGGTGAATGGTAGATTGCGGGATAAAGTAGCAGTGCCACTGTCTATTACCGAAGAGGAAGCTAAACAATTAGCCCTGGCTCGGGAGCGGCTAAAACCTTATCTCCAAGGCAAAAGGGTTAATAATGTAATTTATGTCCCAGGGAGATTAGTTAATGTGGTGGCAGGATGAAGGGGTGGGGATAGACATAGAGGGGAATCTGCGAGAACTGAAGAGACGCATTCACCGGGCATGTGAAAGAGCCAGCAGGCTGCCAGAAGAAGTAACCGTAGTAGCTGTAACAAAAGGCGTTGCCCCGTCAATGGTACGAGAAGCTTTTAAGCGCGGTCTGAGAAATTTCGGCGAAAATCGGGTCCAGGAGGCGGAGGACAAAATACAGCAACTTTCTGATTTGAGGTCAGAACTAACCTGGCATATGGTTGGTCATCTCCAGAGTAATAAAGCTAAGACAGCGGTGGCGCTTTTCGACTTAATTCATAGCGTTGATTCAATAAGACTGGCTGAAATTTTGAGCTTGCGCACCCCAGAGCGCCTGCCTATTTTGCTTCAAGTCAATGTGTCTGGGGAGACAACCAAGAGCGGTTTTACCATAGATGAAGCTATTAGCGCCGCACAAGAAATAAGAAAGCTCCCCAATCTGGAAGTTAAGGGACTTATGACTATTGCCCCTTTAACAAACAATCCTGAGGAAGTTCGTCCTGTTTTTAGCCAATTGAGGGAAATTAGGGACCGGTTAGGTTTGGAACATTTATCTATGGGGATGACTGATGATTTTGAAGTGGCTATTGAAGAGGGGGCGACTATAGTGCGGATTGGTCGAGCTATCTTTGGTGAACGCAGGCTGTGAAAGCGAGGTTAAAGATAATGCGGATAAGTTTCATTGGTGGTGGTGTAATGGGGGAAGCTATGATTAACAGTGTTCTGGCAAAGGGTGTGGCTGCTAATGAAGAAATTATTGTCAGCGATATTAGCCAGTTGCGCCGGGATTTGTTGGCAGAGAAGTATAAGGTCAGGACTACGCCCAACAACCTTCAGGCACTGGCGGGAGCGGAGGTGGTGGTTTTAGCCGTAAAGCCCCAGGATTTGCGACCGGTGCTCAATGAATTGGCGGCGGGTCTATCACCAAAGCAACTGGTCTTGTCTATTGTGGCTGGTGCTACCTTAAGTACTCTTTGCCGGGGTCTGAATCATTCCGGGGTAGTCCGGGCAATGCCCAATATGCCGGCACAGGTTGGTGAGGGAATAACTATTTGGACAGCCACCTCGGAAGTAACTCATGGGCAAAAAGAATTAGCTCGTTATCTGTTAGCAGCTTTGGGTAGAGAAATCTATGTAGATAATGAAAAATATATAGATATGGCAACAGCGGTGAGTGGCAGTGGTCCAGCTTATGTTTTTGTTATCATTGAAGCTTTGATTGATGCCGGCGTCCACATTGGCTTACCCCGGGAAATAGCCGAGAAACTGGTTGTGGAAACAGTGCTTGGTTCAGTTCGCGCCCTTCAGGTAATGGCTAAACATCCCGCTGAGCTTAGAAATTTAGTGACTTCCCCGGGCGGGACTACTGTTGAAGGGTTACTCCAGTTAGAAAAAGGAGGGCTGCGCTCTCTTCTTCTTCAAGCTGTTATCGCTACTTATGAGAAGGCAAAAGCTCTGGATGTAGCTGGGGGAAATTAGTTTTCCCTTAGAATTAGGTAACAGCCGGGGTCTGCCCCGGATGGAGTTTTTTCCATTTTTCCAGTAATTGCTCCCGCGTTTCTTTATAAGCTGGGTCAGGAATGCAGCAATCTACCGGGCAGACTTCGACACATCGGGGTGATTCAAACCAGCCAATACATTCGGTACATTTATCGGGGACGATGATAAAAATTGTTTCCGCTTCTTTTATAGCCTCATTTTTGCACTCGACTTCACAAGCACCGCAGCTTATACATTCGTCAGTGATTTTATACGCCATTTTTGAACTTTACCTCCTTAGACTTTTTAGCTAAACAATTTTGAGCTTTAGTTAAAGTAGCACCCCCTTTCTCTGTGACTCAGTGAGTTCTTGAGAGAATTTGTTTCTTAAAGCTTGGGCGACATGGTCAGGCACAAAGTCCTCGAGGCAGCCACCTAATTTGGCTACTTCCTTAAGCAGGCTTGAGCTTAGAAATTGATATTGTAAACTTGCCATTAGACAGACCAACTCCAGATTCGGGTTTAATTTTTTGCTCATCATCGCCATCTCAAATTCCCGCTCGAAGTCCGAACTCATCCTCAATCCCCGAACCAGAACCTTTGCTTTTATTTGGCGAGCAAAATCAACGGTAAGACCAGAATAAGTTTCCACACGGACATTAGGCAAATCGGCAACTGCCTGTTTTACCATTTCTACCCTCTCTGGGGTGGAGAATAGGAGCTGTTTTTCAGGTCGGTCATAAACACCAATAATTAGCTCATCGAAAAGGGACGAAGCTCGCTTAATGATGTCCAAATGTCCGTGGGTAATAGGGTCGAAGCTACCGGGATAAAAAGCAATGGTCATGATTATCATTCTTTTTGATATATTGAAATATAGGTATCACCATAATGGCGTTCCTTGATTAATTGAAGACTGTCATAACTATCCTTTAGGAGAATGCGGCGAGAATGACACACGGCAATAAGAGAACCTGTGCCAACAAGGTTTGACATGGCTAACTTATGTAACAGATTACCCGCTGATGGGTCTGAATAGGGAGGATCCATAAAAATAACATCGTATTTAGTATTAAGAAAAGTCAGCGCCTTAGTCACATTACAGCAGTAAACATGGGCTTTTTCCATTAAGCCGGTCTTGGTTAAATTGTCTTTTATAATAGCACAACACTTTGGTTCTTGGTCAACAAAGTCGCCCCAGTCTGCCCCCCGACTCAAAGCTTCGATTCCCAAAGCACCACTACCAGCGTAGAGGTCAAGAGTTCGAGACCAATCGGAAGCGGTTGTTTCTAATATTGAAAAAAGGGCTTTCCTCACCATGTCTGTGGTGGGACGAACCAGACCGCCTCGTAGGACCTTGAGGCGGTGTCCCTTAACTATACCACCGGTAATTCGCATTCTTTAGAAAAATCTTCCCCCGAGCATTTGGAAACACACCCAACCTACCTTCATTTAAGCAAGCTGGCTAAACTAACCGAGACATTAACTTCTGGTAAAATCTAATCACCCTTTCTGACTTAAAGAGCCCTAGTAGCCAGAGAAGGCTACTACCAACCATCAACAAAAGTCCGATAACCATGAGAGATATGCCTATTATGTTCATCTACTGTCTCCTAAAGATTGCCTGAAAAACAAAACAGGTTTTCAACACTTTAACCATTATAGCTTACCTTTATTTTTAGTCAAGAGATTTAGGCGCTGTTTGGCAAATCCTATTTGACTCTACCTGAGGCAGAAGTTAAACTATGGAGGCTAAAGGTGAGAAGGTCGTTTCCTACACCCAGCCGAAATCTGCGATTCGGCTGGGAACCCGGGGTATTCCTTGCCCGAGAACCTATATCCCACAAGCCGAAACAAGACAAGAGGACTTAGAGAACTGCTTTGGTTATTTGCGTAGTTTTATCACCGAGTTTAAGGTGAACGGAGCTATATTTTATATTATCAGGTATTGTGATACCTATGAACTGGATGCCCCCGACGTCCGGGATTATTTGAAGGAGCAAGGAATTCCGGTATTGGTTTTAGAAGACGAGTATAATTTAGCTACCATAGGACAATTGCGGACTCGAATTCAGGCTTTTCTGGAGATGATAAGAGGAATAGGATAATGTTCGAAACAAAGGCACCAGCAAAAACCACGGCGGTAAAAGCAACCCGGATGGCGATGAAAGTGCGAAGCACGGTCAAGTCTACGTATACCTGGGCAGCTCAAGCCAAAGCCGAAGGTCAACCCATTGCCTATACTATGATTGACTCTCAATATGATGAAATCATTAGAGCTATGGGGATAGTGCCGATATGGACAGAAAATTATGCTGGGCTATGTGCCGCTAAACGAGACGCCGAACGCTTCTTGGTGAGGTCTGAAGCCGAGGGCTATTCTAATGTCCTTTGTAGTTATGCCCGGACTGGTATTGGTTTTGATAGTCTACGCCGGGAAATTGGTGAAATACCGCCTAATTCTCCCGATGGCGGTATGGCAATGCCAGATATGCTCTTAGGGAGTAGTGCTATCTGTGACTCCAGATATAAATGGTATCAGGCTCTGGGGCGTTATATGAACATTCCTACTTACAATATTGATGTAGTGACACCACCGGTGGATGCTGACTTAACCGAAGTGGCTGATTATTACATCAATTACCAGTTGAGCAGTTGAAAGGCTTGGTGGATTTTCTGGAAAGACGAACTGGGAAACCGTTAGATAAAGACCGTCTCTGGGAAACCATCAGATTGGGAGACTAAGTCTTGCGGTTATGGTATGAAGTAGACTCATTGCGTCGAGCAGTTCCAGCTCCTATGCCGTCTCAAGACCACTTCAATGTAATGGTCCCAGCCCATTTCTTGTGTGGTACTCCTGAGGCAGTAGATTTCTTCAAGGAACTTTATGATGAAGTAAAAGAGAGAGTGGAAAGCAAAACTGGAGTAATTGAAGACGAAAAGTATTGCTTCAGAGTAGTCCCGGAGGTCTTTAGGGAGTGCTTATGTATTTTGCTGGTGTTGATGTTGGCTCCACTATGACCAAAGTGGTTATTGTTAGTGGAGACAAGGAAGGTATCCTTGCCTCAGTTATTGGTCCTACTGGTGCTGAACATCGTCGCCTTGCCAATCAGGTCATGCTGGTAGCCTTAACTCAGGCTCATATCCCTTTTGACCAGGTAGATTTTGTGACGGCTACTGGCTATGGCAGGATAAACGTTCCTTTTGCTGACCGACAGATAACAGAGATACCCTGCCACGCCAAAGGAGTAAAAGCTCTGTTACCATCGGCGAAGATGGTAATTGACATTGGTGGTCAAGACTGTAAGGGGATAAAATTAACTTTTGAAGGTAAGGTGGCAGACTTTGTTATGAATGATAAATGTGCTGCTGGTACCGGTAGATTTCTGGAAGTTGTTGCCGAAGCTCTGGGATAAAGCTGGAAGAAATGGGGAAACTATCTTTACAAGCTAAAAATAAGGTAAAAATTAGCAATACTTGTACAGTTTTTGCTGAGCAAGAAGTGGTGTCTCATCTTGCCGAAGGTGCGTCTATTGAAGATATAATCGCTGGGCTTCACGAAGCTATTGCCGGTCGGATAGTCAACATGGTGGTGGGGCTGGGAATAGAAAAAGAGGTGGTAGCAACGGGGGGAGGTGCCAAAAACATAGGTTTGGTTAAAGCGTTGGAGGAAAAGATAGGTCAGCCTCTCCTTGTGCCCCCTGAACCTTTGCTCACCGGGGCTCTGGGGGCGGCTTTAGTTGGTAAGGAATTGGTGGCTCAAGGAGCTGTGCGAAAGGCAGAGCGGCGCCTTGAAGAGGTTACTTTCTTTAAAAATAGAGTAGTTTGCTGAGCCAAAATGAATTATTTTGCTTATGCCTCTAATTTGAATCGCAAACAGATGGCGGAGCGTTGTCCTGAAGCTAAACCAAGGTTTACAGCTACTTTGCCCAACTGGAAATTAATATTTACCGGGTGGTCGAGACAATGGCGTGGTGGGGTAGCCAGCATCAAGCCATACAAAGGTGAAAAAGTTATTGGTGCCATCTATGAAATATCGGAGACAGATTTGAAGTCATTAGATAAATATGAAGGTTATCCTGCTATCTATAATCGGATAAATGTGATTGTATTCACAGACGCTGGTGATGCTGTAGGAGCTGTTACCTATGTTAAGGTTCAGCAATCGGAAGAAACAAAACCTGCGCCAGAATACTTAGCCATTATCCGGCAAGGTTATAAAGACTGGGGACTTATTTAGGTAGGGTGATTTTGAGATAATGGCGGACACTCGCTTATTTGCTGGAATAGACATTGGTTCTGCTTTCACCAAGTCCGTTTTGATGCAAGATAATAAAGTCGTTGCCTTTGAGGTTGTTGCTTCAGGAGGGAATTATAAGGAAGCTATGGAAAGAGCTATGGGTGGAGTTTTATCTAAAGTTGGCGCTTCCTTAGAAAATATAAGAGTAGTAGCCACAGGATTAGGTTCTGGTGTGGCTTTTTTTGCTCTTCGTCAGATAAGTGATGTTTCCTGTCAGGCTCGTGGGGCAAACTACCTTTTTCCTACCGTTAGAACAGTAATTGATATCGGAGGGCAATCAAGTAAAGTAATAAAAGTAGACACCGATGGAGGTGTAGTTGATTTTGTTATCAGTGAAAAATGCGCGCCGGGAGTGGTCGGTTTTTACAGGTCATTGCTCGAATCTTGGGTATTGAAGTAAAAGACATAGGTTCTCTTTCTTTAAAATCCAGACAGCCGGTGGAATTTAGCACAAGTTGTGCCGTTTTTGCTGAGTCTGAGACTATATCTCGCATTGCTGAAGGAGCGGTTAAAGAAGACATTTTAGCCAGTGTCATAAAGCTTTAGCCACCAAGATAGTCAGTTTAGTGAAAAGGGTCGGCTTGGCTCCTGATTATATGCTTACTGGGGGTGGTGCTAAGGATGTGGGGCTGGTTCAGATGATAACCGAAGAATTGGGAGTAGAGGTACTTGTCCCTGAAGAGCCTCAAATAACGGCTGCTTTAGGGGCAGCTTGCTTTGCTGCCGATAGTTTTCTTTGACACCTCAAGATAAAGTTGGTAATCTTGGAAGAAACTTGGAGCTGGGAGATCGGATGGCTGAAGAAACCAGTAAGGTAGCTATGGAGAAAATAGTCTCCCTGTGCAAGCGACGGGGGTTTATTTTTCCCAGCAGTGAAATTTACGGAGGGTTATCCAGTTGCTGGGATTATGGACCTGTGGGAGTCGAATTAAAGCGGAATATCAAAGATAACTGGTGGCGAGCCGTTGTTCAGGAACGGGATGACGTGGTTGGTATAGAGAGTAGCATTTTGATGAATCCTCAAGTTTGGGTTGCCAGCGGTCATGTGGATAGTTTTACCGACCCCCTGGTTGAGTGTAAAGTTTGTCACTTGAGATGGCGGGCAACTGAGTTAAACAGTAACAAATGCCCTGAGTGTTCCGGTGAGCTTACCGAGCCCCGCCTGTTTAATTTGATGTTTAAGACCTTTATGGGTCCGGTGGAGGAAGAAAGTAGTGTAACTTACCTTCGCCCGGAGACGGCTCAGGGGATGTTTGTTAATTTTGACAATGTACTTGGCGCCTCGAGGAGAAAACTACCCTTTGGCATTGCCCAGATAGGTAAAGCCTTCCGCAACGAAATTACCCCCGGTAACTTTGTTTTCCGTACCCGAGAATTTGAACAAATGGAGATTGAGTATTTCGTTAAGCCAGGGACTGATGACTACTGGCTTGATTACTGGGTGAAGGAGCGATTTAACTGGTATATTAACCTGGGTATCAGGAAAGAGAACCTCCGTCTCCGTCAGCATGGTAAAGATGAGCGGGCTCACTATGCCGAAGACTGCTATGATGTTGAGTATCTGTTTCCTATGGGTTGGGCGGAACTGGAAGGAATTGCTAATCGGGGTGATTTTGACCTTGTCCAGCATGCTAAGCATAGCGGCAAAAGCCTTATTTACTTTGATGAAGAGACCGGTGAACGTTTTGTTCCTTATATTATTGAACCCTCAGCCGGAGTCGACCGTTCGGCTCTGGCGTTCTTGATTGATGCCTATGATGAGGAGATGGCTGAAGGGGAACTAAGGACGGTTCTACATCTTCACCCGGCTTTAGCCCCGATTAAAGTTGCTGTCCTGCCTTTGAGTCGAAATGAGAAATTGGTGCCTTTAGCTAAACAAATTTATACCCACCTTCGCCGCTCCTTTATGACTCAGTATGATGATGCTCAAAGTATTGGGCGTCGCTACCGTCGTCAAGATGAAATTGGTACTCCTTTCTGTGTTACCATAGACTTCGAATCTCTTGAAGATAACCAGGTTACTATCCGCGAGCGGGATAGTATGGCGCAAATAAGAGTGCCTATAAGCGAGCTGGATAAAATTCTTCAAGCCAAACTGAAGGGCGAAGCCTTTGATACTCAACCCTTGTGGGCAGTAAGGCAAAAATAAGGGTTCAATAAGGCAAGAGTGAAAATCCTCCACTTCGCTGACCTGCACTTAGGTGTTGAGAGTTATGGCTGTCTCGACCCAGACACAGGAGCGTCAACTCGCCTTCTGGATGTTCTCAAGGCTCTTGACCAGGTAACCTCCTATGCTGTGGAAAATCAGGTAGACTTGGTTATTTTCTGTGGTGATGCTTATAAGAGTCGAGACCCTTCCCAGACTCAGCAGAGGGAATTTGCTCGACGCCTCAAGTATTTGTCCCAGCATGATATTCCGGTTTTTCTTCTGGTTGGCAATCATGATTTGCCCCATGCTGTTGGTAGGGCTACCACAGTAGAGATTTTTGATACTTTAGCTATAAGCAATATTTATGTAGCTAATCGTCCCGATATTTATCATATCCCTACCAAGGAGGGCTATGTTCAAGTAGTGGCTCTTCCCTGGCCCAGGCGCAGTGTCTTTTTGACGAAGGAAACCACTAAGAACCTGACTCTTGAGGAAATAAATGCTCGTCTCCAGGAAATAATGACCCAGAAACTTTTGGAGCTTATTCCCCACCTTGACTCCAATCTACCCTGTCTGTTAGCTGCTCATGTCTGGGTAGCTGGTGCTAAACCAGGTTCGGAAAGGAGTATGGTTATAGGGCGAGAACCTGTTTTACTCCCCAGCAATATCGCCCATTCCGCCTTTGATTATGTAGCTTTGGGTCATATCCATAGAAAGCAAGAGGTATTAAAACAGCCACCGGTTGTTTATGCCGGCAGTCTGGAGCGTCTTGACTTTAGCGATGAGGGTGAAGAGAAGGGATTTTACATTGTTAATATTGAATCAAAGAACGGGGAGAAGCAGGTTAACTATTACTTTTGCCAAATAGATGCCCGTCATTTTGTTACCATGCGGGTTGATGTTAGTAGTGAAGATTCTGAGCCGATGGCAACCATTCTTAAGGCTATTTCTCAATACCAGACCGAAGTTAAGGAAGCCATTGTCCGAGTTCAAATTTCGATTCCAGCAGCTAAGGAGACTTTGGTTCATGATGCCGACCTTCGCAAAGCACTTAAGGATGCCCACTATGTGGCTATTGCCAGGGAAGTAAGAGCCGAATCTCGCTACCGGTTGGGTGATTGGGTAGCTGAGGAATTAACCCCCGCGGAAGCGTTAAAAGTCTATTTACAGACTAAGAAAGTATCCCCGGCGCGCCAGCAGGTCTTACTTCAGTATGGCGAGAGCCTCATCGAGGATAGCCAGAGCCAGCTTGGTTCTTAGTTGCTTTTATAGATAAGATAGTTTAGAATAGATTTCTCCAGATGAGATCGCTGAAAAATTCCCTATGCTTTCTCAAAGTAAACCCATGCCCAATCTATCTCCAAATCCGGGGCCCCCTGAAAAACTTCGTTTTTCAGGGGTGTTAGATATATCTGAATATAGGAAGGTATGTTTGTCAGGTGGTTGATTTTAATTTGCTCCATGAGCGTCTGAAGCGAGAAAAGGCGCGGTTAATAGAGGAGTTAGAGCAATTGAAAGCTCGTCTTCCTCAATCTACAGAGAGGCGGGAGGGGAGTCCTTTTGGTAAAAGAGAGGAAGAGGCTACCGAGGTCTTTGAACTGGAGAAAAGGTTAGCCTTAGAAAAGCACCTGACAGAAACTTTGGCTGATGTAGGATATGCCCTGCATAAATGGGAAGTCGCGACATATGGGTTATGTGACCAGTGCGGTCAGCCCATAGAGCTAGCTCGACTGGAGGCATTACCTCAAGCTGTTTTGTGTCTTAAGTGTAAAGTCCGTCAGGCGAAAGATGCGAAAGGGAGACTGGCAAAGTAGACGTCGAACCGGGCTGTTTCTACTCATTGCTGCCTCAGTAATTATTATTGACCAGTTAACCAAGCTGTGGATTAGGAGTAACTTGCCCCTCGGTGCTTCGTTACCTGAAGAGGGTTTTTTCCGGTTAACCCATGTCCAGAATACTGGCGCTGCTTTTGGACTATTAGCTAACCAGGGTTTCCTTCTAATCATCATTACTTTAGTTGGCTTATTGGTTATTATTCTACTCTATCGCCAACTTCGTCTCAGGACAACATTAAGCACTACTGCTCTGGCTCTTATCTTTGGCGGGGCTGTCGGTAATTTGATAGACCGGCTGAGTCTTGGCTATGTTACCGATTTTATTGATATTCGCCTGTGGGGTGATTTCCACTGGCAAGCTTTTAACTTAGCCGATTCATCGATAACTATAGGTATCTTTGTTCTTATATTTTTCCTATTTTGGTCGCTAAGAAAAGGGGGCAGCTATATTCGGCGAGTCAAGTAAGATTTTTGATATTGTGGCAACTACCCCAGGCATCCGCCTTGACAAATACTTAGCTGAGACATGTTCCGGGCTTTCCCGTTCTTACCTTCAAAAACTAATTCAACAAGGTTATATTTTAGTTCAGGACAAATGGGCAAAACCAAGTCAGAAGCTCCAGGTTGGGGACAGGATAACTATTACTTTACCACCGCCAGTTACTTCATTAGTTGCTGAGCCTATTCCGGTAACTATTATCTATGAAGATAAAGACCTTTTGATTGTAGATAAGCCGGCGGGGCTAACCGTTTATCCAGCACCAGGACATCCCAGCCAAACTTTGGTCAATGCTCTGTTAGCTTGTTGTCTTGAACTGGCTAACATAGATAACTCCTTGCGTCCGGGCATAGTCCACCGCCTGGATAAAGATACTTCAGGGCTAATGATTGTAGCTAAAAACAAAGCCGCTCAGCAAAATTTGGTTGACCAGTTCAAGTCTCGTTCTGTAGTGAAGGGTTATTTAGTCTTGGTCAAAGGTAAATTGAGTCCAGAGCGAGGGACGATTGAAGTACCTATCGGACGCCATCCTGTCTATCGAAAACGAATGGCAGTAGTTAGTGGTGGCAGAGAAGCCCGAACCCATTATCAGGTGAGGCAATATCGGGGAGACTATACCCTCGTGGAAGCTAATCCGGAGACGGGCAGGACACATCAAATACGAGTTCATTTATCAGCTATTGGTTATCCTGTAGTCGGTGATGCCACTTATGGTGTGAAGTCACCTTACCTCAGCCGGCAATTTGTCCATGCTTACTACTTAAAATTTCACTTGCCTTCTACAGGAGAATACAGGGAATTTACCTGTGATTTGCCTTTAGACCTTCGTCGAGCTTTGGAAATGGTTTCTTCGAGATTGCTTACCAATACTTATCCACCATCCTGAACAAAGTGGAGAAACCCTCACCTACCCTCTCCCTTGAAGGGAGAGGAATAAGCAGAGGGTGACAAACTAAACAATCGGTTTCTTCAGGTCTTGCTTAAATCGGGGAAGTGTGTTACACTATAAATCAAAGTCAATATAGGGATGTGATAGAGATGCCGGGGCTGAAAGAATTTGAGGAATCCATGGCTAAACTGAGGCGGGAGCAAATGGAAAGGGAACAGGGACTCCTGTCTCAGTTGATGAGTCAGGCTCAGACAACTAAGGATTTGAAGGTTTTTGAAGCCGACTTGGCAGCACGGAAGAATGAGATTTTATTTAAGGTCACGGCTGAGATTGAAGATTGCCAGAATGCAGTAAGGGAGGCTGAAGAGCTCACTAACCGGCTCAAAAAACACCTCATTCAATTGCAGAATTTACATCGTATCCTTACCCGATAAAGCTTAATCAGACATAAATTCCCTCAAAAATGGAAAATCCCTTCTTATCTCTGTGGTTGTTCAATGATTCTCCATTATTTGCCGCATTGATTCCGCTGACATAATCAAAGCTCACAAACATTCCTTCCATCTGCCTGACCATCACCCACGGCATTATAGAAGCCCGAAAGGGAAGATGGTAAAATGCTGCTTGAGAATAGAGCCAATGGAAGTAAGGCAAAAAGAGATTGGCATAGAGTTTGCTGGTTTCTGGGCAAGGCTGTGGGCTTTCCTAATTGATGTTGCTGTCCTCGGGTCTGCTTGGGCTATTCTCCATATTTTTATGCCAGCTCAGGTCAGTTGGATTTTCCTTGGACTTTTGGGGACTATTTATTTTATTGGTCTCTGGTGGTGGCGGGGACAGACATTGGGTAAGATGATGCTGAGAATAAAAGTGATTCGCAGTGATGGTTCTTCCCTCACTTTAAGTTATGCCCTTCTTCGCTATGGGGGAAGTATTATTTGTTGTCTCACCCTTTTTGTTGGCTTTATCTGGCTTGCCTTTGATTCTCATAAACAAGGCTGGCACGATAAAATTGCCGATACTTATGTGATAAAGTTATCTCTAAAAGAAGCAGTGTTAGTAGGGACCTATGCCTGAAGACATCTTGACTAAGGTAAGAGTGCGGTTTGCTCCCAGCCCTACTGGTTATCCTCATTTAGGCAACATCCGGACCGCTTTGTTTAACTGGCTTTTTGCCCGTCATTACGGGGGTAGTTTTATTTTGCGCATTGAGGATACGGATGTGGCTCGTCGGGTGGAAGGAGCTGTAGAAACCATTTTGGAAAGCCTGCGCTGGCTCAGACTTGACTGGGATGAAGGTCCTTATTTCCAGTCACAACGGCTGGAGATTTATCGGGAAATAGCTGACCAATTGCTTAAGCAAGAGTATGCCTACCTGTGCTATTGTTCTCCTCAACGTCTGGAGTCAATGCGCCGGGAGCAAATGAAGCAAAAGCAGCCACCAAAGTATGACCGTTATTGTCGAGAATTGACTCAAAAACAAAAAATTGAACTGGAGGCTACTGGTATCATACCCGTAGTTCGTTTTAAAACACCATTAGAAGGGCAAACTACTTTTTATGATTTA
Organism: Dehalococcoides mccartyi; assembly: GCA_020724525.1. Lineage (GTDB taxonomy): Bacteria > Chloroflexota > Dehalococcoidia > GIF9 > DYGU01 > DYGU01. The sequence goes on from DYGU01000002.1 coordinate 65,643, forward strand.
ATCCGGGGTGAAGTAACCTTTGATAATAGCGTTCTGGACGATTTTGTTCTTCTCAAGTCTGATGGCTATCCTACATACCACTTAGCCAATATTACCGATGACCATCTTATGGCAATTTCCCATATTCTCCGGGCTGATGAGTGGCTGTCCAGTACTCCCCGACATGTGTTACTTTACCAGGCTTTGGGCTGGAACCCACCCCAGTTTGCTCATTTGCCCATGATTTTGGGACCCGACCGAGCCAAATTGAGCAAACGCCATGGTGCTACCGCCCTCCTTGACTACCGGGAGCGAGGCTATCTTCCCGAAGCTATGATTAACTTTTTGAGTTTGCTCGGCTGGTCACTGGATGACAGGACAGAGCTTTTAAGTCGTGAGGAGATAATCAAACATTTCTCTCTGGAGCGAATAAGCAAGACTGCGGCTATTTTCAATAAAGAAAAGCTGGACTGGATGAGTGGGGTCTATTTAAGGCGTTTAGCCACAGAGGAATTTACTAAACAAGCCCTCCCGTTTTTAGATAGAGATTTACCGGCTTCGGTGAAACGCCCGTTAGATTTAGATTATGTTGGTCAAATTATGCCCCTGATTCAGGAGCGAGCCCGGACTTTTGCCGATGTATCTGAGCTAAACCAATTTTTCTTTATTGATGAACTGGAATATAATGCCAATCTCCTTCTGAATGCTGGACTGGGAGCCGAGGTAGCCATTAAAGCGCTTCAAACTGTCTTGCCGAGGTTAGCCCTAATAAAGACCTGGGGTGCTATGGTTTTGGAGACACTTGTCCGTCCCATGGCAGAGGAACTGGGGTTAGAGACAGGCAAATTTTTCGGTCTATTAAGAGTGGCTATTACGGGGCGGACAGCGGCGCCACCCCTGTTTCAAACCATGGCTGTCTTGGGCAAAAGAAGATGCTCCAGGCGCCTCAGAGCTGCTTTAGATAAACTATTTTCTATTGTCGGTCAATAGCTGGAGGTGAAAATGCCTATAGTCAGAGTTGAGATGTGGTCAGGGAGGACTGTTGCCCAGAAAGCCGAGTTAGCTCGAGTCATTACTGAAGCTGTGGTGAAAATTGCTAAAATAACCCCTGAAGAGACTATCGTTATCTTTGAGGATATTAACAGGCATAACTGGGCAAAGGCTGGGATACTGGCTTCGGAGAAAGCTAAGTAAGTGGACTCAGCAATGAGATGCCTAGTCCGCCACTAGTGCCCGAAAAAGAAACGGGGGGCTTCAATCGAAGACCCCCGCCTGGATCCTGTCAAGGTTTACCTCTTAATAAACCACCACTTTATTGCCCTGGCGACCAAGCCGTCGACATGGGCACTGATCATGTCCTCACCTTCCTTTGGCCCGTGGTAAGCAAAAGTAATCATTCCGGCACTATCGGTTTTGCCAGACCACTTGGTGGGGTTAGCTCCCTCGACCACAAAGGTGACCTCGGCTCCAACCACAGGCCTGCCATCCACACAGGTGACCATAGCCGTTACCTTGTGGGTGGTACACACCGGGTTTTCCGCCTTTTCAGGATGAAGGGTGATTTTGGTTGGTTTATGGACCGCGGGCACGATCTCGAGTTCAAGGATAGGGCTTTTAGCGCGGTTATTGGTCAAATCCACATCAATGTCTGGAGGCTCAAGCTCTACCTCGGCGACTGAAATGAGTTGGATGATGCCTTCATTTGGGGGAAGGAGGTCAAAAAGGACCTCTTCCTCAGTCACCTCGCCAATATGTAGCCAATTGATTCTCTTTGTATAGGTTGTTGACTTTTTTAGCTGCCAGGCTGTTTCCACGTCGAGAAGTCTGGGCATGCTCTTGTGCGTCCTAAAATATGTTGATTGCTCTACCCGTTTGCCGTCCAAGGTTGCGTACTGATACTTTTTCTTAGCCATTGGGTCCTTGTTTACTGCATTAGGATGATTCACTACATGCCAGCGAATTGCTGCAGGTTCACCCTTGACGTAATGGATAGAGATTTCCGACCTCTCTTTTAGGTGCACCAATTTATCCGGCTCCCCAGCTACATGCTGAACATACAGCGCATCAATAATGGTTGACTGCATGACTGTGTACTTGCCTGGCGGTACAGGAATTCCATTGATCGTCCACGTCAAAAACTTGATGCTTGCATCTTGGGGTGGTGGCACCCCTTTGATATTTAGCGGGTGAGTGGCCCATAAGACCCCTCCGACCAATGCCCTAATAGTATACACACCTGGAGGAAGTATCGGGACTACTGCAAGCACTTCAAAGGCACCGCTAACGTTAGTCTTCACTTTCGTCCAGCCGGTTTCCCGGATATAGAGCGCTACTTCGACTCCCGGAGGGAATCCGGACCCTTTAACGAGGATTGTAGCACCAGGATTTGTTACCACATGCTCATCCGGCAACCACAATTCTGCGGTTGGTCCTGGTGGACCTGCCGGTCATGGTGGTCCTGGTGGACCCGGACAGACAAGGGCAATAATAACTAAGATGTAGAGAATTACGACCAGAATTTTTAGCCACCAATGTTGAGGCCAGTGCCACGGTATCCACTTTAGCATACGGCACCCCCTATGGAAGCATAGTGCAAGTTCTTAATCGGCTGTTTCTTGATCTTTAGACCCTCCTTTTTCCAGTTATTTTTGGGTAGTATATCAAACACCGACATTTCTCCGGATTTTCTTCCTTAGGAATTTTCCCTGGCGCCTAGTATACTTTTCTTTTTTAAATTATAGCACAACTCCCCCCTGTCAATAGTTGTCGGGCTTATTTTTGGCATTTAGGGCAGAAATAAGTGCCGCGATTTCTTAGAGGAAGCCTCTGGATAGGAGTGTTGCAGGTAGGACAAGTCTGACCACGGCGGTGAGCTACCTGGAAACTGAAATGGGCGGTGCCTAAGCCGCCATCGGGGCGGATGTAAGTATCAACACTGGCTCCTTTATCGGTAATGGCTGACCAAAGCACTGTTTGGATAGCTTGATGTAGGTTTTTGGTTTCCTGGTGAGATAGACTATTTGTCTTCCTCAGGGGATGAATTTTAGCCCGGAACAGGGCTTCATCAGCATACATATTACCGATGCCGGCGACAAAGCCCTGGTCAAGGAGGACCGCCTTTATTGGTGACTTTCGCCCTTGAAGGCGGCTTAAAAAGGTTTCATAGATAAAGTCTTGGGTCAGAGGTTCTGGTCCCAACTTAGGCACTACTGAATTGGCGTTCATAGTAAGCCACATTGCTGCCATGCGACGGCGGTCGATAAGAAAAAGCTGGGTATTGTTCTCAAACTCGAATAGAGCTCTCAAGTAACTCATTGGTTGATTTGATGTCAGGAGCAGAGCCCCTGCCATTTTGAGGTGAAGAACAAGGGATTCTCCGCCGGAAAGGGGAAAAATTAGATATTTTCCCCGGCGCTGGATATCTTCTATCTTCTGTCCAACCAGCTTCTGGCAAAATTCCTCTACCGAAGGCTGACGGACAACTTTGGCATCAAAGATAGTTACTCCCGTGAAGCGTTTGCCCACTAATACTGGCAAAAGCTCATTTTTTATAGTTTCAACTTCAGGAAGCTCAGGCATAGTTCTTCTGGTCGTTGACAGAGTTTGCTTTCTAAGTATCAAAGCGCTGGCATTTCATGGCTGAAAAAAACATTGTTTTACCGTCTACATCACTGCCCTTTAGACAAGTTCCGTTTATCGTGTAGAATTGCCCAAACATATGCTGGCCCTCGGACAATCTTATTAATGTCTGCAGGTCGGCAGGGGACCCTTTGATAGGCTTTTTCAAAATCTGTTTTTGGTATTCTATAGTCAGTCCGGCTTGGGTAAACACCATTTCCTTCAACTCTATATGTAAACTCCAAGCCCGTTTTTGTATGAAAAATTTCCCCGGTATGAGTAACAATTCGTCCCCATACTTCTTCAAATGACGCAGTAGTCAAACCACCCCCTCTAAGCAAAACTCTCTAACGATTTTAGCTAACAATCTCAGGCACTGCTAGTCTGAAAACAACAGTAGTATTACCTCTTCTCCAGTCTTTCAATTTCGTTTCTGATTTCTTCGATTACCTCTGGATTATAGATTACCTTTCTTTTCCCTTCCTTCACCGAAATAATATAAAATACTTTACCACCATATTTGGCGGTGAACTTTTCATGTGTCTTTTTCTGAAACTCTAATTCGTTGATGATTTGAGTAATGTAAGCATATCCTGCAGGTTTGATTTGGAGACCTATATATTTACCCTTTACCTTAATGAAGAAGTCTATATTATATTTTCTATCCCACTCGTCTGGTGCCGGTTCTATTTTAATACCCAATGCCTGCTGTAACTGTCCGTAAATAGTTTGTATTTCAGACTGATACCCGTCGTAGGTTCTGTTAATTACGAGACCGATAACAAAATCAATGCAATCTTGCTCAGTAATACTTTCAATTTCAGCTTGACATACTTCTGTTACCTTTACGTATAGCCTTTTTCCAAGTCCTTCCAAATGCTTTTTAGGATAGACATTTTTATAATAGTATTCTTCCCATTCTTTTAGTGATTTAGGAGCGCATTTTCTTATTTCTTCTGAGACTTTACCAACATTCCTGGGTCTATTGAACTGCCAACGCATATTTGCCTGGTTTATAATCCATTCTTTAGACATTGCTTCCTCGTTTCAAATCTGTCTTAGAATCTTTCGAACATCCTTAAGATTTCTTTCGCCTCTTCCACGCTACCTTTTGGTGGCTGTTCCTTTTGAGGTAGATGTAGGAGACCAAATTTTAACTGAAATCTGAGGCAATCCATAATCGATAACCCCCAAATTACAGTAACGTCACAATTCCCACAATCTCCGTTACACCTCTCAATGATAGCAAGAAGTTCGTCTTGGTGGCTGTTCCTTTTGAGGTAGATGTAGGAGACCAAATTTTAACTGAAATCTGAGGCAATCCATAATCGATAACCCCCAAATTACAGTAACGTCACAATTCCCACAATCTCCGTTACACCTCTCAATGATAGCAAGAAGTTCGTCTGTGCTCTCATAGCAGACTTCTTCATAAGGAGCCAGAGGAGTAAGTTTGCCTTTATAATATGAATCTTCGTCTCCAGCAAGAGTAACCCAGCCTTCTCCCTCCCCTAAATCAAACGCCTTTCGACACCTTGCACAAACCCATTTTGATTCATTCATCTTTTTACCCTCCTTTATATTCTAAGAATCTTGACTTATATTTATAATCGAAAGAGGTATTCACATTGACCAAACCAGTTTTAATCAAATGGACATTTAGAAAGGTCTTGTTCCACAAATAAAGATAGCAGAGTAAGTTGTTTTTCTCATCGTATTTTATGGTGTCAAACCTTAGGAATACCTTTTGTCCACGAGTTTTCTCCCGCAAAAATTGAATTGCCTCTCTTTTCTTTTCCGGTCTCTCTTTCACGCCCAGTAACCTGATTCTTAATCCATTATTTAAAACCAACATTTCCGGGGAGATTATTTCTTTCACCATATAATATGTTTCTCTCTCAGAACGAGAACTATCTATTCTTGAACCAAATCTCAATTTTTTGGGATCAACTTTTTTATCGAATCTTATCGGGTCTTTGAAAATGTAAGGCAGTTTCTTAATTTCTTCCTTAAAATCTTTCTTCGGATCCTCTTGCTTAATTATTTCACAAGCTGCATCTTGAAAAAGAGTGCCTTGTTTCAGTCTAAGTTTTTCTCTTATGACCGGCAGAAAGTTTTCATTTATTTCGTATCCAATGGAATTTCTATTTAGATTTTTAGCAGATAAAGAGGTTGTGCCACTTCCAAGAAACGGATCCAGAACAGTATCACCAACAAAACTGAACATTTTGATTAGACGTCTTGGCAGTTCTTCAGGGAACATTGCCAGATGTTTATCTTGTTTTTCCCCAGGAAAATCCCAATGTCCTGTAAAATATTGATTCCATTCTTCCTCTGTTAGTTTTGATTGTTCCTTGATTTCTCTGCTAACCTTTGGAGGGTTTCCATATTTCTTAAAGATTAAAATGAATTCGTAATCCAGTTTAAGGATTCCGCTTCGTGGGTAGGGGAAAGAACCCATCACGGTAGCGCCGCCAGTGGTATGGCAAGTAGTGACTTTCTGCCAGATGATGGCTCCCATGTAATCAAAGCCAGCACTTTCACAAAACTTAATTATCTCTGTTCTTATAGGGATGACCTTGTACCTGCCATAATAGACAGAACGAGCAAATTGGTCGCCAATGTTGATACATAATCGACAGCCTTTGTGTAGAACTCTATGGCATTCCTGCCACACCAAGTTGAGGTTGTTAATATATTCCTCATAAGTGTCGTTAAAACCTATCTGTTTGCCATTTCCATAGTCCTTCAATTGCCAGTAAGGTGGGGAGGTGATAATAAGATCGACAGATTCATCGGGGACTTCTTTCATCCATCTTGAATCGCCGATGATTATTTTATGTATGATCTTCATATTTCTATGCCTTTAGTCTTGACTTCATCGCCAATAAAAGTGCCGCTATCTTTAGAAGAAAATTCCTCCTCGGTGTAGCCTAAGGCTTCAATTGGCTCCATCATCTTAGCGGCAGCTCTTCCAAGTATTTGCAATCTTTCTATTAAGTTCATTTCCTTGAAATTACCCGAGATGACCACCAAATCGATATCACTGTATTCTTTTGCTTTACCAGAGGAGTGGGAACCAAATAGAATAACTCTCTCAACCTGAATGCCTAAAGCAGATAAAGCATCTTTATATTTTTCTACGATGTGATAGAGTCTCGGATCCATTGAAAAGCCTCCTTCGTCCTTTGCAAATAGTTCTCCGCAACTTCTTTATTGAAACGATGTTGAATCTCACCAATATCCTCAGGACATCTTGCAGGAATACTCACATCGCTCAGTTCACCGATAAAATCTTTTATCACCTCTCTGGGGTCAAATTGGCTTAATTTTAAAAGGTATATTAAATTGTGAGTTTTCGGAGGGGTTTTGCCAGTGATTTCTTGAACCTTTGCCTTCAATGCCTTTTCTATAGATAAATGGCATAAAAATAGTATAAATATACCTGCCGGCGCTGAACATATACTCAGCAGTTTCCATGTCATATTGAGCTGAGTCCAGCCAGTTTTTTACTTCTTTCTTCATAATTCGTTTCCCTATCTCAGCAAAAAGTGTTTATTCCGTTTCTCCCCAGTTTTTGCCTAATTTGATGTCTACTTTTAGTGGAACGCGGAGCTTAAGGGCTCGGGGCATTATGGTGGCAATTAGCTCTTTCATTTCCGCTACTTCTTCTTCAGGCACCTCAAAAAGCAGCTCGTCGTGGATTTGGAGAATCATTTTGCTATTTAAGCCTTTTTGGCACGTCTCCCGATGAAGGTCAATCATAGCCATCTTGATGATATCAGCCGAAGTACCCTGGACGGGCATATTTATTGCCATCCTCTCGGCAGCCTCTCTTAGCTGGCGGTTAGGGGAGTTGATTTCGGGGATGAAGCGGCGGTGACCCATTACTGTCTGGACATAGCCCCGCTCTCGAGCCTGCTGTTTTGTGGTCTCAATATATTCTTTGACTTTGGGATATTTTTCAAAATAGGAATTGATGAACTGACTGGCTTCTTCTCGAGTCAGATCAGTGGCTTGCTCCAAGCCATAATCACTCATTCCGTAGATGACGCCAAAGTTAACGGTCTTGGCGACACGCCGCATTTCTGGAGTTATCTGGGAAGGTGGGATGTTGAAAACACGGGAAGCGGTAGCAGTATGAATGTCTTCGTCATTAAGGAAAGCGGCAATAAGCTCCGGGTCCTGAGACAGGTGGGCTAATACTCTAAGGTCAATCTGGGAATAATCTGCAGCCAAGAGATAACACCCGGGTGGGGCAATAATGGCTTGCCTTATCTTTTTGCCTAATTCTCCGCGAATGGGGATATTTTGCAGATTTGGCTCGCTTGAGGAAAGGCGTCCAGTAGTAGTACCAGTCTGATTAAAGCTGGTGTGGAGCCTACCTGTTTTTGGGTTGATCAAGGCAGGAAAGGCATCTATGTAGGTTGATTTGAGCTTGGCTAACTGCCGGTATTCTAAGATGAGGTCAATTACCGGATGAAGTCCTCTTAGCTCTTCGAGGACTGAAGCTTCTGTGGAATAGCCAGTTTTAGTTCTTCGAGAGTGGGGTAACTTTAGTCCTTCATAAAGGACCTGGGCTAATTGCTGAGACGAGTTTATGTTGAACTTGTAACCAATGCTGTTATAGATAGCTTCTTCTAAGCTGAGCATTTGATTACCTATGCTGTGGGACATTTTTCGCAGCAATTCCACATCCAGGGCGACTCCATTTCTTTCCATAGCTACCAGTACCGGGACTAAAGGCATTTCAACTTCGGTGAACAGTTGCCAGAGTCCTTGTTGCTTTAGTTCGGCTCCAAGGATATCTTTAAGCCTTCGGGTGATATCAGCATCGGCACAGGCATAATTTGCTGCCTGTTCTACCTCTACTAATGCCATAGAGATTTGTTTTGGTCCACTGCCAATTAAGTCAGAGATAGGGGTCATTTCAATGCCCAGTTTGTTAAAGGCGAGGGCTTTGAGTCCCAGGGACTTTTCCCCGAGGAGGTAAGCGGCAATCATTGTATCAAAGCTCAAATTAGAAAGATGGACGCCGTATTCTGCCAGAACAGTTATATCATATTTGCCGTTATGGGCTATTTTGGTAACTTTTTGGCTTTCCAGAATGGTTTTGAGTTTGGCTATAACTCGATTAAGAGGAAGCTGGGCTGGTTGGCTTAAGCCATAATGTCCCACCGGTATGTACACGGCTTCATTGGGAAGTGGTGATAAGGCAATCCCGACCAGGTCAGCTGGCATAGGCTCCTTGGCTGAGGTCTCCACATCAACTGCGACTTCTGGGGCTTTTGATAATCGAGCTATTAGTTCTTCCAGAGCTTGGTCACTTTCTATTACTTGATAGTTTCCTTTTGGTAGGGCTTTACCTACAGAGGCAGGACTGATAATAACCTTTGTTTGGGGAAGTCTGGGTAGCAATTTGACAAATTCCAGTTCTCGGAATAGTTCGACTACTTGATTTCGGTCGTAAGCACTCACCTGACAGGCGTTAAGGTTAAGAGTTACCGGCACGTCTAAAACGCTTATTATCAGCTCTTTACTCTGGAAAGCCTGAATTTTATATTGTTTAAGTAAAACTTGCAGTTTAGTTGGGGTGACTTCCTCAATACGCTCGTAAATTTGTTCAAGGCTGCCGAATTGATGGATAAGTTTTGTGGCTGTTTTTTCACCAACACCGGGAATGCCAGGAATATTGTCGGAGGGGTCACCGATAAGGGCTTTTAAGTCGGGGAGCTGCTTTGGGTCTAAGCCGAACCTTTCATGGATGGTTGACTCATCGTAGAGAACGGTGTCGCTGAATGTCCGTCTTGGAGCTAATACTTTTACCCGGGGTGAAACGATTTGAAAGACATCGGTATCGCCGGTAACGATTAGAGTATCTATGCCTTGCTGGCTTGCCTGCCGGCTTAAAGTTGCCAGAATGTCATCAGCCTCGTAGCCTTCAGTTTCAAGGATAGGAATTTTAAAAGCTTCAGCTAATTGCCGGACCCGTTTAAATTGGCTGACAAGCTCTTCAGGAGCTTTAGGTCGTTGAGCCTTGTAGTCTTCGAACCTCTGGTGCCTGAAGGTAAGCTTAGGACTGTCAAAAGCAATCGCCCAGTGGTTAGGCTTAAGTTCATTGAGCGCTTTTAATAAGGTAGCGGCGAAACCATAAACAGCATTGACCATCTCACCAGTCTTAGACACAGTTAATGGGGGTAAAGCGTGGAAGGCACGGTGTACCACGGCATTGCCATCAAGGAGGAGTAATAAGGGTTTTCTTGTATTCATTTAGGCTTTCCCTTCATTATACGAGAGTGTTTATTTTGTCACCCTCACCTTATCCCTCTCCCTTGAAGGGAGAGGGATAAGGTGAGGGGTTTCTCCGCCTTGTTCAGGATGGTGGATCAGCATTGGTAAACAACCTCTATTATACAATCTTGAGCATTGTCTTGACAGTTATGCTATACTGGAAAGCACCCAAACGGGGGTGTGGGTGAAAGGCAAAGACCTACTTTCAGTTGCTGACCTCAGCGCTGCTGATGTTGCGCAACTCATACGGAAAGCTTTAGACGGGAAGCAAAAGAGAGTTTCTGCCTTGCTTTCGGGGAAGGCTTTTGCCCTTGTGTTTGAGAAACCTTCTTTACGAACTCGAGTCAGTTTTGAGCTGGCTATTCATCAACTCGGTGGCTACGCCTTTTATTTGTCTCCGGATGAAGTAGGTTTTGGGAAGCGAGAGCCGGTCTCCGATGTAGCTCGGGTGCTCAGTCGTTACGTTGATGGTATTATAGCTCGCACCTTTTCTCACCATACTTTGGAGACTTTTGCCGAACACGCTACGGTACCGGTGATTAATGCTCTTTCCGACCTGGAGCACCCTTGCCAGGCTTTATCCGACCTCCTTACCATTTACGAAAAGCACCAGAAACTTCGCGGTTTAACTTTAGCTTTTATTGGTGACGGTAATAATGTAGCTCATAGTCTGCTCTTAGCCGCTTCCCTTGCTGGACTGAATTTTTATATTGCCTCTCCACCAGGTTATCAGGTTAGGGAGGAGGTTCTAAAGCTCGGTAAGGAATTTGCTAAAGATAGTGGCAGTCAAATTTGGTTAACTCACGAGCCGCGTCGGGTAGTGAAAGACGTTGATATAGTCTATACTGATGTCTGGACAAGTATGGGGCAGGAAGCAGAAGCAGAGCGGCGACGAATTGCTTTCGCTGGCTATCAAGTAGATGATGAGTTATTGGCTTTGGCTAAGAAAGATGTTCTTCTAATGCATCCTATGCCAGCCCACTGTGGGGAGGAAATCGCTCCGGGGCTTCTGGACAGTCCGGCTTCTGTAGTCTTTGACCAGGCTGAGAACAGGCTTCATCTCCAGAAGACGCTGCTGGCTGAAATATTTGGTAACTCCGAGCTGGGTAAAGAAAAGTCAGTCCTTTCCGGGATTACTACGAGCGGATAAATATGAAACCAATTGTAGCTATTGTCGGTAGAGCTAATGTGGGCAAGTCGACTTTGTTTAACCGCCTTTTAGGCGAACCTGTGGCTATAATTGAAGACTTGCCGGGGACAACCCGTGACCGGATTTTTGGCGATACTTCAATAAAAGAACGTGAAATGACATTGGTCGACACTGGTGGCTTGGAAACAAAACCTACTTCTGTTCTGGGGGGAAAGGTCAAATTACAGGTGGAAGCAGCTATTGCTGAGGCTGATGTGATTATTTTTGTTGTGGACAGTCGTGACGGAGTGATTTCCACTGATTGGGAAATAGCCCATCTCCTGAGAAGTTCCGGTAAACCTGTAGTTCTGGCGGTGAATAAGGCAGACAATCCTCATCTTGAACAGCAAATAGCCGATTTTTATCAGTTGGGGATTGGTATTCCATTAGCCATTAGCGCCTATCATGGGAGAGGTATTAATCGACTTTCCGATGTGGTAGCTTCCCTTTTACCGCCCTTAATACCTGTTCTCTCTGAGCCGGATAGACCCAAGTTGGCTATTGTTGGACGACCCAATGTGGGTAAGTCCACACTCCTTAATGCTATTCTTGGTGAAGAAAGAGCTATTGTTGATCAGATTCCAGGAACGACCCGAGATGCTCTTGACTCAGTTTTTCATTATGATAGTCAGGAAATTGTCCTTATTGATACTGCTGGTATCAGGCGGCGAGGACATATTGACGCCGGTATAGAATACTACGGTGTAATCCGAGCTCTCAGAGCTATTGAGCGGTGTGATGTGGCTCTATTAGTTATTGACGCTACTGAGCTTATTACTGCTCAAGACCTTCATATTGCCGGTTATATCAAAGAGGCTTTAAAGGGGATGGTGTTGGTAGTTAATAAATGGGATCTCATCTCTGAGAAGCAAAAAAACGAATACCGTCAGCACCTTGAGCAGCGTTTTAAGTTTATGCCTTATGCCCCCCCTTTTTATGTTTCTGCTATATTAAGGCAGGGTATGGATAGACTTATCCCTGAAGCATTGCTGGTGTGGCAAGAGAGACAGAAGCAGCTTAGCCAAACCGAGATTGATGAATTTGTCAAAAGAGCTGCCATTACTGAAATTTTGCCCCAGGCTGGTCCCAAGAGATTGAAGGTTTATGGGGCTTCTCAGACTAAGACCAGCCCCCCTACCTTTGTTTTTTCGGTTAATGAACCACGGCTGGTGCACTTCTCCTACCAGCGTTTTTTAGAGAATAAATTACGTCAGGCTTTTGGTTTTCAGGGGACTCCTATTCGTCTTATATTCAAAAAGGTATCCGGGAAAAGGATTAAAGAAGGGGGGTGATGTTACTATGGCAGAAATGTTACTGGGCCGGTTTGTCTCTGTCGTAATACTTGGTTATCTCATGGGGTCGATACCCGTCGGAGTAATAATCGGGAAATTAGTGCACGGGATTGACATCAGGGACTATGGTAGTGGCAAGATGGGTGGTGCTAATGTAATACGTACCTTAGGGATGAAGATGGGGATTCTGGTAATAGCTCTTGATGTCACCAAAGCGGCTGTGGCAGTAATTTTAGCCAGAATTATTGTTGGCGAGCAGGTTATATTCATAAGTAATTTTGTGCTTCACTGGCAGATAGCACAGGTAGCCACAGCTTTAGCAGTAATGATCGGTCATATCTGGCCTGTATTTCTTAAGTTCCGTGGGGGTAGAGGGGTGGCTCCTCTTTTCGGTACTCTGTTAGCTATGTCTCCGGTGGTGGCTTTATTTGGTTTTGAAATATTGCTTATGACGGTATTTATTACTCGATATATGTCTATGGGTTCGATATTTGGTGCCTTAAGTGCCTGGTCTTTGTTAGCGCCTCTAACCGTTATTAATCAGTTTCCTCCCATGTATCTGGTTTATGGCTTGATTGCTGCTGCTTTAGTCCTCTATCAGCACCGGGATAATATTTCCCGGTTGCGAGCTGGCACGGAACGCCGTATAGGGGAAAAACCGAATCTGTAACCGACCTCAAGCTTTGAAATCAAAAAAGACCAACGCAACCATCATTGGTACCACCACTTGGGGTATCACTCTGGGTAGGCACGCCGTCAATAAGGGGGCAATAGTAAAAATCTGGGCACGAACGGAAGCCGAAGCCCGAGAGCTAAATAAAGAGCAAAACCCCATTCAGCTTTCCTTCACTAATAGTATCGAAGAAGCCGTAGCTGGAGCAGATTTTTTAATCTGGGCAGTACCCTCCCACAGCTTTCGACAAAATGTGCAACGGATTAAGGACTACATAGCTCCATCTACAATATTAGTCAGTGCTACCAAGGGGCTTGAAGTAGATACTGGTAAACGAATGTCAGAAATACTAATGGAGGAAGTTGCCCCACCTCTTGGGAGGCGGGTTTGTGTTCTTTCAGGTCCTAATTTATCGAAGGAGATTGCCCAAGGGTTACCAGCTTTTTCCATAGTAGCTTCAGATGATAGGGAAGTTGCCAGAAAGGCGCAGGGTTTATTAAATTCGCCAGACTTTAATATCTTTATAAGTAGGGATGTTATTGGGGTGGAATTAGGCGGTGCTTTTAAAAATATTATTGCCTTGGGGTCTGGGATGATTGATGGCTTGAGTCTGGGGAATAATGCTAAGGCGGCTTTTATTACTCTGGGATGGACTGAGGCTATTTCTTTAGCCGTGGCTCTCGGTGCTAAAAGAGGCACTCTTTTGGGTCTGGCGGGGCTGGGGGACCTGATAGCTACTTGCGTTAGCCCTTTAAGCCGAAATTATCATGTCGGTTACGAATTAGCTAAAGGACGCTCCTTAGCTGATATAAGGTCATCTACTCACCAGGTTGCCGAAGGGGTTAATGCTGCTATTGCCGCTCGCTATTTAGCCCAAAAGGTTGGTGTGAAGACACCAATTATTAATCTCATTGGTGAGGTGCTTTCTGGGATTTTGCCCCCGAGTGAGGTCTTCAGTCGTCTTGGGAAAAGTGAAAACTTTAACCCAACCCCAAAAAGTTTGGCAACTTTTTGGGGACCCCGCTGAATTTAATTTTGGGCTTCCCCAGGTCCCCAAGAAATCGAAGATTTCTTGGGGGATTTATTCCTTAGGTAACTCGGGCTGGGGCAAGATTTTAGCTAATTCTTCGAAGAGCTTCCGTTGCCTTTCGTCTAAAGATTTCGGAGTTACCAGGCTTATCCTGACTAATTGGTCTCCTCGGCCTTTGTCATTAAGATGGGGAACACCTTTCCCCTTTAGTCGAAGTATTTTCCCATGCTGAGTCCCCGGAGGTACGGATAATGTTATTGGTCCATTTAAGGTAGGTATTTCTATCTCAGCGCCAAGAGCTGCCTGAGCAAAATTAATCGACAACTCATAGATGATATTTTCACCATCCCGCTGGAAGAAGCGGTGAGGTCTAACCGATAAATTGATATACAAGTTGCCGGAGGAACCACCAAAAAATCCGGCTTCTCCTTCTCCTGTTAGTCGCAGTTGTTGTCCGTCATCTACTCCGGGTGGGATATGAACCGTGACCTTTCGTTTTACCTTGTGTCTGCCTGTCCCATGGCATTGGGAGCAGGGATTAGTGATAACTGTTCCTTGTCCGTGGCATCGGTGACAGGTAGTAATGTTTACAAAGCGTCCAAAGAGACTCTGCTGAACTCGGCGGACTTGTCCCGTACCACTGCACTCGGGACATTTTTGAGGATTTGTTCCGGGGTGACTGCCAACACCGTAGCATGAAGCGCAAACTTCAACACGTTCTAATTCAACCTCTTTTTGGCAACCAAAGACGGCTTCTTTGAAGGAAATGACTAAGCGGGTCTGTAAGTCGGCGCCTTTCTGGGGGACACGCTGAGCAGTGGTAGTTGTGCCACCGAAAAAGGCTTCAAAGATATCACCGAAGCCGCCAAAGTCAAAACCTTTGAAGCCCCACCCTGGAGCAACTGGTTGACCATACCTGTCATAGTTAGCTCGCTTCTCCGGGTCGGAGAGGACTTCATAGGCTTCATTAATTTCCTTGAACTTTTCCTCAGCCCCTGGCTCTTTATTGTGGTCAGGGTGGTATTGGAAAG
Organism: Dehalococcoides mccartyi; assembly: GCA_020724525.1. GTDB lineage: Bacteria > Chloroflexota > Dehalococcoidia > GIF9 > DYGU01 > DYGU01. The sequence goes on from DYGU01000002.1 coordinate 80,746, forward strand.
CCAAGCGACGGAAGGCTTTCTTAATTTCGTCGTCAGTAGCGTTCCGGGAAACACCAAGGATTTGGTAATAGTCTCGTTTTATTGCCATGATAAATTATCCCTAATCTTTTAATTATAACTGATAATTTGTAATTTTGACAAACCACAAATTGGGAGTGTTTATTTTGTCACCCTCACCTACCCTCTCCCTTGAAGGGAGAGGAATAAGGTGAGGGTTTCTCCGCTTTGTTCGGAATGGTGGATAGGCATCGGTAAACAATCTCAAATTGGGGGAAACGATGAATGTCAAACGGGGAACTACTAAATAGTCTCAAATTGAGAGTTGAGTCAACATTGGCGACAGCGATATTATGTTTGAGCAGAATGAACCTTTAATATGGGTATAAAGTTAACCAAAGCGGAAATAAAACAAGTCTTTTCCCATTACCAGAAGCAGAAGGCGACCGCGACAAACTTAGTTCGGGCAGCAGTTTTGGTGCCTCTTTTCTATCAAGACGGAGAGTACTATTTTCTATTTACCCAGAGGAGTGGCAAGGTAACCTACCACAAAGGGCAGATTTCTTTCCCTGGTGGGGTTCAGGCTAATGGTGCCCCGAGCCTTTTAGGTACAACTCTACGGGAAAGTTGTGAAGAAATCGGACTGAAAGCGGAGGATGTCGAGATTCTGGGGGAACTGAATGATACTGTGACCCTTTTCTCCGGCTTTGTTATTTCTCCTTTTGTTGCCTTTATCCCCTACCCCTATCCTTTCGAGGTAAACTCAGAAGAGATTGATGAAATCTTTGACATCTCAGTTTCAGACCTTTTGAAGGAAGATAACTTAAGAGTCGAATATCAAATTGTGGGTAATCGGGCAGTGCCTACTTATTTTTGTGGATGCAAAGGTAAAGTAATCTGGGGAGCTACCGCCAGAATTGTCGTTGAACTTCTGGAACTCCTCTCCTCGGGGTGGAAAGCCCCCGCATGACTATCTAACTCTATTAGCCTTCGCCCTTTTCATTTCCCTTGTGATTAAAGATATCTTGTCCGGTTTAAAAAATTTTCTTAATATTCTTAATACAATGTTATTATAAAATTAAACAAAATTGTTGACAAACTGTAGTAAATAGTTTAGAATTGATTAGGGGCTGAGAAATGCCGGGGAAAGATTATTATCAGATTTTGGGGGTAAGCAGAAACGCCACTGAGAAAGAAATAAAGCAGGCCTACCGGCGCTTAGCTCGTAAGTTTCATCCCGATGTCAATCCTGGTGACAAGTCAGCAGAAGCTAAGTTTAAGGAGATAAACGAAGCCTACGAGGTGCTTTCGGACCCGGAGAAGCGCCGGAAATATGACAGTTTTGGAGACCAGTGGCAGTATGCGGAACAATTTGCCCGTGCCGGACGAGGCTGGGATTTTAATCGAGGAGATGCCCGAGCTACTTTTGAATTTGGTGACTTAAGTGATATCTTAGATAGTCTCTTTGGTGACTTTGGTACTCGATTCCGGACAACGCGTCGCCCAAGCCGGGGTAAAGATATTTCCCATTCTATTGAAGTGACCTTGGAGGAGGCTTACCGAGGGACAACACGTATTATTGAAATCCAAGAGAGGGGGCTTTGTCCCGTCTGTCATGGTAGTGGTGTTTTGGGTAATAATAGGGCTTGCACTAACTGTAGTGGTTCAGGAGCGGTGGTAAAACCGAAACGTTTGGAAGTGAAGGTGCCTCCCGGGGTTAGAGATGGCTCCCGTATCCGAATTGTTGGTGAAGGTGGGGCAGGTTATGGAGGTGCTAAAGGTGACCTTTATCTTTTAGTTAAAATCTTACCCCATGAGAGTTTTGAGCGCAAGGAGGATGACCTCCACATAGAGGTACCTGTGCCCTTTGTTGTAGCTCTCCTTGGCGGTGAAGTAGAGGTATCTACTTTAAAAGGCAAGCTGGCTCTGAAAATACCACCGGAGACCCAAAATGGCAAAGCCTTTCGATTGGCAGGGCAAGGCATGCCTCATCTGGGTGGTTCTTCCCGAGGGGACCTTTTTGCCAAAGTGAAGGTGGTGTTGCCAACTAAGCTAAGTGATGCCGAAAGGAAGCTTATTGAGCAATTCCGAACACTTCGTCCGAAGTAGAATTAATTTTTCAACTATGAAGTTTGGCAGTAAGTATGTTTAGCAATGTAGCGCGAGGCTTTAGCCTCGCGCTACAAAAAAGCGACCCTAAAGGGTCGCACTACATTCAAAATAAGTTATTGATAAACACTCTTGCAGTAAGTATTGATGTTGTTGGAGTGAGGTGATACTATAAAATGACTTTGCCAGAGACCGAACCAAGGTATGTGATAAGTGTTGCCGCCAAAATGGTGGACATTGAAACCCATACTTTACGCTATTACGAAAGACTTGGGCTTGTCCAGCCATATCGCTCAAGAGGAAATATACGTTACTATTCAGAAAATGATATTGGACGTCTGCGGCAGATTAAGACTTTGATGGAAGACCTGGGGATCAATTTGGCAGGGGTGGGGGTAGTGTTGCGCATGGCAGAGAAAATATCCGAGATGCAGCATCAGCTCCAGCAACTGGAAGCGGAAATTAGCAACTTGAGGAAGTCCGGCAGGAAGAGAAACAAACTAAAGGAAGGAAGCACTTAAATGGCTCAACCAATAGTTCTGGAAGCAAGACCGGAAATTCCGCCAGCTAAATGGCAGGTGACCAGCTACTGCTTTTGGTGTGATATAGTCAAAAACTTGGTAACTGTTTTGGTATACAATGACTGGCGAGCCAGGTGTATCTACTATGAAAGGTACAGTACTTTTAAGAGCGGAAGAGAAAGGAAAAAAATGCTAAAGGAATGTCCTGGTCCTGGGTGTCATTATGTTACGAGTTACCGGGACAAACTTATTCAAGAAGAGTCAGCTACTAAGTAATAGACCTGTAGTACTGCTTAACTTGATTTAATATTTAAAACATTTCTGTTTTAAGTTTAGCCTTTGGATGAGGGTTTGATGAGACAAGAGAGATTTACGGAACAAGCCCAGGAAGTTTTAGCTTATTCCCAGAATTTGGTTCGACGCTTCCACCATAGCCAGTGGGATGTAGAGCATGTGTTACTGGCTTTGCTGGAACAAGAGAAAGGCTTAGCCCTGGAGATAATGCGAGAGTTAGGTGTTGACGAGACCAAAGTAAGAAGGCGAGTGGAATCAAGTCTTGAAGCCGCTCCTAAAATGGCTTATGAAGGAGCTCAGATTTATGCTACACCGCGGATTGCTCGTCTTTTAGAAAACGCGGCCTATGAGGCAGACCGGCTCAAAGACGAATTTATTGGCGTTGAGCACCTGCTAATTGCTATTGCTGAGGGGGGTGGGGGTGAAGCTTCAAGGATTCTGGCTGAGTTTGGTATTAATCAAGAGAAGATATATCAAGCTTTGCAGAATATTCGGGGAGGTCACCGGGTTACCGACCCCAGAGCCGAAAGTAAATATCGTTCCCTGGAAAAGTATGGTCGTGATTTTACTGAATTAGCTCGCCAGGGTAAGCTTGACCCGGTGATTGGGAGAGATGAGGAGATAAAGCGGGTTATGCAGATTCTGACACGACGGACAAAGAATAACCCGGTAATTATTGGAGAGGCTGGCGTTGGTAAGACGGCTATTGCTGAAGGGTTAGCCCAGAAAATTGTTTCCGGAGACGTGCCTGATTCCCTTAAAGGGAAAAGGGTAATCGCTTTAGATATGGGGGCATTGGTAGCCGGAAGTAAGTTCCGTGGCGAATTTGAGGAAAGACTGAAGGCAGTAATAGACGAGGTTCGCCAAGCTCAAGGGGAGGTAATCTTGTTTATTGATGAGATGCATACTGTGGTTGGTGCTGGTGCTGCTGAAGGTGCTATTGATGCCAGCAATATGCTTAAACCGGCGCTGGCACGGGGTGAACTCCAGTGTGTTGGAGCTACTACTCTTGATGAGTACCGGGAGCATATTGAAAAGGATAAAGCCCTGGAGCGTCGGCTTCAACCTGTTTTTATTGGTGAGCCGAGTGTTGAGGCAACTATAGAGATGCTGCGCGGACTCCGCCCTCGTTATGAAGCTCACCACAAAATCAAAATTGATGACTCGGCTCTATTAGCCGCGGCTAAATTGAGCCAGCGCTATATCTCAGACAGGTTCCTTCCTGATAAAGCCGTTGACCTTATTGATGAAGCTGCCAGCAAATTGCGTATTGACATGGAGAGTGCTCCGCTGGAGGTCAAGAGTTTAGAACAGCAAATTCAGCGTTTACTGAATGAGGAAGAGGCAGTTTCTCAACGCCGGGATTACCAGCAAGCTGCGGAACTTAAAGCCGAAAGATTGCGCTTGGAAGCAGAATATAATAAGGCTAAAGCTCGTTGGCTTCAGGAAAAGAAGATTGATAGTGTGGTGGATGAGGAGGGTATTGCTGAACTTGTCTCTAAATGGACGGGTATTCCGGTATCGCGGATGCTGGAGGGTGAAGTTGAGAAATTGCTTCACATGGAGGAGAGGCTTCATGAACGGATTGTCAACCAGGAAGAGGCAGTATCAGCTATTTCTGAAGCTATCAGGCGGGGGAGAGCTGGGCTTAAAGACCCGAGGCGACCTGTCGGCAGTTTTATTTTCTTAGGACCTACTGGTGTCGGTAAGACAGAATTAGCTCGGGCTTTAGCTCTTTTTCTCTTTGATGATGGGGAGGCTATGATACGGTTGGACATGTCGGAGTATATGGAGAAGCATACTGTGTCTCGTCTTATTGGTGCTCCTCCTGGTTATATTGGCTATGAAGAAGGTGGACAATTAACAGAAGCAGTGCGACGCCGTCCCTATCGAGTGATACTATTTGATGAGGTTGAGAAAGCCCATCCTGATGTATTTAATATCTTACTCCAGATACTGGAGGATGGTAGGCTTACCGATGGGCATGGCCGGACAGTTGACTTTAAGAACACAGTAATAATAATGACCAGCAATTTAGGCACCCAGGAATTTCAGCGCCAGGCTCTCGGTTTTTCTCGCCAGGAGAAAGCTGAACAGCAACGATTGCGAAGTGCTATTGACAGTGCTCTAAAACAAACTTTCCGTCCCGAATTCCTCAATCGGATAGATGACATTATTATTTTCCAACCTCTTGCAGAGGAGCACTTAAAGAGGATAGTGGACTTAATGATATTAGAAGTAGAGAAGCGCCTTAGCGATCGCCACCTTAAGTTGGAGTTAACCGCCGAAGCCAAGTCCTGGTTGCTCAAGGAGGGCTACAACCCGGTTTATGGTGCCCGACCTTTGCGTCGAGCTATCCAGAGATATGTAGAAAATGTCCTGTCTACTCGGATTTTGCGGGGTGATTTTAGTGAGGGTGATACTATAGTTATTGGTGTAGACAGTGACGGCTTAAGTTTCAGGACACACAAAGCCGCCAAGGCAGGATAGATGAAGTTTCACCAGATAAATGAGGTAGTTAAGAAGATTCTTACTAAAAAAGAATTCTACATAGCTGGCTTAGCTTTGGGGATAACCTTCACTTTCGGCGTGATTACGATTTATTACTGGGACTACATAAATCGTCTCCAAGGCTATGGCTATTTAGGTACCTTTATTATTAGTCTTTTTGCAAGTAGCGTTTTGATAATGCCGATTCCTTATGTGGTGGTGGTGTTTACTTTGGGTGGGATATTAAATCCAGCCTTTGTTGGAGCTGCCTCAGGACTGGGGGCAAGTATTGGGGCGACAAGTATTTATTTGACCGGCTATGGGGGGCGTAATCTTTTCCAGAATATTAATGATACCCTCTACTGCCGATTAGTGAATTGGGCACGACGAAAAGGTCCGGTAGCTGTCTTTATAATGTCAGCAATTTTTAACCCCCTTTTTGTGCCTATGGCTATTACCATGGGGATGCTCCGTCTTCACCTTTGGAAATTTTTTCTCATGTGCTGGGCAGGTAATACAGTTAAGAGCCTGGTAATTGCCTACGGTGGCTATTTCGGTTTAAGGTCACTACTTCGCTTGATAGAAATATGGTTTTAACTCGGCTCAAGTGAATAGTACTATTCATGAAATTTTAGGGTTTGGCTTTTTCTTTGGACTAATGACCTGGCAGGGAGTAGTTCTCCTTTCTCAGACCTTAGACAAAAATAAAAAATATAAAGCTGCTTCTGCTTTTGCTGCCGCAGTAGGCAAGCCACTATTAGTTGCTGGTGGACCCTTAGGTATCACCTGGCTTCGCCATTTTTCTAAAGTGAAGGCACATGGTTATGGCGATGTTTGCTTTGATATTGACCCCCGGGCGTTTTATGGTTGCCCTTGCGGGGTTGTGGCTGATGTCAGGCATATCCCCTTCGGAGATAAAACTTTTGGTGCCGTCTTCGTCAGTCACTTATTGGAACATCTACCTAATATAACTGATGCCAGACAAGCCTTAGCTGAACTTAACCGGGTAGCTGAAGCTGTTTTCGTTGCCTATCCTTATAGGCAATATGTAGTAGCTTGGCTTATTCCTGGCCATTATCTTTGGGTTTGGCAAAAAGATGGCAAAATCTATCTTAAGCAACGAAAAAGCAGACAAAAGAAGTTTAAGAAGCTTGTTGTTTCTGGTTAGGCTTCGTGATAAAATACAAATAACATTGGGGCTGTAGCTCAATCGGGAGAGCGTTTGACTGGCAGTCAAAAGGTAGTGGGTTCGAATCCCATCAGCTCCACCATTGTGGCGCATTCGTCTAGGGGTTTAGGACACCTCCCTCTCAAGGAGGAGATCACCGGTTCGAATCCGGTATGCGCTACCAATATTGACTTTTGGTTTCTTTTATACTAACATTCCAGCAATTAGCCAGAATTTGGCGATTGCCCGAGTAGCGCAATGGTAGCGCAACCGACTTGTAATCGGTAGGTTAGTGGGTTCGACTCCCCTCTCGGGCTCCGAAGGATATTGGAGGGGATCAATATGGCATTATGGCAAATTCTTCTCTTAGTTGCGTTTGTTGGGCTAATCGGTGGAGTAGTAAATGCTATATTTACCGAGAAAGGTCTTGTTCTCCCTCGGCGTAGGCATTTACGAGATTGTAGTAGGATTTTGTTGCCGGGATTTCTGGGTAACATGCTTTTTGGAGCTATTGCCGCTGTTGTAGTGACAGGTTCTGCTGGTCCATTGGGTGAGCTCGGAATCAGGGAGGTTTATGATCTGAATGTTGGCATTGTGATCGGGGCACTAGTAGCTGGAATTGGAGGCGCCAGAATCGTAGCCAGTGAGGTAGACAAACGCCATGGGATTGAATCACTCCGAAGTGGAGCCCATACTTTAGAGGCACTAGCCAAGAGAATGAAGGAGCAGTCCGATAGAATAGAAGAGCTTGAATCCCAAATTAAAGGGCTTAAAGGAGGTGGTGATCTGTGAGCGAGCAAACCAGCAAGGAAGGCATTGAAAAGATTGAAGAGCTATCTAAGGAATTGGAGAGGGTTTCCCTTAGAGAAAGTGTTCAGGTCTTTAAGGAGCTAGAAGAGGCAGCCGAACGATTACCCGAGATTAAGAAGGAGGAGTAATTTTTTCGGGAGGGGTGCCGGAGCGGTCAATCGGAGCAGACTGTAAATCTGCCGCCTGAGATGGCTACGTAGGTTCGAATCCTACCCCCTCCACCATAAAGCAGGAAATCACAAATGATCGACTGGTGTAGGTACGAAAAGAGAAGAGCTGAAATAGATAACAAAAAAGAGAAAATTAAAGAGAGGGGGGCTAAAGTTGCTCTGGAGGCGTTTGTTTTGCAAGGGCTAACATCTATGAACCTGGAACTCGAGGAATGGGCAATAGCCTTCACTGAATACTCTGAAGAAAACCCTGGGGAATGGGAGAGGAATCAATCTACCACTTCTGATCCACCAAAACTTAAAGCGTTTAAAGATAAAATTGAAAACTTCCTTGATTTGTTTGGCAAGATCAGACCTAAGTAGTTTATAATAGTGATAGTGCCCACATAGCTCAGGAGGTAGAGCACGTTCTTGGTAAGAACGGGGTCACCAGTTCGAAGCTGGTTGTGGGCTCCATATCTAAAAGTTGATAAAAGGAGGTTTATAAAAATCCCCATGACAGATATCGTCTAGCCGAAGACTATTGCCTGCAGCAATAAGCTGTCACGGGGTCCCCATTATGGCTTATTGCTGGAGACATAGGTAGAAGGTAGACGCTATCCATAATGGGGTTAAAAAGGAGGTTATAAATGGCAAAGAAGGTTTTTGTCAGGACTAAGCCCCATGTGAATGTGGGCACAATAGGTCATGTCGACCACGGCAAGACGACTTTGACTTCGGCAATGACTTATCTCTTGTCTAAAGTCGGTCCTACCCAGTTCCGTTCTTTTGAGTCTATAGACAATGCCCCGGAAGAGAAAGCTCGTGGTTTGACTATTTGCATTGCTCATATTGAATATGAAACAGACAAGCGCCATTATGCCCATGTAGATTGTCCCGGTCATGCTGACTATATCAAGAATATGATAACCGGGGCAGCTCAGATGGATGGAGCTGTTGTAGTAGTTAGTGCTCCTGATGGACCCATGCCGCAGACCCGGGAGCATATCCTTTTGGCTCGCCAGGTAGAAGTACCTTGTTTGCTGGTGGCATTAAATAAAGTTGATTTGATGGAAGATGAGGAATTGTTGGAATTAGTGGAGATAGAACTCAGGGAGCTGCTTACTAAGTATGGTTTTCCCGGCGACAAGATACCAATTGTCCGGGTAAGTGCTCTCAAGTGTTTGGAGTGTGGCTGTGCCCGGCGGGAGTGTCAGTGGTGTGGCGGAGTATGGAAATTAGTGGATACTATAGACGAATATGTACCGATTCCAGTGCGGGTGAGGGACAAACCTTTCTTGATGCCTATTGAAGATGTCTTTGGCATCAAAGGGCGGGGCACTGTGGTTACTGGTAGGGTGGAGCGAGGAACTGTAAAGGTTGGAGATGAAGCAGAGATTGTGGGAATCAAAGAGACACGGAAAACAGTGGTAACCGGGGTGGAGATGTTCCATAAGACGCTGGAGAATGCTGAGCCTGGAGATGCTATCGGCTGCTTACTCAGGGGCATAGAGCGGGATGAAGTGGAGAGGGGACAGGTGTTAGCTGCTTCTGGTTCGGTCAAACCTCATACTCATGTTCAGGCTGAAGTATATATATTGACTAAAGAAGAAGGTGGACGACATACTCCCTTCTTTAGCGGGTATAAGCCTCAATTCTATATCAGGACTCTTGATGTCACTGGAGCAGTTGAATTACCTTCTGGGGTGGAAATGGTTATGCCTGGAGATAATGTGGGAATGTCTATAAAGCTTATTTACCCAGTGGCTATTGAGGAAGGATTGCGTTTTGCCATAAGAGAAGGGGGTAAGACTGTGGGTGCCGGAGTTTTCACCAAGATCCTTGACTAAATAGTACTTGGGGTAAAAAATATGGCTAAGAAGAGTGAGCCAAGAACTATTATCCATCTGGCTTGTACTGAGTGCCAGGAACGGACTTATACTACCACCAAGAATAGAAAGAATGACCCTCAGAGGTTGGAGTTAAGGAAATACTGCCCGCGTTGTCGCAGACACACCTTGCATCGAGAAACTAAGTAAAGCCCCATGAAAGGCCGCCTTCCAGCTTCTAAACCAAAAAAGTCCCGGCTCCGCTTTTTTCGTGAAACTATTGAGGAGTTGAAAAGGGTTGTCTGGCCAACGAGACAAGAGGCTTTACGGTTGACCATTATGGTGCTCGTTGTCTGCCTTATTGTCGGAATTGTCCTCGGAGCTATTGATTATGGTTTCACCGAATTACTTACCAAAGTATTCTTACGGGGTAGGTAGACTGTATTTCACGAGAGGTAATGGTAAGCAATGGTAAGCAATAATAGGCAATGGTATATGATACATACTTACTCCGGGTATGAAGAACGGGTCAAGAGGAATCTGGAACAGCGAATCAAGTATATGGATGCCGGAGATAAAGTATTCCAGGTGGTTATACCTACTGAAGATGAAATAGAGATCAAGAGCGGGCAGCGACGAACTGTAACTAAAAGAATCTTTCCCGGCTATGTTTTGGTTCAGATGACAATGGATGATGAAAGTTGGAACGTAGTCCGTAACACTCCGGGGGTAACCGGTTTTGTTGGTAGTGGTAAACCAACCCCCTTAGCTGAAGAGGAGGTAGGTAAGATATTGAAGCGAATGATCGAAGGTACCCCCAAAGTCAAAGTGGGCTTCAGCAAAGGTCAGAGTGTCCGTGTAGTTAATGGTCCTTTTATTGATTTTGTGGGTGTGGTTGGTGGAATCAATATGGAAAAGGGTAAGGTGAAGGTGCTTCTTACTCTTTTCGGACGTGAGACACCGGTAGAACTGGATTTTTTGCAAGTGGAAAAAATGTAGATGGCAAAGAAAGTTAAGGCGGTTATCAAATTGCAAATTCCGGCGGGTAAGGCTACCCCGGCGGCACCAGTAGGTCCGGCTTTAGGGCAGCTTGGGCTTAACATTATGGCTTTTTGCAAAGAATATAATGAGCGGACGGCGAACCAAATTGGGCTTATCGTTCCGGTAGAAATAACTGTATATGAGGACCGTTCCTTTACTTTTGTCACTAAAACTCCCCCAGCATCTGATTTAATAAAGCGTGCCTTAGATATAGAAAAAGGCAGTAGTACTGCTGGTCCTGTGAAGGTGGGTAAATTGTCCCGGGAGAAACTTCTTGAAATTGCCCGACTGAAGAAAAAAGACTTGAATGCGGCTGATATGGAGGGGGCAATGCGTATTATTGAAGGCACGGCTCGGAGTATGGGGGTTGAGGTAGACTAATGGCATTAGCCAGGCATGGTAAAAAATACAGGAAAGTGAGTGAGTTGGTGGATAGAACAAAGACTTATCCACCGGGAGAGGCTATTGAGCTGATAAAAAAGGTTAGTTATGCCAGTTTTGATGAGACCGTTGAACTTCATCTGAGGATGGGACTCGACCCACGCAGCGCTGACCAGCAGGTTAGGGGAGTGGTGGTTCTTCCGCATGGGTTAGGTAAGAAGGTTGGCATTGTTGTTTTTGCTCACGGAGAGGGGGTAAAGATAGCCCAGGAAGCTGGAGCTGAGTATGTGGGGGGAGACGAGCTTATTAAAAGGATTGAGGAGGGCTGGCTTGGCTTTGATGTGGCTATAGCCACTCCTGATATGATGGGGAAGGTGGGGAAATTAGGAAAGATTCTGGGGCGGCGAGGGTTAATGCCTAATCCAAAATCAGGAACAGTAGTAGCTGCGACTGACTTACCCCGGGTGATTGCCGAAACCCGTAAGGGTCGGGTAGAGTTCAGGCTTGACCGCACAGCTATTATTCATGTACCTTTAGGTAAGATTAGTTTTGAAGTGAATAAGCTGCTGGAAAACCTGGCTGCGGTAGTGGAGGCTATAGTTAAAGCCAGACCCAGTGGGGCTAAGGGGCAGTACATTCGGAGTGTGGCTTTGTCGTCAACGATGGGTCCGGGAATAAAACTTGACCTAAAGTCTACTTTAGCCTTAGCCGCTTAAACTCTTTAAAAATTAACTTTTAATTGGGAGGCTTTAGTTTACTAATGTAGTGCGAGGCTAAAGCCTCGCACTACATTGAAAATAAATTGTTGATAAACACTTTTTAACAATTAACTTTGGCAGGGTGCCAGTGACAGCAGGTGCCTTAAAACACCCCTGAAAAACAAAGTTTTTCAGAGGACCCAATTTAGGTGGGGTAGATTATGCCAAAGTCAGAGAAAGTAAAAACAGTTAAGGAGCTAAAGGAAAGGTTTTTCCGAAGTGCTATTATAGTAGCTACTGATTATCGGGGGTTATCAGCCAGAGAAATGTCTGAATTGCGCTACCGCCTCAGGGAAGCCGGGGTAGATTATAAGGTGGTAAAAAATACTTTAGCCCGTTTAGCGGCTATTGAGGCTGGCAAGGAACAAATAGAATCTCTCTTTAGTGGTCCGGTAGCTGTTGCCTTTGCTTTCGATAAGGATATGGTTAAACTGCCTAAAATTCTTAGTGAATATATTCGTAGTTCGGGTTCAGTCCTGCAAATCAAAGGCGGAATGTTAGGTAATCGTTTACTCAGTCCTGGAGATATATCAATTCTATCTAACCTTCCCCCCAGAGACATTTTAATTTCGCAAATAATAGGTCGGATGCAGGTCCCCTTACAGGCTTTATATAATGTTCTAAGTGCCCCCTTGCGGGAATTTCTAACCGTATTGCAAGCTCGAATAAATCAAATAGGAGGTGAAAATGTCACCAGAGCCAGTTGAGATGCAGAAGCGCCAGAGAAAAGTTAAGGCTAAGGCGGAGTCTTCACCAGCTAAGGCGGAAGTAACAAAAATGACTCCAGAGGTTATTATAGAAGTCCTTAAGAGTATGACTGTGCTGGAGTTAGCCGAATTGGTGAAAGCTCTTGAGACTGAGTTTGGAGTCACGGCTGTGTCTCCAGTGGCTGTAGCGGCTCCGGCTAAGACAGCTGAGGCAGTCACGGCACTACCGGCTGAAGAAGAAAAAGTGGAATTTAAGGTAATCCTTAAGGAAATTGGGGCTAATAAGATTAATGTCATTAAAGCCGTCCGAGAGGTAGTGGCACTGGGGCTGAAAGAAGCCAAAGATTTGGTAGAAGGGGCACCTCAGGTAGTAAAAGAAGGCGTCACCAAAGCAGAAGCCGCGGCTATCAAGGCTAAGCTGGAAACCGCCGGAGCCGGTGTTGAAATTAAATAGCTATAAGTCCTAAATACCAGCTAAGGATATTATTCCCCCACAGAAGTGTCGCCATAGTGGCTAAAGACAGAAAGGGAGCAAAGGGAATAGGCTCTTTTCTTTTCTTTAGTCCAAACAAAAGTAATACCCCAGCGACTACTCCACCGCTGACTACAGTTAAAAACAGGGCAACCAGTACCAGAGGAAATCCAGTAACCAGACCAACCAGCCCCGCCATTTTGACATCCCCCCACCCCATACCCCCTTTATAAACTAAGGCTGGTATCAAGAGTAATACCAGACCGATACCACCTCCTAACAGTGCCCTAACCACCCCCAGACCAGTTACTGCAGAAATAATCAGCGAGGCTGCCATCCCCAGGTAAACTATCTTGTTAGGAATGATACCCTGTTCCAGGTCAATGACCATAAGGCTGAGGAGGAGGCAGAAATAAAAGGTGGCTATAGCTAACTGCCCGCTAAGACCATAGTGCCAGTAAAGAAAAACGAACAGGGCGCCTGTGCCCAGCTCAACCCACAACAGGCGCTGCGGTATAGGTGTCTGGCAATAGCGACATTTGCCTTTTAGCCAGAGATAACTGAATATCGGAATGAGGTCTTTAATCGCCAGCCGATGCTGGCAGGAGGGACAGTAGGATGGTGGTGAAATAATGGACATGCCTGAAGGCAGGCGGTCAATACAGACGTTTAAGAAGCTACCGACAGCTAATCCCAGCAAGAAAAAAACGCTAAACCACAAAACAGTCACTACCGCTTATTATAGGGTATGGTCGGCAGGACTGCCAGCGTGGCCGATGGAGAGTGTTTATTTTGTCACCCTCACCTTATTCCTCTCCCTTGAAGGGAGAGGGTAGGTGAGAGTGAACTCCCTCCCTTGACGGGAGGGAGGCAGAGGGAGGGTGACCCCTCAGGACAGTGAGTAAGCATTGGTAAACAACCTCGCGAAAGCATCTTGACAGGGATGTTTAAATTAGATTAAAATTAAAACATCATGTTAATGCCAAAGCCTGGTCGAGGGCAGGCAAAATCTGTGAGTGAGCAAAAGAGCTGAAAGGAGGTGATAAAGGTGAAAAAATTAATTAAGGCTTTCCACAAGAACCAGAAGGGTTTCACCTTGATGGAGTTGCTCATTGTGGTGGCTATTCTGAGTGTTATTGCCGGTGTAGTGATTCTCAATCTGGGGCGCTTCCTGGCTGTCGGCACATTGGCTGGGGCTAACATTGAAGCCGTGAATGTGAAGGCGGCGGCGGTGGCTTACTACGCCGAGCAGAACCCACCAGCCTGGCCAAGCACTTCAGACTACCTCGGAGATAAGTATCTAGCTGGTACCTTAAGGGCCACATATTATTTCTATGAAGCCGGCGAGAAGGCTGGACTTATACATTTGGCAACGCCAGTCGATCCTGGCGGTTGGGTTGGTATCAGATGGGATGAGCCCACGCAGAAATGGGTCCGCGCACAATAAAGAGTGATTTAGCAACAGAGGCAAAAGCCTCAGAAACGCTCTCTTTTTAGGATTTTGGAAGCCAGACCTGCGGCGGGAAAGATAAAATGAAGGCAATAATAGCAGTTGCCGCCGTGACACTGTTCTTTATCGGTGCCTTCCTCGAGTTCTTTGAGGTCAGGTCAAGGAGCCCCAAGATTAGGTTGAGAAAGGATGACATATCTGCGTTGATAGCAGGGACTGCCTTTGGCTTGCTTGGGCTAATTGCTTTACTAACAGCCCTGTTTATCCTAGATTAAAACTGACGACTTGCCGGAAACAAAGCATCTGTGAGACTACTTTATTTTGATTTCACCAGCCAGTTTTTTGACCTCTTCCTCATCCTGGCACCAGGCTAAGACGGTTGACCAGCTAATAGTCCCTTTTAGATAGAGGTCAACCAGAGCCTGGTCGAGGATTTGCATGCCGGAATCGGTCTGGGTGCGGATGACATTGGGCAGAAGATGAATTTTGCCTTCCCGGATGACATTTTTTACCGCTGGAGTTCCGAGCATAATTTCGACCGCGGCAATTCTTCCGCCACCAACCCGGGGCACCAGCACCTGACATAGGATAGCTATAAGCACTGAAGCCAGTCGGGCTTGAGCTAAAAGTCGCTCATGCAGCGGGAAAAGGTCAACAATTCTTTCTACTGCCTGGGCGGCACTGGGGGCATGACCAGTAGACAGCACCAGATGGCCGGTTTCAGCCACACTGAGCACTGCAGATGCTGTTTCTAAGTCCCTCATTTCTCCGACCAGGATAACATCAGGGTCCTGGCGCAGGATATGCTTTAAGGCATAGTTGAAGGAAAGGGTGTCAATGCCCAGTTCCCGCTGGGAGATGGCTGATTTGAGATTGGGGTGGACATACTCTATGGGGTCTTCAATGGTAATTATATAGCGGTGGGCATGAGTATTGAGATGCTGGAGCATAGTAGCTAAGGTGGTAGTCTTGCCCGAGCCGGTGGGACCGGTGACAACAATTAGCCCCCGTGGTCTCATCACCAGGCCCTTCAATATCTGGGGCAATTCCAGTTCGTCTATAGTTGGTACCACTGGTGCCAGGAAGCGGATATTAAGGCTGATAGACCCCTTCTGCTGACAGACATTACACCTCATCCTGCCAACTCTGGGAAGGGAGCAGGCAAAGTCCAGTTCCATGTGGCGGATGAAAGTTTCCCGCTGTTCCGAGGTGGTTAACTGAAAAAGGGCTTCACTTATATCCTCCGGAGTGAGCTTGCCAAGATTGTCTAAAGGTTGAAGGGCGCCATCAACACGCAGCAGAGGCGGGCTGTTAGTAATCAAATGCAGGTCCGAAGCTTTCTTCCGCCGAGCCGTGGTCAGTAAAGACTGAATTTCCATCCTGACTTCCTCTACTGCCCTACTTCAGGGTCAAAGTAAAACTTACTTCCTGGTAAGCCCTGGTATCAAAGGAGACCAGGACCTGGGAAAAACGACCGGTTTCCTTCAGTCTCCTGACATAACTTAAAATAGTCTTGTCATCCGGAGCAGTTCCCTTTATGGTTAGGACAGTGCCGTGACTGATATTGGTCAGGGTGATATTGGTCGGCAACAGGCTTGTGGCTGTATTCAGGTCACTGCTGACTCTGGCCCGTTGCTGCTCCAGGCTGGCTAAGATGGTCTTGAGTGTGTCCCGGCTCATGGTTACTTGTTTGAACCTGGCTTCAAGCTCAGCGAGTTTCTTGGGCTCGGGTTGCAGTGGCTTAATTAGAGCTTGAGCCTGGCTTAACTGAGCCTGCAAATGGGAAGTTTCGGCAATAGCCCCACGGGTAAGAATTCCCAGCCAAACTAAAAGAACAATAGCGGCAAAAACCAGTATCCAGGAAAGGAAGGGGAGGATGGGCACTGGCTTTGGAAGATAGACTTCAGGGAGGGTATTCAAGTTCAGCCGCAGGGGAGTCTGGTCAGTCTTTATCGCTTTCAAGACCAAGCCAATATTGGTCATAAACTCGGTGACATTAAGGTCTTCTGGTGAAGGCAAAGATATAGTTAAGGGTCTAACTGGGCGGGACAGTTCCTGGTTCAGGGCGGAGACGATTTCAACTTCGCCGCCAAGAATAACCGGCATATTGGTTGGTATTGGTGCTGCTTCGTGGCTGGTGTTGTAGAAATAGACAGTCCTTTCCAGCTCCCTTCTTATCTCGACAGCTTTATCTTCGGGGTAAAGACTATCCTCGGAAAAGGCTAAACTCCGCACCAGTTCTGGAATACCGTTGATAATAATGACAATATCAAAATCGGTGGCTTCAGTATTGATGACTATAGCCCGGCTCTCACTGCAGGCTCGGGCGGCGGCTAAAGGTCTGGCATCCATAACTGATGGCTCCAGACCAGCCTGGCGCAAAGTGGCTATTACGGAATTAACCGTGTCTTTAGGCAAATCTACGGCGCAGACCAATGTCTCTTCAGCAGAAAAGGGTATAGCTTGCCACGACAGGTAAAGCTCCTCTGAAGGCACCGGCAGTGTCCTTTCGGTTTCTCGCTTGACAGCATCTTGCAGAAGGTCATCAGGCAGGCGGGGCAGGGAGATGAGCCGGTAAAGAGAATGAACGCCGCTTACACTGGCAAGGACCTTCTGGGGGGTAATCTTTTCTGTGTTAAGGAATTGCCTGATTTTCTGGCTGACAGCCGCTTTATCCAGAACCACTCCGTCCTTGACCAGCCCCGGCTCCAGAGGCAGGCTAACAGCTTTGTTTATCCGGTTGCCGTCAACAGCCAGAAACTTGATGGCGGTATCTTCGATAGCTATGCTGAGCAATGGAGCCATTAGCGTCTCCTCTCCGCGTAAATGTGGAGATTAATCTTGCCAACATCTATCTCCCGTACTGTCTTAGCTCTGGTAAGGCTAACCGAGGCTATCTCAGCTGTAGGGAACTCCTTTCCCAGTCTATTGATAAAACTGAGGATACTGGTTATTGACCCTTGAAGCTCCAGTTCAAGGTTAATCACTTGATAGTCAACTTTTTCTATTTTGGTGCTGGTGACCCTGGTAGACATACCAGTCACTTGCAGTTTAAACTGCTCAGCCAGTTTGACCAGACTTTCGGTGATTTCCAGGCTCTGCTCCAACTTTGGGAAAAGGGCTTCAGTGGCTTTAAGCTCAGCTTCGGTAGCCTGAATTTTGGCTTCCAGGTAAGCCAGCGGCGGTGGTGGTGGCTTGGATAGTAAAGTCTGGATAAGGGTAAGCTCTTTCCTTAAATTCTCCTGGGCTTTTACCTGCTCTCGCCAGACCAGGAACAGGGCTCCGGAGATAATGATGAAAATCCCCAGGACTAAAATTAGCTGGCTTACCCGACTTATCTTGGGCAATTCTCAACCTCCTATATCATAAGCAATTCTACTGGCTTGAGCTTTCTGGTCACCGGGTCAACCTCATAACCTAAAGACTCCAGGGCAGTAACGCCAAGGACTGGTGTGTCTGAGTAGGTAAAACCCATTAAGCTACTGCCTCCAGCTTTATTTCATTGAGCATGTTTATTTTGTCACCCTCGCCTTATTCCTCTCCAATCTTAACCTGATAACTTAATATTTTAGTGGGAATAATCTCATCACGGAAGGAGAGGATGATATATATCAGGTTCCAGGAGTCACTCTCGGTGAGTAGCTTGACCTCAGCGTTAGTATCTCCTGACTCTATGATGGCTCCGGAAATAATAAAGGTATCAATATCTATGCCCTCAATTTCCGTGTCATCAAGGAGCTTTGACTTAGAGTTCCAGACATTGTTATCGGGATTGATTAAGTCGCTTAAAGGCTTGTTGTTGACCCGAATAGAATCGCCTTCTTCGTGGTAGTCGCCTTCGCCAACAAAAGCGGTCAGCCGAGCTGCTTCTTCACCGACATCCTGAGGAGTTCTAAAGCCCATGATGGTAAACTCTAAAGGCTTGTCTTTCAAGACAGTGCGGAATTCATCATAGATATAAAGATAGCGCCCTTCTGTGGACGAACTGGAATAAATCACAATGACTGACCAGCCAGCATAAGCCCACTCATCGCCTCCACTGTCATTCTGGCCAAGATAGCTACCTAAGGGATAACGAGTATAACCAACAATAGTCTCACCGGAGTGGTCGTCTTTCCATTCATAAAGAGCATATTTATAGTCGCCATGCTTTGTCTTCTTGACATCCCAGTGCCCCACAGTATATGTGGCATTGCCAATGAAATTGAGCTTCTTTTTCTCAAAGAATTCTGTCACCAGCTTGGTGACATCAGCAAAGCAAGAATAAGACCAGCCATTGGGGTTATCGGAGTCAACATTAGGCAGCACCTGGGTGACCCAGGCGGTCACTTCTTCTGGTTTAGGAAACTTGACTCCGCCAATTTCAACCTGGAGAGTAATCTGGTTAACTTTATAATCGGAGGGCAGGGACTGTCTTTTTTCTTCGCTCAGGGTCGACACGTCCCAAAGGTGGTTCTTCCAGCCTGACCAGTAGAGGAAGATTCTCTCTACTTTGGCATCAGGGGGTATATTGTTAATGGTGGCTGAGGTTTCTTTGTATAGCCTTTCCCGATAATAATGCGGCTTGTCCTTATCATGGTCTCGCATCAAAGTATTGCCAGTAGCCTGATAATCTCCCTTCATAGTTTTGGTAGTATAGGCGGTGACAGTTGTATATTTCTTGGAGACAGGGTCAGTTGCTTTAGAAGTAATCCGGTATATTTTCGAGTCCATTCCCAAAGAAGGATAAATATCCCATGAAAGATAAATATCCATCCGATTTGTTCTGATCCAGGCGAAAGCCACTTCCGGGTTTTCATTGGGGGTAAATTCAAAAGTAACCACCCTCTTACTCCCGGGACCGGGCAGCTTGTCGTAATCAATAGCTGGATGGTAGTCCCAGGTTATAGCGGTGCCACCGTTGTAGGGAAAGGTTTGAGGCTCAGACTCCAGGTTGCTTGAGTAGTCAACATACCCAAAGCCAGGGGGTAGCCAGACACCTATCCTCTCTATCTTCAGCTTACCTACTGAACCATCATAAATTATGTTGATCTGGTAAAGACCGTGGTAAAGACCATTGCCTTTATCGATCTCACCAATGACATTGCTAACCGTCACCAGACTATCGTGAGGCTCCCTGCCCTGTCCGGGGCTGGGTGTTTCTAAACCTTCTAAGAGCCAAAGTGGTTTAATAGTGACTTCCACATCTTTGTTATTGATTTTCGTAGGTAGCGAATAACCATAGGGATCATGCTTATAGGTAGCTTCACCCCAGTTGCCCAGCATCCAGTCAGGTAGCTTATCGTTCCTTATTCGCCACATGGCGTCCTCAACTCCAGCATCAGCGGCATAATATTCCAGCATCCTTTCCTCAATTATTTGCCCGGACTTAAGGCCGGTGCTGACAAAGGAGAGGAGGGATGGCAGGAGAAGGGCACCAATAAGGGTTAGAATAAGGACTAATCCCAGGGCTGCGTAACCTTGTTCAGCGGACACTATTTTTGATATTTGTTTTTTTATTTCTTTCATAATCTCCTTCATTGTCAGTCAAAAGCGTACCAATGTCAAGTGATTGCTTCGGGCTGAAGCCCTCGCAATGACGGAAAGAACTCGCCTTTATTTCCTATAGTGCCACACTTTAGCCTCACCCTACATCGTCAGTGCGAGCCTTTTTCTTCATTGTCATTGCGAGCTGAAGGAATACCCCACAAAATCTATGATTTTGTGGGGACCCCGGGTTCCCAGCCGAATCACAGATTCGGCTGGGTGTGGGAGGCGTGGCAATCTCAAACAACTCCTTTAGTCGATAGGTCTTGGCTTAATCTGGTAAGTCCTGGTTTCGCTGGCTGTCTTCACCTGAGCGGTTATAGTTACGGTCAGCAGCTTTTCTCCTTTGGGAAACTCAACTTGAGCCGAGACGATATGCCGGGCGATTTGTGCTGTAGTTGTTTTGCCATTGGCGACCTCTTGTCGGCTAAGGATACTATCAATCAAGGTATAGGTCACTGTAATTGTTTGACTGCCCCCCCATTCTCCCCAGGACAAGGTAAGGGGAAAGCCGGATTCTGTATTTGCCACAGTTATTTTCTGTGCCATAACCCCGTCACGGCTTATTAAGTAGCCAGCATTTTGGACCTGGCGGACGGCTACCATATAGTTCTCATTACGGGAACCAAGCGAGAACAGTTGACTGATAGTGGTTGTGGTGGCAGCAACAATCAAGCCGGCGATGGATAGGGCTATTAGTAGTTCAAGTAGAGTAAGCCCTTTAGAGTCTTTCTTTATTAGGGAAGTTAGCCTGAAATACCACCCTTTCATCTATCTTGCCTTATACGTTTCGACTTGAAGCTTCTTTTGTGTGCGCTCGATAGTTACAGTCACAGTTATTTTCTGAAGTCCGGTGTTAACAGACCCGATGCTGATACTTATATCATAACCCGGAGGTCTATTAATTAGCTCGTAGTCGCCAGTAGCGTCATATTGAGCAGTTTTGATAGCTTCCAGCTGGCTTCGGGCCAGGCTTTCGGCAACGGTGCGCTCGTCGGCGACTATCGTTCCCATAAGGCCACCCCCGAGAGCCATCAAGAAAGCGACTCCGACGATGGCTAAAATGGCTATCGCCAATAGGACCTCTACCAGAGTCATCCCGGGCTCGCCGGTTCTGAGAGTTAATCTCTGTTTAAGCAACTGGTCTTGCCCCCAAAGGTCCCCGGGTTTGCCAGCCCCGTGATGGCTTGACTTCGCCGGTCAGCGGGTCAACAGCCAAACCAAGGGCTTCCAGAGTGAGCACGCCGAGGACTGGCTCGCTGACATCGGCGATGAGAAATCTTTCACCAACAGATTTCCTGCCCATCACTTCTATGTTACCGATAGCCACCGGATATTGTTTAAGGCTGCCATCAGCCAGTTCAATCGTCTGTCTCTGTCCCGGCAACTGCATCACACCCAACTCCTCAGCCAAAACCCCGGATAACAGGGTAAAGGTAGAGCCGGTATCAACAAAAAGCCTCACCTTTTTGGCACCAGCGCTGCCCTCTATGACAGAATCTGTGTATATATGACCCATAGCTTACGCCCCTCCAATAGCCCGGAGAATTCCGTAAAGGGGCATAAACAGGGACAGAGCCAGGAAAGCCACCAATCCACCCAGGAGCAGAAGCATCACCGGATTAATAAGTCCTAAAGCTGTCCGCAGCCTGTCTTCCGCTTCCACTTCATAATTTTGGGCTATCGTTAGCAGGGTCTGATCCAGATTGCCCGTTTCCTCGCCAACCCTGGTCATAGTTACCATCAGCGGTAGAAAAAGGCGATTTCCGGACATAGGTCGAGATAGTCCCTCGCCTCTGATAGCTTGGTCTTCAACATTAGCTAATGCCTTAGCTACTATCCGGTTGCCACTTGCCTGGCGAGTTAAAGTTAGAACTTCGGGCAAGGGCAGCCCAGCCCGGATGAGCAATGATTGACTGCGGCAGCACCGGGAAAGTTCGGTTAACAGGGTAAGGCGACCGATTACAGGCAGGCTTAACATCAGTTTGTCCCAGTGGTAGCGACCACTGGTTGACTTTACATAGACGAATCCTAATACTACTAAAGCCAGTAGAGCCAAAAAAAGGTATATACCGTAAAGGTTAACAAAATTTACCACGAAGATTAAAATCCGTGTGGTTACTGGTAGCTGGGTTCCGAACTGAGTGAATAAATTGATCAGGGGTGGCAAAGCCACGGTAAATAATATAATCGCAACTGCAATAGCCAATAACAGGACAATGGTCGGGTAAGTCAGGGCTATCTTCAATTTGTTTAGGGCGACGGCTTCCCGTTCCATATAATCAGTCAGGGAACGAAGGATATCACCGAGTTCACCTGTCTCCTCTCCCACTTTTACCATGCTGGAATAAAGGCGGGGGAAGGCCCGGGGGTGTCTGGCTAAGGCTGTAGAAAGGGAGCTGCCACTGCGCAGGTCAGAGACGACTTCGGTGAGCACTCTCTTCAGGGCTCTACTGGTTGATTGCTCAGCGAGGAGTTCCAGGCTGTGGACAATACCGACGCCGGAGTCAGTGAGGAGAGCTAACTGCCGGGAGAAAAGGATGGTGTCTTGCCGCTTTACTCGAGCTGGTAGATATCTATTGAGGCTGGGGAAAAAGGGGACCACGGGTTTCACACTGAGAACCCGGTAACCAATTTTAGCCAGTGCCTCAGCGACTACCTGCTCGCTGGCAGCGGAGACCTTTCCTTTTATTATTCTTTTGTCCTTGGTGTAGGCTACATATGCATAGTCCATAACTAATTACCCCTGAAAAACGAAGTTTTTTAGGGGACCCCGAATCTGGTTTTTATTTAACCAGGGTCCGCATGAGATCCTCCCAGAAAAATCTTCGATTTGGTGGGGTGATAATACCGAAGCCAATTTTCCATAAGGGACTAACTGAAGCCTAATCTATTGAATAAGCATTGCGAAGGACTTCATAGGGGGTAGTGATGCCAGCTTTAGCTTTGAGCATACCATCCCTGGCTATGGTTATCGTACCTTCTTTGATGGCTTGAGCCTTGACCTGGGAAGCGGTGGCCCCGGACACAGTCAATTGCCGAATTTCATCACTTATCCGCAGAATCTCAAAAATGCCGGTCCTGCCCAAATAGCCAGTAAAGACACAGGCTTTACAGCCAGCGCCACAAAGGAACTCCTTGCCTTCTTCTCCCATCTCCTTGTGGTAAGCTGTCTGCTCTATCAGGGATATTTGAGTCAGGTGGGCGCAGTAGGGACAAACCCGGCGTACCATTCTTTGGGCTACAATGCCGATAACTGCCGAGCATACCAGGAATGGCTCGATACCAAGGTCAATTAGCCGGAAAAGGGCACCAGCGCTATCAGTGGCGTGGACGGAAGACAGCACCAGGTGACCGGTGAGAGCGGCTTGAATGGCTATTCGGGCTGTATCTGTGTCCCGGATTTCCCCCACCAGGATAATATCAGGGTCAAGTCGGACAATAGAGCGAAGACCACTGGCAAAAGTAAGCCCGGCTTTAGGATTGACTTGTATTTGATTAATACCCCGAAAACGATATTCTACTGGGTCTTCAATAGTGATAATGTGGCGCCCAACCCGGTCTAAGGAATTCACTGAAGCATAAAGGGTAGTCGTCTTGCCGGCACCGGTAGGACCACATACTAAAATCATGCCAAAGGGAGCCAGTAGCATCTGTTCGTATTTTTCCTGGCTTTTGGGGAGAAAGCCTAACTGGGATAGGGAGAGGATGCCCCAGGACTTATCCAGGAGTCGGAGCGATGCCATTTCCCCGTTAACGGTGTAAGCAGTAGCCACCCTGATATCAATCTCCTTCTCCTTTACATTCAGGGAAATCTGACCGTCCTGGGGGTGATGGTAGTCAGCGATATTCATACCACCGAGGATTTTAATTCGTGACAGGAGGGGGAGGTGGATACTGGGGGGTAGAGACAGGACATCATGAAGGGTGCCATCAATGCGGTAGCGGATACGCAGTCTGTCTGGCTCAGGTTCAATATGGATATCTGATGACCGAGCCTTAATGGCTTCGTCGATAATAAGATTAAGGGCTCGGACTACGGGGGCGTCTTCGCCCACATCCACCGTAACCTTTTCCAGGACTGTCTCAGCAGCCGTTGCCGGAATCGGAATTTGCTTGACAATTTCACCAACAGCTCTGTAGTTAAAATCAATAGCCTCAAGGACATCAGTCAGGGATGCTGGCATCGGTTCGATCCGTTTCTTGGAGCGGGCAGATAGGGCTTGAATGGCTAAGACGTCGTAGGCGTCAGCCATAGCTACCTGAAGATTATCTCCATCAACTATCAAAGGAATAGCCCGATACTTCCGGGCTAAAGTTTCCGGGATTAACTGGAGGGCTTCTGCAGTTGGTAGCTGGCGGAGCAAGTTGAGCCGGGGTAAGCTGGGTGCTATCTCTTCAGCTTTAGCCCCAACCCCGGTTAGCTGGTCAACCGAGCTGCCTGCACTGTTTTTGTTTCCGTCCATAGTTTATTTACCCTCCCTCTAATCAAGCTAACTTTGCCACTTCGTTAACTTCAAAGACTTTTATCCCTTGCTTCTGGGCAAACTGTTTAGCCTCAAAACTGAGCCTTGGTAATATTAAGAGAAGTTTAGCATGAATACCAATATCATAAGCCTTGGCGTCAAACAAAGCAACAGCTTCCAGGCTGACCTCCCCTGGAGCGGTAAGGACACCAACACCGAGAGTATGCTTAACGATACTGTCGTCCCATTCCGCCAGGATATCCAGAGTATAGGGGACACCGGACCTGCCCCAGGCCTTGGCTTTCTCTTTGACATTATAGCCCCAATCTTTGAGCCACTGGACAAGCTGAGTCCTGCTCTCAAAGGTAAAGGGCCGGTGGCTAATTTCCTTAAAAGGTCTGACGGGCTTGGGAAGTCTTTCTAAGTCTTTAATAGGCAGCACCTTTATTTTCTGCCGGCCGGCGAACCGGGAAGCCTCGGGATTAAGTCCTGTGGATACTATGAGCACCTTATCGTGAATGCCAGCATCATAAGCTTTGTCATCAAAACGGAAGACCTCCTCCAGGCTTACCTCCCTGTCCAGCTCGGTAATAAGGACGTCTATAGCCAGGGTGTGGTGGCAGATGCCGTCACTTCGGTGGGCTAAAATATCAAAGGTATGCTCGGCGCCCGACTTGCCCGTAATGTGACCCGTCTCCACCACTTCATAGCCGAAGCTTTGTAATAGAGCTATAAACTTTTTTTTGGGTTTCAACTCAAATTCCAGCCACTGTCTCCGGCTTTCATTGAAATAGTAAGTAACCAGGACAATCTCTTTAGCCTCGCTCTCGGTAAAGAGCAACAAGCACCTGAGACACTGCCACTTAAAGACAGGGTCACTAAAAATCTCACTGCAATTGCCACATTTATATTTCATGCCCAAACTCTGGTAGTCAGAGCTCAGGAATCTGAGTTCTCGCTGGCATCGAGGGCAGACATACTTCCCGGTAGTGAAGAACTCGTTCTCCGAGCCGACATAACCACAAGCGAGGTGCTCCAGGAGCCGCGTCTTAGCTGTATATCCCGAACCACACTTGGCACAGCGAAGGCCTGATCTCAAGTTTGGTGACTGGCAATAGGGGCAGAGGAAAATCCTGTCACTCAGTTTCCTGAGTAGAAAACCTTCGCCAGCCAAACTCTCCAGGACGGTTACGGTCCCTTCTGCTGTCATCCCCAGGAGCTTTTCTATCGGCGGATAAGAGACTCCGGACTCTGAAGACAGGTCAGGAACTGGTTTAACTTCCCCAATTTCTCCCGAGAGCATTTTTTCTATCAGGTCTATTACCTTAACTTCTTGCCATAGAGCCTGCGCCTTAACCATAGCCATTGCCTCCCAAATTCTTGCCTAAAGTCTATTTTAACCTCCCATTGTTGTTATGTCAATACAACTTTAGTAGACGTTTCTTTAACCTGCTTTATTCCTCTCCGCCAAGGGAGAGGTTAGGTGAGTAGCGGTGGAATTGACTTTTGCCTCAAGGTGGAGAAAAATATGCCCAGTATGAAGAAAAGCCAGGTTGTCTGCCTCTGGCTGATACTGATTTTAACTTTAAGCTTTTTCTCCCTTGCTGGCACCGGCTCAGTTTTGGCTTCCCCGGGAAAGCTGACCTGGAGTATTGTGGACACTCCAAGCGGTGTTGGTAAGGTTGTGAACGGTAATTCAGAGATTAATGCTCTTGCCATTAGTAGCGATAGCAAGAGCTTTTATACCATTGACATACCAAATAGCCAGGTTTATAAGTCCACAGACGGTGGAATTACTTGGGTAGATACTTTGACTAACCGGTTTACTGCTGCCGGGGCTACTTTGCCAGCCTGGGATATAGCTATAGCCCCGGATAATCCAAATATTATTGCTGTTGTTACTGATAACCGGACCCGAGTCTATGTTTCTGGGGATGGCGGTAATAGCTGGTCGAATACGGGTGCTATCCCGGGGCTCGGGGTAACTCTTATTGCCGACATAACTATCTCGCCACCTTATACCCTGGCTTTGGGGAAGACCTATGATATTGCCATTGGCACCAGGTTGCCGGACGGATTGGTGAACGGTGATGTCTGGGTAATGCAGCTTGGTATAAGTCCATGGCAGGCTCAGGGAATAGGTTGGGATATAACCGCAGTCCGTTTCTCGCCTAACTATGTTAGTGACAAGACAATTCTGGTTGTTGCTTCTGATAATACTGGGACTTACCTTTGTTTTGGTATCAGGGATGTGACTAACAATACTACCGTCTGGAATGTTCCTCCGGGTTATCCGGTAAGGATTCCTGGTGTTGGGGCTTCACCCACTGAGAATCAAATTATAACCTCGGATTTGACATTACCTTCTGATTACTTAGGCACTGAGCTGGCAAAGCGGCGTGTTTATATTAGTTGGGATTCAGCAGCAGTGGCTGGTGATGATGTCTATCGCCTGGATGACACTGCTGTGTATAGACTGAATGTTAACGCTGGCGCCCCTTTAAGATTGACCAGTCTGGCTTATAGTGGCACTTATGAGGGAGGGAAACTTATAGCTGGTGGGGCGCTGGCTGATGCCAATTTAGCCAGAGCCGTAGTCCTCTATACTACTGAACCAGAAAAGGCTTTCCCTACCTGGGTAACACCAGTAAAGCCACCAACCGGTGGGGGTGGCTCAGGTTATGCCTGGGCTCAAGTAGCCTGGTCTCCAGATGGCACTAAAGCTTACGCGGGTACAGCTACGGCTGTTATAAACTCAGCATCGGCTTGGGCTAATATGGTTTTACCTGGCCCCTGGAGCGGTGACAATCTGGATGAAAGTGCTTTCTCGGTCACCCGGGATGGTGGTGAAACCTGGAATCAACTCAGCCTGATAGATACGGAAATTAGCCGACTTGGTGATGTTGCGGCTTCGGCTGATTCCAAAACTCTTTATTTAGCTTCTATCAATACTAATGCCGGGCTTAATGGCTTTGATAGTGCCTGGTGCAGCCTTAGTGACCCTTTAGGCAGGGTCTGGGAACGGGTATGGTGTGGCACTACCGGTGACGATATTCTCCTCCGCACCAATGAAAAAGTTAAGAGCGACCTTATTATCCTGGTTGACCGAGTTGGTGGGAGGACCTATAGCTCTTCGGATAAAGGTCAGCAATGGCAGCCGGTGGTTTTCGGCATTACGGTGACTGATTTGACAGTGGACAGTGATACAGTCCTCTATCTTCTGGAGGATACTTTTGTTCGCAAAATAACCAAACTGGGTCAGGCTTGGATACCGGGGGATCGATTCTCTACCGGGCTTGTCTCCGGGCATACTATAATTACTCCACTAAGGGACCCTAAAGACAAGGATTATGTCATAGTTGGGGATGGGGGTGAGGGTGAAGTAGCTTATTCATCGGATGGTGGCATTAGTTTTTATCGTACTGGGGCTGTGCCGGTGCCGGGCAGAATTCATATAGCTGCTGACGACAAGTTTGATGTGAATAAAATTATTTATGCTGGTAGCGATAGTCTTAATGGCAAAATTTATCGCTGGACAATTAACCAGAGCACACGCTGGGAAGAGCTACAACCGTCAAATAATCGCTTCTACGGACTTGTCCAGCAAGGCGGCGTTCTTTATAGTGCCTGGTGGGATGGTGTTGTTAATTCTGGGGTTGACCGGACTCTTTATCCGAAAGCCATTTTTCCAGCACTAGCGGAATGGGATAGTCTTACTGAGGGGTTGCTTTCTGGCGTAACTTTTACCCGGGAGCCGAGTTCGCTTAAGGTTTCTGGGAATGACGACAATTTTTTGTGGGCAATTGACAATCGTCCTTATAATTGGGCAGCTAAACAAGGTTGTCTATGGAACTACATTGATACTTTAGCCAGAGTTGGTCCCTGGGCACTTGCACCAGCCCCAGGTGATTTGTTGCCGGTTGACCTGGTAACTGGTCGGGCGGCAGAAACAGTTTTCAGGTGGTTTCCAGTGTCCGAGGCTGACCAATATGAGTTACAAATAGCCATTGATGAAGGCTTTACGGCTATGCTGAGACGTGAATTGATAACTCCGCCTGATGTCCTGGCACCGGCCTGGATATTACCGGCTGGGGTCACTTCTCTTGAGGCTGGCAAGACTTACTACTGGAGAGTCAGGGCAAGCCGAGCCTATACCGGTGAAGTCATTCGCAGTCTCTGGTCAGCAACTATCTTTTTTGGCGTTAAGACCGGTCTTCGAGTAAGAGCACCTTATGCTGGACCAGTTTTGCTAGCTCCAGCTAACGGTGCTGCTAATATCGGGCGGTCACCAGCTTTTTCCTGGTCACCACTACCTGAGGCTACCGAGTATGAATTTGTCCTGGCTAAGGATGCAGCTTTGACAAATATGGTGACCAGACTCAAGGTAACTGCAACTGCTTATAAATATGAGGCTAAACTTGACTGGGGAACTACTTATTTCTGGCAGGTAAAGGCGACCAAGCTGGTCCCCAGTCCACCGAGCCCGGTGGGCAGCTTCACGGTGATGGAAAGATTCGTCCCAGTAGAGGTAGCCAAGCCAGTAGCGCCAGTACCGCCAACACCGCCCTGGGCGTGGGTGCTAATTGGTGTTTTATCGGTTTTGCTTTTAAGTATGCTGGCGTTAGTCTTCTTATTGAGGCGGTAAACTTCTTAGGGAATAATCTTAACCGCGGGAGGGCTGACCTTTGACCTGAGTTATAGTAAACTTATCTGGGAAAAGGTCAGCCAAAGTGAAGACTAAATTAGAAATCGACGGTGTTTCTTGGCCTACTGATTACCTAAAGATAAGTATTTACGGGGCGGCTCTGGCTCTTCTCTGGCCGAGCTTGCATTCTCTGGTCCTTCCTTTGCGCCTTCTTGGATTTGTTCCTGAAGCTCACAAAAATAGTTACTTAGGCATTTTTACCGTCTCCGGTCTAATGCTGGCGGCGCTTGTCCAGCGTTTAGCCGGGGCAATTAGCGACCGGGCAAATTTTGGCTGGGGACGCCGCCGCCCTTTTATTTTCCCGGGAACTCTTCTGGCTTTAGTCTTTCTTCTCGGTATAGGTCTTCCCGATACTTTCCTTTTCTTATTCTTGGGCTATTGTTTGCTACAAATTGCCTCTAACCTGGCTCAGGGTCCTTTCCAGGCTTTTATTCCTGACATTGTCCCCCAGGGTCAGAGGGGTAGAGCCTGCGGAGTGAAAATTGTGACAGAGGTAGCAGTTAGCTTTTTTTTACGGGTGGTAGCCCACTTTATGGACATGTATTCTGGTCAAGGCGACAAAATCTGGTTATGGACTGGCATAGGTTTTCTGGGGATAATGCTGATGAAGGCGATGGTGGCTACTATTCTTTTAGTGAGGGAACTGCCATTGCCTTCAGGTAGTCAGCCTTTGGGGAGAACAACCCTATTCAATTCTTACCGAATAGATGTTAAACAAAACCAGGACTT
This sequence comes from Dehalococcoides mccartyi, assembly GCA_020724525.1. Taxonomy (GTDB): domain Bacteria; phylum Chloroflexota; class Dehalococcoidia; order GIF9; family DYGU01; genus DYGU01. Next base: position 110,348 of record DYGU01000002.1, read on the forward strand.
TGTCTGGTTTCTCCTGTCACGATTGCTTATTTTGATGGCATTGATGACACTCCAATCTTTTGCCTTATATTTTTTGAGGGACGTGGTTGGTGTACCAAATCCAGCCGGGGTCGCCGGTGACCTTTTAGTAGCGGTTGGTATTGGGCTGCTTATGGCTACTTACCCTGCGGGACGACTCTCAGACAGATTTGGGCGTAAGCCGGTTATTTTTCTTTCTGGGCTTGTGGGGGCTGTTAGTGTTTTGTTATTACTTTTTGTCCGAACTTATCCAAGTATTTTGGTCTGTGGTGTTTTGCTCGGGTTTTCGGCAGGGGCTTTTATGAGTGCCAATTGGGCGTTAGCTACAGATTTGGTTCCTTCGGGTGAGGAAGCCCGTTATCTGGGGCTGACTAATTTGGCTACTGCCGGGGCTGGAGCCTTAGCCCGATTAATTAGTCCGATGATTGATTTTTTGAACTCACGGGAATTTGGTTTGGGCTATTTAACTATGGTTATAGTCTGTGTTCTTTATTTTATTCTTGGTGCGACTTTAATCTTAAAAGTTGGTAAAAAAAGATAGGGGTGCCGGTGAGTCAGTTAGATAGGAGTAAAGAGGTAAAGAAAAGCTTCTGGTCTAAAGAGCGGTATTTTCAAATATTGGCTTTAATTTTCGTGTTAGCCCTTTGTTTTTTGCTCATCATGAATCGAGAAAGAGTGGTTGAGCTGAAAGGTTACGGTTATCTTGGAGTTTTTCTGGCGGCTTTAATTAGCTCGGCTACCATAGTTGTGCCCGCCCCTGGCTGGATGATAGTGGCTACTCTCGGTAGCATTTTAAATCCGGTCTTGGTAGGAGTTATATCTGGTATTGGAGCAACAATCGGGGAAATGGCGGGTTATATGTTGGGTTATGGCGGTCGCATAGTTACAGAAAAAGGTGCTGTTTATCAACGAATGGCGGGGTGGATGAGGAGGTGGGGAAGTATTACTATTTTCGTCCTGGCTTTGATACCTAACCCCCTTTTTGATGCTGCTGGTGCTACTGCTGGTCTGTTGCGTTTCCCCTTATGGAAGTTTATTATTTTCGGGGCTGCGGGCAGGATACCTAAGCATATATTTTATGCTTATACTGGTGCCTTTGGGCTGGAATTTTTCCTACCTTAGCCACTCTATAGTAGGCTTCTGGTCGGTATTGTATTGCCTATCCTCGGAGACCGGAAATCTTGGGGTCGATTAACTAACTTTTTTATAAACTTCTATAAGCAGCTTTGACATTTCTCTTTGACCTTCGGCTATACCGATAAGCAGTTTTGACATTTCTCTTTGACCTTCGGCTATCCCCTCTATTCCTTTAATTATCTCTTTTTGTCCTTCTTGTAATATCCGTATTGCCCTTCCATTTGCCCTCCAAATATAGGTCAGCATTACCCCCAAGGCAGCTAAAGCTAATCCAATACCACCTAATGCGAATTCCATTTTCCCCTCCCATGAGCGCACAGTTTTGTCAAGCCTGCGCACCCTTTTTATT
>DYGU01000019.1 GCA_020724525.1 Dehalococcoides mccartyi
ATTAGTGAAGAGGCGAGAGAAATTAGAGAGGGGCAAAAAGTGCTTATGGACGGGCTAAGAGAGATTAGTGAGGGGCAACAGTCAATAGCCAGGCAACTCCAGAAATGATTTACAAGGCTCCAGGATACTTAAACAACCAGGTGTGGAAAGGCACTTTTCACTCGACGAGCTATTCCCCTGGAATCAAGACCAAACATAGACCGAAACAGGTCCTGAGGACCATGGTCAATGAACTGGTCTGGTAAGCCAATACGCTCAACTTTTACATCTGTAACTTTAGAAATTTGAAGTAGTTCCACGACGGCACTGCCAAAACCCCCAACGAGAGTGTTCTCCTCAACCGTTACTAATCTCTTAGTTCTGGTTGCCAGGTCCAGAATGGTTTCTGAGTCTAAAGGTTTGGCAAAGCGGGCATTAAGAACTGAACACTTAATATTTTCGGTGGCTAACTGCTCTGCTGCAGCCACGGCAGGATATACTGTTGAACCAATGGCTAATATAGCCACATCATTGCCATACCTTAACATCTCCCCTTTGCCAATAGGCAATTGCTGTAGTTTTGACTTTGGGGTCACTCCCTGTCCACTACCCCGGGGGTAGCGCACTGCTATAGGACAATTAGCGCTGATAGCTGTAAAAAGAAGATGTTGCAACTCAGCCTCGTCTTTAGGGGCAGCAATAATTATATTAGGCAGACTGCGGAGATAAGAAATATCAAAAGCACCCTGGTGTGTCTTGCCATCCTCACCGACAATACCAGCTCTGTCTATAGCAAAGACAACTGGCAGATTCTGGAGGCAAACATCGTGAATCACCTGGTCATAAGCTCGCTGTAAGAAAGTAGAGTAAATAGCCACAATAGGTATAAATCCCTGAGTTGCCAGTCCCGCAGCCAGAGTAACCGCATGCTGCTCACAAATACCGACATCAAAAACACGAGTGGGGAATTCTCGAGCCACAACCGCCAGCCCAGTGCCATCGACCATAGCTGCGGTGATAGCCACCACCTTCTCATTTTCCCGCATTAGATGAAGAACAGTCTGACCAAAAATTTCACTATAGGAAGGGACACTACTACCCTTAAAGTTATTAGGTGTTACGCCATGAAATCGGGTAGCATCGGCTTCAGCGGGCGGGTAGCCCTTACCTTTCTTAGTTAGAACATGAATTAGTGTGGGTTCAGTGGTGTAATCCCGTACCTTGGCTAATATTGCTTCCAGTTCCTTAATGTTATGACCATCAATAGGTCCCAGATAAGTAAATCCCAGTTCCTCCCAGAAAAAACCGGGAATAAGTGCTCTTTCCAGGCGTTTTTTGATTTCCTTGTTTAACGCCCAGGCTAATTTTCCAAAAGGCAAACGCATCATAGTCCTTTTCACCCAGTCCTTTGTGGGCTCATATCTGGGATGAAGCCTTACCAGGTTTAACAGTCTGGAAACTGCCCCAATACTGGGGGAGATGGACATTCTATTGTCGCTGAGGATTACAATTAGCCTGGTACCCAGATGACCAGTATGGTTCAGAGCTTCAAAAGCCATACCGGTGGTGAGAGCTCCGTCACCAATAACGGCGACCACATGATAGTTTTCCCCTGATAGGTCTCGGGCAAGGGCTATACCCAAAGCTGCTGAAATGGATGTACCAGCATGTCCAGCACTGAAGACATCATGAGCACTCTCTCTGGGATCGGGAAAGCCAGACAGCCCGCCATACTGGCGGAGACTGTCAAACCTGGCTCTCCGTCCAGTTAATAGCTTATGCACATAACTTTGATGTCCCACATCCCAGACAATCTTGTCTTGAGGACTGTTAAAAACCCGGTGAAGAGCTATAGTTAACTCAACAGTGCCCAAATTGGAAGCTATATGCCCGCCAGTTATAAATACTCTATTAATTAACTCTTCTCTGATTTCAACGGCGAGTTGCTCCAGCTCCTGATAGGTTAGCCCCTTCAAATCATTTGGGCAGTCAATCTTCTCTAACATACTTGACAAACCTCAGCCCCAGTGCCATTAATTCGCTTGGCTGCCTATAGTATATACGGCTATTGCTTTATTCCGCAGTTATCTGTGCTAACATCAAGAAACAAGGCCTCTATCAAACTTTTCATTGTTACCCATTTCAGTTGCATTTTAGCTAATTCTGAGGTTGATTTCTAATATAGTGCGAGACTTTAGTCTGGCTAAAGGCGACCCTTTAGGGTCGCCCTACATTTAAAATAAATTATTGATAAACGCTCTTAACTCGAAGAGTGTTTATTTTGTCACCCTCACCTTATTCCTCTCCCTTGAAGGGAGAGAGTAGGTGAGGGTTTCTCCGCTTTGTTCAAGGTGATGGATAAGCATTAGTAAACAATCTCTAATTCGACCTATTGTTTTCGGTTGGACTTGTGTAGTAAAATAACGTTTTAGTTGAAAGAAGGCTGGGTTTTTTTGGTGCAAGTTACTTTAATCAATTATACTCCTAACCCGGAGCTTACTATTGCTACCGCCGCCCGGTCTTCTACCTCTCCTTCAAGAGTTACCAAACTCCGGAATGAGCTAACACCCAAGCAAGTAGAAAACTTGCTAAAGCGGCTTTTAGAATCGGGACATCTGTCTCCCTTTGAACATGCCAGCTTTACTTTCGCTATTGAAGGCATTTCGCGAGTCACCAGCCATCAATTAGTTCGGCATCGTCTGGCAAGCTATACTCAACAAAGCCAAAGATACGTTTCCCTTAAAGAGCACGGCTATGTTACTCCACCCACCATTTCATCTCGACCTGAATTTACCGCTAAATACCAGCAGGCTATAGAAGCTGCCCATAAACTCTACTCCGATATGCAAGCAACGGGCATTCCCATGGAAGACGCCCGTTATGTCCTGCCTCAAGCCATTAAGACGCAACTGGTGATGACGATGAATGCCCGGGAGTTACTCCATGCTTGCTCCCTGAGATTATGTCTGCGGGCACAATGGGAAATTGTAGAACTCTTTGAGATGATTAAGTCTGAGGTAGAAAAGGTAGCTCCATATCTTGGGGCTGAACTTAAGCCCAAGTGCTACCGCCTCGGTTACTGTGACGAAAAAGAAAGCTGTGGCATTTTCCCAACTAAAGCAGCCGCCAAAACAAAATAAGATTTATAAATTTAAGGAGAAAAGATATGATAGCCAAAATTATTCGTGGTTCTGAGATAGCCGCTCAGATTCAGGAAGAACTTAAGGAGAGGGTCAAGAAGTTAAAGGAAAGAGGAGTAACACCTGGGTTGGGAGTAGTCCTGGTAGGACAGGACCCAGCCTCTGTCTCTTATGTCACTGCTAAGGCTAAAGCCGCTGCCGAAATCGGCATTTACGAGGAGACTATTAATTTACCTGCCGATGTCCCGGAAGAGGAAGTCTTGAAAACTGTCGACCGCCTCAACAGAGACCCAAAATTTCATGGTGTTCTGGTACAGTTGCCTTTGCTAAAACATGTGAGTACCGAAAAAGTAATCAATTACATTTCACCAGAAAAGGATGTAGACGCTTTCCATCCGGTAAATGTCGGTAAACTACTTCGGGGAGAACCTTGTCCCTTACCTTGTACCCCTCACGGAGTGCAAGAGTTGTTAATCCGCAGTGGCTACAGCCCGGAGGGTAAGCATGTAGTTATCTGCGGTCGGAGCAATATTGTCGGCAAGCCATTAGCCGCTATATTGATGCAGAAAAAGAAAGGGGCTAATGCCACAGTAACCATTTGTCATACCGGGACTAAAGACTTACCTTCTATCACTAGACAGGCTGATATTTTGGTGGCAGCTATGGGCAGTCCCAAAGCTATAACCGCTGATATGGTCAGAGAAGGCACTGTGGTTATTGATGTTGGAGTTAATCGGGTGGAAGACCCAACCGCAGCCAGGGGCTTCCGTCTTGTCGGTGATAGTGATTTTGAAACTATTAAGGAGAAAGCTGCTGCCATAACCCCTGTCCCGGGGGGTGTTGGTCCGATGACCGTCATTATGTTAATGATGAACACGGTTGAAGCTGCCGAAAGAGTAGCCGGGTAGAGAAAGGAGGTGAGCTCGAAAAAGAAACTTTTCTAATAAGAATTAGCAAAGATGTAAAGACATTTAAAAATTAAAAGGGAGGAAATTATTATGCCATATGACCCAACCAAAATGAAGGATTGGCAAATTGGAGAAGCGGCTGAAGAACACATGCCCACTGTTGATGAGGCACGGGAGAGACTCGGGCTTGAGAAAGATGAGGTCATGCCCTATGGTAAGAAAATATGCAAGCTCGACTTTATGAGAATCATTGAGCGCCTTAAAGATAGACCAGATGGTTACTATATTGATGTCACTGCCATCACCCCAACACCTTTGGGTGAGGGGAAAACTACAACTACTCTGGGGCTTATAGAGGGTTTGAGTAAGCGGGGCAAAAATGTAGGTGGTTGTATCCGCCAGCCCTCCGGTGGTCCGACCATGAATATTAAGGGGACAGCTGCTGGCGGTGGCATCTCTTTACTTATTCCTATGACCGAATTTTCTTTAGGGCTTACCGGTGACATTAACGATTTAGTGAACGCCCATAACCTGGCTATGGTAGCGCTTACTTCAAGAATGATGCACGAGCGCAACTATGATGATGTCGAATTAGCCAAGCGTGGGTTGCGCCGCTTAGACATAGACCCCACACGGGTAGAAATGGGCTGGGTCATAGACTTCTGCGCCCAGAGCTTGCGAAATATAGTCATCGGTCTTGGTGGCAGAATGGATGGCTATATGATGGAATCCAAATTCGGTATTGCCGTAAGCTCAGAGCTTATGGCTATGCTGTCTATAGTCAGGGACTTAGCCGACCTGCGAGAGAGAATGGGTAAAATCACTGTAGCTTTCGACAAAAAAGGGAAGCCAGTAACCACAGCCGACCTGGAAGTAGATGGTGCCATGACTGCCTGGATGCGCAATACCATCAACCCTACCCTTTGTTGGACAGTAGAGTATCAACCGGTCCTGGTGCATGCTGGTCCCTTTGCCAATATTGCGGTCGGTCAATCCTCCATCATCGGCGACCGCCTTGGCTTAAAGATGTTCGACTACCATGTCACTGAGAGTGGCTTTGGCGCTGACATTGGCTTTGAGAAATTCTGGAATGTGAAGTGTCGCTTGAGTGGTCTTAAGCCGCGCGTGGCAATACTCACTACCACCATAAGAGCTCTAAAGATGCACGGTGGTGGTCCCACAGTTACCGCAGGCTTACCTTTACCTAAGGCTTATGCCAAAGAGGACTTAAAGCTATTAGAAAAGGGCTTGCCTAATATGCTCCATAACATCAACATAATTAGGACCTCGGGTATAAACCCGGTGGTGTGCATTAATGTCTTCCCCACGGATACCAAAGATGAAATTGCTCTGGTCCGAAAAGCTGCTGAAGCTGCCGGTGTTCGCTGTGCTGTATCTGAGCACTGGCGATATGGTGGTGATGGTGCCCTGGAGCTTGCCGATGCTGTAATGGATGCTTGCCAGGACAAGACTGAGTTCAAGTTCCTTTATCTTTTGGAAACGAAGCTCCGGGAGCGGGTAGAGAGGATTGCCAAGGTGGTCTACGGGGCTGACGGCGTCTCCTGGACCCCGGAAGCCGAGGCTAAAGCTAAGATGCTTGAAGCCGACCCCCAATATGACGATTACGCCACTATGATGGTGAAGGTCCATTTAAGCCTTTCTCATGACCCAACTCGCAAGGGTGTCCCCAAAGGTTGGATATTACCCGTCCGTGATGTGCTCATTTTTTCCGGAGCCAAATTCCTCTGCCCAATGACCGGGACCATCAGCTTGATGCCAGGAACCAGCTCAGACCCAGCCTTCAGACGAGTGGATGTGGATGTAGAGACTGGTTTAGTAAAAGGGCTGTTCTAAAAAGGGCAACTGGGCGGGGCTAATAGCCCCGCCCAGTTTTTGAGACAACAATAGGCACAATCAGACCAAGCTGATATAATTTCAACACTATGACCAGCTCAAAGGAAAGAAAACTTAAGGAATTGGAGTCTGTTTTCTTTCCCAAGTCCATTGCTATAGTGGGAGCCTCCTGGGATAAATACAAAACCGGCTATCAGTATGTAGACAGATTGGTAGCTGCCGGCTTTAAGGGCAAGATTTATCCAGTTAACCCTAAAGGTGGTGAACTTTTAGGGCTAAAAGTCTACCCCACTCTCACTGCGATTCCAGAACCTGTAGACTATGTTATCGTTTCCATTCCCAGGCAATCGGTACTCCCACTAATAAAGGAATGTGCTGCTAAAGGAGTAAAAGCAGTCCAATTTTTTACCGCCGGCTTTACCGAAGCTACCGATGGCATAGGTCAGGAATTAGAAGCCAAGATAGTAAAGAAGGCTCAACAGGGTAGATTTCGAATCATTGGTCCTAACTGCATCGGAGTCTACTGCCCCGAAAGCAAGATACCCCTGGGTTCCTGGGCAGGACTGGGGGAAGACGGCTCCATAAGCTTTCTCTCCCAGAGCGGCGGGATGGCTATTAGTATAGTAGAAATGGGCATAGCCAGAGGCATTAATTACAACAAAGGAATTAGCTACGGTAACGGCTGTGATTTAGACAGCGTCGATTTCTTAGAATACTTTATCCTTGACCCCAAAACTACACTCTCATTGGTGCTTATCTGGAAGGAGTTAAGGATGGAAGACGCTTCTTTAGCACCCTTAAGGAGGCAGCTAAAGTTAAACCGGTAATTGTCCTAAAAGGAGGCAGGACTGAGGCGGGAGCCGATGCCTCTGTCTCCCACACCGGTGCTTTAGCCACTCCCACCGTCGTCTGGTCAGCAGCCGTAAAACAAGCTGGTGCCATCTCAGTAGGCAGTTTAGAGGAACTAACTGATACTATGCTCCTTTTTCAGCAACTGGACTACTGGCACGGAGACAATATAGCTATTATCTCCGGATTACCCGGGGGTGCTGGTGGTGGCATTGCCGTTTCATCAACAGACACCTTTATTGAACACGGACTTAAAATTCCTTCCTTACTTCCAGAAACGAGACAGGAACTAAATCACCTCCTTGGTCATGTGGGTAGCATCCTCCGCAATCCTGTGGATATCAGTCAAGGTCGCGGAAATCCCTCAGTTGTTAAAAAAGCTTTGGAAATAGTGACTGCTGACCCCAGAATTGACCTGATTACAGTCTATGAAGATATAGACCTATTGTTGCGTTTTTTCCCCTGGCAGCACATAATGGAAATGAATAATATTTTTATGAACCTGAGGCAGCAACAAAGCAAACCGGTTGTAGTTGTTTTACCCCCGGGGAGTGCCATAACAGAACACAAAAACATAGAGCGAATTTTGTGTCAAAATAAAGTACCTGTTTTCCCCACCGTAGAGCGGGCAGCTAAAGCTATGGTCAATATGAAGGAATATTTCCAATTCCATAAGCTGAGGGGTAAGGGAAAAAATCATCATTAGGTTAAGTATGGAAGGGATAGGGAAACTACTCTTAATATTTGGTGGTTTAATAGCCATGCTTGGGCTTATATTAATCTTTAGCCAGCACATTCCTTTCTTAGGCAGACTCCCCGGTGACATCGTAATTAAAAGGGACGGTTTCTCTTTTTATTTTCCTATTGTTACCCTTATCCTGTTAAGTATCCTGCTAACTATAATTCTTAACCTTGTCTTCCGTTTCTGGGGTAAGTAAATAGCCGTGAAAATAAGTGATTTTGATTATATTTTGCCTTCGGAACTCATTGCTCAGACCCCGGTTGAGCCCCGAGACCATTCCCGCCTTATGGTGATTAACCGCGCCCGGGCTTCCATAGAACATCGTCTTTTTTATCACATGGTTGACTACCTCTATCCCGGGGATGTTCTGGTTTTTAATGACAGCCGCGTTATCCCCGCCCGCCTTTTTGGCTATACAGAAACTGGCAGCCGGGTAGAGATTCTTCTTTTGCACCGCCATGACGATGGCACCTGGGAGACTGTGGGACGACCTGGAAAAAAACTGAAACCCGGTGTAAAGCTAAGGATAACCAGGCCGACCTATCCGGATATAACGCTAATAGCCGAAGTAATAGATAGAAGAAAAGAGGGAATCACTATTATGCGATTCTCCACTGAGGAACTACTGGAAAAATTAGGGGAAGTTCCCTTACCCCCTTATATTCGTTCCCCCCTTACCGACCCTGACCGCTATCAAACTGTTTATGCTAAGGTTAAAGGTAGTGCCGCCGCGCCTACCGCCGGGCTTCACTTCACTCCGAGATTACTTGAAGAGCTTAAAAACAAAGGAATCCAGCTTGCCTTTGTCACCCTTCATATTGGACTTGATACCTTCCGACCGGTCCGAGAAGAAGACCCAGGGCAGCATCCTATCCATAGAGAATACGGGATATTAGAACTAGAAGCTGCTCATATTCTTAATCAGGCTAAAAAAGAAAACAGAAAGATAATAGCTGTGGGCACCAGCACCGTTCGCCTTTTAGAAGCTGCTGCGCAGACTGTCCCCGAGGAGCTTCGGTCATTTTCTGGCTGGATAGACCTTTTCATCTTACCTGGCTACCAGTTTCGTCTCGTCAATGCCATGATAACCAACTTCCATCTACCCCGGTCAACCCTTTTACTCCTGGTATCCGCTTTTGCCACGAAAGAACTAATTCTGAAGGCTTACCAGAAAGCCATAAGCCAAAAATACCGCTTCTATAGCTTCGGCGACGCCATGCTAATTTTATGACACAAAACCTTCTGGGGCTCGGCTGTTATTGTGCTCAGGAATCACCAGTCTCAGGGACGTCAGGTTCGTGGCAGAGTTCTCAGGTAGATAACTCTTCATAACTCCGAGATATCTCGATAAGGCCCAACTGAATAGCCCTTACTGCAGCCTGGGTCCTGTCTGACACACCCAGTTTTTGGATGATACTTTGGACGTGCTTCTTGACCGTGTCCTCACTGATTAATAGGCTCTCCCCGATTTCCCTGTTAGTTTGCCCTTGAGCCACTAACTCTAAGACGTTGCGCTCTCGGGGTGTCAGTCCGACTCCCCAGCCCCAATGTTCTTTGAATTGTTCGCTTGAGGCACTACCAAGGCTGGTGATAGCCTCTCTAAGGAGGCTGGACTTAATAAGCATGCCGCCGCTGGTAACTGCCCGAATGGTGTGAAGCAACAGGTCTTTTGACGCATCCTTGAGAAGATAGCCCCCAGCTCCAGCTCGGACAGCATCAATAACAAAGGCGTCGCCGCCATAAATAGTAAGGACAATAACCGAAACTGAGGGAAGCTTATTCTTGATGCGACGCGTGGCCTCAATGCCATCCATATTAGGCATGCGCAGGTCCATCAGCACGACATGGGGCTCATGCTCTTTCGCTTTCTCTACCGCCTCAAAGCCATCGCTGGCTTCTGCCACCACCTTGATGTCAGGAGCAGTGCCTAACATGGTGCGAAGCCCCTCGCGCACCACCGGGTGGTCATCAACCAGAAGAACCTTTATCTCATTTGTCATTTTCTTTCCCACCCTTGAGCGGGTATTTCTACGCGCACTGTTGTTCCCTGCCCCGGGCTGCTCTCTATAGTGCAATTGCCCTGGAGGAGCTCAGCGCGCTTGCGCATGCTAAAAAGCCCCGTACCTCTTTTACCATAAATTATTGCCCAGGCTTGAGGGTCAAAGCCTTTGCCCCAATCCCTAATCTCGATGCTAATGTGATCCTCCTTCTTTTCCAGCCGGACGCTGAGATGGTCAGTGCCAGCGTGCTTTCTCACGTTGGCAATTGCTTCGCTAACGATACGGTACAGCCCGGTCTCCACATCTTGTGGCAGCCTGATCGAGTCAGCCTTAAAGTCAACCTTCCATTTGGATTCCGACTCAAGCTGTCGCATCTCCTGGCGGAGGGTTGCCACTAAGCCCAGGTCCTTGAGCACCGCCGGCTGCAGGCTATTGATTACCTCCTTCGATTCCTGGATTGCCTGGCGCACCAGCGCCCTTGCCCTGAGAAGCAGCTGCCGGTCGGGGGTTCCCTCCAGAGAGGTGCTCTCCAGCGTCTGCAGATACTGGAAAGCTGAGGCTAAGGTCTGGGTAACGCCGTCGTGAACCTCAAGGCAAATACGTTCCCTTTCCGCTTCCTGGGCGTCCAGGGTGTTCTTGATCAGCTCGCGCACCCGCTCCTCTTTCTGGTAGAGGTCATCCCTAATGGCTGCAATCTCCAGGAGTGCACCGCCAGCTCGGCAAAGGGCTCCAGAATGGACAACCGCTGGGACAGCTCTACCGGCAACGCTGAAGGCATGCCAGCGATAAGAGCACCCTTTTGGGCACCGTTACTCACAATAGGGATGCAGATAAGAGGTAGTGACTCCTTAGCCAAGCTGCTACCGACGATTCGTTCTGCTTCTGCCTCTTCCTGAAGTAGTAGGGGCTTGGCGCCGAGCAATGCCCGCCTGACAGCGGCAACATAATCCTGCCCGGGCTGTTCTCCCCCAAACCAAACAATAGTAGGGGAGCCTGACGTATCATGTTCATATAAAACAAGCCCGCCATATGATGCATTACTCACCTTGGCGGCTCGGGTCACAAGGCTCTCCAACTGGGAATCAAGAAGCTCTTTAGCCATAACCTTCCTCCTTCAACTCTGACGGTAAGAATTTGATAAAGGGTAGTTGTGTTCCAAAGTTGGTTAATTTCTCTCAGCTTACCCAGAAAAGATTATAAGATTAGCCACTAAAAGTCAATGATGCTTTCAAGCATTTACCCTAAAAGGGGGGCACTTTCCCTGAGAAAGATTACCCGATAAGAGGTTGTGGTTCTCATAGTCGTGTCATTAGAATAACAAGTAAGATGCTAAGCTGCTATAGTCTGGCAATTGCCAGGTTAAAGTAGCGGGTAATGATGTGTTCAATGTGCCATATCTGTAAAGGGGGCTAAACAGAGAGGGTATGTTGACACAGTATCAAAAAGAAAGGAGGTGAGCTAAATGGCAGTTGAGAAAGCGATTGCGTCCTCAAGCCTGGTCGAGGTTGTCGACAGGATCCTGGACAAGGGCATCGTAGTTGATGCTTGGGTTCGCATCAGTTTGGTCGGAATCGAGCTTCTAGCCATTGAAGCCAGAGTGTGGTCGCTGGCGTGGATACTTTTCTCAAGTATGCCGAGGCTGTGGGGCTGTTACCGGCAGCGGCTTAAACCAGTTCTCACCTCATTGAACAGGGGTGCTGAGGTAGATCGGCGTTGAGTAGCGGCTGGCTCCCACTGGTGTTTAGGTAGAAGGTTGAGTAGAGTACTAATAGTCTTTTGGAATGCGGGGAAGGAAATACTGAGTTGCCGCAGGCGATTTGCCAAAGGCGATGCTGGGTGAAGGAGTTTGCCCGCTTAGACGCTGAGCGGCGGACCGAAGTTTGGGGCATTGCTATCCCTCCAAAGGTAGAGGTTGTCCCCCCGGTAGTGGAGGTGCCAGTGCCACCAGTTGAAGAGGTAACTGAGGAGGAAGCGATAGCCAGGGTGGAAGCGGTGGAAATAACCCCGGAGATAGTCACCCTCCGTGACCGGGTCTTCGAATACCTGGCTAATCACCCCGACAGGACCAGGATGGTTGAGCTTGAGCGGGAGTTTGGCTTGCCCCGTATCCAGATGGCAAGGATACTCAGAAACTTGATAGACGAGAGCAAGGTGGAGAAAAGGGACCTGCTCTACTTTGCCATATAGCTTGGGTAAGTGGCTTAAGCGTCTAAGGAACGACTTTAGAACCTTTCTATGATATAGATAGCAAGTTAGGTGACTGAGCTAATAGTAGCTACCATCGCAACTAGGTTTCAGCCACTTCTTTAACATAATTCTGAAGGTGGTGAAGTTATGTGAGAGAAAGCGTTGACGGTCACTACTGATTACATTATGTAGTTACGGGTGACCGTCATTGCTTTTTAGGTTAGTCGCTTATAGTTTTAGCACAGCCAAGCCGAAAGGAGGTGAATTTTATGGTAACTGAAGAGAGAGCAACATTATTGGAACCCCGACCCCTGCCCAATTTTGTGGAGACAAAGTTCATCAGGGAGATTGTGGACCGAGCCGTGGCCTATATTGCTGCCGGATTTCCTATTCACTTCCGGGGGGCATCGGGAACAGAGAAGACAACTCTGGCTCTACATGTGGCCAGCAAGCTGGGGCGCCCGGTGGTGATGATTCACGGAGACGAGGAGTTTAGCACATCAGACCTGGTGGGTGGGGAATATGGCTACCGGCTGAGAAAGGTGATAGATAACTTTATCCACTCTGTCCTCAAGACAGAGGAGGAGATGACCAGGAGGTGGGTGGATAACCACCTCACCATAGCTTGCAAGTATGGGTTTACCCTGATCTACGATGAGTTTACCCGCTCTCGTCCCGAGGCGAATAACGTCCTTCTCTCCGTCCTCCAGGAGAGGATGCTGGACCTGCCTGCTGCCAGGGAGGGGTGATAGCTACCTCAAGGTCCACCCCGACTTTGCTGCTATCTTTACCAGCAACCCTGAAGAGTATGCTGGTGTCTATCGGAGCCAGGACGCGCTCCGCGACCGGATGGTCACCCTGGACCTGAGTCACTTTGATGAAGAGACGGAAGTAGGGATAATCGAGGCTAAATCAGGACTTTCTCGCCAAGAGGCACAAAAGCTCGTCCGCATTGTCAGGGCTCTGAGGGAGTCAGGTGTGTGTGAATACGAACCCACCGTCCGCGGACCCATGATGATTGGCAAGACGCTGAAGGTGCTCCACGGCGTGGTTGACGCCCGAAATGAGACCTTCAGGAAGCTATGCCTGGATATACTGACCTCAGAAACGAGTCGGGTAGGGAGCAAGACTCAGGCCTCGAAGGTAAGAGAGGTGGTGAACAAATTGATTGACCAGTATTGCTGAAAGGAGGTGTTAGATGCCTGTTTTAATGCGTGCCTTTGCCAGGGTAGATAAAGAAGGGAAGATTGCTATCCCGGATAACATCCGTCGTCAGGTTGGACTCCAGCCCGGGCAGCTTGTGGAAGTGAAGGTCCTTGCCAAGAAGAGCATAATGATTTCTGCCAGGGAAACCGCTAGATAAGAGAATGTCCTCTTCGGGTGGAATTGCAATGCCGCCAGCTATGAAACGGAGGTGTAATGGATACGACTGAAGGGGAAGAGAAGCAAGCAAAAAGGTGTAGTAAGACTGTCAGCGACCTTAAAGGTGTACAAGACATCAAGACCGGGATAAGTAAGCGCCTTCGCTCCATGCCCCGCCGCGACGACCGTTACTATCTAGACCTCTACTTGCTTCAGAAAGAAGAGACAAGACTAAAAAGGGAAGCGAGCTGGGTAGAAAAGCGGAAGAAGCGGGTGCAGGAACGGACAAGTGATGTTCAACAGGAAATAGTCGCCCAGGAGGAGAAGGTGCTGGAAAGGTTAAGTATCTCGCAGGAGTCTGTCCCTAATCGCCCCAGCCAACCAGAGGGCAAGCAACAGAGTGATAAGCACGAAGGGAAAAAGTGGACAAAGATGACTCTGGACTATTAGGGGGAGAGGTATCAAGATGGAGTGGCGGCCTTACCGATTGACAGGACACGGAACAAGGCCTGGGACAATAGGAACGACAGGGACAGTGTTACCGGGGAAGACTTTCCCTTGTGCTTACTGCAAAGGAACGGGCATACAGGTTCACATGAGGTCACAATGCCCTGTTTGCCGGGGGAAGGGCTTTAATGAGGTTAGCTCAGCGGTAGTATGTGCCTTCTGCCGGGGAAGCGGCGAAGCCCAGCCTCGCTCCCACATCACCTGTCCTGCCTGTCGTGGAAAAGGAGTGATCGGGGTCAAGGAGCCGATTGAGAAATGTGATGTCTGTCGGGGACTGGGGCGTGTCACTGGCTCACAGCTCCCTTGCCTCAAGTGCAAAGGAGCCGGCGTTTTTACGGTGAAGAAGAGGTAGGAGAATCAAGGACGGAGGGGTTTGCTTAGCAACTTAAACCGTGAGACCTGAAAGGGTTAAAATTATTGGGAAAACTGGGGAAAAGGGTTTAAAAATGAGCGAGCAAAAGAGAAAACCTCAAATACTCTAGAAGGAGGGTGGATGGCAGATAAGAAACAAAGGATGAGTCCTGATGCCATTGCCAGAATTGAAATGGCCAAGGAGAAGGCGAGGATATCAGGTAAGAGACCACAGCGTGTCTCTCGCTTAGAGCAAGCCATGGAGGAACGGGAAAGAGAGCAGGAAGTAGAGAAGAGAACCACTATCCATCGAGAGGGCGAAATACCCATGATATCCCTGTGTCAGATGCCTTTGGAAACCGTGGCTGAGGGCGGAAGAAAAGATACCGAGGTGGTATGGAAAGCTTATAAGCCACCAGAAGCGGGGAAGAAAAATAGGGTCAGATTAAACGCAGCGGCGATCGGTGCCCTTGCCATGAGGTTAAAAGCTGTGGAGTGGGCACGAGCTATGGGAAAGGGCGTCAGGCAGGACTCTCTTGCTCAAAGGTTAGAGCGAGAAGCAAGCCTGTAGCAACAAAGGCAGAAGAAATACTAGAAAGGAGGTGTGAAATGCCATACGGATATATGGACAAGGAGAGAGACAACGGAGCGCTACAGAAAAGCATATCTGGCGTTTCTTAAAGATGAGCAGAAGGTATTTGAGCGCTACAGGAAAGAATTTCTGGCAAGGCATGGTAAATGGGAAAAGTGGCTGGGGAAATACGACCTCCAACAGGCAAAAAAAGTGAAGATTTAAAGGTCTGACAGCAGCAAAGGGATATCATGGGTATTTGCTCTATAAAAAGAGGGCAAATAAGTGGCTGAGGAAATTTTATTGTCCTTAATTGTAATTCTGTTAGGTGTGCTTTTAACTTTTGTAATTAGAGGTTTTTACAGTTTGGGTAGATTAGAAGGGAGGCTTGAAGAAAGGGATAAGAGGTTAGACGAAAGGTTTGCTTATATAAATGAGGAGCTTAAAAAGATTTGGCAAGAGATCAGGGAAGTCCGCATCTTGATGAGAAAGTGATTGGGGAGGCAAAGTAGTGCTAAGCGGCACCGAACTGGATGCGTTGAGGGCTATTGCTGAAGCCGGCGGTACTACGACTATAAAAGTGGTTAACAGGAAGATAGGGTTTAGCAGTGATTATGTACGGATTGTTCTTGAAGGCTTAGGTAGAGCTGACTATATCAATGTATACCGCTCGGGTAAGTGCGAGATGACGCCTAAAGGCTGGCGAGAGCTGGAAGGAAGAGGGTGGCGAAAAGAAACAAAGACCGAGCCGTCCTTAAGCATAAAATGCCCTGGCTGTGGTCAGTTAAACAAGACAGATCGAGTGTTCTGTAGTTCTTGCTGGCAATATTTAGGAGACGTGAAAGAAGCTGAGCCAGTAACCAGCGGAACGTCTGCTAGCCCAGACAACCTTCAGGAAATTTATGCAAAGTATGAGCGGGGCGAGATAACAGAGCAGGAATATAAACAAAAAAGGGCAGAAATAATCATTAAGAAAGCAAGGGACTGAGGTTATCATGGCAGCTGAGGAGATGAAAGCTGCGGAAGTGGTGACTGTGCCGTGCGCTTTCTGCGAGGGAAGCGGAAAAGACCCTTTTGGGATATTGTCCTGCCTATCATCCTGCCCTGCCTGTGGAGGGAAAGGTACCATCCGCGTAAGGAGTCCATACGTGAGCTGCGCTTTTTGCCAGGGGACTGGAGTCCATCCAGGCACCCGACTCACCTGCAGTCTCTGTGGTGGCACCGGGGTAAGACACGTCAGGGGTCCGACCAAGGTGTGCCCGAATTGCCTGGGCACCGGTGTGGAACCTCGCCCCGAGAAAATGGGTCTTTCGTGCTTTACCTGTAGGGGTAAGGGAGTGGTCGAAGAAAGCACTGAAAAGTTAAGAAGGTCAGTAAAATAAATGGCTCAGAAATACGTTTATGGCATCATCCTTACCGATGAGGAGAGCAGCTTTGGTCCGATCGGTTTGGGCAATGGCTCCAAGGAAGTGTACACTATTGTGCATCAGGGGCTGGGCTGCGTTATTAGCGATTATGATGGAAGAGAGTTCCGGGATATGGCTAAAGAAGAACTTATAAGTTGCTTGATGTCCCATCAGGCCGTTATTGAGAGAGTTATGGAGAGGTTCACCATCCTGCCGCTAAAGTTTGGGACGCTTATTGAGAATAGACAGGTTCGGCGTCTTTTAGAACAAGGGTATACCCAGTTCAGTGATGCCCTGCACCAAATTCAGGACAAAGTTGAGGTGGAAGTCGCCGCCACCTGGGACATCCACAAGGTGCTTCAGGAAATTGGCAACCAGGAGGAGTTCTTACGTCTCAAGGAGCAGATGGTAGGGAAGCCGGCTGAGGAGACCCTTGAGCAGCGGGTTCAGGTTGGGAAAAGAGTGAAGGAACTGCTGGACAGGCGGCGAGATAGCTACCGTGAGCGAATGGTAGATTTCCTTAAGGACGCTGCTTTAGATCTGCAACCCAATGCTTTGCTTTCCGATGGGATGGTGATGAACATGGCCTTTTTGATTGACAAGGCGAGGCAAGAGGACTTTGATAACCAGGTCAAGGAACTTGATAAGGTTTTTGGCGATGAGATTAATTTCCGCATTATTGGTCCTCTCCCCCCATACAGCTTCAGTACTGTCGAGGTAATGAGACCCAACCCGAACAAGCTGGAGGAGGCAAGGCGCCTGCTGGGCCTGGGGGAGGTGATATCTGAGGCGGAGGTGAAGGGGGCTTACCGCCGTCTTGGTTCCAAAGTCCACCCCGACCGCAACCCCGGGGACGAGCAAGCTGAAGAGCGCTTTGCCAAATTACGCGAGGCATGTACACTCTTATTAGCCTACTGCCGGGGACGCGCAGGTCGTCGTCATTCTAAAAAGGAGCGCTATCTTCTCACTCCCCAGGCTATTGATGACACGTTTCTCATAACGATAAAGCGCTCGGGACTCAGAGAGGATCAAGAGACTGCCGGGTGCTGAGATGTTAGAGGAAGGAAAATACATTTACTGCATAATCAGGGGTCATGAAGGAAGGAGCTTTGGTCCTATAGGCATTGGTGGTCGTAGTGACGAGGTGACCACCGTTTGTTATCGCGACCTTGGGTCGGTTATCAGCAATGTGTCCATGACAAAATATGTGGTTAGCAGTGAGAGCATGGTTACCCACGAGAAGGTCGTTGAGGAAGTGATGAAGGATTATACTGTCCTGCCCGTGCGGTTTCAGACAGTGGCAGCTAGTGCCGATGAAATCCGTAGCCTCCTCAGAAAAAGATATGCCGAGTTCATGAGCTTGTTAAAATATGTTGACAACAAGGTGGAACTTGGGCTAAAGGTCTTATGGAAAGACATGGAATCAATTTTCCGAGAGATCGTGGAGGAAAATGAGGGTATTTCAACACTGGTGAAAAAGATGCCCTTGGGAACCTCCGGGCAAAGTAGCGAGGAGAAAACAGCCCTAAGAGAAGCAATTAAAGCGGCGTTACAGCAGAAGAAGGCAGCAGAAGCGGAAACGCTATTGGGTCCTTTAAGAAGCATTGCCCCCGATTTTCGCCTCAATAAGACCCATGGCGATGATATGATAATGAATGCCGCCTTTCTGGTTGATAAGGGGTGGGAGAGGGAATTCGATAACCAGGTGGAGGAGTTGACGACAAGATATGGTGACCGGCTGAAGTTTAAGTATGTAGGGCCAGCACCACCATATAGTTTCGTTAATATAGTGGTGAAAGAGTAAGAAGCAGGAGAGCGAAGGGGCTATAGCTATCAAATCAGAGATTTCTTAGTATGGCAGATAAAAATAGAGAAGCCAGGTATTTATATTGTATTGTAAAGTGTGGAGAGGAGCGCAGCTTTAACAGTTTAGAAGGGATTGGTGGCCACAGCGTCTATACTGTGGTCTTTGAAGACCTGGCCTGTGTAGTCAGCGACTCGCCAGATATGAAATACGACAGTACCCGAGCCAATATGATGGCTCATGAGACGGTGATCGAGCGGGTAATGATAGGAGAAGGGTTCACTGTCCTCCCCATAAGATTTGGAACCGTAACCAGGAAAGGTCCCACTTCCCCGGAGGACGATATCAGGTATAAGCTCCTTAAAAGCAGGTTTAAGGAGTTTCATGACCGGCATAGCGAGATGGAGGGTAAGGTTGAACTTGGGTTGAAGGTGCTCTGGCGTGATGAAAAGGCGATCTTCGATGAAATCGTCGCTGAAAACGAGGAGATACGCAGGTTTCGTGATTCGCTCGGGGGTCGCGCCCCTGAGGCGACTCATTTCGATAGGATACGCCTTGGGGAAATGGTCAAGGCAGCTCTGGATGCCAAGCGAGATAGAGAAGCTAAAAAGCTTCTCTTCCGCATTCGTCCTATAACCGATAAGGTTCGAGAGAACAAAATTATCATGGATATGCTGGTTCTGAACGTAGCCTTCCTGATTGACAAACGTCGGGAGGAAGCCTTTGACGAGCTGGTGAGAAAGCTTGATGACGAATTAGGGGAAAGGATCGTCTTGAAGTACACCGGGCCTAACCCTCCCTTCAACTTCTGCGAGATTGTGGTCACCTGGGAAGAAGACTGAAATGGAGCTAAGATGGCGAAGAGGCCAATAAGGAAAAGGCGAGTAGTTAGAACGGAAGGTGGAGGAAGTCTGTTGATTGACATACTGACACTTCCCGTGCTCGGTGCTCCGAGGTTTGTTTATTGGCTTGGTAAGAAGATTTTTGAGGAAGTGGAAAGGGAGGAATTTGATGAAGGTAAACTTCAGGGGCAACTCTTAGAGCTACAGATGCGCTACGAACTGGGGGAGGTCAATGATGAAGAGTACTCGGAGCAGGAGACAGCAATACTGGATAAGTTGAATGCTGTTCGCAAAGCCAAAGAGGAAAAGTGAGCAAAATCTAACCAAGGAGGGAGAAGATGGTTATGAAAATAGCCGAGCTGGCAGAACGAGCCAAGCAGCAGCTAGCTCAAGTGACTGGCTTCAAGCCGGTTGCGGTTGTGGGCAGCTACAAAGATGAGGAAGGATGGCATATCTCGGTGGACATGCTGGAGATGGTCAGGCTTCCCGAATGCACCGACGTTATCAGCACTTATGTGGCTGTCCTTGATGAAAACGGCGAGCTATTAAAATTCACTAAAAAGAGGGCGCGCCTCCGGGGAGAGCCTTATGAGGAGGCCGAGGAGTAACAGGATATGAGATACCAGGCACCGAGCTTTCTCCATAACCGGGAGCTAAGCTTTGTGCTCTTTGGGGGCAAAGGTGGGGTCGGGAAGACCACAGCCGCTGCTGCTACCAGCCTTTATGCTACCGGTCAGAGACCTGAACAAAAGGGTTTGGTCATCTCTACCGACCCGGCCCACTCCCTCTCAGACAGTTTCGACCAGCCAATCGGAGACAAGGTCACGCCAATAGAAGGAACAGTCAATCTTTTCGCTCTGGAAATGGATGCCCCGAAGAGACTGGAAGCGTTCAAGGCGAAGTATAGAGAGGAGCTGGAGACAATTGCCTACCGCGGGACTATCTTTGACCAGGAGGACATCTCTGAATTCCTTTCCCTCTCCTTACCGGGCCTGGATGAGATGATGGCGATAATCGAGATAGCCCATATCGTTAAGGATGGCCAATATTCTCTACTCGTCCTTGACACTGCCCCTACGGGACATACCATCAAGTTGCTTGAACTTCCAGACCTAATGCTTAAATGGCTTGACCTATTGGAACTGATGCAGAAGAAGTATCGCTATATTGTCCATCGGCTGACCGGCAGGCACCCAAAAGACAAGGTCGATGACTTCTTAGCTAAGCAGTTTGCTGACGTGCGCCTGGTTAAGTCCCTCTTTACAGATCAGAAATTGACGGAATTTGTCCCGGTCGTTATCCCTGAAGAAATGGCTATTGAGGAAACTCAAAGGCTTCTTGATGTCCTCAAGAGGCTGAAAGTACCCGTAAGAAACATCCTGATAAACCGGGTTGTTAATGAGAGCAAATGCCCCTTCTGCCACAGTCGGCACGAGAGTATTAAAGAAAGCCTTAAGGAGATAGAGCAAAGATTTTCCTCATACAACCTGATCAAGGTGCCCCTTTTGCCCCGGGAGGTGCAAGGGAGAGAGCGCCTCACCAACTATAGCCGGATTATCCTCGGAGAGGAGCTACCTGAGCTGGAGCCTGTTGAGCCCAAAGTGGCTATATCTTTGGGACGCAGCCACTGGCAGGGCGTGGATAAAGTGGAACTCATTCTCTTTGGTGGCAAGGGAGGTGTTGGCAAAACAACCTCAGCAGCAGCTACTGCCCTCTACCTGAGCAGTCTGGACAAGAAAAGAACTCTCATCTTTTCCACTGACCCGGCCCACTCACTTTGTGATAGCTTCGGCCAGGAAATTGGTGACAAAATCACGCCTATCTCTGGGGCAGACAACCTTTTTGCCATGGAGATAGATGCTAATCGCCTGCTGGAGGAACTGAAAAAAGAATATCGGGAAAGTATAGATGAAGTTTTCAACTCCTTCCTCAAGGGCGGCGTCAATGTTCCTTACGACCGGGCGATTATGGAGGAGTTTATCAATTCCACCCCGCCGGGGATAGACGAGCTCATGGCGCTGATGAAGATTATGGACTTAATGGAAGGCCGTGAGTTTGACCGCTATATCTTAGACATGACGCCCACTGGACATGCACTGCGCTTTTTGGAACTCCCTGATATTGTCCGGGAATGGTTCAAAACTGCCTTCAGGCCGATCATAAAATATAAGGGGGTGACTGGAGTCCGGCTGAATAAGACTGCTGAGCTCCTCTTGAAAAGGTCAAAACAGCTAAGGCTAGTTGAGGGGGTGCTTCGTGACGCTAAGCGCTGCCAGTTTGTTTGTGTCACTATCCCCGAAGCCATGTCTGTAGCGGAAACAAAACGTCTATTGGAACGTCTCACTAAGCTGAGGATAGCCTGCCGGGAGGTGATAGTTAATATGGTAGTCCCTCCCACCGAGTGCTGCTTTTGCTCGACAAAGCACGGGGAGCAGCAAGAGCGCCTCAAGGAGCTGAATGACCTTGGTTTCAACATAACCGAGGTTCCTCTTTTTCCCTACCAAATTGTAGGCCTTGAGAAATTGCGCTTAATGATGGAGGCTATCTATGGAGTTCCAGAGGAGAAAAATAGCCGACTTGTGGCGCAGTTAGTGGCAGGCAAGTAATGTAAGGAGGTTTTGAAAAAATGGCTAAGAAAATAGGGCGGACAGGTTCAGTAACCGCCCGCTTCATGATGAGAACGGGGAAGCAACACCAGGAAAGAGGGAATATCTACCAGGCAATATACGACTACTTTAATGTTATCGACCGCTACCCTGACAGTGATGAGGCACAGGAAGCCTACAGGCTACTGTTGAAAATCGCCGAAGATTTTGAAAAGAACGGCCAGCTATATGCCGCCAGGCACCTTTACCAGCGAATAGACGAAGTTTCTTGAGAAAGGAGGAAAAAAGGTGTTAGTAACTGGCAGTGAGCGAAAGGTTCTCCGGATAGTCAAGAGCTTGAAGGAGGCAAATAAGTGGCAGATAGCTGACAGAACAGGGTTTTCACCTGATTATGCCGAGTATCTTTGCCAGCAGTTAGTCATAGGGGGCTATCTGATCCAGACGACTGCGCCATCAGTTAACCGGAAATACAGGCTCACCCCAGAAGGTGAAGAGGCAGCATCCAAGACCTGGGATCAGCCTCCTTATGTACCGGCGGTCTAAATTAGATTGGAAGGTCAGAGGGAGTTAAGTAGAGGGTATGTTGATCTTTCAAACGATTATTATTGCTTTGGCGCTCACTCTTACCGCAATGGGATTGGGTATGGCTATTTACGGCGGTTGGAGAGAGGAAATGTTGCGCAGAGCTGCCGAGAAGGGCCTTAAAAACCCTGGTGGGCTTCTTTATATTATAATTGGCTCGGCGATGATAGGCTTTGCTGGTTTAATTTTAACCCTTGCTGCGAAGGCACTTGGGGGGTAAAAAATGTACCGACCAACTGCTCTTGAGCTAAAAGTTTTGAGAGCCCTTAGGGAGCTGGGGGAAGCTGATGGGAGAGCCGTGGCTTCCAAGATAGGGATGGGATCCGAGATGGCTGATTACCTGTGCCGGTATCTGATCACGAAAGAGCTTGTCCACAGGGTTGGGAGAAAATATGCCTTAACCTCAACAGGGCAGGAGAGGCTGGAAGAGGCGTTTACTCGAGTGCTATCCATACTAAAGGCAAGACAAGAGGATGTGATGGAAACTCTGGCTAAAATTAGATTGCCATGAACACTTTAACTTGGTTGAAGAAATAGGAGGAGAAAATGGAATGGCATGAGATGGTTGCCCTCATAAGTGGGGTTTTAGCTCTTATCGGCTTAGGGGTTAGCTGGGGTATTGTTTGTGGGACTTTGGTAACCAAGGTAAATGTTCTCTGGAAGCTTCGGGATGACCTGATTATAATGAGAGATCGCGTGGAAACTATATGGAAGATCCTCATCGAACCAGCTATTAGAGAGCAGTTTAGGAAAGAAGAGAGCACCTCCCGTCTTACCGAGAAGGGGCAAAAACTCTTGAGTGAGGAGATCCGCCAAGATACAGATGCTTTGCTCACCGAGCCTGATGTTATAGCAAGGAAAGACCCAGCTCCAGCTATCATTAATCGGCTCTTCAGTAAACTAATGCTTATAGCTCGGGAAAAGAATTGCTCCGAAGGTGTAGTTTTAGGTGTAGTTGAGGCTTATATAAAGGAAAAGCTCAGCAAAGATTAAGCAACGGTTAAGGGAGGGAGGAAAAATGGTAAGTGATTTTGGACCAGTATCAGAGGTTATGCCCATAATAATAGAGCCTGAGCAACCGGGTCTTGTGCTGACACCACATGTTAAGAACATAATAAGGCGAGCTCTGCGCTACATCGGCGCTGGTTTTCCTGTCCATTTCAGGGATCCAGCTGGCACAGGCAAGACGACCTTAGCTATGTATGTGGCGGCTCAAATTGGACGACCAGTAATCCTGATTCCGTGAGATGAAGAGTTTGGCACCTCAGACCTGGTAGGCGGTGAGTACGGCTACCGGCTGAGAAAAACAGTGGATAACTTCATCCACTCCGTCCTCAAAACCGAAGAGGATGTGCAAAGAAAATGGGTTGATGGCCGGATCACAGTGGCCTGTAAGCACGGGTTCACCCTTCTCTACGATGAATTCACCCGCTCCCGTCCCGAGGCAAACAATGTGCTGCTGTCGGTCTTGGGGGAGAAGATATTAGACCTCCCGGCAGCGCGGGGGCAGGAAGGGTACCTGCAGGTTCACCCGGATTTTTCAGCCATTTTTACCAGCAACCCGGAGGAGTATGCTGGCATTTATAAAGCCCAGGATGCGCTAATAGACAGAATGATAACCATCAACCTGAGCCACTATGATAGGGACACAGAAATCGCCATCACTCAAGCTAAGTCCGGTATATCCCAGCAAGATGCGGAGAAGATTGTAGATATTGTCAGAGATTTCAGGCAAACGAAGTACTACCAATTCACCCCAACTGTGCGCGCTTGCATTATGATCGGGAAGGTGTTGAGTTTGTGTCAAGGACACGCCACGGCTGAGGATGAAAACTTTACTCAAGCCTGCCTTGATGTTTTAGGTGCCGAAGCAGATACGACCGGCACAATTCCAGCTACTGATAGTAAGAAGCCAAACATTAGAGAGACAGTTCTAACTCTAATTAGAAAACATTGTTAGCCGAGTGGCAGATTATGAATACAGCCGAAAGACACTTTATCCGTGGCAACCACTATCGGGATGAGGGTGACTATGATGAAGCTATTGCGGAGTATCTTAGCGCTATAGCGGTAAATCCAGCTTTTGCCGAAGCCCACAACAATTTAGGCATTATGTATAAAAACAAAGGTCTATACCAAAAAGCTATTTTAGAATGTAAAAAAGCCATCGAGCTTAATCCCAAGCTGCATCAAGCTTATGACAACCTGGGAGCTACCTATCTTAGTGTTGGTTTCTATGATGAGGCTATCAAAGCATTTCAACTTGCGTTAGAAATTAACCCTAATAACCCTAAAGCGCACAATAATCTGGGAATTGCCTACGATGGTACCGGAGACCATGCCCTCGCCATAGCAGAGTACAAGAAAGCTATCCAGATTGAACCAAATTTGGCGGAGCCACATTATAACCTTGGGGTTATTTATGGCGTAATAGGAAACTACGAGGAATCGATTATTGAACTCAAGCGGGCAATAGAACTTGAGCCCAAGGATGCTCTGGCACACTACAACTTAGCCGTGACATACAAAAATAAAGAGATGGTTGAGGAAGCCATAACAGAGTATCAAAAGGCAGTGAGCCTGAATCCCAACTTGATGGAAGCACATTACAATCTGGGGATGATCTGGGAGAGCAAGGGAGAGAAAGAAAAGGCAGTTGAGGCAAGGACAAGGTATCTGGAGGCGGCTGCCCTCAGTAGAAGAAGTTAGGAGAAAGCAAGCGATATAGGAGGTTGTAGAGATGGAAGAACAAAGAGCTCAGTTAATGGATGCAATCGATGCTTTAGTTCGCTCCGCAGAGATGTTTCATCCCAGGGTGATACTTGGTGAGCCGGTGGAACTGGAGAGACTGGGGTTGACTGAAAAGGTGGCAGAAGTAAGAAACAAATGGCTGGAGCGTTGCTCTGATATACTGAGTCAACTGGGCGAGCTTAGACAGCGTTGCCAAGAGCCGGTTCTTGCTCAGAAGCTGGATGATGCTATAAAGCGGCTTGAGGAAATGAGGCAATCTCTGGTCTGAAGGTTGGATTAAAGAAAAGAATGGTTATTATAAAATGATAAAGTTTTCCACCGGTAGGGGTTCTAGAGTGAAGCATTCCACAGGCAGGGAATGGGATGAGTTAGAAAAGGTGAGAACCCCCTGGATACCACGGACTGCGAGTGATGCCTTGAAAGAACGGATTGGGAAAGTCTGGAAGCCAATCATCGATGTCTTCGAAGAGGAAGAGCATGTTGTGGTAGTAGCCGAACTTCCTGGCATGGAAGAGACGGATGTTGCCTACGAAGTGAAGAACGGCATTCTGGTTATTTCTTCACACGGCGGTAGGAAATACTGCGAAGAAGTGACATTTCCGTGCCCAGTCAGTGTTGGTGAGATTGAGGCAAGCTGGAGGAATAATATTCTGGAACTTAGGCTCAAACGGGTGGGTCGGTAGAGAGGAGAAAGAGGTGACTCCACAAAATCGTTCCTCGGAAAAGAAGCAACGGTTTTTGCCTCCCCGGGCTTGTTCTGTAAACATACTCAGCGGGGATATTATCTCACGCCCGGATTTCACCAGAATTCCCCTTATAGCGAATATTGCCATACCACCCCATATCATCGCCAGATTACCATTTTCTCTGACTCGTGGAGAAATGCTTGGGTTCAAGGAAATGACAAAGACGGTCACTGGCCCCGGAACTCTGGAAGATTTCTCCCAGGAGGAGGGTGCTACCCTTAGCCTTGCTAAAGCACGCCAAGCTGAGGTCTGTCCGTGGTGCGGTGGAAATAATATTCGCATTGAGATGAGGTTGAGTAAGCAGGCTTTATGGGGTTGTCTTAGCTGTCAGAGACGGTGGTGGGCTTTGGCAGATGACTCAGCAAAGGTAGTCCGGGCAAAACCGAAGTTACCTCAAACCGTCTTCAAGGGTATGGTCCGGCAAATCCCTGGCAGATTTGGTCGATGAAGGTAATGAGGAAGGTTAGAAATGTCGCCAAGACTTCGAGTCGGTATGGTTAGCGGAGTAGTGCCATTCACCGCTACTACGCCTGCCACTTTAGTCAGCAAGAAACCCTGTGCCATTACCTCATGGCGTCATCTGGGCATGCCGCCAACGGGGCTGGTAGCTGAGGAAATACCTCGAAGAAGAGTGGTAGCGCCTACAGAAATAGGGTTATTTGAGGCTTTAGGGTATCTGTTGACCGCTCCTTTAACTATCCCGGCAAAAGGGCTTGAGGTTATTGCCCGTGAAGTCGAAGCTCAGGCTCGAGAGGAGGCAGACATTGAAACCAGACTTGGGAGAGAGCTCCTCAAGAACAGGATGAGGTATGAATCCGGGGAGATAAGCGAGGAGGAATATAGAAAAAGGGAAGCAGAGCTCAAGAGGAGGCTTGAGGAAATCATCAAATAGCTGGAAAGAATATGAGCTGGCTAAAAGGAGATAATGTGCAATGCCTTTAGAAGCAGAAAGAGATAGCACAGGTACCCTAATAGATGTGATAGGCCGTATTCTGGACAAGGGACTGGTGATTAATGCTGACATCACAGTGTCCGTTGCCGGTGTTGAGCTACTGGGCATCAAAATAAGGGCAGCCCTTGCCTCCTTCGAAACCACAGCCAGATACGGTCTGGAGTTCCCTTCAGGGACAAGGATGGATACAGCAGCCTGGGAGGAGGCAATGGTAGCCAAAGAGAGCTGCCCGCAATGTGACAAAAGGGTACCCACCGAGGAACTTCTTACCATCGGCTGTCCCTAGTGTGGCTGGATAAGCGCCAAGGCAAAGGGGATAATACCACTAACTTAAAAAGTAATTGACGATGAGGAGACTAACAAAAAATTGAAGATGCCTAAGGGAATACTTATTGCCGCTATCGTTTTTGAAGTAGTTGGTTTTCTGGTTCTTCTTGTTAGTGGCATAGCTTTATTGTTTAAAAATGGAAATCCCGGTTTGATTGAAAGCTTTATTATTGGGCAAATTTTCTTTAATCTTGGGGTTATGTTTCATTTAGGTTATTTAACAGCTTTGGTGAGGAAATTATGAGAGGGTATTGACATGGTTGACCCTATCTCAAAGGCTATTCTGGATGAAATCCATAAATATGCCAGACAGGAAAAGGAAAGGGAAATTAAACTTCCTTACTGGTTACACTGTCCTTGCCTGTGGGAAAAGAGTGGTAAAAAGAGAGCTCCTGAATAAGGGATGTTATGTGTGTGGCTGGCATGGGGCGAGGAGCGAGGCTGAACTGGCTCAAATCTTTGACAGTGGAGAAGTAGGTGCTGAAGATAACCAGGAAACCTATAGAACGAATTGTCCCAAATGCGGGCGTTGGGTAGTCAGGCAGGAACTCAGGGAGAAGGGATGCTATATATGTGGTTGGAGACTGGAGCCAGGGAGATAGTGTAGAGAAGGTGAACAACGATGGCTAAAGAAAGGGAAGGGGAATTGCCACCTGTTTACTCAGCTAAGGATATTGAGATTATAGTATGGAATCGAGTGCTGCACCGGGTGGCTGAATTGGGTCAGGAAGGTATGACTGTAAGTGATGAGGATTATTCCCAAATGTGGAAAGAAGAGGTCCGAAAAATAGTAATGCAAATCCAGGAACGAGATAAGATGAAGGGGGAGAAATTCCGAAAATGGATGGGAATCAGTGACTGAAAGGAGGAGAATTAAATGAGCGCACAGTGCACCTGTAAAATAAGAAAAAAGGAG